>NZ_BCSS01000004.1 GCF_001570985.1 Janibacter limosus NBRC 16128 | reverse complement strand
TACTACCGTTGTCGCTACAGAGTCAAACCCGCTCCTTGGCCTGGCGAGGCCAACCAACGCATCTTCGCCCTGCGGCGATCTCCCACACTAGCAGCCGAACCGCAGTGCCTCCAAGTCGCTTCCATCAGCACCGAAATGCCCGAAAACGATCACTCAGATTGGGAATCAGCTCGGCGGGACCGGCCTACTTGGTGCAACCCTGCAAGGGCTGCCACTTGGTGTCCGTTCCTCCCTCTCGGGCTGACATCGAGAACATTAGGTCACCGTTGGCCGTTGCGCCAAATCGGGGGCGGATCCCCCGGAATTCCGGCGGTTCCGCCCCCGACAAGAGCTGTCACATGGGTCAGGACTGGCGTGCGGCAGCCAAGTTCTTGCGGCCGCGACGCAGCAGAGCCACTCGACCGTGCAGGTACTCCCCCGGGCTCAGGATGTGCGACTCCTCCGAGACCTTGTCCCCGTTGATCGAGACCGCGCCATCACTGATGGCCCGGCGGGCAGCCTTCTTGGAGTCGACCAGACCGGTCGCGACCAGGGCGTCGAGGAGACCGGTGCCGACCGGGACATCGGCGCCCGGCAGCTCCCTCGTCGCGTCGACGAGGGTGTGCTCGTCAAGTGCACGCAGATCCCCCTTGCCGAAGAGGGCCTCCGACGCAGCTTGCACCGAGGCCGTCGCCTCGGCACCGTGCACGAGTGTGGTGACGTCTGCGGCCAGGACCCGCTGGGCAGCGCGCCGGAAGGGTTCGTCAGCGACGAGACGCTCGAGCTCGCCGATCTCCTCGCGCCCGCGGTCGGTGAAGACCTTGAGCAACTTGATCACCGAGGCGTCCTCGATGTTGAGCCAGTACTGGTAGAAGGCGTACGGACTGGTCATCTCGCCGTCGAGCCAGACCGCGTTGCCCTCGGACTTACCGAACTTGTTGCCGTTGGCATCGGTGATCAGGGGGGTCGTCAGCAGGTGGACCGACTTCCCTTCGGCCCGGTGGATGAGGTCGGAGCCTGCGGTGAGGTTGCCCCACTGGTCCTGCCCCCCGGTCTGCAGCGTGCAGCCGTACTCGCGGAAGAGCTGGAGGAAGTCGAGGCCCTGGAGGATCTGGTAGCTGAACTCCGTGTAGGAGATGCCCTCATCGCTCTTGAGTCGTGCGGCCACGGCGTCCTTGCGGACCATCTGGTTGACGCGGAAGTACTTGCCGACATCACGCAAGAAGTCCAACGCGGACATCGGCGCAGTCCAGTCGAGGTTGTTGACGGTGATCGCCGCGTTGTCGCCCTCGAAGGCGAGGAAGGGACGCACCTGCTCCTGGATGCGGCCGACCCACTCAGCGGTCTGCTCCTTGGTCTTCAGCACCCGCTCGGCGCTCGGGCGCGGGTCTCCGATGAGCCCGGTCGAACCCCCGACGAGACAGATCACCCGGTGACCTGCCTGCTGCAGGTGTCGCAGGAGGATCAACTGCACAAGATTGCCGAAGTGCAGGGACGGCGCTGTCGGGTCGAAGCCGCAATACAACGTGAGAGGTCCGTCGGCGAGGGCTTGTCGCAGGGCGGCCTCATCTGTGGTCTGGGCTACCAGTCCACGCCACTGCAGCTCGTCGAGGATGTCCGTCACGGTTGTCATCGGTCCTTCCGGGTCGTCGGGGCGCACGATTTGCCAGCCCCCACACAGCCTGCCACGCGCCCGGCCACTCCCCCGGAGGCGCACCGGTCCGCCATGTGGAACACCCGGTGACAGACCCTCCCTTCGTCGGGATAAGGTATGCCTCACCTCAGTTACCGCGAAGGGAGAGTCTCGTGATCGTGTGCCACTGCGCCGTCGTCGGCGATCAACAGATCGCGGCAGCCGCGGCTGCCGGCGCCACGACCCTCTCCCGGGTCTGCGCCAGCACCGGCGCCGGCCGCGATTGCGGTGCCTGTGTCTTCTCAGTACGGCGCATCCTCTGCGAGAGTGTGGGGAGTGAGGCCGATCACGGTCTCGTCACCACGTCCGCGGAGGTAGACCGTGCAGCCAGTTGATCCCCGAGTCATCACTCTCCTCAATGAGGCACTCACCCTTGAGCTGACCGTCGTCAACGGCTACTTCCTCCATGCGCGCATGCTCGACAACTGGGGACTGCCACGCCTGGGCAAGGTCTTCTACGACCTGTCGATCGGCGAGATGAAGGACGCCGACGAGCTCATCGAGCGCATCCTCATGTTCGACGGCCACCCCAATGTCCAGAAGCTCAACAACATCCAGATCGGTGAGGACGCCAAGGAGATGCTCGATCTGGCGTTGGCCAGCGAGATCGTCGCCGTCAAGCAGTTCAACGCGGCCGCGCACGAGTGTCATGAGCTCGGTGACCACGCCACGGCGGCGATCTTCGAGGAGATGGCACGCGACGAAGAGCGTCACGCCGACTGGTTCGAGGCACAGCTCGATGCGATCGTCCGCGTCGGGCTCGAGAACTATCTCGCCCAGCAGGTCGACGTGGGGGTCAACCCCGTCTGATCCGCGGCTTGCCGGGGCGGTACACCGAGACCGTCGGCTCGCCGTCGATCCAGTATCGCCACGGGTAGGCCGTGCCGTCCCCACCGGGACCGGAGACGCCCACCCGGGGTCCGGTGCGGACCACGGCGTCAGCCGGGGGCGTGCTCGGTCCGTACAGCGCGAAGGGAGCGCCCCGCCCGACGAGCGCTGCCCCGTTGTCCTCCCCCACGAGCCCGAGCGCCTTGGTGAGTCGACCCGGCCCACGAGCCCAGTCCCGCTCACGCACCTCGGGTCGCCGCGCAGCCACGACATCGTGGCCGCCCACGACCTCGCCCGCACGCACCAGCACGGCCGCGCACTCACCCGCGGTTCCGCAGACGATGTTGGCGCACCAGTGGATGCCGTAGGAGCGGTAGACGTAAAGATGTCCCGGCGGGCCGAACATCACCTCGGTACGCGGCGTCATCCCTCGGTAGCCGTGCGAGCCGGGGTCCTTGCTCCCCCAGTAGGCCTCGACCTCGGTGAGTCGCAGCGTCACAGGTCCCGCGACGAGATGTGCCCCGAGCAGGGCACGCGCGACGAGCAGGGGGTCGCCGGCCAGGTCCTCCCTGGCCCACCGGCGCCCTCGTGCCGCCACCGTCAGCGCGCCACGATCCGGCTCGCCGCGAACGCGCCGAGCTCGTCAAGGAGTGAGGCTGCGTCGGCAAGCTGCTCGGCGACGCGGACCGGCGCAGTGCCGCCCTTGGCGTCACGCGATCCGAGGGAGCCGTCGACCGAGAGCACCTCGCGCACCCCTGGTGTCAGGTGCTCGCTGATACCGGCGAGGTCCTCGTCACTCAGGTCCCACAGCTCGATGTCGCGCTCCTCGCACACCTGCACGCAGGCGCCGGCGACCTCGTGGGCGATGCGGAAGGGGACGCCCTCGCGCACCAGCCACTCTGCGATGTCGGTGGCGAGCGAGAAGCCCTGCGGCGCAAGGGATGCCATCCGCTCACCGTGGTAGGTCATCGTCGCCATCATCCCGGCGAAGGCCGGCAGCAGGACCTCGAGCGTGTCGACCGCGTCGAAGACCGGCTCCTTGTCCTCCTGCAGGTCACGGTTGTACGCCAGCGGCAGTGCCTTGAGCGTCGTCATCAGACCGGCGAGGTCACCGACCAGACGTCCGGCCTTGCCCCGAGCGAGCTCGGCGACGTCGGGGTTCTTCTTCTGCGGCATGATGCTCGACCCGGTCGAGAAGGCATCGTCGAGCGTGACGAAGGAGAACTCCTTGGTCGCCCAGAGGATGACCTCCTCGGCCAGACGGGAGATGTCGACCGCCGTCATCGCCGCGACGAAGCAGAACTCCGCCACGAAGTCACGCGAGGCCGTCCCGTCGATCGAGTTGTCGATCGATCCGGCAAATCCGAGGTCGGCGGCCACGGCTTCGGGGTCCAGACCCAGCGAGGAGCCGGCCAGCGCGCCGGAGCCGTACGGGCTGAGCGAGGTCCGGGCATCCCAGTCGACGAACCTCTGGACATCACGCAGCAGCGGCCACGCGTGCGCGAGCAGGTGGTGGCTCAGCAGCACCGGCTGGGCATGCTGCAGGTGGGTGCGTCCGGGCATCGCCACGTCGAGGTGCGTGCGGGCCTGGTCGACGAGCGCCTGCACCACGTCGAGGATCAGCCCCGAGACGATGCGGGCGTGGTCGCGCAGGTACATCCGAAAGAGCGTGGCGACCTGGTCGTTGCGGGAGCGTCCCGCGCGCAACCGACCGCCCACGTCGGCACCCGCGCGCTCGATGAGTCCGCGCTCGAGGGCCGTGTGCACGTCCTCGTCGTCCTCGGCCGGGGCGAAGGCCCCCGACTCGACATCGGCTGCCAGGACGGCCAGTGCGGCCAGCATCGCCTCGAGGGTCGAGTCGTCGAGCAGGCCCGCGCCGTGCAGCACGCGTGCGTGGGCGCGGGAGCCGGCGATGTCATAGGGAGCCAGCCGCCAGTCGAAGTGCGTCGACTTGCTGAGCGCCGCGAGTGCGTCGCTCGGACCGCCGGCGAAGCGACCGCCCCACAGACTCACCCGCTCGGACGTCGCGTTCTGGTCCTGGCTCACGGTGCCTCCTGGCTGTCGGTGGTCTGGGCAAGCCCCAGCAGCTGTGTGGTGAGGGCGACCCCTTGGTCGGGCCCGCCGGTGATGATCATGATCGTGTCATCCCCCGCGATCGTTCCGAGCACCTCGGGCAGGCGCGCGTGGTCGATCGCCGAGGCGAGGTAGTTGGCCGCACCGGGTGGTGTGCGGACGACGACGAGCTGGGCGCTCGCTCGTGCGGTGACGAGCAGCTCCTCGCACAGCCTGCGCAGCCGGCCGTCGAACTCTGCAGGGTCCACGGCCGCACGAGGGGTGCGGTCACCCCCTTCGCCGGGGATCGCATAGACGAGGTCGCGACCGACCCGCACCTTTTCCGCGCGCAGCTCGAGCAGGTCCCGGGAGAGAGTCGCCTGGGTGACCTCGATGCCGTCGTCGGCGAGCAGCGCCAGCAGCTCCGGCTGGCTGCGCACGGCGTGCTCGCGCAACAACTCGATGATCCGGGCCTGTCGGCCCGGCCGGGTCGCCCCGATCATGACGAGGCGCGCAGCAGGAAGGTGAGAAGTGCCTTTTGGGCGTGGAGCCGGTTCTCGGCCTCGTCCCAGACGACCGACTGCTCGCCGTCGATGACCTCGGCCGCGATCTCGAGACCACGGTAGGCGGGCAAGCAGTGCAGGACGATGGCGTCGCCGGCAGCCTGCGACATGAGCTCGCGGGTCACGGCGAAGGGGGCGAAGGGCGAGGACTGACCGGTGCGGTCACCCTTCTCGCCCTCCATCCCCATGGACACCCAGGTGTCGGTGGCGACGACGTCCGCACCGGTCACCGCAGCGACCGGGTCGTCCGTGACGAGCACGGAACCGCCCTGCTCACCGGCAATGCGCTCGGCCCGGGCGAGCACGTCTGCGGACGGCTGGTGCGTGGCCGGCGTGCCGATGCGCACGTGCATGCCGGCGAGGGCACAGGCCAGCAGGTAGGAGTGGGACATGTTGTTGGCCCCGTCGCCGACATAGGCGATGGCGCGGCCCGCGGTGGCGCCCTTGTGCTCCCGGATGGTCAGCAGGTCAGCGAGCAGCTGGCAGGGGTGGTAGTCGTCGGTCAGGGCATTGACCACCGGCACGTCGACGTGGTCGGCCATCTCCTGCAGACGGTCCTGCCCGTGCGTGCGCCACACGATCGCGCTGACCTGACGTCCGACGACTCGGGCGACGTCGGCGACCGACTCACGCGTACCGATCTGGGCGAGGTTGCCGTCGACGACCATCGGGTACCCGCCGAGCTCGGCGACCCCCGTCGTGAAGGAGAGCTGGGTGCGCAGGGTCGGCTTGTCGAAGATGATCGCAACGGCACGCGGGCCGGCGAGCGGCTGCTCTGCGTGATGGTCGGCCTTGAGGGCAGCGGCCAGGTCGAGGACCTCGCTCTGCTCCTGCGCGGTGAGGTCGTCGTCGGCGAGCAGGTGGCGGACGGTCATGCGGACTCCTTGGACGCCTCGTCGAGGATCGCCGGGAGGGCGTCGACGAAGGTGGCGAGCTGTTCGTTGGTGATGACGAGCGGCGGCGCGAGGCGCAGCGCGTCCGGGGCGACGGGGTTGACGATGAAGCCGTGGCTGCGGGCGAGGAGTGCGACCACTGGAGCGATCGGCTCGGCAAGGGTGATGGCCCGCAGCAACCCGGCCCCGCGCACCCCGGTGACGAGCGGGTGCTCGAGAGCCTCGACGCGGTCGACGAGGAAGTCTCCCGCAACGACGGCGTGCTCGATCAGGCCCTCGGACTCGATGGTCGCCAGGACTGCGAGTGCGGCGCTGCACGCCAGCGGGTTGCCGCCGAAGGTCGAGCCGTGCTGACCCGCGGTGAGCAGACCGGTCACCTCGGGACCGAAGGTGACGAGACCCCCGATGGGCACTCCCCCGCCGAGCCCCTTGGCGATGGTGATCGCGTCGGGGATGACGCCCTCGAGCTGGTGCGCGAACCATGCCCCCGTGCGGCCGATGCCGGTCTGGATCTCGTCGAGCACGAGCAGGGCGCCGGCCTCACGGGTGATCTCGCGCGCGGCGGCGAGGTAGCCCGCTGGTGGGGCGACGACACCGGCCTCACCCTGGATCGGCTCGAGCAGGACCATCGCGGTGTCGGGACCGACAGCGGCCCGCAGTGCCTCGACATCACCCGGAGCGACGTGCGAGACCCCGGGAAGCAGTGGCTCGAAGGGGGCCCGGTAGGCCTCCTTGTGGGTCAGGCTCACAGCGCCGGTGGTCCGACCGTGGAAGGCACCGCCGACGGCGACGATGCCGGTACGGCCGGTGCGGCGCGAGAGCTTGATCGCCGTCTCGACGGCCTCGGAACCGCTGTTGCAGAAGAAGACGCCCGAGCCCTGTGGAGCCTGCGCGATGCGCAGCACCGCCTCGGCGGCCTCGATCTGCGCCTGCGTGGTGAAGAAGTTGCTGACGTGGACGAGCTCTCCGGCCTGCTTGGAGATCGCGGCGACGAGCTCCGGGTGACCGTGCCCGAGCGCGTTGACGGCGATGCCACCGAGGAGGTCGAGGTAGCGGTTGCCGTCGACGTCCCAGATGTACGGGCCCTCACCCCGAGTGACGACGAGACCGGGCAGGCCGAAGACGCCGATGTGGCTGGCGCGGTAGCGCTCCAGCAGCGCCTGGTGGGAGGCGGAGATCTCAGTCATGACGGGCTCCCTTCGCCCTGGTCGTCGTCCTGCTCGTCGGGCAGGACCATCGTGCCGAAGCCCTCGGAGGTGAAGAGCTCCAGGAGCATCGAGTGTGGTTGGCGCCCGTCGACGACGTGCGCCTGCGGGACGCCTTCGGTGACGGCCCGGATGCACGCCTCGAGCTTGGGGATCATCCCGGAGTCGACGCGCGTCAGCAGGTCGCGGGCGCCCGAGGCGGTGAGGTGCGACAGGAGCGAGTCACGGTCGGGCCAGTCGGCGTAGACCCCGTCGACGTCGGTGAGGACGACCAGCTTGTGGGCCCGCAGGGCGACGGCCAGGGCTGCTGCAGCGGTGTCGGCGTTGACATTGAGGACCTGCCCGTCGACGTCCAGGTCGGGAGCGATCGTCGACACGACCGGGATGCGACCGGCGTCGAGGATGTCCAGGACTGCTGCCGGGTTGACCGACTCGACATCGCCGACCAGACCGATGTCCACGGGCTCGCCGTCGATGGTCACGTGCTTGCGCCGACCACCGAAGAGGCCGGCGTCCTCGCCCGACAGTCCGACGGCCACGGGGCCGTGCTGGTTGAGCAGGCCGACGAGCTCGCGCCCGACCTGACCCGTGAGGACCATCCGCACGACCTCCATGACCTCGGGGGTCGTGACGCGCAGGCCACCCTTGAACTCGCTCTCGAGACCGAGGCGGTCGAGCATCGCCTGGATCTGCGGGCCACCGCCGTGGACGACGACGGGACGCAGGCCGGCATAACGCAGGAAGACGATGTCCTCGGCGAAGGCCGCCTTGAGTGCGTCGTCGGTCATCGCGTTGCCGCCGTACTTGATGACGACAAGGGCTCCGCGGAACCGCTCGAGCCACGGCAGCGCCTCGACGAGGGTGGTCGCCTTGGACTGGGCGACCCGCAGGGCGGCCGCGTCGATGGCGCCGCGCAGGGTGGAGGTGTCAGGCATCGCTCGTCCTCAGGTGGAGTAGGCGGAGTTTTCCAGGACGTAGTCGTGCGTGAGGTCGTTGGTCCAGACCGTCACCTCGTGGGCGCCGGCGTGCAGGTCGACCTCGACGCGCACCTCGCGCTGGTCGAGGTCGACGAGGGAGCGGTCCTCACCGACGCCGCACGATCGGCAGACCTGGATGCCGTTCATCGACACGTCCAGCTGCGCGGGCTCGAAGGCCGCCGTGGTCGTCCCGACGGCCGCCAGGACGCGGCCCCAGTTGGGGTCCTTGCCGAAGATGGCGCACTTGAAGAGGTTGTTGCGCGCGATGCTGCGGGCGACCTCGAGGCCGTCCTCCTCGCTCGCGGCATTGCGCACGACGATCTCGATGTCGTGGGCGGCGCCCTCGGCGTCGCCGATGAGCTGGCGGGCCAGGTCGGCACTGACCTCACGGATCGCCTCGGTGAGCTCTGCACGGTCGACGGACACACCGGAGGCGCCCGACGCCATCACCACGACGGTGTCGTTGGTCGACATGCACCCGTCGGAGTCGATCCGGTCGAAGGTGGTCCGGGTCGCCTCGCGCAGGGCCGCATCGAGGTCCTCGGCGCTCGTCACGGCATCGGTCGTGATGACGACGAGCATCGTGGCCAGCGCGGGCGCGAGCATGCCTGCGCCCTTGGCCATGCCTCCGACGCTCCACCCGTCGCGGGTCGTCGAGGCCGTCTTGGGCACGGTGTCGGTGGTCATGATCGCCTCAGCGGCGGCCGCTCCTCCTCCGGCGTCGAGGGACGTCGCGGCAGCGGTCACGCCGGCGGTCAGCTTGTCCATCGGGAGCAGCTCGCCGATGAGACCGGTGCTGCACACGACGACATCACCGGCGGCGATCCCTAGGAGCTGCGCCGTGTGCTCCGCGGTGGCGTGGGTGTCCTGGAAGCCCTGACCACCGGTGATCGCGTTGGCGCCACCGGAGTTGAGGATGACGGCGTCCGCGCGACCGTCGGCCACGACCTGACGCGACCATGTCACGGGTGCGGCCTCGACCCGGTTGGTCGTGAAGACCGCAGCGGCGTGGTGGTCGGGGCCGTCGTTGACGACGAGGGCCACGTCCGAGCGACCGCTCGCCTTGAGACCGGCGGTCACGCCGGTGGCGCGAAATCCTGCGGGAGTCGTCGTGCTCACGGTGCCACTCCTGTCATCGGCAGCCCGGTGGTCTCGGGCAGACCGAGGGCGAGGTTCATGGACTGCACGGCGGCGCCGGCGGTGCCCTTGGTCAGGTTGTCCTCGGCGGCGATCGCGATGACCCGGCCGCTGCGCTCGTCGAGGGTGACCTGGACGTGGACGAGGTTGGAGCCGAGCACGCTGCCGGTGTGGGGCCACTGTCCCTCCGGCAGGAGGTGGACGCACGGCTCGTCGGCATAGGCGCTCTCCCATGCGGCCCGCACGGTCGCGGCGTCCGTGCCGGGGATCACCCTCGCCGTGGTCGTCGCGAGGATCCCGCGAGGCATCGGCGCCAGGGTCGGGGTGAAGGAGACGGTGGCGTCCGCACCAGCGGCCACGCTGAGGTTGCGCTGGATCTCGGGGGTGTGGCGGTGTCCCCCGCCGACGCCGTAGGGGCTCATCGCACCCATGACCTCGGCCCCGATGAGGTGCGGCTTGGCGGAGCGTCCGGCACCTGAGGTGCCGGAGGCCGCCACGACGACGATGTCCTGCGGCTCGATGACACCCGCCGCGAGCCCCGGCGCGAGGGCCAGGCTGACCGCCGTCGGGTAGCAGCCGGGAACGGCGATGTGCCGGGCTCCGACGAGGTCCTCACGGTGCTTGCCTCCCCCGGCCTTGACCAGCTCCGGCAGGCCGTAGGGCCAGGTGCCGGCGAAGGGGGTGTCGTAGTAGTCGGCCCAGTCCTGCTCGTCATCGAGGCGGAAGTCGGCGCCGCAGTCGATGATCGCCACGTCCTCCGGCAGCTGCTGCGCGATCGCGGCCGAGTGACCGTGCGGCAGCGCGAGGAAGACGACGTCGTGACCAGCGAGGGTCTGCACGTCGGTGGGCTGCAGGATGCGGTCGGCGAGGGGCTGCAGGTGCGGGGCGAGATCGCCCATGCGCACTCCCGCGTTGCCTGATGCGGTCAGGGCCCCGATCTCGACCTCTGGGTGGGCCAGAAGGAGCCGAGCGATCTCGGCTCCCGCGTAGCCGCTGGCTCCGGCGATGGCTGCTGTGATCACAATGCATGACCATACGCAGTCACGTGGTTCCATGCAAGAAGGCCGCACCCCGGTCCCGGGATGCGGCCTCCGTGCGGGTGGATCAGCGCTGCTGGGCTCCCGTGGCGCTGGTCGCGGCAGCGACCGCCTTGTCGCGCAAGGCGCTGACCTCGTCGGTCTTGAGCGTCCGGTCGGCGCGGAAGGTCAGACGATAGGCCAGGGACTTGCGCCCCTCACCGACCTGCTCGCCTCGGTAGACGTCGAAGAGGGTGAGGGACTCCAGGTCCTCCCCAGCACCCGAGCGCAGCGCCGCGGCGACGACAGCGGCCGGGACGCCCTCGTCGATGACGAGTGCGACATCAGTGTTGGCCACCGGCTGGGTCGACAGCTGGGCGGGGCGTACCGGCTCACCCGAGGCGGCGACGATCGCGTCGAGATCGAGCTCGGCAGCGACCGTGCGCTCCGGCAGCTCCAGCTGTGCACACACCTTGGGGTGCAGCTCGCCGGCGTGCCCCACGATGCCACCGCCGGGCAGCGACACCGCGACGCACCGGCCGGGGTGGAAGGGGGTGCGCTGCGCCGCCTCGACGCCCAGCTCCACGCCGATGGCCGCTCCGAGCGCACGCGCCCAGCCGACGACATCAGTCGGGTCGACGGCGCGCGCGGCGCCGTGCGGGCCTGCGGGCAACGCTGCGCCCGTCGCCGCGATGGCGACGTGGCGCGGCTGCGCCGGGACACCGCCGGTGATCCGCGCGAGGGTCTCGGCATCCGGCTTGACCCCACCCGGAGGCAGCGGAAGGGGGGTGATCCCGCCTGCAGTGACCAGCCCGATCTCGTAGAGCCCGACATCGCGCTGACCACGAGAGACATTGCGGCGCAGGGTGTCCAGCAGCGTGTCGAGGATCGAGGTACGCATCAGCGGCGCCTCGTCCTGCAGCGGGTTGGCCAGCCGCACGCTCTCGCGACGCACGTCGTCCGCGGCGTAACCGAGGTCGTCATGGCGCTGCGAGGAGGTGAAGGGGTAGGACAGCACCTCGACGAGGCCGGTCGCCGCGAGGGTGCGGGCGACCACGCGACGGGCTCGCTGCTCGTGGGTCAGACCGCGTCCCGCAGACGCACGCGGCACGACCGAGGGGATCTGGTCGTAACCGCGCACGCGCGCGACCTCCTCGACCAGGTCGGGTCCGTCGGTCAGGTCCGGACGCCAGGTGGGCGGAGTGACGAGGAGGGACTCCCCTTCGTCGGCCACGACGCAGCCGATCGCGGTGAGGCTGGCGATGACCTCGTCGCGCGGGTAGTCCAGCCCGATGTAGCGGGTGGGCAGCATGGGGTCGAGGGTGATCGTCGACGGCTTCGCGGGCGTACCCACGTCGGTGACGCTCGGGTCAGCCGTGCCGCCGCCGTACTCGATGAGCAGGTCGACAGCCAGCTGGGCCGCGGCCGCAGTGACCGCCGGGTCGACCCCACGCTCGAAGCGTTTGGAGGCCTCGGTCGCCAGGCGGTGGCGTCGGGCGGACCGTGCGACCGACACCGGGTCGAAGCGCGCGGCCTCGACGAGGACATTGACCGTCGACGCGGTGACCTCGCTCGTCTCACCGCCCATGACTCCGGCGATGGCCAGCGGCGTCGTGCCGCCATCGGTGATGAGGAGGTCGCCCTGGTCCAGCGTGCGCTCGACGTCGTCGAGGGTCTTCAGCTTTTCGCCGGCGCGTGCGCGACGCACCTCGATGGCCCCCGAGAGGGTGTCGAGGTCGAAGGCGTGCAGGGGCTGGCCGAGCAGCATCATCACGTAGTTGGTGACGTCCACGGCCAGCGAGATCGGGCGCATCCCGACCTCGGTGAGCCGGCGCTGCATCCACTCGGGCGACGACGCACTCGCGTCGATCCCGCGGACGATGCGCGCGACATAGCGGTCGCAGCCCGGCACGCCGTCGACGGGAGCGTCGTCGGCGAGACGGACCTCGTAACCGGGCCCGGTCGCGTCGGCGATCGGCAGGTCCGCCGGGTCGACGAAGGGAGTCCCCTGCGACAGTGCGTACTCGCGTGCGATCCCCCGCATGGAGAAGCAGTAGCCACGATCCGGGGTCACGTTGACCTCGACGGTCTCGGCGTCCAGGCCGAAGACGGGGATGAGGTCATCCCCTGGGGTCAGGCCCGTCAGCGTCTCGGAGCGGTCGGCGAAGTACTCGGTGAGCACGATGATGCCATCGTGATCCTCGCCCAGGCCGAGCTCCATCGCGGAGCAGATCATCCCGGCGCTCACGTGGCCGTAGGTCTTGCGCGCGGAGATCTCGAAGTTCCCGGGGAGCACACCACCGGGCAGGATCACCGCGACGAGGTCGCCGACGTCGAAGTTGTGCGCGCCGCACACGATGCCCTGCGGCTCACCCGTGCCGTTGGCGGCACCGACGTCCACCTGGCACCAGTTGATCGTCTTGCCGTTCTTCTGCTCCTCGGGCGTGCGCTCGAGGACCTTGCCGACGACGAGAGGACCGGTGATCTCGCCACCGAAGATGCCCTCTTCCTCCAGGCCCACCCGCACGAGGGAGGCGGCGACGTCCGCTCCCTTCGCCTCGGGGTCGACCTCGGTCAGCTCACGCAGCCATTCGATGGGGGCCCGCATCAGATCTCCATCCCGAACGCGGCCGAGAAGCGCACGTCTCCCTCGATGATGTCGCGCATGTCGGCGACGCCGTGGCGGAGCATGAGCGAGCGCTCGATGCCCAGACCGAAGGCGAAGCCGGTGTACTCGTCCGGGTCGATCCCGCTGGCCGCGAGGACCTTGCGGTTGACCATGCCGGAGCCACCCAGCTCGATCCAGCCGGTGCCGCCGCAGGTCCGGCAGGCGGAGTCCTCACCGCGACAGACCCAGCACTGGCAGTCGATCTCGGCGCTGGGCTCGGTGAAGGGGAAGTAGTTGGGGCGCAGTCGCGTGACGATGCCTTCGCCGAAGAGACCCTGGACGAAGGCGTCGAGCGCCCCGCGCAGGTGGGCCATCGTGATGCCCTTGTCGACCACGAGACCTTCGAACTGGTGGAAGACGGGGGTGTGCGTCGCGTCGAGGTCGTCGGTGCGGAAGACCTTGCCCGGGCACAGGACGTAGATGGGCGGCTCGCGGTCGAGCATCGTGCGGATCTGCACGGGCGAGGTGTGCGTGCGCAGCACGACGCCCGCGTCGGCCGGCTCGACGAAGAAGGTGTCCTGCTCGCCGCGCGCCGGGTGGTCCGGACCGATGTTGAGCGCGTCGAAGGTGAGCCACTCGGACTCGATCTCGGGGCCCTCGGCGATC
This sequence comes from Janibacter limosus NBRC 16128, assembly GCF_001570985.1. GTDB lineage: Bacteria > Actinomycetota > Actinomycetes > Actinomycetales > Dermatophilaceae > Janibacter > Janibacter limosus. The sequence continues at coordinate 100,545 of NZ_BCSS01000004.1, read as the reverse complement.
TCCCAGCCCATGCCGACGAAGATGTCCTCGACCCGCTCGGTGACGAGGCTGATCGGGTGCCGGGCGCCGAGGCGCTGGTGCGGGCTCGGGACGGTCAGGTCGAGGGTCTCCTCGACGAGGATCCGCTCGTCACGCTCGGCCTCGAGCTCGGCCTGGCGGGCCGTGAAGGCCTGCCCCACCTGCCCGCGGGCCTGTCCCACGCGCTTGCCGGCCTCGGCCTTGGCACTCGGCGGGAGCGCGCCGATCTCGCGGTTGGCGAGCGCGAGGGGGCTCTTGTCCCCCTGGTGCGCTCCGCGGATCCGCTTGAGCTCGTCGAGGGTCGTGGCGCCCGCAGCGGCGTCGAGGGCCGCTTGGACGGCGTCATCGATCAGCTGTGGGTCGAGCGCGGCGACCTCGACCGGGTCGTAGTTGGTGTTGGGTCCTGACACGAGGCCCGAGTCTACGTGGGACGAAGGGGGCTACTTCCGCAGGTCGTGGACGGTGAGCCGGTCGCGGGGGTCGAGCTGACCAGCGACGAGCCCAACGACCTTGTCCGGCCCGGTGTAGCCGTCGTACTTGTCGGCGCCCGACTCGTACAGCTGGTAGAGCTGCCCGTCGATGATGACCGAGCCCTCCGCCATGTTGGGGATTGTGCGGGCATACCCGTTGTCCTCGGTCCACCCCCCGTCCCTCGCGAAGTCGTCGGCGGAGACCCGCGTGAGCGTCGACTCGTTGCCCCGACCGTAGCTCGAGGAGTAGTAGGCATTGCCCGCCTCGTCGAAGCTGACCCCCTGGGTCTGCGGTGGCACCTGGTAGGTCCCCACGGGGTCGCCGGTCGGGCTCCCGTCCGGACCGATCTCGTACTTGTACATGGCGCCCGGGTCTGAGTCGTCCTTCGTGAACTGGGTGACGTAAAGGTGGCCGTCATGGACCGTCACCGTCGAGTGGGCCCGCGTGTCGATCGTGTCGACGGGCACCGGTGGCAGAGTGCGCGTCAGGGTCTCCTCCCCCGTGATCACCTCCAGAGGGTTGTCGATCTCCTCCGTGCTGGGGTCGCGCAGCTCGTCAGTCCGGTAGACCTGCGTGTCCCCGCCGCCGGCGACATACGTGTAGTCGCCAGCGACGTACACACCGCCGTAGTGGTCCAGCCCCTCCAAGGGGACTCGCGACGTGACCTCGCCCGTCTTGCGGTCGACGAAGACGATCTCCCCGTCGGTGTCGTCGTCCTCGTCGTAGAACGTGTAGACGAGCTCGTCGTCCCGGGCGTTGTAGGCCAGACCTTGCGGCACCTGGCTCTTGCTGCTGAAAGGGATCTTCGGTCCGTCCTCGTAGTCGTCGGGCAGCGTGAAGTCCGACGGCACGGGGCGCTCGGACACCGCGTTCGCACCGACCGCCACGCCGAGACCGAGCCTGTCACCACCGACCGGGCTGGCGACGGCGCGCGGGCCCCCTTCGCCACTGCCTTCACGCTGCTGCTGCGCCTGCTCCTTGGCCCGCTCCGCCACGGCCCGCAGCAGCTGAGCCGCCGCGTCCAACTGCTGCTGCGCCCCACGCCAGTTCGCGTCGAAGACCTCCAGATCAGCCCCGGCCCACGACTCCACCAGCGCCGCAAGCCCCGAGGTCCCCGACCCCGCGATCCCCTGCACCCGCTCCGCCTCCACCCGCAAGGCATCACCGATGCCATCGAGGATCTCGGGGTCGTTGCCGTGACTCACGCTCATGACGCTCCACGATAGGGAGACCAGCGTCCGATCGCGATGGGGACGACTCCCCCCTTATCTTGACTGATTCAAGTTCTGGTGGGATTCTGGGTAGTGATGAGCACGATGATCGAGACCCAGACCGCCGCGGACCTCCTCCGCGGCCACTCCCTGCGCGTGACCGCCCCCCGGGTCGCCGTGCTGAGGGAGTTGTCGGCCATCCCGCACGCAGACGTCGACACGATCGCCAGGGCCACCCGGGATCGTTTGGGCTCGGTGAGCACCCAGGCGGTCTACGACATCCTCGCCGCGCTCGCCGCCAACGGTCTCGTGCGCAAGTTCGAGCCCGCTGGCCACCCCGCACGCTTCGAGCTGGAGCTCGGCGACAACCACCACCACCTCGTCTGTCGCACCTGCGGCACGATGATCGACGTCGAGTGCGCCCCCGGCAAGGCACCGTGCCTCGAGGCAGCCGACGACCACGGCTTCGCGATCGACGAGGCCGAGGTCATCTACTGGGGCATCTGCCCCACCTGCGCGACCATGGCGGTCGCCGCTCACTGACCAGCACTGCACCCCACCCCACAGAGAAAGAGGAGCAGCCATGGCAACCACCCCTCCCACCCCGCAGCCCCGGTCCGATGCCCGAGGGACGCTCGACGTCTCCGGTCCGTCGACCCAGGTCAACGGCACGCCTGCGGTCAGTGATCGCAACAGCCTGTCCGTCGGCAGCAACGGTCCACTGCTGCTGCACGACACGCACCTCGTCGACATGCTCGCGCACTTCAACCGCGAAAACATCCCTGAGCGTCGTCCGCACGCCAAGGGAGCCGGTGCTTTCGGCCACTTCGAGACGACCGCCGATGTCTCGCAGTACACCAAGGCAGCGGTCTTCCAGCAGGGTGCGACCACCCGGATGCTGGCCCGCTTCTCCACCGTCGCCGGAGAGCTCGGCTCCCCGGACACCTGGCGGGACGTGCGCGGCTTCGCGCTGCGCTTCTACACCTCCGAGGGCAACCTCGACCTCGTCGGCAACAACACCCCGATCTTCTTCCTGCGCGACCCGCTGAAGTTCCCCAACTTCATCCGCAGCCAGAAGCGCCTGCCGGACAGCGGTCTGCGTGACGCGACGATGCAGTGGGACTTCTGGACCAACAATCCCGAGTCCGCCCACCAGGTCACCTATCTCATGGGTGACCGCGGTCTGCCCCGCAGCTGGCGCAACATGAACGGCTACGGCAGCCACACCTACATGTGGGTCAACGCCGCTGGTGACAAGTTCTGGGTCAAGTACCACTTCCACACCCAGCAGGGTGTCGAGGGCATCACCAACGAGGCGGCCGACCGCATCGCCGGGCAGGACGCCGAGTTCCACCGTCGCGACCTCTTCGAGGCGATCGAGCGTGGCGAGGCCCCGCAGTGGAAGCTCTCCATCCAGGTCATGCCCTACGAGGACGCGAAGACCTACCGGTTCAACCCCTTCGACCTGACCAAGGTCTGGCCGCACTCGGACTATCCCCTCATCGAGGTCGGCACCATGACCCTCGACGAGAACCCGGTCAACTTCTTCGCCCAGATCGACCAGGCGGCCTTCGCGCCGAGCAACACGGTGCCGGGCATCGGGTACTCGCCCGACAAGATGCTGCTGGGCCGTGTCTTCGCCTACGCGGACGCCCACCGCGCGCGCATCGGTCCGAACTTCCACCAGCTGCCCGTCAACCGTCCCGCGGTCGAGCAGGAGAACCACTACTCCTTCGACGGACCGATGCGCTACGAGCACTCGGGCAACGCGCCGGTCTACCAGACCAACAGCTTCGGCCGACCGACCGCCGACACCCAGGGCCCGGTCGACGACGGGTGGGAGGCCGACGGTCGGATGGTCCGCTCCGCCTACGAGTTGCACGCCGAGGACGACGACTTCGGCCAGCCAGGCACGCTTGTGCGGGAGGTCTTCACCGATGCGCAGCGCGATCGCCTCGTCGCGACCGTCGTCGGCTCTCTCGGTGGCGTCGAGGACCCCGTCCTGTCCCGGGTCTTCGAGTACTGGACGAGCATCGACGCGACCATCGGCCAGCGCATCCGTGAGGGCAAGGCGGCCGCTGACGATGGAGGCATCGACATCGGCGACACCCTTTCCGAGTCCCAGCCGCCCACCGGCTGACACCCGCGGAGATGACGAAGGGAGTGGGACCAGCTGGTCCCACTCCCTTCGTCACGTGTCAGCTCAGGTGCGTTGCTGCCGGGCCGACGCGTAGAGACAGATCGTCGTCGCCATCGCGAGGTTGAGCGACTCGGCCCGACCATGGATCGGCACGCGCACGACCTCGTCGCACGCCGCCTGCGTCCCGGGCTCGAGGCCCCACGCCTCGTTGCCCATGACCCACACATGCGGACCGCTCAGGTCACTCTCGTCCATGGTCGACTCCCCCGTACCGTCGGCGGCCAGGCGCCGGATGCCGGCTGCTCCGAGGGTCGCGAGGGTCTCCTCGATGTCGAGCCCGGTGACGACCGGCAGGTGGAAGAGCGAACCGGCCGTCGAGCGCACGACCTTGGGCGAGGTCACGTCCACGGACGCGTCACTGATGAGCACGGCATCGGCACCGGCCGCATCCGCGCCACGGATGACCGTGCCGAGGTTGCCGGGGTCGCGCACATGGGTCAACAGGACGAGCAGGCGCGGCTGGGCGTCGAGGACCGGCGTCAGCTCTGCCGCGGACCAGTCGACGACAGCGGCCGTCCCCTGCGGGGTGTCGGCATCGCACATGGCCGCCAGCACCTCGTCGGACACCTCGTGGACGAAGACACCGGCCGCGCGGGCCGGCTCGACGAAGTCCGCGTAGCGGTGCGCCGCCTCAGCGGTGACGTAGAGGTCGAGGATGCGCTCGGGAGCGAACCGCACGGCCTCGCGCACTCCTTGCGGGCCCTCGACGAGGACCCGGCCGGTGCGCCGACGCACAGAACGCCGGGAGAGCCCGCGCACCGACTTCACCCGCTCCGAGGAGGGGTTGGTCAGCGCTGGGCGCTCCCGGCGTCCGAAGTGGTCGCTCAGGCCTCGACCTTGGCATTGACCTGCGCCGGCACATTTGCCTTGGCGATCTCGACGAGGGCCACGAAGGCGGCCTCGTCGTTGACGGCCAGCTCGGCGAGCATGCGGCGGTCAACCTCGACCTCCGCGGCGCGCAGGCCCTGGATGAAGCGGTTGTAGGTCATGCCGTTGGCGCGGGCGCCGGCGTTGATCCGCTGGATCCACAGGCGACGGAAGTCGCCCTTGCGGGCCCGACGGTCACGGTAGCTGTACCCGAGACTGTGGGTGACCTGCTCCTTGGCCTTGCGGTAGAGGCGGGACCGCTGGCCCCGGTAACCGCTGGCGCGCTCGAGAACAACCCGGCGCTTCTTGTGGGCGTTGACCGCCCGCTTCACGCGTGCCACGTGAGTACTCCTTTAAGTTCGAATGGACAAGAGGCTCAGGTCAGCGACCGAGCAGCTTCTTGATCTTCTTGGTGTCGGCCTTGGAGACCAGGACGTCGTTCGCGAGACGACGCGCGTGCTGCGGGCTCTTCTCGTGGAACTTGTGGACGTGGTTGGCGCGCTCGCGCATGATCTTGCCCGAGCCGGTGACCCGGAAGCGCTTCTTCGCACCGGAGTGCGTCTTGTTCTTCGGCATGGCGCCGATCTCCTTGTCGTTGCTGTGCTGGTCTGGGTCGGCTCAGGACTCTGCCGGAGCCTCGACGGTCTCTTCCGTCGGGGTCGGAGCCTCGACGGCCTCTTCCACCGAAGCCGGGGCCTCGGTGGACTCGATCGCCGGGGCTGCCTCGGAGGCAGCCTTCTGCTCGTCCTTCTTGCGGCGGGCCTCGGCGCGAGCCTCGGACTTCCGCTTGGTCGGGCCGAGCACCATGATCATGTTGCGCCCGTCCTGCTTGGGCGCGGACTCGACCGTGCCGAGCTCCACGACGTCCTCGGCCAGACGCTGCAGCAGTCGGAAGCCCAGCTCGGGGCGGGACTGCTCGCGGCCGCGGAACATGATCGTCACCTTGACCTTGTCGCCGGCGCTCAGGAAGCGCTCGACGTGGCCCTTCTTGGTGCCGTAGTCGTGGCTGTCGATCTTCGGTCGGAGCTTGATCTCCTTGATGACCGTGTTGACCTGGTTCTTGCGCGCCTCACGCGCCTTCATGGCGGCTTCGTACTTGTACTTGCCGAAGTCCATGAGCTTGGCGACGGGAGGCTTGGCCATGGGCGCGACCTCGACGAGGTCGAGGTCAGCCTCTGCAGCGAGACGGAGGGCATCCTCCACGCGCACGATGCCGACCTGCTCCCCGTTGGGGCCGACCAAACGCACCTCAGGGACGCGGATTCGGTCATTGATGCGAGGCTCGCTGATGTGTGGCTCCTTAGCTCGGTGTATCACTCCTGGCGACCGACGAAGAAAGGCTCCTCGCTGATCGCGAGGAGCCTCCACCAGAGCACGACATCGACGGTGGAAGGAGGATGTCGAGACATCCAGCGATCCGTGTCGTGCCGAGACCTGAGACCCGGCAACCTGTGTCCGAAGACGATGGTCGACGCGGGTGGAAGCGAGGCTCCTCTTGCGTCATCGCCACGAGGACGATGACCGGTCAGTGACAGACATTACCAGCGATCGACCCACGACCGAAATCGGTCAGACGATGGCGAAGGAGAGCCCGTCGACGCGAGCCCGCAGCTCTCCGTCGGTCGCCAGCTGCTCGGCGACCGAGGTGACGAGCGCACGCACGGCCTCCTCGTCGAGCCCCGGGACGAGCGTGAGCTGTACCTGCAGGACGCCCTGGCCGTCCGGCGCCCCCTCGGCGAGCACGTGCTCGGTGATCTCCTGGTGCCCTTGGGTGACGCGCTGGACCGACTGCGCGACGAAGGGGTCCTCATGGGCCGGCAGCCAGGGTCGCTGCTGCGCCAGTGCCCAGACCATGGAGGCCCTGATCTCGAAGGCCTGCTCGCTGGCGCAGTCGAGCACCATCAGGTCGGCCTGCTCGCTCACGGCGGCCTGGGCTGCTCGCGCCGCCTCGACGGGTACGGGTCGCACCGAGGCGTCGAAGGCTGCCAGGGCCGCCATCGACGAGAAGACGGGCAGTGCGGTCCGCCCGTCGGGGTGCTCGAGGAGGAGGACGGCCATGTCGGCCTCCTTGTCCGCGACCTGCCCGTGGTCGCCCTCGACCGTCTCGGACGCGACCGCGGTGACAGGGACCAGCAACCGTGCCTGCGCGAGTCGCTCGAGGACATCTTGCTCGCCGCCGGTGGTCAGAGCCCGCAGCAGTGCCGGGTCAGCCTCCCCGGTGTCTCCTGAGAAGCCCGCGGCCGGGAGCTCCCGCCCGCCCCACGGAATGCCTGCTGAGTCCGCCGGGCCCGTCACGGGCGACCTGCCGCGTCAAGCGCCTCGGTGAGCGTGACGGTGCCCTTGTAGAGGGCCGAGCCGATGATGGCGCCCTCGACGCCGACCGGCACGAGCTCGCGCAGGGCGACCACGTCCTCGCGGGTGGTCACTCCCCCGCTGGCCACGACCTTGGCGTCCGTGGCGGCGGCGACATCCTTGAGGAGCTGGAGGTTGGGGCCGGCCAGCATCCCGTCCTTGGCCACGTCGGTGACGACGTAGCGGGTGCATCCCTCGGAGTTGAGACGGGTCAAGGTCTCCCAGAGGTCGCCACCCTCCTTGGTCCATCCGCGGGCGGCGAGCGTGGTGCCCCGCACATCGAGACCGACGGCGATCCGGTCGCCGTACTCGGCGATGGCTGCCGCCGTCCACTCGGGGTTCTCCAGTGCCGCGGTCCCGAGGTTGACCCGGGCGCACCCGGAGTCGAGGGCCGCGACGAGCGAGTCCTGGTCGCGGATGCCGCCGCTCAGCTCCACCTTGACGTCGAGCTGGCCGACGATCCCGGCGAGCAGCTCACGGTTGCTCCCTTCGCCGAAGGCAGCGTCGAGGTCGACGAGGTGGATCCACTCGGCGCCCTGGTCCTGCCAGACCCGTGCGGCCTGGAGGGGGTCGCCGAAGTCCCACCCGGAGTCGGCCACTCCCTGCTGCAGCTGGACAGCCCGTCCGCCTCTCACGTCGACGGCGGGCAGGAGCTCCAGTCGGTGGCTCTCGTTCGTGGTCACAGTGACATCACCCAGTTCTTCAGCAGGTGCAGCCCAGCGTCCCCGGACTTCTCGGGGTGGAACTGCGTGGCGGACAACGGACCGTTCTCGACGGCCGCGACGAAGGGGGACCCGTGCTCGCTCCACGTGACCCGCGGGCGGGCAGCTGCCATCGCCCCGGGTGCGGTCGGCAGGTCCCAGGAGCCGACGCCGTAGGAGTGGACGAAGTAGAAGCGTTCGGACTCGACACCGGCGAAGAGGGTGGTGCCCTCTGCTGCGGTGACCTCGGACCAGCCCATGTGGGGGACGACGGGTGCGCTCAGCCGCTCGGCGGTACCCGGCCACTGAGCCAGCCCCTCCTGCTCGGGCTGGGTGCCGAAGGGCTCGCGCGAGCCCTCGAACATCACCTGCATGCCCACGCACACGCCGAGGACCGGACGAGCGCCCGCGAGCCTGGTGTCGATGATCGCCGGGCCGTCGGCCGCGCGCAGGCCGGCCATGCAGGCGTGGAAGTTGCCGACCCCGGGCACGAGCAGCCCGTCCGCCTCGAGGGCGGCCTGTCGGTCCGCGGTGAGCTCGACCTGCGCCCCGACGTGCGTGAGGGCGCGCACGGCGGAGTGGACATTGCCGGAGCCGTAGTCGAGGACGACGACGCGAGGTGTGGTCATTGGTGCACATCCTTGACGGCGGACTCGAAGTCCTGGACGGATCGGGGGTTGGGAGCGATGACCGGCCCCAGTTCGGTGTCGGACCCGTCGAGCACACGTCCGGCGGGCAGCCCCAGCACGGCGGTCGCCTCGAGCAGCCACTCGTGATGCGTCAGGTCGGTCCGGGTCCACAGGCCCCGGATCCCAGCGATGGGCACCTCGCGGGTCGCGGACCCGGTGGCCAGGGCACGATGGAGGTCCTCCGGCGAGAGGGGCGGCAGCTGTGGCCCGCGCACGACCTCACGGTCGGCCGCTCTCAGGGCCCACCGGATCGGTGAGCGTCCCGGCGCGCGCGCGGTGATGACCGCTGTGTCACCGATCTCGAAGAGTCCGATGGCCGGCGCGATCGGTGACGGGACATGGCGCGAGGCCAGCACGGTCAGTGCGTCGTCGTAGGGCGCGGCTGCAGCACTCGCCGAGGTCGCCGGAACGACGATCGACCACACGCTGTGCTCGAGCACGTGGCACGGCACGACGCCACGCCGCACCCACTCCACGGCCCTCGCGGACGACGCGGAGAGCAGCACCACTCCCCTGTCCTGCTGGGTCATCGCATGCTCTAGAGGGCGCCCTTGGCGCTGGGGATGCCGGTGACCCGAGGGTCCACGGCCACGGCTGCGCGCAAGGCGCGGGCCAGTGCCTTGAACTGCGCCTCGACGATGTGGTGCGGGTCGCGACCGGAGAGGACCCGCACGTGCAGGGCGATCCCTGCGTTGTACGCGAAGGACTCCATCACGTGGCGGGTGAGGGAGCCGACGAAGTTTCCGCCGATGATGACGTACTCCTGGCCCTCCGGCTCACCGGTGTGCACGACGTACGGGCGTCCGGCGACGTCGACGACGGCGTGGACGAGGGCCTCGTCGAGGGGCACGGTGGCGTCACCGAAGCGGGAGATGCCGCTCTTGTCGCCCAGTGCCTCGCGGACCGCCTGACCGAGGACGATCGCGACGTCCTCGACGGTGTGGTGCGCGTCGACGTCGACGTCGCCCTCGGCCCGGACCGTCAGGTCGATGAGGCTGTGCTTGGCCAACGACAGGAGCATGTGGTCGTAGAAGCGCACGCCGGTCGACACCTCACCGGCGCCGGTGCCGTCGAGGTTGACGCTCACCTCGACGCGGCTTTCCGAGGTCCCTCGACTCGCGGTCGCGGTACGGGGGGCGGTGCTGCTCACGGGTTCTCCTTGGTCAGTGCGTGCGTGGGGACGAGGCCGGCCATCGCCTCGAGGAATCGTCCGGTCTCCTCCGGCGTGCCGGCGGTGACCCTCAGGTGGTGCGGGATACCGACATCGCGGACGAGCACCCCCTCGTCGAGGAGAGCCTGCCATGTGGCAGGCGCATCGGCGAGACCTCCGAAGAGGACGAAGTTGGCGTCGCTCGGCACGGGCACCAGGCCCATCGCCGCCAGCTCCGTGACCAGTCGGTCGCGCTGCTCCTTGATCGCGTCGACCGTCTCGAGGAGGCGGTCGGCGTGCTCGAGGGAGACCCGCGCGATCGTCTGGGTCTGGACGGACAGGTGGTAGGGCAGGCGGACCAGCCGCAGGGCATCGATGACCTCAGGGCTCGCCGCGAGGTACCCCAGCCGCCCGCCGGCCAGGGCGAAAGCCTTGCTCATCGTGCGGGTGACGACGAGTCGCGGGTGCCTCTCGAGCAGCGACAACGCTGTGGGGGTGCCGGGGCGGGCGAACTCTGCATAGGCCTCGTCGACGACGACGAGCGCGCGCGGTGCCGCCTCGAGCATCGCCTCGATGACGTCGAAGGGCAGCGCCGATCCCGTGGGGTTGTTGGGCGAGCAGAGGAAGACCAGGTGTGGGTCGGCTCCCTTGGCCTGCTCGATCGCGGACTCGACGCTCAGGTCGAAGCTGCCCGAGTCGCGCTGACCATCGACCCACGTGGTCCCGAGCGTCTCGTTGATGATCGGGTGCATCGAGTAGGCCGGCGTGAAGCCGAGCGCGGTCCGGCCCGGCCCTCCGAAGGCCTGGACGATGTGCGAGAGGACCTCGTTGGACCCGTTGCCCGCCCAGATCTGCTCGGGACGAAGGGAGACCCCGCTGCGGCCCCCGAGGTAGCCGACCAGGGCCTTGCGCAGATCGGTGAACTCGCGGTCCGGGTAGCGGTTGAGGCTGCTGAGCCCGGCCTCGAGCTCGGCGAGGATCGCGGTCACGACCTCGGCGGGAACCGGATAGGACGACTCATTGGTGTTGAGCTGCACGTCGACGTCGAGCTGGGGCGCACCGTAGGCGGTGCGGTCGCGCAGCTCGGGCCGCAGCAGGGACGCGATCTCGCTCATCGGGACAGCTCCCCGGTGCGTGCGGTGACGGCATCGCCGTGCGCGGGCAGGTCCTCCGCCTGGGCCAACGCGACCACGTGTGGCGCGACCTCGGCCAGCGCGTCCGCCGAGTACTCGACGACGTGGATCCCGCGCAGGAAGGACTGCACCGACAACCCGCTGCTGTGCGCGGCGCTGCCGCCGGTGGGCAGCACGTGGTTGGACCCGGCGACATAGTCACCCAGGCTCACCGGCGAGTGGGCACCGACGAAGATCGCGCCAGCGTTGCGTACCCGGGCCGCGACAGCCGCAGCGTCGGCGGTGATGACCTCCAGGTGCTCGGCCGCATAGGCATCGGCAACTCGCAGCCCGGCGTCGAGGTCGTCGACGAGGACGATGGCCGACTGGCGGCCACGGAGGGCCTCGCCGACCCGCTCGCTGTGCTTGGTGGCGGCGGCTCGACGCTCCACGGCCACCCTGACCTCGTCGGCGAGCTGCGTGGAGTCGGTGATGAGGACCGATCCGGCCAGGGGGTCGTGCTCTGCCTGGCTGATCAGGTCGGCGGCGACGTGGTCCGGGTCGGCCGTGGAGTCCGCCAGGACGGCGATCTCCGTCGGTCCGGCCTCGGCGTCGATGCCGATCAGGCCCTTGAGCAGCCTCTTGGCCGCGGCCACGTAGATGTTGCCCGGCCCGGTCACGAGACTCACCGGGGCGCACTCGCCGTCATCGCCGGAGGCCTCGTCGACGAAACCGTGGGCGAAGCCGGCCACGGCCTGCGCGCCACCCATGGCCCACACCTCGTCCACGCCCAGCAGGGCGCAGGCGGCCAGGATGGTCGGGTGCGGGTAGCCGGCGAAGACACCCACATTGTCCTTCTGGGGAGGGCTGGCCACGGCGAGGGAGCCGACGCCTGCGGTCTGGGCCGGGACGACATTCATCACCACGGAGCTCGGGTAGACGGCACGTCCTCCCGGGACGTAGAGGCCGACGCGATCCACCGGGACCCAGCGCTCCGTGACGGTGCCGCCCTCGTGGAGACGGGTGGTGGTGTCGGCGCGTCGCTGGTCGGCGTGCACGGCACGGGCCCGCTCGATCGAGACCTCGAGTGCCGCGCGGACGTCACCGTCGAGTGTCTGGAGAGCCGCCTGCAGGACCTCCGCGGGGACGCGCAGGGTGGAGGGCCGCACACCGTCGAAGCGCTCGGCGTCGTCGTAGAGCGCCTCTGCGCCGCGGTCATGGACGTCGTCGCAGATCGGCCGGACCGCATCGAGTGCGGCCTCGACGTCGTACTCCGCGCGGGGTAGTACCGCGCGCAGCTGCCGGGCCCCGAGGGGCTGGGAGCGCAGATCGATCATGGCGAGCATGAGGCTCAGTCTAGGTTCGCCGCCGAGGTCACCTGACCGGTGTCTCACCGCAGGAGGTCGCTCACGCCTCCCCGTAGAAGATCCGGTCGACCACGTGGCGCGCGCGCCGTGCGGTACGTCGGTAGGACTCGGCGAGGGCCAGTCCCGATCGCGGCTCCATCCCGACGATGCGACCCACGCCGTCCGCCTCGCGCAGGTTGGAGGGCACCGAGTCCACGGGACGACCCCGAAAGAGCATGCCGGCATTGCGCAGGAGCGAGGCCATCGACCAGGCCTCCCGCAGCACGGTCGCGTCCTCGACATCCACGAGCCCCAGCTCCACCGCAGCGGCGAGCGCCGGAAGCGTCCGGGTCGTGCGCAGGTCAGCGTGCTCGTGGGCGTGCTCCATCTGCAGCAGCTGGATGGTCCACTCCACGTCCGAGAGGCCCCCCATCCCGAGCTTGAAGTGCGCCCTGCGATCGGCGCCGCGAGGGAGCCGCTCGGCCTCCATCCGAGCCTTGAGCCGCCGGACCTCGCGGACCTGCTGCGGGTCCAGACCAGTGCTGGACCACCGGATCGGGTCGATGAGAGCGGTGAAGCGCTCCGCGAGGTCGGGGTCTCCGGCCACCGGCCGCGCCCGCAGGAGCGCCTGCGCCTCCCAGGTCTGCGACCAGCGCGCGTAGTAGCTGGTGTAGCTCGCGAGTGAGCGCACCATCGGGCCGCTCTTGCCCTCCGGTCTCAGGTCGGCATCCAGCCCCAACGGTGGGTCCGACCCGGCCGCGCCGATGAGTCGGCGCAGCTCACCGACGACGGCCAGGGCTGCCTCCTGGGCAGCCTGCTCGTCGGCCCCCTCGTGGGGGTCGTGGACATAGAGCACGTCGGCGTCCGAGGAGTACCCGACCTCTCGACCCCCCAGCCGGCCCATGCCGACGATGAGCATCGAGGTGCCGAGCGGTGCGCCACGGTCGGCCTCGATCTTGCGGATCACGACCTCGAGCGCCACCTCGATCGTCGCGTCGCTGACCTCGGTGAGCGCCTCCCCCACCTCGTCGAGCGTGAGCTTGTCCTCCAGGTCGGCCACGGCGACCCGGAAGATCTCGGCCCGCCGGATCGCCCGGATGGCCGCGACCGCGGCCTCGGGGTCCTCGCGCCGTCCGGCGGCCGAGCGCATCCGGCGCAGCAGCTCCTGGTGGGTGCGTGGACGCAGCCCATCACCCTCCCCGAGCATCTGCACGGCCTCGGGGCTGGCGAGCAGCAGCTCACCGGCAAACCGACTGGCACCGAGGGTGTGCGCGAGGGTCTGGGCGGCCTGTCCTTCGTCGCGCAGCAGACGCAGGTACCAGTGCGTCGTGCCCAGGGCCTCGCTGACCTTGCGGAAGGCGAGCAGCCCCGCGTCGGGGTCGGCCATCTCGGCGAACCACTCGAGCATGACGGGCAGCAGCTGCTTCTGGATCGCCGCAGCCCGGCTGACTCCTCCCATGAGGACCTCGAGGTGCCGGAGGGCACCGGCCGGGTCGCGATAGCCCAACGCGCTGAGTCGCTCTCGAGCCGCATCGGGCGTCAGGGACGCCTCGTCGGGACTCAATCGGGCGACCGCCGAGAGGAGTGGCCGGTAGAAGAGGCGCTGGTGCAGTCGTCGGACCTCGCGCGAGTGGCCGGTGCGCAGGGTGACCACCTGCTTGTCCGGCTGGTCCCACAGGCGCATCGAGCGACCGAGCCGCCGCAGGTCCTCCTCGGAGGTCGGCATGAGGTGGGTGCGACGCAGTCGGTGCAGCTGGATCCGGTGCTCGAGGGTGCGCAGGATGCGGTAGGCCTCCTCGAGGACTGCGGCGTCGGCGCGACCGATGTAGCCCCCCGTGGACAGCGCCGCGAGGGCATCGAGCGTGGTCCCCGATCGCAGGGTTTCGTCGGTGCGCCCGTGGACCAGCTGCAGGAGCTGGACGGAGAACTCGACATCGCGCAGTCCTCCGGGCCCGAGCTTGAGCTGGCGCGCCGCCTCCGCGGGTGGGATGTGCTGCTCGACTCGTCGCCGCATGGCCTGCACGTCGTCGACGAAGTCCTCGCGGGAGGCGGCCTCCCAGACCATCGGCTGCATGGCCCCGAGGTACTCGGCGCCGAGACCGGCGTCCCCGGCGAGGTGACGTCCCTTGAGCAGCGCCTGGAACTCCCAGGTCTTGGCCCACCGCTCGTAGTAGGCACGGTGGCTGGCCACCGTGCGCACGAGCGGGCCCTGCTTGCCCTCCGGTCGCAGGGCGGCGTCCACCGGCCACAGGCTGCCGTGGGCGGTCGCGTCGGCGCATGCGTGCATCGTCCGGGTGGCGATCTTGGTCGCGACCTCCAAGGCAGCCGTCTCGTCGACGCCCTCCACCGGCTCAGCGACGAAGATCACGTCGACATCAGAGATGTAGTTCAGCTCCCGCCCGCCGGCCTTGCCCATGCCGATGACGGCGAACCGGCAGGACTGGCCTTCTTCCCCCAGCTCGTCGATCGCGATCCGCACGGCGCCCTCGAGGGCGGATCCGGCGAGGTCGGCGATGGCCCGCGCGATGTCCGGGAGAGCTGCCACGGGATCCTCGGAGGTGACATCCCGGGCGACGATCCCGAGTAGCTGGCGGCGGTAGCCGACCCGCAGCGCGTCCTGGGGCTCGAGGTCCCCATGGTCCGCGATCTCCCCGAGCAGCGCGTCGGTGCGCTCCTCAGGCGACATCTCCCGGGCCTCGACGGCGTCCCGCCACTGCTCGGGGTGGGCGACCAGGTGGTCGACGAGAGCGGTGGAGATCCCGAGCCCCCCGACCATTCGTGCCCTGGCGGCATCGTCCGTGCGCAGTGCTGCGACGAGGTCATCGCTGTCGCTCACCTCGAGCAGCCGGACGAGGCCGAGCAGTGCCTGGTCAGGATCGGCTGACTTGGCCAGTGCCGCGAGGATCAGCTCACGCACGTCCGCGAGCGGCTCGAGCGCCGGATCGGCCAGCAGTGACTCCGCCCGGCGGGGGTCGCTGAAACCGCGTCGCGCCAGGGTGGGCAGGGGTCGGGTCGGCGGGCTCATGCGGTCCTCACAGCCGAGGCAGCAGACGTTCCAGCTCGAAGGGGGTGACCTGGTTGCGGTAGTCCGCCCACTCCTGTCGCTTGTTGCGCAGGAAGAAGTCGAAGACGTGCTCGCCGAGCGTCTCGGCGACCAGCTCGCTCTCCTCCATGGCCTCGATCGCCTCGGCGAGACTCGACGGCAGGGGCTTGATGCCCATCGCCCGGCGCTCCCGGTCGGTCAGGCCCCACACGTCGTCCTCGGTCTCGGGAGGCAGCTCGTAGCCCTCCTCGATCCCCTTCAGCCCTGCGGTGAGCATGACCGCGAAGGCGAGGTAGGGGTTGCAGGAGGCGTCCAGGCTGCGCAGCTCGACCCTGCTGGAGTTGCCCTTGTTGGGCTTGTACATCGGGACGCGCACCATGGCGGAGCGGTTGTTGTGGCCCCACGTCAGGTGGGCCGGCGCCTCGCCTCCGCCCCACAGCCGCTTGTAGCTGTTGACCCACTGGTTGGTCACGGCCGCGTACTCGCGACCGTGGTGCAGCAGGCCCGCGATGAACTGACGACCGACCTTGCTCAGCTGGTAGGGCGCGCCCGGCTCGTGGAAGGCATTGGTGTCACCCTCGAAGAGCGACATGTGGGTGTGCATGCCGCTGCCCGGGTACTCGGCGAAGACCTTGGGCATGAAGGTCGCGTAGACCCCCTGCTCGAGGGCCACCTCCTTGATGACCGTGCGGAAGGTCATGATGTTGTCCGCGGTCGACAGCGCATCGGCGTACCGCAGATCGATCTCGTTCTGCCCCGGCGCACCCTCGTGGTGGCTGAACTCCACAGAGATCCCCACGGACTCGAGCATCGTGATGGCGGCCCGACGGAAGTCGTGGGCCTCCCCCTTCGGCACGTGATCGAAGTAGCCGCCCTCGTCAACCGGGACGGGACGCTCGCCGGGAGGCGTGCCCTGCTTGAGCAGGAAGAACTCGATCTCCGGGTGGGTGTAGAAGCTGAAGCCCATGTCAGCGGCCTTGTCCAGCGCTCGACGCAACACATAGCGCGCATCGGCAAGGGCCGGACTGCCGTCGGGGAGCTGGATGTCGCAGAACATCCGGGCGGTCCCCGGGTGCTCACCCCGCCACGGCAGGACCTGGAAGGTCGAGGGGTCAGGTCGGGCGAGCATGTCTGCCTCGTAGACCCGGGTGAAGCCCTCGATCGCCGAGCCGTCGAAGCCGATGCCCTCGGTGAAGGCACCTTCGAGCTCGGCCGGCGCGATGGCCACCGACTTCAATGTCCCGAGGACATCGGTGAACCACAACCGGACGAACCGGATGTCCCGCTCCTCGATGGTGCGGAGGACGAACTCCTGTTGGCGATCCATGCTGCCCATCCTGCCCTAGCGATGTGGTCTGCACATGACACCGGGCCCACTCCGTCCAAGGTGGACGGGGCGAGCCCGGTGTCTGTCGTGCTCAGCCGGCGAGCGTGGTCAGCGCCCGGCCCGGATCTGGATCTTCATCTCGTCCTTCTTCTCCTTCAGGACCTTGATCGAGGTCCCCGAGCCGGCGACCTTGGTCGAGCTCCACGGGTTCTCCGCGGACCAGTAACGGTCCGTGTCGGAGTCGTCGAAGGTCGTGATGCCCTTGGTGGACGGAACCGTCTGCGGGATCCCGGCGTTGTGGAAGGTCACCTCGTCGGTGGACTGCTTGCCGAAGGTGGCGTCGAAGGGCTGACGACGGTTGCCGAGCAGCTTGCCGTTGGAGAACTTCACCGGAGCCGGACGGGCATCCACGGGCAGGACCATGCCGTAGCCGGGGTGCGCGCTCGTGTTGTTGTCCGTGTAGGCGTTGTTGATGTACCAGACCAGCAGGCCGTCCTGGTACGGGAAGCGCTCCACCCAGTCAGGCCGGTCGGCGAAGCCGAAGTTGTACGGGCCCGTCTTCAGGTTCTTGTCGTAGCCCGAGTAGACGCGGTTCTCAGCAAGGTAGTAGCTCTGCACGTCCACCGAGGTCGACCCGGACATCCGGGTGAACCCGTCAGCCGTCCAGCCGTTGTCGCCGGACTCGACGTCGTCGGTCAGGACCGGGGCCCCGTCGACGGTGATGACGATGTCGTCGAGGAAGGCGCCGGACTTCGAGAGACCACCATCAGTCTGGTAGCGCCAGCGGAAGAGGACCGTGTTGCCCGCGTAGGCACGCAGGTCATTGCTGATCTCACCCCAGGACAGGTCGCCGCCATCGTTGGCCGCGATCTCCTCCCAGGTGGAACCGCCGTCTGTGCTCACCTCGGTGTAAAGGAAGTCGTAGCCCTCCTCGATGTCGGAGGCCAGCTGTGCCGACACGGACGCCGACGTGGCACCGGTCAGATCGACCTCACGGGTCAACGTGTTGTTGAGGTCGTCGGCCGAGCCGGACCACCACTCGAAGCTGCCGGAGTGCGGCGTGTTGTAGTCGGTCGTCACGGTCTCCGCGGGAAGCATGACGGCAGCAGCCTGCGGCTTCTTGGCGTGATCCCGGTCGGCAGGGCCGAGGTCGACATTGGCCTTTTGTCCCTGCTTGACCGTCTGGACGTCGAGCCAGCCGAGCTGCAGCTTTTCCCAGGCACCCATGTAGCCGGGGCTGGAGCCGATGTCGTTGGTGCCGTCGTTGAGCCACGAACCACCGGACATGAGGGTCCAGAAGCCGGTGCCGTTGTCGCCGCCGGCGGTGTCGTAGAGGTCCGGCAGACCGAGGTCGTGGCCGAACTCGTGGGTGAAGACACCCAGACCACCGTTTTCGGGCTCGGTCGTGTAGTCACCGATCCAGATGCCGGAGTCACCCAGGGGAACGCCACCGAGCTTGTTCTGCTCCGGTCCGGCCTTGCCCATGTTGTTGGAGTAGGCGTACCAACGGTGGCTCCAGATGGCGTCCTCGCCCTCGGCGCCGCCGCCGGCCTCCTCGCCCTCGCCTGCGTGGATGGCCTGGAAGTGGTCGATGTAGCCGTCGGACTCGTTGAAGTCGCCGTCACCGTCGAAGTCGTAGCGGTCCCAGACGTCGAACTGGGCCAGGTACTCCTTGATCTCGGCGTCGGACTTGCCCTGGGCCTTCTGGTCCTCGTACCAGGCAGTCGCCGTGTCCTTGATGTAGTTCCAGTAGCCGTCGGCCTCGGACGTGCCATCACCCTCGACCGGGTTGTGGCCGTAACGGGACTCGTTGAACGGCACCGTCACCCAGTCGCTCACGTCACCCTTGGTGAGGAAGCGCCCGTTGGACTGCTTGAGGTAGAAGTCCTTGAAGGACTCCTGACCGTCAGCGAACATCAGCTCTTCGTAGTGCTCCTGGCTGAAGTCTTCGTCCCAGATGGTCGAGTTGTTCTGCGTACGGTCGGGCTCGGGGATCTCGTTGTGAGCCGGGCCGGCCTCGCCGCCGGTCGCGGGGAGCGTCTGGTCACCGAAGTCGGTGAGGATCGTGAAGACCGAGGCCTCGCGGTCGACGTCGTACTGGACGTACTTGCTGCGCGGGGGCTTCTTGTCCTTGCCCTTGTGCGTGCCCTTGGTGGTGTGGTCCTCGTGGCCCTTGCCCTTGGCGTGGCGCTCAGGCGCGTCCTCGCTCTTGATCTCGATGACCTGGGTGCCGTTCTTCGTGACCAGCTTCGCCTCGCCGCGCATGAGCTGGTCGACCGCATCCTTGCGGAGCTCGCGCTGCGCGTCGCCCAAGGGGTTGGGCAGGTCGTCGTGCCGGGCCGTCGAAGCGGCTGGGTCGTCGGTGGCCACGGCCGTTGTCCCAGCATTGGCCGACAGGGGCGCAAGCGTCAGGACAAGGGCGGACGCAGCGAGACCGGACACGACATAGGTGTGGCGTCTCTTCACGGATCCTCCAAATGATGGTGTGGCTCGTGCCACAGGGGGTGAGCGCACTCAACCAAGATTTGACGGCCATCGGGAGACGTGACGAGATTTCCTGAAGGAATCCTTACCTTTTCGGGTGGCGACGTCCGGGTTTTCCCTCTATCTGCCGCCCGCGGACGGCAGCTGAGCGCTCCGCCATAGGCTGGAGCCATGAGCACGCCCCCCACGCCCACTGCCCCGACGCCCGCCGAGGGCCCAGCCCCCGAGACCACCGCGCCGTACGGCAGCGGCTCGGCGCCGCACGCGACGGCACCCAAGAGGATCCGGATCCACCACCTGCAGGCGATGAAGGAGCGCGGTGAGCGCTGGGCGATGCTCACTGCCTACGACATGTACGCCGCGCAGGTCTTCGACGGTGCAGGCATCCCCGTGCTGCTTGTCGGCGACTCCGCCGGCAACAATGTCTATGGCCACGAGACGACGGTGCCGGTCACGCTGGAGGAGATGATCCCGCTGACCCGTGCCGTGGCCGGGGCCGCGGCCAGCGCGCTCGTCGTGGCGGACCTCCCCTTCGGCACCTATCAGGCCTCCCCCGAGCAGGCCTACATGTCGGCGGCACGGCTGATGAAGGAGGGCCTGGCGCACGCGGTCAAGCTCGAGGGCGGTGTCGAGATGGCGCCCGCCATCGAGCGGATGACGCAGGGCGGCATCCCCGTCATGGCACACATCGGCTTCACGCCCCAGAGCGAGCACACGCTCGGCGGCTATCGCGTCCAGGGGCGCGGTGACGCCGAGGCACAGCTCCTCGAGGACGCTCGGGCCGTCCAGGAGGCCGGCGCCTTCGCCGTCGTCATGGAGATGGTCCCGGCTCCTGCCGCTGCCGCCGTGACCCGAGAGCTGCGCATCCCCACCATCGGCATCGGCGCGGGGCCGGACTGCGACGCGCAGGTCCTCGTCTGGCAGGACATGGCCGGGCTGCGCACCGGCAAGGCGCCGCGGTTCGTCAAGCGCTATGCCGACCTGAGCACCGTCCTGGGTGACGCCGCCCGGGCCTACGCCGCCGACGTCGCCTCGGGGTCCTTCCCCGCGTCCGAGCACTCGTTCGAGAGCTGACGCCGTGGGCGGCAACCTCCCGGAGATCCGCACCCGCTGGTCAGAGGTGTCCGGTGGCATCGACGCCGCCAACGCCTACCAGCGTCGTTTCGACGAGCTCGCTCGTCGGGGTGCGGACCTCGACGGCGAGGCCCGATTCGTCCATGGCCTGCGGGAGGCGCCGGCACGGATCCTCGATGCGGGCTGCGGCACGGGCAGAGTGGCGACCACCCTGACCCGGCTCGGCCACGACGTCGTCGGTGTGGACGCGGACGCCGCGATGATCGAGGTCGCCCGCGAGCGCGACGAGGTCACGCGCTTCGTGCACGCTGACCTGAGCACGCTCTCGCTCACCGCGCAGACCTTTGACATCGTCATGATGGCGGGCAATGTCGTGCCCTTCCTCGCCGACGGGACGCTCGTCGAGGTCCTGCGCCGCATGCGGGCGCACCTGAGCGCCGATGGCCTGCTCGTCTGCGGATGGGCGCTGCCCGGGCACCAACCCGAGGGCGCTGCCGCTGTCAGCGCGCAGGACGCCGAGCGAGCAGCCTTCGCCGCAGACCTCTCGCTCGTCGCCCGCTACGCGTCGTGGGATGCACAGCCCTGGCCGGGCGACGGGAGCTGGGCGCTCACACTCCACCGACCCCGCTGAGCGGGATCAGGCGTCAGCGTCGCCCGACTCCCACGCCCGGTCCTTGCGGTCCTGCTCGTCCCAGGCCTCCGTCTTGGCCTGCGCAGTGGCCAACGCGCCAGCGGCCTCCGCCTCGGTGTCGTACGGACCCATCACGTCCGCATTCTGCGAGCGGTTGTCATCGGTCTCGACCTCATTGGTCTCGATGTTGAACCAGTACGCCATCGTCGTCCCGTCCTTCCTGGCGGAGTCCTCGTCCGCCAACCGGGGCGCTTCGGCCGCACCCTCGTTGCCTAGACTCCACAGCATGCTCGCCTCCACCGCAACCGTGACACCCGGCGTGGTCTCCCCGAGACGCCAGGTCCCCGGCCGCATCGCCCGTCCCGAGTACGTCGACAAGGCCGCGCCCACCCCCTTCGTCGGTTCGGAGATCAAGGACGCCGGGACGATCGAGCTCATGCGGCACTCCTCACGGGTCGCCGCCGGCGCGCTCGCCGCCGCAGGGGCAGCCGTGGCACCGGGCGTGACCACCGACGAGATCGACCGCATCGGCCACGAGTACCTGCTCGACCACGACGCCTACCCCTCGACCCTGGGCTATCGCGGCTTCCCCAAGTCGCTGTGCACCTCGGTCAACGAGGTCGTCTGCCACGGCATCCCGGACAGCCGCCCGCTCGCGGAGGGCGACCTGGTCAACATCGACATCACGGCCTTCGTCGGCGGGGTGCACGGCGACACCAACGCCACCTTTTTCGCGGGCGAGCCCGATGAGGAGTCCCGCCTGCTCGTCGAGCGCACCCACGAGGCCATGATGCGCGGGATCAAGGCGGCCCTGCCGGGTCGTCAGGTCAACATCATCGGCCGAGTCATCGAGAAGTACGCGGCGCGCTTCGGCTACGGAGTCGTGCGCGACTACACCGGCCACGGCATCGGCACGAGCTTCCACTCCGGCCTGGTCATCCCCCACTACGACGCCGCGCCAGGATACGACACGGTCATCGAGCCGGGCATGACCTTCACGATCGAGCCGATGCTCAACCTCGGGACACCCGGGTGGGACCTGTGGGATGACGGCTGGACGGTCGTCACCAAGGACCTGCGTCGCTCGGCCCAGTTCGAGCACACGATCCTCATCACCGATGATGGCAACGAGATCCTCACCCTCTGCTGACAGGCGGTCCCGATGAGTACGAGCTATGACGCGCTGGGCATCGACATCGGGGGCTCCGGCATCAAGGGCGCTCCGGTCGATCTCGAGACGGGCACCTTCGCTGATGACCGGTTGCGCATCACCACTCCCGAGCACTCGACGCCGGACGCGGTGTGCGAGGTCATCGAGCAGATCGTCGACCACTTCTCGACGAAGCCGCACGTGCCCATCGGGATCACCCTCCCCGCGGTCGTCACGCACGGCGTGGTGCGCAGCGCGGCCAACATCGACCGCTCCTGGATCGGCGTCGATGCAGCCGCGCTCTTTGCCGACCGCCTGGGCCGAGAGGTGCACCTGGTCAATGACGCCGATGCCGCGGGCGTCGCAGAGCGCCACCACGGCGCTGCCAAGGGGCACGACGGCGTGGTGCTCCTCACCACGCTCGGCACCGGCATCGGGACGGCACTGATCGTGGACGGTCACCTCGTGCCCAACACCGAGCTCGGGCACCTCGAGATCGACGGTCACCATGCGGAGAGCCACGCGGCCGACTCGGCACGCAAGCGCGAGGACCTGAGCATGCAGCAGTGGGCCGAGCGGCTGCAGATGTACTACACCCACGTCGAGGACCTGCTCTGGCCCGACCTCTTCGTCGTCGGCGGCGGGATCAGCAAGCAGGCAGACGCCTTCTTGCCCCTGCTGGACCTGCGCACCGAGATCGTCCCCGCACGGCTGAGGAACAAGGCGGGCATCATCGGCGCGGCCTGGCTGGCGACACAGGGCAACTGACCACTCTCGGCGCGCTCCCTGCGACCCGCTCGCGGATACGGCAGGGTGTTGCCATGACGACATCGTCCGGGGCCAGCACGGGGAGCGACTCGCGCCGACTGAGCCTGCCCGATGCTGTCGGGACGGGCTTGGCATCGACCCTCGGTGCCGGCCTCTTCGTCGCTCTGGCGCCTGCCGCCGCGTCCGCAGGAGACCACCTGGTCTGGGCCGTGCTCCTCGCTGCGCTCGTCGTGAGCCTCAATGCCGCCTCGTCCCTCACGCTTGCTGCGACCGACCGCGCAGCCCTGGGCACGCACACGCACGTCCGCGATCGGCTCGGTACACCCTGGGGCCATCTCGCCGGCTGGGCCCACGTCGTGGGCGCGATCTCGGCGTGCGCCGCACTCGCGCTGACCATCGGTCTGCATGTCCTGCCCGACGGGTCAAAGGTGATCGGTGTCGTCGCCGTGCTCGCGGTGCTCGGGCTGCACGTGCAGGGCATCGAGCGCTCCGCTCGCGCTGAGCGGATGATCGCCATGCTCATCGTGCTGGCGGTCCTCATCTTCGCCACGGTGCTGCTCACCACCCCGCCGGTCCTCACCGATGCCCCGGTCGACGCAGAGGGCTCCGGCGGACCGCTGGGGGTCGCGGCAGCCAGCGGCATCGTCCTGTTCGCCTTCGTCGGGCACCTCCGCCTGGTCAACCTGCGTGCCGAGACGGTCTCCCCGCGCACCGTCCCTCGCGCGGTCACCATCTCGCTCGGCATCGCCATCACGCTGTACCTGCTCGTCACCGTGGCCCTGACCCGCACCTTGGGCACCGGTTGGGTCGCAGCCCGTCAGGCTCCCCTCGCGGAGGCTGCCGAGATCTCGGTGTGGCCCTGGCTCGGACCCGTCCTGCGCATCGCGGCCGTCCTTGCCGCTGGCGGAGTCCTCAGCTCGCTCGTGCTCACGGCCGCAGGTGACGTCGCCACCATGGCCCGCGACCGCCATCTCCCCGTCCCACTGGCCGCCCGCCACGGACCGCGACGGGTGCCACGGCGAGCCGTCGCCGTCATCGCGGCCTTGGTCATCGTGTCCGTGGTCCTCGTGGACGCCCGGCAAGCCATCGGCTTCGCCTCGTGCTGCATCCTCGTCCACTTCGCACTGGTGCACGCGAGCGCGTGGACACTCGAGCCCCGGTGGCGTCGGCGCGTCATCCCCTCCGTGGGCGTCATCGCCTGCCTGGTGATGGCGTTGCTCCTGCCCTGGCAGTCCGTCCTCGCCGCGGTG
The DNA here is from genome assembly GCF_001570985.1 of Janibacter limosus NBRC 16128. Classification (GTDB taxonomy): domain Bacteria; phylum Actinomycetota; class Actinomycetes; order Actinomycetales; family Dermatophilaceae; genus Janibacter; species Janibacter limosus. The sequence goes on along the minus strand of NZ_BCSS01000004.1, from coordinate 76,701 downwards.
CTGGTCCTGCTGCTCGGCGCGATCATCGGTTGGGTGCGGCACACGACCCGGGAGTGAGCCGACCGACGCAGTCATGCTCTCTGCTCCCGTACACTGCTCCACGGATGAGTCGGCCGGACGGCTGCGTCACCGCCTCGGCGGTGTCGAGGAAAGTCCGGGCTCCACAGGGCGTGGTGGTGGCCAACAGCCACCCGGGGCGACCCGCGGGACAGTGCCACAGAAAGCAGACCGCCTTGACCGCTTGCGGTCGAGGTCAGGGTGAAACGGTGGTGTAAGAGACCACCAGCGATCCGGGTGACCGGATCGGCTCGGTAAACCCCACCAGGAGCAAGTCCAGACAGTGCGCGTCCGAGGGCTGCTCGCCCGAGTGCACGGGTAGGACGCTGGAGGTCGTCGGCAACGGCGACCCGAGATGGATGGCCGTCTCACCGGCACCGGCAACGGTGTCGGATGACAGAACCCGGCTTACAGGCCGACTCATCCCACCCCCTTCGCCCGCTGCTCAGTGCCAGAGACGCACGGCACGACGGACGGCACCACCCTCAGGTCGGTTCCGGGCCGCGCGGCCCGGAACCGACCTCACCGCCCAGGTCAGAACCAGCCCAGCCCCTCGGCGATGAGGATCAGACCGAAGATCGCAAAGGCCGTGGCGGCGCCGTACTTGATGACCTTTTCCGGCAGCTTGCGTCCCAGGACCGCGCCGACGGCGATGGCCAGGGCGTCGGCGGCGACCATGCCGATCGTCGAGCCGATCCAGGTGCCCAACCAGTCCTCGCGGACCGCGAGGGTGATGGTGGCCAGCATCGTCTTGTCCCCGAGCTCCGCGAGGAAGAAGGCCAGGCCCACGGCCAGGAGCGCGGACCCCTTGGCCTTGCGCGCCTTCTGCGCCTCCTCGTCTGTCAGCTCGTCGCCACGCAGGGTCCAGGCCGCGAAGGCCAGGAACGCGAGCCCGGCGACGATGGCGATGGGAGCCTGGTACTTCTCGAAGCTCGCGCCGATGAAGTACCCGATGCCCACGGAGGCCAGGTGCACGATGGCGGTGGCGGCAGTGATCCCGATGATCACGTCCCGCGCCCGGTAGCGGGTTGCGAAGGTCATCGCCATCAGCTGGCTCTTGTCTCCGAGCTCGGCGACAAAGATGACCACGGTGCTGAGCACCAGTGCAGAGAACATGAAAAAACTCCTCGTCCGCCCGGACGAGGAGTCGCGGTGACGAGCCTCGACCGGGAATGTGGCAACGACAAACCGGTCGAAAGTCTCGTCCGCCAGCAATGCTGGCCCGATGTGCCGGAGCCGGGACCCGAGGGCCGAGGCTCAGTGTGTCGACACACCTGTTGGGGACTACTCCCTTTCGCTGCCGCAGACTCTAGACCATCGCCCGCCCGCCGGTCACACCACCTCGAAGGCGACCTTGCAGGAGGTCAGATCGACATCGGTCAGCCGCACGGTGACCTCGGCGCCGAGCTCGGCAGCACCCTTGGCCTTGGCCATGACCGGAGGGTCGATGAGCTGGACCTCGAGGTCGTCCTTGCCCTCCTGACCACCGGGTACGTCGATGACCACCGCGGCGAACTCCTGGCCCACCCGATCGGCGAGCGTGGCCGCCTCGACGGCGTCCGTCGTCGCCCGCTCGACCGCCGCGGCCCTGCGGTCCGAGGCCTCCATGAGCTCGGGCAGCAGCGGCAGCGCCTCACGAACCCACTGCGGCACCTCCTCGCCCGCGCTGACCGCTGCGCAGAGGGCCAGCCCGAAGCGGTCGACGAGCCGGCGCAAGGGCGCCGTCACGTGGGCGTAGGGAGCCGCGATGGCGGACTGCTCGGCCACCTCCGGCGGGTGCCCGTCAAAGGCGGTGTAGCCGGCCCCGCGGAAGAGCACTGTCGACTCGTGGATCAGAGCGAGGTGCCTGGGGTTGGTCCCGTCGAGCGAGCGGAGCAGGGTGCCGTGATCGACGCCCTCGGCCCACTCGACGCCCAGGGCGCGGGCGATGCGTCGCAGCTGGTCGACGGCTGAGTCCTCAGGGTGCGGCATGGTCCGCAGGATCCCGATACCTGCGTCGAGCATCATGCCGGCGGCGACGACGCCGGTCAGCAGGGAGATCTGCGCATTCCAGTCCTCGGCCGGAACGAGCGGGCGCAGGTGCAACCTGAAGCCGCCCTCGACCTCCTCGACCTCCTGGTCGGGCATCGGGAGCGAGGCGCCGCCACGCTCCTGCTCGAGGACGATGCGCTTGTCGCCGATCTCCTTGAGCAGCACGAGCCGCTCATCATCGGTCCCGGAGTCGACGGCCTCCTGCACTGCCGTGTACTCGAGCCGGTCGACGCTGCGCACGAGCGCTGGGTAGACCTCCGCAGCAGTGTGCTCCCCACGAGCATCGAGCCGCATGTCCCACACATAGGCGGGACGTACCTCGTCGGGCAGCAGGCTCGCCGTGTCCTCGCTGAGGACCGGCGGGTGAAGGGGGGTCCGCTCGTCGGGCGCATAGATCGTCTGGCCCCGACGACGGGCCTCTGCGTCGATGGCGCCGCCGGGCGCGACGAAGGACTCCAGGTGCGCGATCGCATAGCGGACCCGGTATCCGTCCCCGTCACGGCTCAGGTGCATGGCCTGGTCGAGGTCCATCGACCCGGGCGGGTCGATGGTGAGGAAGGGCAGCTCGGTCTCGTCACGCTCCGGTCGTGAGAGCGGCTGCGCGGCAACCCTCTCGGCCTCCGCGAGGACGTCCTCGGGAAACGCCGCGGGCACCTCCTGCTCGGTGCGGATGGCGTCGAAGCGAGGCGTGAGGCCCGCGGCGGCCACCACCTCTCCGGCTGCGGGGTCGGTGGGACGAAGGGTGACGGTGCGCTTCGGAGCCATGCTCGCCACCCTAAACGGCTGACGTATCGTCCGGGGGGTGCTCGTGCTGCTACCTCCCTCGGAGTCCAAGACCGGCCGCTCGCGCGGCAAGAGCCTCGACCTGGACACGCTCTCCTTCGCCGCCCTGCGTCCACAGCGAGAGGCGGTGCTCGCTGCGGTGGCCGAGGTCAGCGCCCGGCCGGACGCCCACGAGGTGCTCGGCGTCAGCCCCAACCTCGTCGAGGACGTGGCGCGCAACACTCGCCTGATGACCGCCCCCGCTCCACCCGCGGCGGATGTCTACACCGGTGTCCTCTACGACGCGCTGGACCTCGGCGACCTCACGCCTAGACAACGGCGCCGGGCCAACCGGTGGATCGTCGTGGTGTCCGCGCTCTTTGGTGCGGTGCACCCGTCCGACCGGATCCCGCCCTACCGCCTGTCGATGGCCGTCAACCTCCCGGACATCGGGCCCCTGGCCGGCCATTGGCGTGCAGCCCTCGACGGTGAGCTCACGGCGGCCGCCGGCACCGGGCTCGTCGTGGACTGTCGCTCGAGCACCTACACGGCCGCGTGGACCCCCTCCGGCTCGGTGGCGAAGCGGTGGGTCCAGATCCGGATCCCGGGAGCGACCCACATGGCCAAGCACACCCGTGGCCTGGTGACCCGACACCTCCTGGGTGTCGATCGCGAACCCCGGACCCCCGCGGCCCTCGCCACGGCGCTCGAACCGGCCTTCGAGGTCGCACTGACCGCGCCGTCCGCGACCGGACGCCCCTGGGTGCTCGACGCCACAGTGCGGTGATCCCGCCCGAGCTCGTCGAGGTCCTCGCTCGGGCCCTGCCGGTGATGGTCTTCCTCGTGGCGATCACGGTCGTCGCCGAGATCAGTGACCTTGCGGGCGTCTTCGACGTCGCCGGTCACGCGGCGGCCCGTGTCGCGGGTCGGCGAGTCCTCGCGCTGTGGCTGCTGCTCGCCGCCGTCGCAGTCGTCGTCACGGTCTTCCTCGGGCTGGACACGACCGCCGTGCTGCTCACCCCTGTGGCGCTGACCGTGGCCCGGCAGGTGGGGGCGACGCCGGCCCCCTTCGCCGTGACGACGCTCTTCCTGGCCAACACCGCCTCGCTCTTCCTGCCCGTCTCCAACCTGACCAACCTGCTTGCTGCGCAACGCTTCTCGCAACTTGGCGTCGACCATGCCGAGTCCGTGGCGCTCGCCCTCGCGCCGGGTCTGGCAGCAGTGCTCGCCACCCTCGTCGTCGTCGGAGTCGTCCACCGTCGGCAGCTGCGCGGGCGGTTCGTGGCCGAGGCCCCGGATCGACCCCACGACCGGGTCCTGCTCGGGGTCGCCGCCGGGACCTGCCTGGCGATCGGCCCGCTCTTCGCGCTCGGGGGCCAGCCTTGGATCGTGTCATGCGGCGCCGCCGTGGTGCTGCTGGCCGCGGTGTGGTGGCGGGCTCGATTCCTCCTGCGCAGGATCAGGCCGCCGTGGATCATGGCACTCGTCGTCGGAGCGCTGCTCGGGCTCGTCCAGATCGGCCTGTCGCAGGGGGCCGCTGGCCCGCTCGCTGACCTGCTGGGCCACGGTGAGCAGGCGGGCGACCTGCTGAGGGTCGCGGGCATCGGCGCGCTCGGCTCCAACCTGGTCAACAACCTGCCGGCCTACCTCGCGCTGGAGGACGCCGCCGCGACGAGCCCGACCCGGCTCATGGCGCTGCTCGTCGGGACCAATGTCGGCCCCGTCGTCACCCCATGGGGGTCGCTCGCGACACTCCTGTGGCTCCACCGGATGAGGACGGCCGGGGTGTGCGTGCACCTGGTGCCTCTCGCCGCGCAGGGACTCGCCGTGGCGCTGCTCGCCGGCAGTGCGGCCGTGCTCGTGCTGGTACTCGCTGCCTAGCCCAACGCGCGCCGCAGATCGGCCACGAGGTCCTCGGCCGCCTCGAGACCGATGGAGATGCGCAGCGTGGAGTCGGCGATGCCGATGGCCGCACGTGCCTCCTCGCCCATGCGCCGGTGCGTCGTCGTCGCCGGGTGCGTGATGAGCGACTTGGAGTCACCGAGGTTGTTGGAGATGTCGACGATGCTCAGGGCATTCATCAGCGCGAAGGCCTCCGCCTTGCCCCCCACGACGTCGAAGGTCACGACCGTACCGCCACCACTCATCTGACGCCGTGCCAGCCCGTGCTGCGGGTGCTCCGGCAGCCAGGGGTGGATGACGCGCGAGACCTTGGGATGCTCCTGCAACGCCCGAGCGATCGTCAGGGAGGACTCCGCCATCCGACGCACCCGCAGGTCCATCGTCTCCAACCCCTTGAGCAGCACCCAGGCGTTGAAGGGAGAGAGGCTCGGTCCGGTGTGGCGGATGAGGTTCTTGACCGGGCCGTCGATGTACTCCTGCGGCCCCAGGATCGCTCCACCGAGGACCCGGCCCTGTCCGTCGATGTGCTTGGTCGCCGAGTAGACGACGATGTCGGCCCCGTGATCGAGCGGCCGCGAGAAGACCGGGGTCCCGAAGACATTGTCGACGACGACCTGCGCACCGGCGGCGTGCGCCAGCTCGCTGACGGCGGCGATGTCCACGAGCTCCTGCATGGGATTGCTCGGTGTCTCGAAGAAGACCGCGGCCGTCGGCTCGGACAACGCGTCACGCCACTGGTCGAGGTCGGGACCGTCGACGAAGACGGTCTCGACGCCCCACCGCGGGAGGATCTCGTCGAGGATGACGAAGCAGCTGCCGAAGAGCCCCCGCGAGGAGACGATGCGGTCTCCCGCGCCCAACAACGCCGCGAGTGCGGTGAAGACGGCCGACATGCCGGATGCGGTCGCGTAGGCGGCCGGCGCACCCTCGAGCAGGCGCAGCCTCTCCTCGAACATCGCCACGGTCGGGTTGCCATAGCGGGAGTAGACGAACTTGTCGACGCCGTCGGTGAAGGCGGCCTCGGCCTCCTGCGCGCTGCCGTAGACGAAGCCGGAGGTCAGGTAGAGCCCCTCGGACGTCTCGTCGAAGGTCGATCGCGCCTGACCGCCACGCACGGCGAGGGTCTGCGCGGACAACCCGTCGGGGTCCAGGTAGGGACTCGGGTTGCCCGGGCCGAAGGGAGCCTCGCTCACCCCTGCCTCCACGGGAGACCCGCCTGCTTCCACCCGTTGGTCGCACGGTGGCCGTGCTCGTCGAGGTCACCCTCGAACCCCTCGGAGATGTTGGTGGCCCCGGCATAGCCCGCGGCGGCTGCCGTGGCCGTCGCCGCGGCGGAGCGGGCTCCGGAGCGGCAGAGGAAGAGCACGGGCGCGTCCTCGGACGGAAGTGCGGCGCGCAACTGCTCGAGGAACCTCGGGTTGGGCGCGCCCTCAGGGAAGGTCGTCCACTCGATGGCGACCACCTGCTTGCCGAGGGAGGTGATGTCGGGCAGCCCGACGAAGGACCACTCGGCCTGCGTGCGCACGTCGACGAGGACCGCTGCGGGATCGCTCTCGAGGCGCTCCCAGGCCTGCCGGGGGGTGAGGTCTGGGTACTGGCTCATGACGTCAGGTTAATTTCCGCACCGCGCCGGCCTGACCGCGGGTCACGTCGCGAGACGTGGAGGGCTCAGTGACCGAGTGACATGCCGCGCGTGACCAGCCAGGCCGTCACGAGGAATCTCGCAAGACAGCCGATCGATGTCACGACGAAGAAGAGCGCCATGTTGACCCTCTTGATCCCCGCGGCGACGGTGACCACGGCGAGTGGCGGGAACCCGACACCAGAGGAGGCGAGCATCACGAGCGGCCCGAGACGTGGTCGGTCGAGCACGTCGATCATCGCCTTGCTCCACCGAGTCAGCTGCTCACGGATCGGTCCGGCCGCACGCCGTGGCTCGGCTGCCTCGCGCGCCTCCTTGGCCTCGCGGCGGCGGCTGTAGGCCACTGCTCCCTTGTCCGCGATGACGAAGTGGGACATCTTGCCGATGACGAGTCCACCGGTCATGGCGCACACGTGCAGCACCCACGCGTCCGGGAAGATCACGGGTGCCGCCAGCGCATAGATCTCGGCGTTGAGCGGCGGGAAGAAGGCGGAGAGCAGGCCGAAGAGCACTGCGCCGATGAGTCCGGTGGCGATCAGCCAGTCAGGCACGTTAGTGATGTCAGGTCCCCTCAGGTGCGGTTGGTGAACGCGACGACGGCCTGTCCATCGGGCCAGGCCTCGACAGCGGTGAGCGATCCCGGCGAGCCCGCGAGGCGCCACATGCGGTCGTGTGGCAGGTCGAGCACGAGCGAGAGCACCGCAAGAATCGGCTTGCGGTGGCTCGCGACGACGATGGTGCCACCACGTGCGACGGTCCGCTCCCAGGCATCGGTGACGCGCTCGACCAGCTCGTCGTGCGACTCGCCTCCGGGCCGGGCATACCCCCGGTCGTCGCGGAGCGCCGTGAAGTCATCAGCGGCATCCCGGACGAGATCGGCGATCGCGGCTCCGTCCCAGTCGCCGAAGGACTGCTCGTCCCAGTCCCGGTCCACCTCGGCGCGGACGCCGAGCCGCTCGGCAATGACTGCCCCGGTCTGCCGAGCGCGCAGGAGGTCCGAGGTGATGACCGTGACCCGCCCGCCGTCGACGAGCTCGGCGACGAGGTCGGCCGCCCGATCGGCCTGCTGTCGACCGGTGGCCGTCAGGCCCGGGTCGGCACCTCCGCGGCCGTCGAGGCGCACCTGCTCGGTGAACTCGGTGACGCCGTGGCGCACGAGGATCACCCGGGTGGGCGCTCCTTGGCCCGCCGGCGGACGGACGGGCTCCTGCTCCCCGTCACGCGACGGGGTGAGGTCGTCGCGGCCCTGCTCGCTGCCGTGCCAGTCCTCGACGCGCTCGCCGTCCATGCCGCGGTTGGACAGGGCATCGGCAGCGCCGTTGTCCGCACGCGGGACCCAGGTGAAGTCCACCGACCCTCCCGCGTCCCGGATCGAGGCGACGAGGTCACGACCCTGCAGCGCCAGCTCGCGCATGTCGGGATGCTTGATCTTCCACCGACCGGACATCTGCTCGACCACGAGCTTGGAGTCCATCGCGACGAGCACCTGCGCATCGGCGCAGATGCGTCCTGCCGCGGCCAGTCCCGCGAGCATCCCGCGGTACTCGGCGACATTGTTGCTCGCTGTCCCCAGGGGTGCCGCCAGCTCCACGAGGAGGGCTCCCGTGTCCGCGTCCCGCACGAGCGCCCCGTAGCCGGCGACCCCGGGGTTGCCCCGGGACCCCCCGTCGGCCTCGACGCGCAGCGAGCGCGGCATCAGTCGTCTGAGTGGGTGCGCACGAGGATGCGAGTGCACTCCTCGCAGCGCACGACCTCGTTGCTCGCTGTCCTGTCGATGGCGGCGAGGTCCGTCGGGTTGAGCTCGAGACGGCAGCCGCCGCACCGGCCGTGCTTGAGCTCGGCAGCGGCCAGCCCGCCGGAGTGCTCGCGGATCCGCTCGTACAGCGCCAGGAGCGCGTCGTCGATGCTGGCGCTGATCTCGTCCCGGGGGCGGGCGACCTCGACGCGCTCGGCGTCGAGCTCGGCGACGGCGGCATCGCGCTCAGCGGTCAGCCGGTCGACCTCTGCCTGTGCCTCGTCGCGCTGCGAGGCGAGCTCGGCGAGCCGCGTCTCCACACTCTCCTGGCGCTCCATGACCTCGATCTCGACGTCCTCGAGCGCAGCCTGTCGGCGGGCCAGCGACTCCAGCTCGTGCTGGAGGGCCTGGAGGTCCTTGGCGCTGCCCTGGCCGGACTCGAGGCGTGAGGTGTTGCGCGCGGTGCGGTCGCGCACCTGCTGCACATCGGCCTCGGCCCGCTCGACCTCGCGCCGGATGTCGGACAGTCCGGTCTCGACGCGGACGACGTCGTCGCTCACCTGCCGCAGCCGGCCCTCGGCCTCCTGCACGGCAGCGATCTGCGGCACCCGGGTGAGCGCGTGATCGATCTGCTGGAGGCGGGTGTCCAGCGCCTGCAGATCGAGGAGTCGTGCCTGGACGAAGGGGTCTGCCTTCACTGCGGGTCTCCTTGGTCGGTGCGTGCGCCCACGGTGAAACTCCACGGGTCGGTGCAGATGGTGCTCACGTGAGTCTCCAAGCCAACCACGTCGTGCCCGGCGGCTGCGAGGGACTCCCTGAGGCGGTCGAGCATCTCCCCCAGCCAGAGCGACTCCGTGGCCCAGTGGCCGGCGTCGATGAGGAAGGGGGTGCCCCCGGTCGCCGTGGCCTCCTCACGGGCCTCGAGTGCCGGATGGTGGCGCAGGTCGGACGTGACGTAGACATCTGCGCCCGCGGCGACTGCGGCACCGATGAGCCCGTCGCCGGCACCACCGAGGAGGGCGACCCGTCGCACGACGCCGTCGGCCGGTCCGGCCACGCGGACCCCCGCTGGCGCCGAAGGGAGCGAGTCCGCCAGCCGCGCAGCGAAGTCCGCCAGGGAGACCGGCTCGTCGAGGTCACCGACGCGCCCCATCGGGCGCCCCTCCTCGATCGTCAGGGGCTCGGTCGAGGCCAGGCCGCAGGCCGCGGCGAGCGCGGTGTTGACTCCCGGCTCGGCCACATCGGCATTGGTGTGGGCGACGTACAGCGCCACGTCGCCGACGACGAGGGAGGTGACGGCAGCCCCCTTCGCGCTGGTCGTGGCAACCGAGTGCAGGCCGCGCAGCAGCAGGGGGTGGTGGGTGATGATCAGGTCGGCGCCGGCATCGCGGGCCTCCTGGATCACCTCGAGGGTCGGGTCGACGGCGGCGTGGACACGACGGATCGGCTGCTCGGGGTCACCCGAGACGAGCCCGACACGGTCCCAGGACTGGGCCGACTCCTGCGGGAAGGAGTCCTCCAGGACGCTCAGCACGTCCCGGAGCGGTATGGAAGTCATGTGGGCCCGGCCGGTCTCGAACCGACGACACCCGCGGTGTAAACGCGGTGCTCTACCAACTGAGCTACAGGCCCCGGCGCGCGCGGCGCCGCGGTCATTGTGTCAGCCCGGAGCCGGTGCCCGACGCCTCGGCCTCACACCCGTCGTGCGTCCTCGATCAGGTTGATCTCGTAGAGGACCAGATCGAGGGCGTCGGCGGCGCTGATCGGGGAGAAGAGCTGGGGCGTCTCCTCGGTGACGGTGGGCACGAGCGGGCTGAGGATCGTCCACGGGGTGGGGTGGGCGAACTGGACGACCGAGTAGCGATCACCCTCCTGCCCGGGGGCGGCGACGACCCGGTGGATGCCGGGCGTGATGACCCCGTTGGTGACGACCTCGAGCATGAGTCCGGTGTTGATGATCGCGCCGCCCTGCGGGGCGATGGCGTCGATCCACTCGCCGGAGTCCTTCAACCGGACCTGCAGGCCCGCGGCGGTGGCCCGCGGCAGCGCGGTGATCAGGTTGATGTCGGCGTGCTCGGCCGCCCACACGTGCGGCGCGTCGGGCGCGGACTCCATCGCCGGGTAGTGGATGGCGCGCGAGAGGGTCGGCCCGTCGACGAGCATCTTCTCGAAGTAGTCCGGGTGGGCGCCGACGCCGGTGGCGATGATCCGCAGCACGCGCCGCTGCAGGTCCGCGACCGCGGTGTGGAAGGTCGTGAGGGTCTCGGTGATGCCCGGCACGGCCGACTCCGGGAGCACCGGGTCGTGGTATCGGTGCGGGTAGCGCGTGCGCAGCGGATGCCCGGCCGGGATCGCAGGACCCCAGTTGAGCATCTCCTTCCAGTCCGCGACGTCGGCGGTGGCCGCGGTCTCGACGAGCAGGCCCGTGTAACCGGTCTGACCGTGGGTGCCGGGAGCGACGAACTGCTCCTTGACCTCGCGCTCGGCGCCGAAGAACTCCTCCAGCATGCCGTAGGCGCTGTCGATGAGGTCCTCGGACAGGTCGTGCTTGACGAAGACGAAGCCCGTGTCCAGCGAGGTCATCAGACCGTCGACGACGGCCCGTGCTCGCTCACCGTCCCCGGACTCGAAGGCCAGCAGGTCAACCTCGAGGATGTCGTCGCTCATGACGACGAAGGCTACCTGCCCTGGTGGAGCCTCAGGCGTGGGCGAGCTGGGTGAGCGCCTCGTGGTAGCCGGCGAAGTCGCGCGCCTGCCCCGAGGGGTTGACGAGCGACCAGGCGATGCGACCGTCGCGTCCCACGAGGAAGGTCCCGCGCTCCGCCTTGCCCGCGGCCTCGTCGAGCACGCCGTAGCTGCTCGCGACCTGCCCGTGCGGCCAGAAGTCGGACAGCAGGGGGAAGAAGTACCCCTGCTGGTCGGCCCAGGCCCGCAGGCTGAACATCGGGTCGCAGGAGATCGCGAAGGTCGTGACGGCCTCGGACTCGAAGCGCCCCAGGTCATCGCGGATCTCCCCCAGCTCACCGGTGCAGATCCCGGAGAACGCGAAGGGGTAGAAGACGAGCAGCGCCGCCCGCTCCCCCAAGCACTCGCTCAGCGAGACATCGCGACCGTTTTGGTCGCGCAGGGTGAAGTCGGGCGCGGTGTCCCCGACCGACAGTGGCTGCTGGGTCATCCCGTCAGTCTGCCAGTGCCCAGGTGGGCGACGATCAGGCGACGCCCTTGCGGGCGGCGAGTCGGGTCGCCACCCAGTGCTCGGAGCACATGACATTGCCCGAGGTGTGCAGCCCCGCGGTCGTGGCGGCCTCGTCGACCTCACTCGGGTCGACCTCGTCCTCCTGACCGGGGCGGGGCGTCAGCAACACGATCGAGGAGCCCTCGGCGAGCGTGCCCAGCGTGTCGACGAGTGCGTCGGTGAGGTCACCGTCGCCATCGCGCCACCACAGGATCACGGCGTCGACGACACCGGTGTAGTCCTCGTCCTCGATGGGGTCGCCCACGACCTCCTCGATGGCGGCGCGCAAGGCCTCGTCTGCGTCATCGTCCCAGCCGTACTCCTGGACGATCTGCTCCTTGGCGAAGCCCAGTTTGGACACGGCGTCCCGGGCGAGATCCTCGCCGTGCGCCGTCGACTGCCCCGTCACGACTGTGGTCCCTTCTCCTGCTGTGTGCTCATTCATCGGTCACAGTCCACCGTGTCCGGGCTCGGGAAGCAAGCAGAGCCCCCCGGCTCGCCTCGTCGAGAGCGGCTCGCGAGGGCCTCGGTGCGGCCCCGCAGGCGCTCTGCGGCGGCCCGATCGAGGTGGCTGACGTGCGGACTCACCGGCCCGACCGTGCTGACGAAGTGCACGCTCGCCAGGTCCATCCGCCGAGACAGGGGGCCCTGGACGAGCGTCATGGACTGGATCCGTCCCCACGGGACGACCTGCACGGTGTGGTCCAGCCACCCACCACGGGTGATGACCGCTCGCTCACCTGCGAGGTAGCCGATGCGCCGGTGGGCGAAGGGATGGAGCCGGCGCGCCCGTGCCGGTTGTCCGACGAAGGCCGCCGGGGTCCCCTGCATGAGCGACGCGACCTCTGCGGTCGTCGTCGCGTCCGCGGTGAGGACCTCGAGCAGCCGCATGACCTCCGCGGTCGTCGCGACCGGCACGAGCTCGCTGTCCGAGGCCCCCTCGGAGGCCGATCCGATGTCCGCCCCGGCGACATTGACCTTCAGCGACCACCAGCCCTGTCGCCGCCACAACCAGGGCTGCTCGATGGCCACCGCCTGGACGCGATGCAGGGGAACCGACGAGGTCCGGGTGTCGGTGAGGCCACGTTGGCTGGTCAGGGTCGTGCCGCGCAAGCCGATCGTGAGGCCCCACCAGCGGCTCAGGCGCATCAGGGCCCGACCGGCGCTCAGGGCGATGATCGGCACGAAGCCCCCCACCGCGGGCGCCAGGCCGACGAGCACGAGGACCACCGCGACGACGGCGAGGACGGCGAGGAAGAGCACCTCGCTGCTCAGCAGGACCGAGGCGACGACGCGTCCCGGGGGCACGGACAGCACGTGCTCAGCGCGCCGGTCGCCCACCGGTGCCTCGTGGGTCCGCGAATCGTCAGTCTGCGGATCGGGCGATGCGTCCCCGAGCTCGACCTGGTGCGCCAGACCGAGCAGCCGCTCGCGCACCCCCTCTGCGTCCGCCACCTTCAGATAGGCGATCGACAGGTGGGAGTCGCCCCCGCCCGCAGACTCCACGCGCACCTCCGAGAGGCCGGTGAGACGGGCCAGGAGCGGTCGGACGATGTCGACGGCCTGGATGCGGTCGTAGCGCACCTGCCGGTGCTGACGAAAGAGCGCGCCGCTGCGCATCTCGATGCTGTCCTCGCCGAGGCGGTACCGGGTGAACCACCACGAGACGAGGCCCAGCACGAGCGCCCCGACGACGACCAGGGCGACGACCCCGGCTTGCACGAGGAGCCAGCGCCCGCCCCCTTCGCCGGGACCGTCGCCCTGACCGGCGAAGGCGCCGGCGATGGTGTCGAGCTGCTGGCTGAGGAGGTAGCCGAAGACGCCCAGGACGACCAGCCCGCCCCGGATGAAGGGCGAGACCGGGTGGACCCGGACGAAGTCCTCGTCGGTCACAGGCCCGCCCGCTGCGCCTCGCCGCGGGCCGCCAGCCGCACCCGCAGCTCCTCGGCAACCTCCGACGGCAGCCCGGGGATGTCCCCGCTGCTGGCCGGCGAGGCCGTGTTGACCGTGATGTCGGCCAGGCCCACCGTGCGCTTGTAGGGACCGGAGCTGAGGTCGACGTACTGGATACGGCCGTAGGGGATCGTCACGAGCCGGCGCCACATGCGGCCCTTGCGGATGGCCAGCTCCTCGGGCAGCTCCGCCCAGGTGATCGCCCGCACCTGCACCCCGAGCAGCCACATCAGCCAGGCCCACAGCAGGACCAACGCGGCAGCGCCGACAGCCAGCCACCACCAGAGGTGGACGGACGAGAAGGCGAGCGCGAGCGCCACCGGGAGGAGGACCGCACTCGCGCTGACCCGCCGCACCCGGGCGAGCTTGGGCGACACCGTGTGCCAGTCGGCGCCGTGGTCACCGCTCAGCGGGAGCACGGTGGGGCCCGGAGAGGGAGACGTCGAAGGGGGTCCTGCCAGTTGGTCATCCACAGCACCATCACACCAGACATGGTCCGTAGGCTGGCGTCGTGGCCGATCGACCGGAGGTGCAGTGATGGGACGTATGACGCAGCGCCTGAAGGTGCAGCGGATCGGTGGTCGAACGGGCACCCGCTTGGAGTCGGTCGCGGTCGAGGAGCCCCTCGAGATCCGGGTCGCGGCCCTGCCCGCCCGCGGGATCCCGGCCGGGAGCAACCCCCTTCGTCCACCATCGACGACCGTGACGACGACGATGCGCCTGCCCGGCGACGACTTCGACCTCACGCTCGGTCATCTCGTGGCCGAGGGGCTCATCGGCGACGGGGACGACATCGCGACGATGATGCACTGCACCGACACCGGCCCCGACGGGTCGCCGACCTTCAACGTCGTCGAGGTGACGCTGGCCGCGGGGGTCTCGCTCCGCCGGCCGATCACCCAGCGGACCGAGGTCGCGACCAGCGCCTGCGGCGTCTGCGGATCGACCTCGGTCGACGACCTGCTCGCCGCCCTCCCCCACTCGCCCTCGACCGACGACACCCGCTTCGACCTCGATGCGATCCACGCCGGCATGGCGGCGATGCGGTTGCGGCAGAAGGTCTTCGAAGCGACGGGTGGTGTGCACGCAGCCGCTCTCCTGGACGCGCAGGGCGAGCTGCTCGTCGTGCGCGAGGACATCGGACGGCACAACGCCGTCGACAAGGTCCTGGGCTGGGCGGCCCGCGAAGGGCGCCTGCCCCTGCGCGGGCACGCACTGCTCGTCTCCTCCCGGGCCGGCTTCGAGATCGCGCAGAAGGCCGCGGTCGCCGGTGTGCCGGTCCTGGCCTGCGTCTCGGCCGCCACGAGCCTCGCCGTCGAGGTGGCCGACCGGAGCGGGCTGACCCTCCTGGGATTCGTCCGCGGGGACCGCGCGACCGCCTACAGCCACCCCGCGCGCATCTCGGAGGCCGAACCCGGTTTGTGACGGTCGCCACGGACGCGAGATAGTGGCTGTGTCCGCCGTCACCTCTGGCGGATCGGTCTTGTGAAAGGACGACGACGTGCCCGGCTCAGCGGATTACCTCAGCGACGGCCCCATCCTCAACGGCATCCCCACCCACCTGCCGGACATCGATGCGGAGGAGACCGCCGAGTGGTTGGACTCCATCGATGCCCTCATCGACGACTCCGGGCTCGATCGTGCCCGCTACGTGATGCTGCGGCTGCTGGAGCGTGCGCGGATGAAGAACGTGGGGGTCCCGTCACTGACGACGACCGACTACGTCAACACGATCAAGCCGACCAACGAACCGTGGTATCCCGGTGACCAAGAGGTCGAGCGTCGCTACCGCGCGTGGATCCGCTGGAATGCCGCGGTCCAGGTCCATCGCGCCCAGCGCCCCGGCGTCGGCGTCGGCGGCCACATCTCCTCGTACGCCTCCGCGGCGACCCTCTACGAGGTCGGCTTCAACCACTTCTGGCGGGGCAAGGACCACCCCGGCGGTGGCGACCAGATCTTCTTCCAGGGACACGCCTCCCCCGGCATGTACGCCCGCGCCTTCCTCGAGGGGCGCCTGAGCGAGGACCAGATGGACGGGTTCCGCCAGGAGGCCAACCGCCTCGCCAACGGCGGCGACATCGGGATGCCCTCCTACCCGCACCCGCGGCTGATGCCCGAGTTCTGGGAGTTCCCCACGGTGTCCATGGGCATCGGTCCGATGAACGCGATCTACCAGGCGCAGTTCAACAAGTACCTGCACAACCGTGGCATCAAGGACACCTCGCAGCAGCACGTGTGGGCCTTCCTCGGTGACGGCGAGATGGACGAGCCCGAGAGCCGCGGCCTGCTCCAGACCGCCGCCTTCGAAGAGCTGGACAACCTCACCTTCGTCATCAACTGCAACCTGCAGCGCCTCGACGGACCGGTCCGCGGCAACGGCAAGATCATCCAGGAGCTCGAGGCCTACTTCCGCGGCGCCGGGTGGAATGTCATCAAGGTCGTCTGGGGCCGCGGCTGGGACCCGCTGCTGGCCTCCGACCGCGACGGCGCCCTGGTCAACCTCATGAACCAGACGCCCGACGGCGACTACCAGACCTTCCGTGCCAACGACGGCGCGTTTGTCCGCGAGAACTTCTTCAACCGCGACCCGCGCACCCGCAAGCTCGTCGAGGACTGGTCCGACGCCGACGTGTGGTGGAAGCTCAAGCGTGGCGGCCACGACTACAACAAGGTCTACGCCGCCTACCGCGCCGCGACGGAGCACACCGGCCAGCCGACCGTCATCCTCGCCAAGACGATCAAGGGCTACGGCCTGGGCACGCACTTCGCCGGGCGCAACGCGACCCACCAGATGAAGAAGCTGACCCTCGACGACCTCAAGGGGCTGCGCGACGGGCTGAAGATCCCGATCTCCGACGAGCAGCTCGAGAAGGATCCGTACCTGCCGCCGTACTACCACCCCGGCGAGGACGACGAGGCGATCCAGTACCTCAAGGAGCGCCGCGGCAAGCTCGGCGGTGGCCTGCCTCAGCGCCGCGTCGAGTACACGACGCCGACGCTGCCCGGCGACGACAAGTACGCCCAGATGGCCAAGGGCTCGGGCAAGCAGGAGATCGCCACGACCATGGCGTGGGTCCGGCTGCTCAAGGACCTCATGCGGGAGAAGGACTTCGGCGACAGGGTCGTGCCGATCATCCCCGACGAGGCACGCACCTTCGGCCTCGACGCGTTCTTCCCGACGAAGAAGATCTACAACCCGCACGGCCAGAACTACACCTCGGTCGACGCGGACCTCATGCTCGCCTACCGCGAGTCGGAGCAGGGTCAGATCATCCACACGGGCATCAACGAGGCCGGCTCGGTGGCCGCCTTCACCGCCGCCGCGACGAGCTACGCCACGCACGGCGAGCCGATGATCCCGATGTACATCTTCTACTCGATGTTCGGCTTCCAGCGCACCGGCGACAGCATCTGGGCCGCCGGTGACCAGATGGCGCGCGGCTTCATGCTCGGCGCCACCGCCGGTCGCACGACGCTGACCGGCGAGGGCCTGCAGCACGCTGACGGCCACTCCCCCCTGCTCGCGGCGACCAACCCCGCCGTCGTGGCCTGGGACCCGGCCTACGGCTTCGAGATCGCGCACATCATGCGTCAGGGCCTGGAGACGATGTACGGCGGCGACGCGCCCAAGGGCGACCCCAGCCGCAATGTCATCTACTACCTGACGCTGTACAACGAGCCGCTCGTGCAGCCGGCGCAGCCCGAGGGCCTGGACGTCGACGGACTGCTCAAGGGCATGTACCGCTTTGCCGCGGGTGACGACTCCGGACTGGGTGAGACCCCACCTCGCTGCCAGCTGCTCGCCAGTGGTGTCGGCATGCCGTGGGCACTCGAGGCACAGCAGCTGCTCAAGGACGACTGGGGCGTCGTCGCCGACGTCTGGTCGGTGACGAGCTGGAGCGAGCTGCGCCGTGAGGCGATGGCCTGCGACCAGCAGCGCTTCCTCCACCCCGAGGCCGAGCGGCGCACGCCGTACATCACCCAGGCCCTCGAGGGCGCGGTCGGCCCGGTCGTCGCAGTCTCCGACTACATGAAGCAGGTCCAGGACCAGATCCGTCCCTGGGTCCCGGAGGAGTTCTCGGCGCTCGGCACCGACGGCTTCGGCTTCTCCGACACCCGCGCTGCGGCTCGGCGCTACTTCCACGTCGACGGTCCGTCGATGGCCGTGCGGGCTCTGCAGATGCTCGCCGAACGCGGCTGGGTGGCCGAGGACGTGCCGGGACAGGCTGCGGACAAGTACCGCCTGCTCGACATCAGCGCCGGCACCTCCGGCAACGCGGGCGGCGACGCCTGACGCACGCTGCAGACGAAGGGGGTGTCCACCGCCGTGGCAGGATCACGGGCGTGGACACCCCCTTCGTCATGTCGGTGAGCCGGGACCAGCTCCACCGCTTCAGCAAGCAGCCCTGCGAGGCCATCGAGCTCGTCGAGGACCTCGGGGTGCGCGGTGACGCCCACGCCGGAACCCTCGTGCAGCACCGTTCGCGGGTGCGCCGTGATCCCAACCAGCCCAACCTGCGTCAGGTGCACCTCATCCAAGGAGCGCTGCTTGACGAGGCCCGCGACGCCGGGCACGACATCGGTCCCGGATCCCTCGGGGAGAACGTCCTCACCGGCGGGCTCGACCTGCTCGCTCTCCCCGAGGGGACTCGGCTGCACCTGGGCGGGGCGAGCGTGCGCCTGACCGGCCTGCGCAACCCCTGCCGGCAGATCGACGAGCGCTCCCGCGGGCTGCTCAAGGTCGTCGTCCGCCGGATCGACGGCATCGCCTCCGACGCCGACGTCGAGCTGGGTCCGACCGGGGGAGTCAAGAGCGTCGACGGGGTCGGCATCGTGCGCCGGGCCGGCGTCATGGCCGTTGTCGAGCGCAGCGGCACGGTGCGACCCGGCGACCCCATCGAGGTCGAGCTCCCGCCGCAGCCGCGCACACCTCTCGCACCCGTCTGACCGGCTCTCAGGGACCTCAGGAGCCGGTCAAGAAGTCCTCCCGGGCCGTGGCACAGATGTCGGGCTGGTCGCAGAAGACCCCGTCGACGCCCACCTCGTAGAAGGCGGTCACCTCATCGGCCAGCCGGCCGTGGGCCGCGGGGTCCGAGCCGAGGCGGAAGTCGGTCGGCAGGAAGGTGTTCTCTGCGCGGAAGGTCCACGGGGTGACCTTCAACCCGGCCCCGTGCGCGTCGGCGACGAAGCTGGTGGGCTCCCCCAGGCTGCCGTCCGCGTTGCGGGTGATCACCGCGTCCTTCGCCGGACCGAAGCCGTCGATCCACCGTGACAGCTCCTTCATGGACTCGGCGCTCGTCAGCTCCGCATAGGTCGTGCCCTGCTCGTGCAGGTCGTAGGGGCCGCCAGCGACCTCCGTGAGGAAGGTGCTCTTGCCGACGTACCCGTGCACGGTGCGCAGGTCCTTCAGCGCGGTGAGCTCGAAGGACTGGATCCAGATCGGGGCCTTGCTGTGGTTGAGGTGGTGGCGCCGCACGAGACGGGCGACCTCCGCCTCAGGGTCGAAGCCCTCCGCGTGCGCGTAGGTCGAGTGCTTGATCTCCGGGATGATCCCGATGACGCGGCCGGTCCGGCGCGAGAGCTCCTCCCGCTTGGCGAGGACCTCCTCGAAGGTCGGCACCTCGAACTGGCCGTCGTACCTGCTCGACACCGGGCGCAGGCCGCCCAGGCGCTCCTTGGCGCGCAGGGTCTTCAGCTCGGCCAGGGTGAAGTCGTCGACGAACCAGCCCGGCACGGCCCTGCCATCGACCTGCTTGGTCGTCCTGCGGTCGGCGAACTCGGGGTGGTCGGCGACATCGGTGGTGCCACCGATCTCCGGCTCGTGGCGGTCGACGAGCACGCCGTCCTTGGTCATGACGAGGTCGGGCTCGATGTAGTCGGCGCCCTGCTCGACGGCGAGGTCGTAGGCGGCGAGAGTGTGCTCGGGGCGGTACCCGGACGCGCCACGGTGGGCGAGGACGAGCGGGTCGCTCATGTCCTTTTCCTGGTACCCGGGGTCACCAGAAATGGACCGGACCTCAGTGTCCTGCGACTGTACGAGGACTGCGACGGGCACGGCCAGCGCGACGACGGCCAAGACTCCTGTGGCAGTCCGTGTGCGGTGCATGCCGGCGACGCTAGCAGCGACACCAGCCCGTCGTCCCACGTCGCAGTGTCGTCCGCGTGAGCACTCGATGAACGCACGGAAGTGCCCCCTTCGCTCCGTGTGGTGGGCCGAGGCCGCTCTCGATCGCTGGAGGACCTAGGCTGACCCTTGTGTCCAAAGTACTGACTTCTCTTCCTTCAGGTGAACGTGTCGGCATCGCTTTTTCCGGCGGTCTCGACACCTCGGTGGCTGTCGCGTGGATGCGCGAGAAGGGCGCGGTGCCGTGCACGTACACCGCTGACCTCGGCCAGTACGACGAGGACGACATCGAGTCGATCCCCGGTCGTGCCGGCCAGTACGGCGCCGAGCTCTCCCGCCTCGTGGACTGCAAGGGCCCGCTCGTCGAAGAAGGCCTCTCGGCCATCGCGTGCGGCGCCTTCCACATCCGCAGCGGCGGCCGCACCTACTTCAACACCACCCCGCTGGGGCGCGCCGTCACCGGCACCCTCCTCGTGCGGGCCATGAAGGAGGACGGCGTCTCCATCTGGGGCGACGGCTCGACCTTCAAGGGCAACGACATCGAGCGCTTCTACCGCTACGGCCTCATGGCCAACCCGGGCCTGCGCATCTACAAGCCGTGGCTCGACGCCGACTTCGTCACGGAGCTCGGCGGTCGCCACGAGATGTCCGAGTGGCTCACCGAGCGCGAGCTGCCCTACCGGGACAGCGCGGAGAAGGCCTACTCCACCGACGCCAACATCTGGGGCGCCACCCACGAGGCCAAGACCCTCGAGCACCTCGACGAGTCCCTCGAGATCGTCCAGCCGATCATGGGCGTGCGCTTCTGGGACCCCGAGGTCGCCATCGAGACCGAGGACGTCACCGTGCGCTTCGATCGGGGTCGCCCCGTCGCGATCAACGGCGACGACTTCGGCGGTGACGCCGTGGCCCTGGTCATGGCCGCCAACACCATCGGTGGCCGCCACGGTCTGGGCATGTCCGACCAGATCGAGAACCGGATCATCGAGGCCAAGTCCCGTGGGATCTACGAGGCCCCAGCCATGGCCCTGCTGCACATGACCTACGAGCGCCTCCTCAACGCGATCCACAACGAGGACACGATCGCTGCCTATCACGCAGAGGGTCGCCGTCTCGGCCGCCTGCTGTACGAAGGCCGCTGGTTCGACCCGCAGGCGCTCATGCTGCGCGAGTCGCTGCAGCGCTGGGTCGCCTCGGTCGTCACCGGTGAGGTGACCGTGCGCCTGCGCCGCGGCGAGGACTGGACGATCCTCAACACCGTCGGCGAGCACTTCAGCTACCACCCGGACAAGCTGTCGATGGAGCGCACGGACAACGCTGCCTTCGGTCCTGTCGACCGCATCGGCCAGCTCACGATGCGCAACCTCGACATCGCCGACAGCCGCAGCAAGCTCGAGGTCTACGCCGCGCAGGACCAGCTGAGCGGTGGCTACCTCGAGATCATGGGCGAGCTCGAGGCCGGCGGCGGCGACCTGATCGCCTCCAACCCGTCGGCCAAGGACGTCGACGACATGGACGACGCCCTCGACCGCGCCGCCATGGAGTTCGGCACCGACTGATCTCCACGACTCCAGCAGGCAACCCCGCAGTGTCTTCGGACCTGCGGGGTTTCCTGCGTCCGAGCCCAGGTCACCGTTTGGTGCGCGCTTGTGTGGGTCGCACATAGACTCGGATCCATGTCGCGCCGTGGCCTCGTCTCCCTCACGACCCGCCGGCAGGTGCGCCGCAGTGGCGGCGAGCTGGCTCGCGCGGCCACGCAACGGCTCGAGGCAACGCATGACTGGTACGCCCGGCTCGGCGCCGAGGAACGCTCTTGGGTGGCTCTGGTCGCTCAGGCTGGCATCGCCAACTTCATCGAGTGGCTCGACGGAGTGGCTCCCGCCGACACCCGCACGACCTTTGGTGCGGCCCCGCGCGAGCTGACGCGCACCATCAGCCTGTCCCAGACGCTCGAGCTGGCCCGCTCCGTCGTGGACGTGGTCGATGAGCGCGTCGAAGAGCTCGCCCGGCCTGGTGACGACACCGATCTGCGCATCGCGGTCCTGCGCTACTCACAGGAGATCGCCTTCGGTGCGGCCCAGGTCTACGCCAATGCGGCGGAGCAGCGTGGGGCGTGGGATGCCCGTCTGGAGTCACTCGTCATCGACGCCGTCATGCGGGCCGAGGTGGACGAGTCGATCCGCTCCCGGGCTGCGGCACTCGGGTGGGGCGATGTCACGGATGTCGTTGTCCTGGTGGGCAGTTCGCCCACATCTGGCGACGATGAGCGCAATCCGGCGACGGCCGTCGGTCAGGTGCACTCGACGGCGCGGCGTCTGGACCTGCCGGTCCTCGCCGGTGTCCAGGGCACCCGGCTGGTTGCCGTGGTGGGAGGAGTGCAGGATCCGGCCGCGGCCGCCCGTGCCTTCGCCCACTGCTTCGCCGAGGGGGACCTCGTCCACGGCCCGCTCGTCCACGGCCTCTCCGACGGCGCGCTCTCCGCGCACGCTGCCGTGGCCGGCCATGTCGCCGCACCGGGGTGGCCCGGGCGTCCGCGCCCGGTCGCAGCCGACGACCTGCTCGCCGAGCGTGCGGTCGCCGGTGACGACCTGGCCCGAGCCACCCTCGTGGAGATGGTCCAGGTCCCGCTCGAGGAGCACCCGAGCCTGCTCGAGACCGCGCGCACCCACCTGGAGTCCTCCGGGCTCGAGGCCACGGCGAGGACCCTGATCGTCCACGTCAACACCGTGCGTTATCGGCTCGGTCGGATCACCGATGTCATCGGGTACGACCTGTCCGACCCGCACGAGGCCTTCACCGTGCGGATCGCGCTCACACTTGGCGCAATCTTGGAGGATCCCTCCAAGAGCCTTGGGTGATTCTCTGGTGAGGTCGATGTCGACCACACCACCCTCCGCACGGGAGTCTTGAGACGTGCTCGCCATCACCTGCCCCGGTCAGGGGTCCCAGACGCCCGGTTTCCTCTCCCCATGGCTCGAGCTGCCCGGTGTGGCAGACCGACTCCACTGGCTCTCGACGGTCGCCGGCATCGATCTGGCCGCGCACGGCACGACCTCCGACGAGGAGACGATCAAGGACACCGCGGTGGCGCAGCCACTCATCGTCGCCGCCGGCCTGCTCTCCCTCCTCACCCTCTTCGAGCACCCGGCCGACGGCTTCCGTGTCGTCGGTGCCGGCGCCGGGCACAGCGTCGGCGAGATCACCGCGGCCACGGCCGCCGGCGTCATCAGCGCCGAGCAGGCCATGGTCCTCGTCCGCGAGCGCGGCCGGTCCATGGCGCAGGCCGCCACCGTCACCGCGACCGGCATGAGCGCCGTCCTCGGCGGCGACGCGCAGGAGGTGCTGGCGAGCATCGAGTCGCACGGCCTGACGGCGGCCAATGTCAACGGCGCCGGCCAGGTGGTCGCCGCCGGCACGCTCGAGCAGCTCGCGGCCTTCGCCGAGGCCCCGCCCGCCAAGGCGCGCGTCATGCCGCTCAAGGTCGCCGGTGCCTTCCACACCGAGCACATGCAGCCCGCTGTCGCCGACCTCGCTCGCCTGTCGCGCGCGGTCTCGACCCACGATGCCCGCGTGCCGCTCGTCTCCAATGTCGACGGCAGCGTCGTCCACTCGGGGCCCGAGGTCCTGCGGCGCATCGTCAACCAGGTGAGCAACCCGGTGCGCTGGGACCTGTGCATGGAGACGCTCAAGGACCTGGGTGTCACCGGCATCATCGAGATCCCCCCGGCCGGGGCCCTCACCGGTCTCGCCAAGCGTGGTCTCAAGGGCATCGAGGTGCTCGCACTCAAGACCCCCGACGACCTCGAGGCCGCCCACCGGATGGTCCGCGAGCACGGCTCCAGCCGTCAGGCCAGCCAGCCCACCTGGCGGCTGGTGACCTCGCCCGTCAAGGGCATGGTCAAGGTCTCTGCCGTGCAGCCCGGCTCCGAGGTCGCTGCCGGCGACGTCGTCGCCGAGGTGTCCTCCCTCCGCGACTCGCTCGAGGTGCGCTCGGGCCACGCCGGCACGGTCGTCGAGTGGCTCGTCGAGGACGGCGACCCCGTCTCCCCCGGCCAACCGCTGCTGCGGATGCACCCTCAGGGTGGCCTCGCGTGAGCATCAGTGTCCCCGACGTCCTGCACCACGCCCGGCTCACCGGTATCGGTGGCTACCGCCCCGAACGCGTCGTGCCCAACAGCGAGATCGTCGACGCGATCGACTCGTCCGACGAGTGGATCCAGGATCGCTCCGGCATCGCCTCGCGCCACAAGGCGGCTCCCGACGAGAGCGTCGTCGACATGGCCGAGCACGCCTCGCGGGGCGCGCTCCAGTACGCCGGGCTCTCCGCTGACCAGGTCGGCGCAGTCATCGTCGCGACGGTGTCCCACCCGTACCAGACGCCGGCGGCGGCTCCCGAGCTCGCTGCCCGGTTGGACTCTCGTGCACCAGCCTTCGACATCTCCGCCGCCTGCGCCGGGTACTGCCACGGCATCTCCGTGGCCAATGACATGGTCCGGGTCGGCACGGCCGAGCACGTGCTCGTCGTCGGTGTCGAAAAGATGCTCGACTTCACCGACCCGACGGACCGCGGCTCAGCCTTCATCTTCGGTGACGGCGCCGGTGCCGCGATCGTCTCCCGCAGCGAGACCCCGGGCATCGGACCGACCGTGTGGGGCAGCGACGGCGAGCAGAAGCACCTGATCGCCCAGCGTGACTCCTGGATGACCCTCGCGGGCGACCGTGCCCTGCCGTGGCCAGCGATCGTCATGGAGGGCCCGAGCGTCTTCCGTTGGGCCGTGTGGTCGATGGCCAAGGAGGCCCAGCGCGCGCTCGACGCCGCGGGCATCACGGCCCAGGACCTGGCTGCCTTCATCCCCCACCAGGCCAATCTGCGGATCATCAACCAGATGGTCAAGGCGCTCGGCCTGCACCAGGACCTGCCCGTCGCCCGCGACATCGTCACCACGGCCAACACCTCCGCGGCATCCGTCCCCCTCGCCATGGAGCGCATGCTCCGTGAGGGCGAGGTCCAGCCCGGCGGGTTGGCCCTGCAGATCGGCTTCGGCGCGGGCCTCACCTGGGCCGCGCAGGTCGTGACCCTCCCCTAAGTTCACCCGTCGGTCCGACGGTTCTCGGACCACCCACCGCACAACAAGGAGCAATCCCATGGCATTCAGCGACCAGGAGATCCTCGACGGCCTCGCAGAGATCGTGTCCGAGGAGACCGGTGTCGACGCGTCCGAGGTGACCGCCGACAAGACCTTCACCGAAGACCTCGACGTCGACTCGCTGTCGATGATGACGATCGCCGTCACCGCCGAGGAGAAGTTCGGGGCCAAGATCCCCGACGAGCAGGTCAAGAACCTCAAGACCGTCGGCGACGCCGTCACCTTCATCAAGGCCAACCAGGCCGCCTGAGTCCGGTGACGTTCCTCCCTTCGTCCATGGCGAAGGGAGGAACCGCCCGACCTCCGTATCCCTCACCCTCAGGAGCCCCGCATGACCTCTCCCCGGCCCACCGTCGTCGTCACCGGCCTCGGCGCCACGACCCCGCTCGGCGGCACCGCCGAGGAGACCTGGCAGGCAGTGCTCGCCGGACGCTCCGGCGCCGGCCCCCTCGATGCCTCGTGGGTCGAGGAGTTCGAGCTGCCCGTCACCTTCGCCGCGCATCTGGCAGTCCCCGCCGCTGAGGTGCTGAAGAAGGTCGAGACCAAGCGCCTGGACCCCTTCGCGCAGTACGCACTCGTCGCCGCGCGTGAGGCCTGGGCCAACGCCGGCTCCCCCGAGGTCGAGCCCGAGCGGCTGGCCAGCGCGGTCGGCACCGGCATCGGCGGCGTCCAGACCCTGCTCACCGCGTGGGAGGCCTTGCGCACCAAGGGTCCTCGCCGGGTCTACCCCCTCTCGATCCCGATGCTCATGCCCAACTCTGCCGCGGGGACCGTCTCGCTGGAGTTCGGTGCCCGCGCGGGCGCCCACACGCTCGTCTCCGCCTGCTCCTCAGGCGCTGAGTCGATCGGTTACGGCGCGCACCTCATCCGCGAAGGCCTGGCCGATGTCGTCATCGCCGGCGGGTCAGAGGCCTCGATCCACCCGCTGCCCATCGCCGGCTTCGCCGCGATGCAGGCGCTGTCGACCCGCAACGACTCCCCCCAGACCGCCTCGCGTCCGTACGACACCGACCGTGACGGCTTCCTCCTCGGCGAGGGCGGCGCGATCCTGATCCTCGAGTCCGAGGAGCACGCGCGGGCCCGCGGCGCCAACATCATCTGCGAGCTCGCCGGATTCGGCGTCAGCGCCGACAGCCACCACATCGCAGCGCCCGAGCCCGAGGGCGCCGGAGCCTCCCGGGCCATGGCCGACGCGGTCCGCGACGCGGGGGCGACCCCAGCCGATGTCTGTCACATCAATGCCCACGCGACCTCCACCCCGGTGGGCGATGTCGCCGAGGTCGCCGCCATCCGCCGCGCCTTCGGCGCCGACGCCGACCACATGGCGGTCAGCGGCACCAAGTCCATGACGGGCCACCTCCTGGGCGCCGCCGGCGCACTCGAGGCCATTTTCGCCGTGCAGGCAGTGCGAGACCGGGTCGCTCCCCCCACGATCAACATCGACAACCTCGATCCGGCGGTGACGCTGGACATCGTGCGAGACACCCCACGCCCCCTCGGCGAGGGCGACCTGCTCGTGCTCGACAACTCCTTCGGATTCGGTGGGCACAACGTGGCTCTGGCCTTCAGGACCTTCGCATGACCCGCCAACCCAATGCCGCCTCCGCTGCCGCCGGCAAGCGCGTCAAGGTCCCCCGCGAGGAGGACCCGCGCAACCCCAACCATCGCCTCGCCGCCTTCCTCGACGACGGCTCGCTCGAGCTGATCACTCCCGATGGTGACTCGGGGATGCTCGCCGCGACGGGCACCGTCGGCGGCCAGCCGGTCGTCGTCTTCGCCTCCGACGCGACGATCATGGGCGGCGCCATGGGCGTCGCCGGGTGCAAGGTCGTCGTTGCCGCCTACGAGCGTGCGCTCGCCGACGGGCTGCCGGTCGTGGGTCTGTGGCACTCGGGTGGCGCCCGACTGCCCGAGGGTGTCGTGTCCCTGCACGCCGTGGGCGAGGTCTTCGCGATCATGACCCGGGCCTCGGGCAAGATCCCCCAGATCTCGGTCGTCATCGGTGCCGCTGCTGGTGGAGCCGCCTACGGTCCGGCGCTGACCGACATCGTGATCCTGGCCCCGGAGGGGCGGATCTTCGTCACCGGACCCGATGTCGTCCGGTCGGTCACCGGAGAGGACGTCGACGCCCTTCGTCTGGGTGGTCCCGAGCCGCACGGACGTCGCTCCGGCGTCGTGCACGTGCTCGCGGAGTCGATCGACGACGCCTTCGTCCGGGCCGGCACGCTGTGCCGCCTGCTCGGCGACCAGGGCGACTTCGATCTCTCGGCCGTCAACGACGTGGACCTCGCCGAGCAGCTGCCGGAGTCGGCCAAGCGCGCCTATGACGTCCACCCGCTCGTGGAGCAGATCCTCGATGCCGGTGAGGTGCAGGAGCTCCACGGCCGCTGGGCGCCCAACATCGTCACGACCCTCGGACGCATGGGTGGACGCACCGTCGGCGTCGTCGCCAACAACCCGATGCGCCTCGGAGGCTGCCTCGACTCCTCCTCCGCGGAGAAGGCGTCACGGTTCGTGCGCATGTGTGATGCCTTCGGTGTCCCCCTCGTCGTGCTCGTCGACGTCCCCGGGTACCTCCCCGGTGTCGGCCAGGAGTGGGACGGCGTGGTGCGTCGCGGCGCCAAGCTCCTGCACGCCTTCGCCGAGGCCGTGGTGCCCCGGGTGACGGTCGTGACCCGCAAGACCTACGGGGGCGCCTACATCGCGATGAACTCGCGCTCGCTGGGCGCGACCAAGGTCTTCGCCTGGCCTGATGCGCATGTCGCCGTCATGGGCTCGGTCGCCGCGATCCGGATCCTGCACCGACGCCGCCTCGCCGAGGTCGAGGAGTCCGAGCTGGCAGAGGTCGAGCAGCAGCTCGCCGACGAGCACGACCGTCTCTCCGGCGGTCTCGAGCGAGCTGTCGAGATCGGCGTGGTCGACGAGATCGTCGAGCCGACCCACACCCGATCGGCCCTCGCACGGGCGCTGGCCGAGGCCCCGGCTCGACGTGGGGACCACGGCAACATCCCGCTCTGACCCGAGCCCCGCCCGACAGGTCGGCGCGACCGAGTGTCTCACTCAGGTCACGCCGGCCTGTTGGTGTGACCCCGGACACTCGGTTACCACTAGGTTCGTGCGCATGTCGACCGACAGCGCCACCCATGAACCCCTCGTCGTCCTCACCGATGTCAACAAGCACTTCGGCCAGCTGCACGTCCTCAAGGACATCAACCTGACGGTCGGCAAGGGTGAGGTCGTCGTCGTCATCGGCCCCTCCGGGTCGGGCAAGTCGACCCTGTGTCGCACGATCAACCGTCTCGAGACCTTCGAGTCCGGCAGCATCACCATCGACGGCGAGCCCCTGCCCGAGGAAGGCAAGGCGCTGGCGCGGCTGCGCGCCGACGTCGG
Organism: Janibacter limosus NBRC 16128; assembly: GCF_001570985.1. GTDB lineage: Bacteria > Actinomycetota > Actinomycetes > Actinomycetales > Dermatophilaceae > Janibacter > Janibacter limosus. The sequence goes on along the minus strand of NZ_BCSS01000004.1, from coordinate 48,723 downwards.
CATGGTCTTCCAGTCCTTCAACCTCTTTGCGCACAAGTCGATCCTCGACAATGTCACCTTGGGGCCGATGAAGGTGCGCAAGAAGTCCAAGGCAGAGGCCAACAAGCGCGCCCACGAGCTGTTGACCCGGGTGGGCGTCGAGGCGCAGTCCTCGAAGTTCCCCGCGCAGCTCTCGGGCGGACAGCAGCAGCGCGTGGCCATCGCCCGCTCCTTGGCCATGGACCCCAAGGTGATGCTCTTCGACGAGCCCACCTCGGCTCTCGACCCCGAGATGATCAACGAGGTCCTCGACGTCATGGCCCAGCTCGCGCAGACGGGCATGACCATGGTCGTCGTCACCCACGAGATGGGCTTCGCCCGTCGGGCCGCCGACCGCGTGGTCTTCATGGCCGACGGACAGATCGTCGAGGCGGCCACCCCTGAGGAGTTCTTCACCAATCCGCAAAGCGATCGGGCCAAGGACTTCCTCGGCAAGATCCTCAGCCACTGAGGCGGCACCACACACCACACGTCAGTCAGCACGACCGCGGAGCACAGCGAGTGAGCCGCGAACAACCCAGGAGGAGCACCATGATCATGCGACGAATCAGCGCCGCTGCCTTCACCCTCGCCCTCGCGGCCGGTCTCGCAGCCTGTGGCAGCGATGACGGCGGCGGTGACGGCGCCAGCGGTGGCGACGACAGCATCAAGGTCGGCATCAAGTTCGACCAGCCGGGACTGGGCCTCAAGGAGGGCAACACCTACACCGGCTTCGACGTCGACGTGGCCAACTACGTGGCCAAGGAGATGGGCAAGACCAAGGTCGAGTTCATCCAGGCACCGAGCAAGCAGCGTGAGGACCTCATCGCGACGGGTCAGGTCGACCTCGTCGTCGCGACCTACTCCATCACCGACGAACGCAAGGAGAAGGTCTCCTTCGCCGGCCCGTACTTCATCGCCGGTCAGGACCTGCTCGTCGCAGCCGACTCCACGATCAAGGGCCCCAAGGACCTCGATGGCAAGAAGCTGTGCTCGGTCACCGGCTCCACGTCCGCCGACAACGTCAAGAAGGAGGTCCCCGGCGTCAACCTGCAGGAGTTCGACACCTACTCCAAGTGCGCCGAGGCCGTCTCCAAGGGCCAGCTCGACGCCCTGACGACCGACGACACGATCCTCGCCGGCTACGCCGCCCAGGAGCAGTACAAGGGCAAGCTCAAGGTCGTTGGCGCTCCCTTCTCCGAGGAGCGGTACGGCATCGGCCTGAAGAAGGGCGACACCGCGCTGTGCGAGGACGTCAACAAGGCGCTGACCAAGATGGTCGAGGACGGCGCGTGGGACAAGGCGGTCGAGGACAACTTCGGTCCTGCCGGATTCAAGGTCGACGCCAAGACCAACCCGCCGAAGCTCGACGCCTGCTCCTGATGTGACCGGTGGGGTGGGTCACAGCACCTTGACCCACCCCACCGACCGCAGCACCTCAGGACGATGCGCACGCACAAGGAGTAGTGGATGAACGAGCTCTTCCAGCAGTTCGACGTGTGGGGGGCCTTCTGGCTCACCATCAAGCTGGCGGCCTTCTCCCTCGTCGGAGCCATGGTGATCGGGACGATCGTGGCGATCATGCGGGTCTCGCCGGTCGCGATGTTCCGCTTCGTCGGTGCCGCCTACGTCAACATCATCCGCAACACCCCGCTGACCCTGATCCTCACCTTCACGATCTTCGTCATGCTCTACGACCTCGGGATCAACCTGGCCGACGAGACCAGCCCGACCTCCATCGCCGACAACGGTGTGCGCTGGGCCATCGTGGGGCTGGCGGTCTATCACGCGGCCTTCGTCTGCGAGGCCATCCGCAGCGGCATCAACACCGTGCCACCGGGGCAGGCCGAGGCAGCACGGTCCCTGGGGTTGGGCTTCACCCAGAACCTCACGCACGTCGTCCTCCCCCAGGCTCTGCGGGGAGCGATCGCGCCCTTGGCCTCGGTGATCATCGCGCTCATCAAGAACACCACGGTCGCCGCCGCCATCGGCGTGGCCGAGACCGCGGCCCTGATGAACTCGGCGCTCGAGCTGCGTGCGGACCTGAACTACCTGACCTTCGCCCTCGTGGCCGGCTTCTTCCTCCTCGTCACCCTGCCGATCGGTATCGGCCTGACGAGCCTCTCTCGTCGGATGGCGGTCAAGCGATGAGCACGAGCGTCCTCTTCGACAATCCCGGTCCCAAGGCACGGGTGCGCTATCGGATCGTCGCCGGCCTCGGCATCGTGGTGGCGCTGATCATCGCGTGGCTCGTCGTCGGCAAGCTCAATGAGTACCAGGAGTTCTCCGGAGCCAAGTGGTCGCCGATGGCCACGTGGTCGACCTGGCGCTACTACCTGCTCATCGGTCTGTGGAACACCATCAAGGCCGCTGGTCTGTCGGTCCTCGGAGCGAGCATCTTCGGCTTCGTCTTCGGCACCGGACGGCTCTCGCAGAACCGCCTGGTGCGCATCGTCAGCGGCGCTGTCGTGGAGTTCTTCCGCGCGATCCCCGTGCTGATCATGATGATCTTCTTCTTCGGCATCTACGCCTACAACGGCGTCTTCTCCGCCGACATCAACCCGCTCGCCGCCGTCGTCACGGCACTGACCCTCTACAACGGCTCCGTCATGGCCGAGCTGCTGCGCTCGGGTGTGCACTCGTTGCCCTCCGGGCAGCGCGAGGCTGGTTTGTCGGTCGGGCTGTCACCCCGCCAGGTGCTGCGCTCGATCCAGCTCCCCCAGGCCGTGACCGCGATGCTCCCGGCGCTGGTCAGCCAGCTCGTCGTCATCCTCAAGGACACTGCCCTCGGCACCGTCATCACCTACCCGGATCTGCTCCAGCAGGGGCAGAACCTCTCCTCCCTGCACTCCAACGTCTTCGCTGCGCTGGTCGTCGTCGCGTTGATCTACATCACCGTCAACTGGGGACTGACCTCGTTGGCCGGGCTGCTCGAGCGCCGGATCAACCATCGCGGGCGCACCTCCGGCGAGGCCATCCCGACGGCCCCTGTCGCGGCTGGTGCTGAGGACTAGCACCGCGCCAGTCATCAGCGCATGACGAAGGGCGCCGCGCCAAGGAGGGTGCGCGGCGCCCTTCGTCATCGGGTCCTGTGGAGCTCGGTCAGCCGACCTTGTGCAGCCACCGCACGGGGGCGCCGTCACCGGCGTAGCGGAAGGGCTCCAGCTCGGCGTCCCAGGCTTCGCCCAGCAGCTCGCCGAGCATGTCTTCGACAGCCTCGCCAGCACCCTGGGCGAGGGTCATGACCTCGCGCAGGCGGTTTTCGTGCAGGACGACATCACCAGACGCGGAGATGGTGGCGTGGTGGATGCCCAGCGTGGGCGTGTGGCTCCAGCGAGAACCGTCGAGGCCCGGGGTGGGCTCCTCGGTGACCTCGTAGCGCACGTTGTCCCAGCCTCGCAATGCGGAGGCCAGCTTCGCGCCGGTACCGGGCTCGCCGGTCCAAGAAAACTCGGCACGCTTGAGCGACCGGCCGAGCTGCTGCTCAGTCCAGTCAAGGGACACAGCCTGACCCAGTACGGACTCGAGCGCCCACGTGATGTGGGGGCACAGTGCCGTCGGGGTGCTGTGGATGAACACCACACCTCGCGTGCTGACGCGCTTTCCTGCAGACATCTCGATCCTCCTTGAGTGCGATGGACGTCTTCCCCAACGCCAGGCACTGTCTGCGGATCAAGCTGCTGCACGCATGAGACTCGTGGTGTGCTGCTCGAAAAATTTTCGGTTGTGCGGCCATTGTGCCCCATCTACCACAAGAGCACCAGCCCTCACGGTGACCCCGACCGCCTCAGGCGTTTCACTCACAAAGAGGTACTCTCACGCCGACGCCCTCGGGCGCGCGGGGCGGTAGCTCAGTCGGTCAGAGCACCGGACTCATAATCCGTCGGTCCTGGGTTCAAGCCCCAGTCGCCCCACCATGCGCACAACGCGCGCCATGGATGTCTCGACGTCAGCAGAGGCAGCAGCACCTCGCTACAGTCCCCAGATGAGACACGGGCGATGGGCACAGGCGCAGAAGCAGTTGTTCTGGGGTCTCTGCCTGGCCGCGATCGGCATGCTCAGCATCCCCTCTCGGGACGAAGCAGGTGTTCCGGGATTCCTGCTCGGCCTCCTGGCACTGTGCATCGCCGCCCTCGGCGCTCTCATCTGGTGCATACGAGTCGGCCATCGTTGGCTCGGCGAGAGTCAGCCCAACGATGTGCCGGGGTCACCGGACCGATAACTGCACACCTGATGGACGACACGGACGACTCTGGTCATTGTCGGTGGCTGGCTCTACTGTTCTCCCTGTCCGGGCATCACCCGGTACGCCACTCTTCACTTTCCTCCGAGGACACCCATGTTCAAGCGCGCTCTGGCGGTGGCCACCGCCTCCCTGCTCCCCCTCACCCTGCTCGCCGCCCCGTCCGCGCAGGCGGCGCCGTCCTGCAACATCAGCACCCCGAGCAAGGTGGCGATCGTCTCGCCGTACCGCACCGTGACGGGCATCTACAGCTCCGGCTGCCGTGCCTACGCCGAGTACGCGTTCTGGAGCGTCGTCCACCCCACGCAGGGCAGCTTTGACGCGTTCTGGTTCGACCCGGGGATGACCTCCGAGGTCCTCGACTGGTACGACTGGAACCCCGTGGGCGTCTACACGGTCCGCCCGGAGGGTGCCTACGACTTCGACTACGACCGGATGGCCCAGAACACCCGCACGATGACCGTCAAGTACGGCTCGCGGCAGTACATCAGCACCAGCCGCAGCGGCTCGACCGTCACCATCGCGGGCACGACGACCCGCTACTCCCCCCGGGCCGGGAAGTACGCCGCCCTGTCGGGCTACCGGGTGTACCTGCAGTCGCAGGCCTGCTCCACCTGCGCCTGGAAGCCCGTCACCTCTACTACGACCAACAGGTACGGCAAGGTCACCTTCAAGCGCACCTCGTCCTCCGCGCGCTACTGGCGCCTGAAGACGGTCGACAACTCCAACACCTTCGGCCGGACGTCAGCGACCTCCCGCCGCTGACGCATAGCGGTGGTCTCCCCCTTCGTCCTCGGTCGTCGCCTGCAAGGATGGACCCGTCCGACGAAGGGGGATGACGTGCGCCGAGTCCGCGTGCTGGCCACAGCCGCGCTCACCGCTACCCTCCTGACCGGCTGCGTGCGATCGGTCGAGGTGGACCCCACGGGCTCCCCGACCCCGACATCCACCAGCACGTCGACGTCGACCTCCAGCCCCGAGACGATCCCGTCATCGAGTACCACGTCGAGTCCCTCGCTGCACGAGACCGATGTGCCCGGCACCCTGCGCGTGGCGATCTCCTTCGACCAGCCTGGTGTCGGTTTGCGCGAGGACGACACGTACACGGGGCTGGATGCGGACGTCGCGCGGTACATCGCGCGATATCTGGGCGTCCCCCGGATCACCTTTGTCGAGGCCCTGACGGACCAGCGCGAGACCCTGCTGGCCACGGGCCAGGTCGACCTCGTCCTCGCTGCCTACTCGATGACGCCTGAGCGCGCGGAGGACGTGACCTTTGCAGGGCCCTACCTGAGCACCGGGCAGGACCTGCTCGTGCGGACCACCAGCACGATCCGCAAACCGGCACAACTGTCCGGATCCACCGTCTGCAGCGTCCAGGGCTCTCAGTCGACCACCGAGCTCGTCGCCAACTATCCGGGACTGCACCTGACGATGCGTCCGCGCATCTCCGAGTGCGTCGACCTCCTCGAGCAGCGCCAGGTCGACGCCGTCACCTCCGATGCGGCCATCCTGCGGAGCTTCGCGCGCACGTCGGCTTCGCCCGACAAGTGGCGCACGAGTGGCCGACCCTTCACCACCGAGCGCTGGGGCGTCGCCATGCGCCGCGAGGACACGGCCCTGTGCGAGGACGTGCACGATGCCTTGGCCGACATGGTCGAGACCGGCGAGTGGAAGCGCTCCGTCCGCGACAACCTCGGCACCCGCAAGCAGATCGGCAAGCGCACCGCCACGCCGCCCAAGCTGGCGCCGTGCCCTGAGCCGCGGACCCCGAGCACCTCAGGCACCGACGGGCCCTCACCGAGCTCCAGCTGACGAGCCCGAGCTGACGAGCCCCAAACGACGAGAGCCCCTCACCCGCGATGCGGATGAGGGGCTCTGCTGGCTCCCCCGGTTGGACTCGAACCAACAACCCTCCGGTTAACAGCCGAATGCTCTGCCAATTGAGCTACAGGGGATCGCGCCGTAGCGCTGCGCCACCATAGCAAGAAGGTGGCCGGGACACGAAAACGGGGCCGGGACTCAGTGCTCGCGACCGACCAGGTCAGCATGATGCAGCGCTGCGACGTCCGGATGCGCGCGGAGCCGAGCCTTCAGCAGGTTTTCGCCGTAGCGGCTGCCGATGACATTTGCGGCGTCCTGGGTGACCCCGCGGGTGCGTGCGGCAAGCTCCGGCGGCAGGTCGACGGACGGCACCGGGGCGTCCAGCGCAGGGTTGAAGAAAAACGGGATGGACAGCCGCTGGCTGCCTTCCGGCGGAGCAGTGACGCGGTGCTGGGTGGCCCTCAGATAACCGTCGGTCGCGACCTCCATCAGCTCGCCGATGTTGACCACGAAGCAGTCGTCCGTCGGCGGCACGTCGATCCAGCCGTCGTCGGCCTGGACCTGCAACCCGGCCTTGCCCGGCTCGATCAGCAGCAGCGTGAGGATGCCCGGGTCGCTGTGCGCACCGACGCCTTGGGACCGGTCTGCCGTCCCGGGGTAGCGGACGAGCTTGAGCAGGATCGAGGCCGGGGCGAAGGTGGGGACGAAGTGGTCGGCCGGCGCCCCGAGGGCGAGAGCCCACTGCGCCAGCAGCCGGTGACCGAGCACCTCGAGCCGGTCGATCCAGGCCTGCACGACGGTGCGCAGCTCGGGCAGGGCCTGCGGCCACTGGTTGGGGCCGTCGAGGCGCATGTAGGGCGGGTCGACGATGCCGCTCTCCTCGCGCTCGGTGCCGACGTCGATCTGCTCACGATGGTCGACCTGCCCCTGGGTCAGCTCGCCGTCGAGGCGGGTCCAGCCGCGGAAGTGCGGGCTGCGGGTCATCTCGATCGCCCGCTTGTCCTCCTCGGGCAGGACGAAGAAGCGGCGCGCGACGTCGAAGAGCTCCTCGATGACCGCGAGGTCGATGTGGTGGCGCAGGTGGAAGAAGCCCACCTCGTGGGTGGCCGTTCGCAGCGCCTCTCGAAACCGCTCGGCGGCCTCCGGGCCGGCATCGAGGTCGGCCAGGTCGAGTACGGGCAGCGCGTCGCGGGTCATGACCTCACCATAGGAAAGAGAGACCTCGAGGCCGAGGGCCGGTCACCGTGCGGACGTCAGCCCTCGCGCCCGATCTGCTCCGCGAGCCGATCGGCGACGGCCTCGGTCTCGGCGACCAGCTCGGGGTCATCGGGGTCGCAGCCGCGAGCGACGATGGTCTGCGCCAGCACCCGCTCGGTGGCCAGGTCCTTGCGCAGGACGACGCGGGCACGTCGCTGTCGGTCGATCGAGACCTCTTCGACGAGGACGATCGTGGACTGCACACGCTCCTGGAAGTGATCGGGCACGGCGCCCGGCTCGGTGAGCGTCCAGCGCCCCGCCGGCCCGTGGTCGACCCAGGTCACCGACAGCTCGTCCGTCTCGGGGTCCCACCGACCACGATCGACGAGGTGCCAAGGTCGTCCCTGCGCCAGCGCCCCTCCGGGCACGACGAGCCGATGGGTCGTGATGACGACGACCTCTGCGCCGGAGGTCGCCGCGGTGGCCAGCACCCGCTCCCCCGGCTCGATCTCGACGCCCTCGGGCACGGGCACCGCGCGGGCGCGCTGCCACCGACTCCACACCGGACTCATTGCAACTCCGCTCTCAGGGCAGCGCGCTCACGCTCGAGGCCCTGCAGGGTCAGGGACAGCTCGCGCAGCGCGCTCGGGTCCGAGGACGGGTCGGCCGCGAGCCGGCGCATCTGCGACATCGCATCGGAGATGCGCCGCCCGACGGCCACCTCGCGCACCCGCACCAGCAAGGAGCGGGTGTAGTGCGGGGGCGGCGCGCCGGTCGACTGGTCGTGGACGACGGGAAGGGGGGCGACCGACAGCTCGGCGACGAGGGGCGCGACCGCCAGTGGTGTCGCCTCGTCGATCCGCGCGTGCCAGGCGGTCAGGCTGACCCCCTGGTCGATGGGTCCGACCTCCCGGACGGCGTCGAAGACGGCGCGGTGGGCCGGTGCGGCGAAACCCTCCGGCTCCACCGCATCGAGGTCCTCCGGGGAAAACATCGAGGGGTGCTGCAGCATCGACTGCAGCAGCTGCCGCTCGGCCTGCACGATCGGGTCGCGCAGGTCGGGGGCGGGCACACCGGCGGCGGCCTCACCGGCGGTCGGCTCGGGTGTCTCGGGGTTGGCGCGGGAGTCGCCCTGAGCCTCTGCGCGGGCCTGGATCCGCCCGGCTCGGGTCACCGCGTCGCGCATCTGCTCGACCTCGACGCCGACCCAACCAGCGACCGTGCGCACGTACTCGGGACGCAGGGAGGAGTCGCGGATGCTGTTGATGATCGGCGCGACCGCGCCCATCCCCCGCACCCGCCCCTCGGCAGTGTGCAGGTCGAAGCGGGCCAGCGTCGTGCGCACCGCGAACTCGAACATCGGCACCGCGTCGTCGACGAGGTCACGGACGGCGGCGTCCCCCTCGCGCAGCCGTAGGTCGCACGGGTCCATGCCGTCCTTGGCCACCGCGACGAAGCTCTGGCTGGCCCACTTGTCGTCCTGGGCGTACGCCTTCATCGCCGCGCCCTGACCGGCCTTGTCCCCGTCGAAGGTGAAGACGACCTTGGCCGGAGCCAGGTCGGCCTCGTCGCGCACGATGCGGCGGATGACCTTGATGTGGTCCTCGCCGAAGGAGGTGCCGCAGGTCGCGACGGCACCTCCCACCCCGGACAGGTGGGCGGCCATGACATCGGAGTAGCCCTCGACGACGACGACCCGACGGTCGTCACGGATGGACTTCTTGGCCAGGTCGAGCCCGTAGAGGACCGTCGACTTCTTGTAGATCGGCGTCTCGGTGGTGTTGAGGTACTTGGCACCGATCCGGTCGTTGTCGTACAACCGCCGCGCACCGAAGCCGATGGTGTCGCCGGTGATGTCGCGGATCGGCCAGATCAGGCGCCCGCGGAAGCGGTCGTACAGGCCTCGGGAACCACGACCGCAGAGACCACCGATCACCAGCTCCTCGTCGGTGAAACCCTTGCCTCGCAGGTGCCGGGCCAGCTCCTCCCCCGACCGGGGCGCGTAGCCGATGCCGAAGAGCTTCGCCTCGGGAGAGGCGAATCCCCTCTCCCGCAGGAAGTCTCGTCCGATCCGTGCCTCGGGAGTCTCGAGCAGTCGCGAGTGGTAGAACTCAGCCGCCGCGCGGTGGGCCTCGATGAGGCGCGATCGCTTGCCGAGGCCGACCCCGTCACGGGGGCCACCCCCTTCGTCATAGCGCAGCTCCATCCCGAGCTTGCCCGCGAGCCGCTCCACGGACTCGGCGAAGGTCAGGTGGTCCAGCTTTTGGACGAAGGAGATGACGTCGCCGCCCTCACCACAACCGAAGCAGTGGTAGGCGCCCACGGTCTCGCGCACGGTGAAGCTCGGCGTCTTTTCGTCGTGGAAGGGGCACAGCCCCTTCATCGAGCCCACACCAGCGGTGCGCAGGCTCACGTGCTCACGGACGACGTCCGTGATCGAGGAGCGCTCCTTGACCGCCTGCACGTCCTCCGCGCGGATCCGTCCCGCCACTGGTCACCTCGCTCCCACATCGACCGTGACCTGAGTCTAGGTCGCGCCACCGACCGCGTCGTCCTAGCCCTCGGTCACCACGCGCGCCGATCCCGGGGCCGAGGTCGTCCCGTCCCCGGGACCGGGCTCGACCTCGGCCCAGGCCCGCTGCAGCTCGTCGACGGTCCCGTCGCCCTGCGTCTGGACCAGGTCGATGCTGTAGGTGCCTTCGTCGCCGGCAGTCGCGGGGTTGGGATCGGCCGGGGCCCCCTCGACGGGCCCCGCACCCGTGTTGGCCTCGTGCATGGCCTTCATCTCGGCCTCGGTGACCGTGATCTCGACGGTCTCACCGGGCTCCACGGTGATCCCCCAGTTCTGCTCGACCCGCTCCGCGTAGACCGGGTCCGTGATGTCGAGCGTGTAGGTGTAGGTGCCACCCGGCGTGGGGTTGCCCTGCGGGTCCAGATGCTGGTTGTGCTCGACCTGGCTGCCGTCGCTCGCCGACGCGATGCGCACGACCTGCGACGAACCGTCGGGGAGGGTCTCGGTCGTCTGGTTGTGCCGGAAGACCACGCTCTCGGAGTCCGCCGACGCCCCACCGAGCCCGACACCAGCGTTGCGCGTCTCCTCCCAGTCCGCCGTCTCCAGGACCGTCGTCCCGCTCACCGCGCCGTCGCCGCTCTCCTGCGGCCACTCACCCGTCGTGAGGAAGCGGTCGTACGCCGCCTTGCCCTCCGGGGTGGATACGTCGACGACCACCGACTCCATCGCTCCGGCCTCGCTCTGCGAGCCCGCGCCGAGGTCGAGCTTGACCCCCTTTTGGACCCGCAGACCGGCCTCGTTGTCGACCGTCTGGCCATCGCCCCGGGTGATGAGGACCTTGTCGTCCTCGAGGACCTCGATGGACGTCTTGTCGTAGACCACGTTCTCGTACGAGCCGGACATGCCGACATTGCGGCGCCCCAGCGCTCCCTCGGCCCGAGCCTCTGCCGTGGCCTCGACGTCCCAGACCGTGCCGACGGGAGCATCCTCGGGGGCCAGGGGGTTCAGGGCATTGGGGTCCACGGTGCCGGCCGGCACGGAGACCCCCACCGTGGTCGTCACCTTGCCCTCGGCATCGAACTCGAAGAAGGGGCCGCTCTTGGGCATCTTCAGGCCGGTGTCGACGCCGCCACCGACCTCGACCCCGGCGCGCGCCTTCCACTCCTCCTTGCCCACCTCGACCTCGTAGGTGCCCTTGACCCGTGGATCGACATCGATCGGGACCTTGCCCTCCAGGGTCCACTGCCCATCGCGGTACGACAGTCCGCCCATCCCCACCCCCGCGGAGCCTCGTGGGGCATTGGCCGCCTCTCGCGAGCGCCGCTCCGCAGCAGTGGGCGGATCCGCGGCCTCGACCTCGACCCGTCGCCCGGTCATCCCGTCCTGCATCCACCGGCTGACGCCCGGCCCGAGATCGATGGGGCCGGTCGTGCCCTGCCCGGCCGGCACGAAGGTCATTCCGTGAGGTGCTCCCGTCCACAGGGCTGAGCGGCCGCTGCCCCGGCCGCCATCGCGTCCTCGTGCGCCTGCCGCACCTCCACCTCCGGCCCCGCCGGATCCACCGGATGCCTCGTCCTGGGACTCGCTCTGGCGCACCATCTCCTCAGCGACAGCCGCCAAGGACTCTGCGGCGCCCACGAGGTCACCACGCACGCCCTCCCACCGGGCCAGCAGCGCCTGGACGTCTGATCCCTCCCATGCCTGGGCGAGCAGACGCGCACCCGAGGAGCCGGACTGCTCGACCTCGTGGAGCCGGCGGGCCTGCGCCCGCACCTGCGTGGCGATGCCCACGATCCGCTGGGAGTCCATCCCATGTGTCAGTCCCACTGCTGCCCTTCCCTGGCACCTGCGCTTGTCGCGAGCCTAGGCGGGGCCCCCGGGAAGGGCCATGGGGAGGGCTCCCCCTGCGCTCAGGCGCAGTGAGCAGCGTGCAGCGCCAGCGCGCGCACGTCGGTCAGCCCCGCGACCTGATCGACGACGACCCGCAGCCGGGCGGCGTCGTCGCTCGCCGCCGCGAGGTCGTACCTGAGGTCGGCGTCGAGCCGGCCCTCGGGGTCCGCCGCGAACCACCCGGCGAGGTCCGCGACGACCTGTCGCTGGTGGAGGTACTCGTCGTCGCGCTCACCGGAGAACATGACGAAGTGGGCAGCCACCGCCTTGAGCACGGCCACCTCTGCGAGCGAGTCGTCCGGCACGACGAGACGGGCCTCGTAGCGGCCGAGGTCGCCCGTGCCGTGGACAGCCCGCGTCGCCTCCTCGGCAGCGTGGACGAAGCGTCCGATGATCCGCGAGGTCATGTCCTTCAGGCCCGCGAGCGCCGCCCGGGAGCCGTCATAGGCATCGGGCACCGCGCCCGTCGCGAGGATCCGCTCCAACCCCTCGCCCACGGCGTCACGCCCGAGGTCCGCGGCGAAGAAGCGCACGGCCATGTCGAGGACCGCGTCGGTGTCGTGGGCATCGCGCAGCTGTCGCAGGTCCAGCCGCCCGGACGCGATCGCGTCCTCGACGTCGTGCACGGAGTAGGCCACGTCGTCGGACCAGTCCATGACATCGGCCTCGAGGCAGCGGACGAAGCCGCCCGGTCCCCCTTCGCGCATCCAGTCGAAGACCGGAAGGTCATCCTCGTAGGCGCCGAACTTCGGTGTCGGAGAAGGGCCTTGCCCGCGCCGCCACGGGTACTTGGTCGCCGCGTCGAGGCTGGCGCGAGTGAGGTTGAGCCCCGCCGGCCGCCCGTCGGGGTGCACCCGCTTGGGCTCCAGCCGGGTGAGGATGCGCAGCGTCTGCGCGTTGCCCTCGAAGCCACCGATGGCGTCCGCGATCTCGTTGAGCGCGGTCTCCCCGTTGTGGCCGAAGGGGGGATGCCCCAGGTCGTGCGCGAGGCAGGCGACCTCGACGACGTCGGCCCGACAGCCCAGCGCCCCACCGAACTCGCGGCCGATCTGGGCGACCTCGAGGCTGTGGGTCAACCGGTTGCGCACGAAGTCGTCGCTGCCCGGCCCGAGCACCTGCGTCTTGGCCGACAACCGCCGCAGGGCCGCCGAGTGGATGAGGCGCCCGCGGTCTCGTGCGAAGTCGTCCCGGTCGGCACGCTTGTGCACCGGGTCCTCGGAGACCCACCGCTCACGATCGCTCTGGTTGCTCACGCTCGGGAGCCTATGCCCGTTCTCACGAACGGAACCGGACTCCGCTTCGTCGGTGCTGACCGATACGTTCGGGCGCGAGACCGACCTCACGCCCCGGAGGCACCATGTTCCGCAAGATCCTCGTCGCCAACCGAGGCGAGATCGCCATCCGCGCCTTCCGCGCGGCCACCGAGCTCGACGCCACCACCGTCGCCGTCTACCCGGTGGAGGACCGGCTGTCGGAGCACCGGATGAAGGCCGACGAGGCCTATCTCATCGGCGACGAGGGACACCCGGTCCGCGCCTACCTCAATCACGAGGACATCGTGCGCGTGGCCCTCGAGGCCGAGGTCGATGCGATCTACCCCGGCTACGGCTTCCTGTCGGAAAATCCGCAGCTGGCCGAGGAGTGCGCTGCCCACGGCATCACCTTCATCGGCCCGCCGGCCGAGGTCCTTGAGCTCACCGGCAACAAGGCACGGGCCATCGCTGCGGCCAAGGCGGCCGGCCTGCCCACCCTCGGTGGTTCGGAGGCGAGCACCGACCTGGACGTCCTGGAGAAGGCCGCCGACGAGGCGGGCTTCCCGATCTTCGTCAAGGCCGTGAGCGGCGGTGGCGGGCGTGGCATGCGTCGGGTGGCGCGGCGCGAGGACCTGCGCGAGGCCCTCGAGGCCGCCCAACGCGAGGCCGAGTCGGCCTTCGGCGACCCGACCATGTACCTCGAGGAGGCCGTCATCAACCCGCGGCACATCGAGGTCCAGATCATCGGCGACTCCAGCGGTGAGGTCCTGCACCTCTTCGAACGCGACTGCTCCGTGCAGCGCCGCCACCAGAAGGTCGTCGAGATCGCGCCCGCGCCCAATCTCGACCCCGACCTGCGCGAGCGCATGTGCGCCGACGCGGTGAAGTTCGCGCAGTCGATCAACTACGTCAACGCCGGCACCGTCGAGTTCCTCCTCGGCGAGGACGGCCGCTATGTCTTCATCGAGATGAACCCGCGCATCCAGGTGGAGCACACCGTGACCGAGGAGGTCACCGAGCTCGACCTCGTCGTCATGCAGATGCAGATCGCCTCCGGGTCCACGCTCGCCGAGCTCGGCCACCGGCAGGAGGACATCAGCACCCACGGCTTCGCGCTGCAGTGCCGCATCACCACCGAGGACCCGGCCAACGGCTTCCGCCCCGACTCCGGGACGATCTCGGCCTACCGCTCCGCGGGTGGCTCCGGCGTGCGCCTCGACGGCGGCACCACCTTCGTCGGGGCGGAGGTGAGCGCCCACTTCGACTCGATGCTCGTCAAGCTCACCTGCCGTGCCGCGACCTTCCCCCTGGCCGTGCGCCGCGCCCGCCGGGCCCTCGCCGAGTTCCGCGTCCGTGGGGTGGCGACCAACCTCCCCTTCCTCGAGGGCGTCCTCAGCGATCCTGCATTCCAGGCCGGCGAGGTCACCACGAGCTTCATCGACGAGCGCCCCCAGCTGCTCGATGCACCGACGGGCAAGGACCGGGCCACCAAGCTGCTCGCCTACCTCGCGGACGTCACCGTCAACCAGCCGCACGGCCCGCGCACGAGCGACGTGCGGCCGCGCACCAAGCTGCCGCAGCTGCCCGAGGGCGACCGGCCCGAAGGGAGTCGCGACCGGCTCCTGAGGCTCGGCCCGACGGGCTTTGCCACCGACCTGCGTCAGCGCACGGATGTCCCCGTCACGGACACGACCTTCCGCGACGCGCACCAGTCCCTGCTCGCCACCCGGGTGCGCACCCGGGACCTGCTCCACGTGGCCGAGCACGTCTCGCGGCTCACCCCGCAGCTGCTCTCCGTCGAGGCCTGGGGCGGCGCGACCTATGACGTCGCCCTGCGCTTCCTCCACGAGGACCCGTGGGAGCGCCTCGCAGCGCTCCACGAGGCGATGCCCAATGTCGCCCTGCAGATGCTGCTGCGCGGACGCAACACCGTCGGGTACACCCCCTACCCGACGACCGTCACCGACGCCTTCGTCGCCGAGGCCGCCCGCAGCGGCCTGTCGATCTTCCGCATCTTCGACTCGCTCAACGACGTGAGCCAGATGCGCCCGGCCGTCGAGTCGGTGCTCGCGACCGACACCGCTGTCGCCGAGGTGGCGCTCTGCTACACCGGCAACCTGCTCGATCCGGCGGAGAAGCTCTACACCCTCGACTACTACCTGCGTCTCGCGGAGCAGATCGTCGAGACCGGCGCCCACGTCCTGGCCATCAAGGACATGGCGGGGCTGCTGCGTGCACCTGCCGCGACACAACTGGTGCGAGCGCTACGGGATCGATTTGATCTGCCCGTCCACCTGCACACGCACGACACGGCCGGCGGGCAGATCGGGACGCTGATCGCCGCCATCGAGGCCGGGGTCGACGCTGTCGATGCCGCGAGCGCGACGATGGCCGGGACGACCTCGCAGCCGTCGCTGTCCGCGCTCGTCGCCGCCACCGACGGCACCGAGCGACCGACCGGCCTGGACATCGAGCGGGTCTTCGCCCTCGAGCCCTACTGGGAGGGTGTGCGCCGGCTCTACGCTCCCTTCGAGTCCGGGTTGGCC
The DNA here is from genome assembly GCF_001570985.1 of Janibacter limosus NBRC 16128. GTDB lineage: Bacteria > Actinomycetota > Actinomycetes > Actinomycetales > Dermatophilaceae > Janibacter > Janibacter limosus. The sequence goes on along the minus strand of NZ_BCSS01000004.1, from coordinate 33,240 downwards.
TCCCCCACCGGCCGCGTCTACCGGCACGAGATCCCCGGCGGGCAGCTGTCCAACCTGCGCCAGCAAGCGATCGCACTCGGTCTCGGCGAGCGTTTCGAGGAGGTCGAGGACATGTACGCCGCGGCCAACTCGATGCTCGGCAACATCGTCAAGGTCACACCGAGCAGCAAGGTCGTCGGCGATCTCGCGCTGTCCCTCGTGGGCCTGGGGGCAGACCCGGCGGAGTTCGAGTCCGACCCGGCCCGCTTCGACATCCCGGACTCGGTGATCGGCTTCCTGCGCGGCGACCTCGGCGACCCGCCCGGTGGCTGGCCGGAACCCTTCCGCACCAAGGCCCTCGAGGGTCGGCGCGAGCAGCCCCCGACGGCCGACCTCACGCCCGAGCAGGAGCAGGCGTTGCGGGAGTCACCGCGCGAGACGCTCAACGAGCTGCTCTTCCCCGGACCGACACAGGAGATGCGCACGGCTCGCGCGTCCTTCGGCGACACCTCGGTGCTCGACACCGGGCTCTTCCTCCACGGGCTCGAGCAGGCCGAGGACCACGAGGTCGAGATCGAGCCGGGCAAGACCCTCACGATCGGGCTGAGCTCGGTGAGCGAGCCCGACGAGCTGGGCATGCGCACTGTCATGGGCACCGTCAACGGCCAGCTGCGCCCGGTGCAGGTGCGTGACCGCACGGTCGACGGCGAGGTCGTCGCCGCGGAGAAGGCTGACCCCAACGCTGCCGGTCAGGTCGCTGCGCCCTTCGCCGGGGTCGTCACGCTGCAGGTCGAGGAAGGCACCGAGGTCGAGGCCGGGGACACCGTCGCGACCATCGAGGCGATGAAGATGGAGGCCTCCATCACCACCCCGCAGGCCGGCACCGTCACGCGGCTCGCGATCGGTGCTCGCCAGCAGGTCGAAGGGGGCGACCTGCTCGTCGTCGTGGGGTGAGCGTCAGCCGCCGTCGGCGACGGACTGCTCGGCGGCGGCGATCGTCGCCAGCTGCGCCTCGTCGAGGTCCTGCGAGGCCAGCCAGTTCTCCGGCAGAGCCACGACGCGCGACGACCCGGCGCGGCCGCGCTGCCCCTCGGCGGCATCGCCCGGCCAGGGGCTGCTCAGGTCCATGGTGTCGATGAGCCGGTCGAGGGCGGCGAGCGAGTCGACGAGCGCGAGCTGGTTGCGCACGGTCGAGCCGGCCGGGAATCCCTTGAGGTACCAGGCGATGTGCTTGCGGATGTCGCGGCACGCGCGCAGCTCGTCGCCGTCGTAGAAGTCGGTGAGCAGCTCGGCGTGGCGTCGCAGGGTGTCCGTCACCTCGCCCAGGCTCGGGCGCACTCGCACCTCGGTGCCGGCGAATGCGGCGGCGAGGTCGGCGAAGAGCCACGGACGCCCCAGGCACCCACGCCCGACGACGACACCGTCGCAGCCGGTCTGCTCGACCATGGCCAGAGCCGCCTCGGCCGACCAGATGTCGCCGTTGCCCAGGACCGGCACGGAGGTGATGGTCTCCTTGAGCAGCGTGATGTGTGACCAGTCAGCCGTGCCGGAGTAGGCCTGGCTCGCGGTGCGCGCATGCAGCGCGACGGCCGCGACGCCCTCCTCGACGGCCGAGGTCGCAGCCTCGAGATAGGTGTGGTGCTCCGCGTCGATGCCCACGCGCATCTTGATGGTGACGGGGATGTCCCCCTTCGCCCCCTCGGTGACCGCCGCGGAGACGATCGCGCGGAAGAGGTCCCTCTTCCACGGCAGTGCCGCGCCGCCACCCTTGCGGGTGACCTTGGGGACCGGGCAACCGAAGTTCAGGTCGATGTGGTCGGCCCGCTCCTCGGTGACGAGCATGCGCACGGCCGCGGCGGTCGTCGCCGGGTCGACGCTGTAGAGCTGCACGCTGCGCGGGCTCTCGTCCTCGTCGTGGGCGATCAGCCGCATCGACTCCGGCGTCCGCTCCACCAGCGCGCGGGAGGTCACCATCTCGTTGACGTAGAGGCTGTGGGCGCCGGTCAGGCCGCTCGCCGCCAGCCCCGCATCGCCCGCCTCGCGGCACAGGCGGCGGAAGGCCCGGTTGGTGATCCCTGCCATGGGTGCGAGGACGACCGGTGAGTCGATGACGTGCGGGCCGATGCGCAGGGGAGGCAGCACGCGCTCCCCCGTGGTCGCCGGGGTGGTGGGGGCAAGGGTCTGGGTCGTCATCGCGCCTCCCAGTGTCGCACCGCGAGCGGGAGCAGGGACAATCGCACACGTGGACTCACCATCTCCTCGCGCGCGCCCCGTCCTGCTGTGGGCACTGCTGTGCCTCGCGCTCAGCGTCGCAGCGATCGTCACCGGTGGACTGCGCTACGACGCGCTGCCCGAGCGCTACCCGACGCACTTCGGCTTCTCCGGTGAACCCGATGCCTTCGGGACCAAGTCCTGGGGCACGGTCCTCGGGCCGCTCGTCATCGGGCAGCTGTCCGCTGTGGTCCTCTTCGTGCTGGCCCTCGCCATCCCCGGCAAGGGCGCCGGCATGCGTGCCCCGATCGCGGCCCTCGGCTGTGCCATCGGTGGCGGGGTGAGCCTGATGTGCCTGAGCGGGTACCTCGTCGACGATGCAGTGCCCGCTCCGTGGGTCCTGTGGGCCTTCCTCGTCGTCACCCTCGCCGCGACGGTGTGGTGCGTGATGGTCTCGGTCAGGATGAGCCGTCGGGACCTCGAGGGCGACCCGGACCGGGAGCACTGGCGGCTCGGCGGCCTCGTCTACGTCAACCCGGACGACCCGGATGTCCTCGTCAGCAAGCGCCTGGGGATGGGGACCACGATCAACCTCGGGCGGCCGCTCGGGTGGGCGGTGCTCGCGCTGATCCTCGTGCCCGCGATCGTCGTCGTGGTGATGGTCGTGCTGACCACATGAGCGACTCCTCCCGGACCACCCTCGAAAAATTTGCCTGGCTCTCGATCGCCGCTGCCCTGGCGACCATCGCGCTGAAGACCGGCGCCTGGTACGTCACCGACTCCGTCGGGCTGCTCGCCGACGCCGCCGAGTCGATCGTCAACCTCGTCGCTGCCGTCGCCATGCTCATCGCGCTGCGCGTCGCGGCCCGCGCGGCCGACGACAACCACCACTACGGCCACTCCAAGGCGGAGTTCTTCTCAGCCGCCGTCGAGGGCGGCATGATCTTCGTCGCCGCGAGCTTCATCATCTGGCAGTCGATCACCCGGCTGCTGGACCCCCAGCCGATCGAGCAGGCCGGCATCGGACTGGCGATCTCGGTCGTGGCCTCGATCATCAACGGCGCCGTGGCCTTCGTCCTTCTGCGCGCCGGCCGCAGGCACCGGTCGATCACCCTGCGCGCCGACGGCCACCACCTGCTCACCGACGTGTGGACCTCCGTGGGCGTCCTCGTCGGCGTGCTCCTCGTCGTCGTCACCGGCATCGACCGGCTCGACCCGATCGTCGCCATGCTCGTCGGCCTCAACATCATCTGGACCGGCTGGAAGCTCATCAGCGAGTCCGGCCGCGGCCTCATGGACGAGGCCCTCGAGCCGGAGGTCAACGCGGCGATCGCGGCCGCCCTCGACGCGCGCCGCACCGCCGACATCGACTTCCACGGCCTGCGCACCCGCGGGGCCGGGCACCTGTCCTTCGCCGAGATGCACGTCCTCGTCCCCGGCTCATGGTCCGTGCGTCGTGCGCACGACGTCGTCGAAGACGTCGAGCGCTCGCTGCAGCAGGAGTTCGAGGACCTGGAGATCACCACCCACATCGAGCCGCGCGAGGACCCGCGCTCATACGACGACTTCGGCGACTACGAGGTCCCGATCCGACCCCTGACCGACGACCACGAGGAGACCCCGTGAGTGCCCTGATCACCCCCACCGACCTGCAGGACGAGATCGTCACCAACCCCAAGCTCGTCGTCCTCGACGTGCAGTACACGCTCACCGGCGAGGGCCCCGGTCTGTACGCCGCCGGTCACGTGCCGGGCGCTCCCTTCGTCGACCTCGACGCTGTGCTCGCCGGACCCGCGGGCGAAGGGGGGCGACACCCCCTTCCCGATGTGGAGACGCTGCAGGACGGACTGCGCGCGGCCGGAGTCCAGACCGACTCCGTGGTCGTCGTCTACGACCAGCAGCCCTCCCTCGGGGCCGCTCGCGCCTGGTGGGTGCTGCGCTGGGCGGGCATCGAGGAGGTCCTCGTGCTCGACGGCGGGCTCGCTGCGTGGCGGGCTGCCGGCGGCGAGGTGAGCACCGAGCCGGTCGAGCCGGAGCCGGGCGATGTCGTCCTCGACCCCGACGAGCTCGTCGCACTGGATGCCGATGACGCCGCGGCCACCGCCAAGCTCGGCGTGCTCGTCGACGCCCGCTCCCCCGAGCGCTTCCGCGGGCAGAGCGAGCCGATCGACCCCGTCGCCGGCCACATCCCCGGCGCGGTCAACGTGCCGATGTCCGACCTCGTGACCGAGGACGGGCGGATGCGCCCGGCCAAGGAGCTGCGGACACGCTTCGGGCAGCTGGGCATCGACGAGGTGACCGTCGTCGGGACCTACTGCGGCTCCGGCATCACGGCGGCCCACACCGCGCTGGCGCTGCACGAGGCCGGCGTCGAGGCCGACCTCTATGTCGGCAGCTGGAGCGCCTGGATCACCGACTCCTCGCGGCCGATCGCCACCGGAAGCTGACGCTCCTGCCTAGGGTGGGCGACGTGACCGACACCGCGCCTGCCGTCCCGACCCAGCTCTTCCTGCCGCCCGGCGGGCAGGGGCCCGGCCTCGTGCTGTGCCAGGAGATCTTCGGGGTCACCGACTACATCCGTGACCGAGCTCGCGAGCTCGCCGACCTCGGGTACGTCGTGCTCGTGCCCGAGTCGTACTGGCGCCTCGGCAGCCCGGTCATCAGCGAGGGGATGGACGGGCTCGAGGAGGCGATGGACGCCTCCTCGCGGCTCGACTGGGAGACCACGGTCGCGGACACCGTCGCCGTGACCCGCGCCCTGCGCGAGCGGCCCGAGGTGCGCGGCGGCACGGGGATCATGGGCTTCTGCTTCGGCGGCGGGCTGGCGTGGGCGACCGCGGCCGCCCTCACCGACGCCGGTGACCCACCCGCCGTCCTCGTCGCCTACTACGGCTCGCAGATCCCCTCGTTGCTCGACCTCGCCGACCGGGTCCGGGTGCCGCAGCTGCACCACTGGGGCACCGCCGACCAGTTCATCCCGGCCCAGGGCGTGGCTGCGGTCGAGGCAGCCACGGCTGGACCCGAGACGACCTTCGTGCGGCACGAGGGCGCCGGCCACGCCTTCGACAACCCGAGCCCGGCCTTCCACCACCCGCAGGCATCGCAGGACGCCTGGGCGAGCACGACCACGTGGCTGGCCGAGCACCTGGTCTGAGCCAGCGCCTGGGCGGAGGGAGCGCCCGTGCTGACCGGTCAGGCGGGCAGCGCGGAGGCGAACTCGGCGATGGCCCGGGCCACCGGGGCCGGGTGCGTCATCGGCGCGAAGTGCGTGGCCCCGGCCACGTGGACGATCTCGAGGTCCTGACGCAGGCGACGAGCCCTCCCTTCGCCCACCCGGAACTGGTCGAACTCGCCGTTGATCGCCAGGATCGGGACATCGACCCGGGTGAGCGAGCGCAGGTCCACGCCGTCGATCACGGCATCCCACGCATCAGGGATGGCCGCCAGGCCCGGGCCCCGATCGACCACCGCGGCGGCCGTGCGGGCTCCGATGATCCGGCGCAGCGAGGCGGCGTCGGTCTCCATCAGCGAGGAGGCTCGACGTTCGTCCCCGAGCCCCGCGCGCAGGGCGCTGCCGAAGGCCCGGTAGACGCCCGCGAGCCGCGAGGAGGGTTGGGCGGTCGAGCCCATGAGCACCAGTCCGGCGAGGACGTCGTGGTGGTCGGCGGCCCACTCCATCGCGACGTAGCCGCCCAGACTGTGACCGGCGAGGATCACCCGGTGCCGGTCCGGCTGCAGCGCCTGGACCGCGTCGCCGACCACCTCGAGCGCCCGCGCCATCGTGAAGCCCTCATCGCTGGCGAACCCGTGGCCGGGCAGGTCGACGTGATCGCAGACGATGCGTCCGAGGAGGATCTCCTCGAGCGGGATCCACGCGGCCGCGTTGAGGCGGCTGCCGTGGACGAGCAGCAGCCGGATCGGCTGGCCCGACCCGCTCACCGGGTCAGGACCCGAGGAGCTTGGGCGCGAGGTACGCCTCGACCTGGTCGATCGAGATCCGCTCCTGCGCCATCGAGTCACGCTCGCGGATGGTCACCGCATTGTCCTCGAGGGTGTCGAAGTCGACGGTGATGCAGAAGGGGGTGCCGATCTCGTCCTGGCGGCGGTAGCGCTTGCCGATCGCCTGGGCGTCGTCGAAGTCGACATTCCAGTGCTTGCGCAGCTGGGCGGCCAGGTCACGGGCCTTGGGCGAGAGGTCGGCATTGCGCGACAGGGGCAGCACGGCCGCCTTGACGGGCGCCAGCCGGTGGTCCAGACGCAGGACGGTGCGCTTGTCCACGCCACCCTTGGCGTTGGGGGCCTCGTCCTCGGCGTAGGCATCGACGAGGAAGGTCATGATCGAGCGGGACAGCCCGGCTGCGGGCTCGATGACATAGGGCGTGTAGCGCTCGTCGTTGGCCTGGTCGTAGAACACCAGGTCGGTGCCGGAGTGCTTGCTGTGGCTCAAAAGGTCGAAGTCGGTGCGGTTGGCGATGCCCTCGAGCTCGCCCCACTCGTTGCCGGCGAAGTTGAAGCGGTACTCGATGTCGACGGTGCGCTTGGAGTAGTGGCTCAGCTTGTCCTGAGCGTGCTCGTAGTGGCGCAGGTTGTCGGGGTTGATGCCCAGGTCGGTGTACCAGCGGGTGCGCTCGTCGATCCAGTACTGGTGCCAGTCCTCGTCCTCGCCCGGCTTGACGAAGAACTCCATCTCCATCTGTTCGAACTCGCGGGTACGGAAGATGAAGTTGCCCGGCGTGATCTCGTTGCGGAAGGACTTGCCGGTCTGCGCGATGCCGAAGGGCGGCTTCTTGCGCGAGGTCTGCAGCACGTTGTTGAAGTTGGTGAAGATGCCCTGGGCGGTCTCCGGGCGCAGGTAGTGCAGCCCGGACTCGTCCTCGATGACCCCGAGGTGGGTCTTGAGCATCATGTTGAACTCGCGGGCCTCGGTCCACTGGCCGCGGGTGCCGCAGTCGGGGCAGACGATCTCGCTGAGGGGGACGGAGTCGGGGTCGATCTCCTGCCCCTTCTTCGCCGCCTTGTCGGCCACGGCCTCCTGCAGGTGGTCCTGACGGTGGCGCTTGTGGCAGTTGAGGCACTCGGTGAGCGGGTCGGTGAAGGTCCCGACGTGCCCCGAGGCGACCCAGGTCTCGCGCGGCAGGATGATCGAGGAGTCCAGACCGACGACGTCGTCGCGGCCGGTGACCATCGACTTCCACCACTGGCGCTTGATGTTTTCCTTCAGCTCCACGCCGAGCGGTCCGTAGTCCCAGGCGGACTTGGTCCCGCCATAGATCTCGCCGCAGGGGAAGACGAAGCCTCTGCGCTTGCACAGGTTGACGACGGTGTCCACGGTGGAGGTCTGCTTGGCCATGTGGGAGAGGTTATCCGGGACGGCGTCAGACGGCCGCATCGGGCCGCTTACCCTGATGGGGTGCCCAGCAGCCCCACGCCCCGTCCCGAGCCCGTCGCGACCAATGCCTTCGAGCGCGCCAGCCTGCCGCTGACCCGGTTCATCGCGCAGCTGCCGCCGCTCGTGCCGATCGTCACCGTCTTCCTGCTCGTCGTCATCGGCGCCTTCCTCGGCCCTTGGGGGGCGATCCCGCTCGGGCTGGTCGTCCTCTTCCTGCTGTGGATGCTGGCCCTCAGCTGGCCGCGCCTGACGACGAGCGAGGTGCTCATGCGCGCCGCCGTGATCGTGCTCGTCCTGGGCCTGGCGGCGATCAGGCTCTTCCCGCGCTGACTCGAGTTGACAACGATTCTCATCAGACGTGAGAATCGTTCTCATGAGGATCACCCGCATCGTCCTGGCCGCCTCGGCCGCCGCGCTCGCCCTCGCCGGCTGCGGCGCCGCCGACGAGGGCGCCGCTGATGGACGCCTGACGATCGCGACGAGCTTCTACCCCCTCCAGTACGCGACACAGCAGGTGGGCGGCGACCACGTCGACGTCAGCAACCTCACTCAGCCGGGCGCCGAGCCGCATGATCTGGAACTGACCCCCAAGCAGGTCCTCCAGACCACCAAGGCCGACGCGCTCGTCTACCTCAGCGGCTTCCAGCCCTCCGTCGATGACGCTGCCAAGGAGGCCGACGACACCGCCTTCGACGTCTCCCCCTTCGCCCGTCTCGACCTGGAGCCGGCCGAGGACGAGCACGACCACGGCGACGAGGCGGGCGACCACGAGGGCCACGACCACGGCAGTGTCGACCCGCACTTCTGGCTCGACCCGACGCGGTACGCCGATGTCGTCGACGCCATCGCCGACCACCTCGCCACGATCGACCCGAGCAATGCTGGCGACTACCGGTCCAACGCCAAGGCACTCACGACTGACCTTGGTAGCCTGGACAGCGACCTCACGACAGGCCTGCGCGACTGCACGAGCACCGATCTGGTCACCGGGCACACCGCCTTCGGCTACTTCGCCGACCGATACGGCTTCCACCAGGAGTCGGTGAGCGGCCTCTCCCCCGGCGCCGAGCCGAGCCCGACGGCACTCGCGGACCTGATCGCCCACATCAAGGAGCACAAGATCACCACCGTCTACGCCGAGACGCTCGTGCCCGCCGACGTCGCCGAGACCATAGCGCGTGACGGCGGGGCCAAGGTCGCCGTCCTCGATCCCATCGAGGGCCTGACCGACGCATCCGCCGGGTCGGACTATCTCGAGGTCATGCGCAGCAACCTGGCGACCGTGCGCACCGGACAGGGATGCGCGTGAGCGACCAACCCGTCATCGAGCTGACCGGCGCGGCCTTCGGCTACGGCGACCGCACCATCGTGCACGGCCTCGACCTCACCGTCCACCGCGGTGAGGTCATCGCCGTGCTCGGCCCCAACGGCGCTGGCAAGTCCACCCTCGTCAAGGGCCTGCTGGGCCTGGCCGAGCGGCACGCCGGGAGCGCCCGCGTGCTCGGGCATGACGTGGGCAGCGCAGAGGCACGCACCGGGATCGGCTATGTCCCCCAACGGCACACCCTCGCCTCGGCCGTACGCGCCACCGCCGCCGAGATCGTCACGATGGGACGCACCGTGCGCACGCCGTGGTGGGCCCCGTGGCGCGTCCGCTCCGCCACCGACCGGGCGCTCGTGCAGGAGTCCCTCGCGGTCGTCGGGCTGGGCGACCTGTCGTCACACGATGTCGCGACCCTGTCCGGCGGGCAGCAGCGCCGTGTCCTCATCGCCCGCGCCCTGGCCAGCCGGCCCGATGTCTTCCTCATGGACGAGCCGACCGCCGGTGTCGACCGTGGTCACCAGCAGGTGCTCGTCGCGGTCATGCGCCGGCTCGTCGAGCGTGGCGCGACCCTGGTCGTCGTCACGCACGAGCTCGACGCCCTGGCCGAGATCGTCACGCGGGCGATCGTCGTGCGCGCCGGCAGCATCAGCCATGACGGACCGCCAACCCATCTCGCCCCCGGCGACGATGCCCACGCCCACCACGACGACGAGGAGGACCCGCCCCCTTCGCCCGTCCCGACCACGATCCTCACGCCGAAGGGAGGACTCCGGTGATCGACATCCTCAGCCTGGAGTTCATGCGCAATGCCCTCCTCGCGGCACTGCTCGTCGGCGCATCGGCTCCCCTCGTCGGCGTCTTCCTCGTCCAGCGCGGCATGTCCCTCATCGGCGACGGCATGGGGCACGTGGCGCTCGCCGGTGTCGGCATCGGCCTGCTGACGAGCACGAGCCCGGTCCTGACCGCCCTCGTCGTCGTCGTGCTCGCAGCCGTCGCCATCGAGCTGCTGCGCCACCTCGGGCGGACCGGGGGCGACCTCGCCCTCGCCGTGATGTTCTACGGCGGCCTGGCCGCGGGCGTCGTGATCATCGCCAAGGCCCCCTCCGGGTCGGCGACCAACCTGCAGGGCTACCTCTTCGGCGCGCTCACCACGGTCTCGCGCGGCGACCTCGTCCAGTTCGCGGTCCTCGCGGCCGTCGTCCTGGTCACCGTCCTCGTGCTGCGCGATCGCCTCTTCGCCGTCGCCCAGGACGAGGAGTACGCCCGCGCCTCGGGCCTGCCCGTGCTCGCGACCAACATCCTGCTCGCCGTGCTCACCGGCGTCACGGTCGTCATCTCGATGCGGGTCATCGGTCTGCTGCTCATCAGCGCGCTGATGATCTTGCCCAATGCCACCGGCCAGTACCTCGGCCGGTCCTTCCGCGGGAGCCTGCTGTGGGCGGTGCTCGTCGGCACCCTGACCAGCGTCGGAGGAGTCGTCACGAGCTTTTACGCCGACACCCCGTCCGGCGCGACGATCGTGCTGCTGGCCATCGCCGTCTTCGTCCTCTCCGCCACGCTCGTCACCGCAGGGGCGGCGGTGCGGCGGGGCCGCCACCGCACCGCAGAGGTCCACGAGCACGTGCACTGGGAGGACTGCGGGCACGAGGTGGTCCTGCACGGTGACCACGTCGACTTCCTCCATGACGGTCACCGCCACGCCCGCCACGGGGACCACTGGGACGAGCACGACCCTGACCACACCGACACCGACACCGAGCTCGAGGGGAGCCACCGATGACCAACACCCCCACCCGTCGGCCCACGCGGCAGCGCACCGCGATCGAGGCCGATGTCGACCGCTACGACGAGTTCCGCTCGGCCCAGGAGATCCACGCCAGCCTGGCCTCCGGCGGCGACAAGATCGGCTTGGCGACGGTCTACCGGACCCTGCAGGCGATGGTCGACGAGGACGCTCTGGACGCCCTGCGCACCGACGACGGCGAGCAGGTCTACCGCCGGTGCAGCACCGGGCACCACCACCACCTCGTGTGCCGTGACTGCGGACGCACCGAGGAGATCGAGGGTCCGGCGGTCGAGCGCTGGGCCGAGCGGGTCAGCGCCGAGCACGGCTTCACCGATGTCGCGCACACCCTCGAGCTCTTCGGTCGGTGCGCGGGCTGTGCCTCCCGGCCGCCGTCCTAGAGCTGGAGCTCCCTGACGGTCCTGGTGATGCGCTCGCCGTCCTTCGCGAGGAACATGATCGACCCGTACTCCAAGGGCACCCAGCCGTCGCCCTCCTCGCTGAGCGGCTCGGACGCGAAGATGGCCGCCGTGGCATCCTCCTCGGTGCACTCCTCGAAGCCGTAGTTCGCCTCGTCGTGCTGGAAGTTGCGGCCCAACAACAGGTACATCGGCTCCAGGAGCATGGAGAGCGAGAAGTCATCGGTGCCCGGGCCGGCCGTGCGCAGCTCCTGCCAGTCCCCTGCCGGGTCGACCTCGCCCTGGTGCCCGAGCCCCCAGTTGATCCCGACGACCCGGTCCTGCGAGACCAAGGCCATCTTCAGCTTGGTCAGTCCCGGTAGGTCAAGATCCTTCATCGCCTTGGCGATGAGCCGCAGCAGCTCCTCGACCGCACGCTGGACGTCGTCGTCACTGTCACCCTCGAGCAGGGACAGCAGGAGTGCGTAGATGAACTCCGTGTCGGTCGTGCCGAGCATCTGCGTCAGGTACTCGTCCTTGCAGTGCTGCAACAGCTCCCGCTGCAGGACCTGCCAGCCTGGCAGGTAGCCGTTCTGCGCCACGATCCAGGGAGTCCCCTCGAAACAGAAGGGGTGGCAGTTCTCGTCGGCCATGACGACCTTGGCGTCGTAGGCGGCGGCTCGCACGTGCGCCAGCATGGTGCTGGCCTGGAGGCTGGGGAGCATGCGAGTGGCGTTGTCGTCGTAGAAGGCGGCCATCGGCCGGCGGTAGATGAAGGGCTCCTCCGGCTTGAGCAGGTGCTCGCTCCACGCGCCGAACCCCCACCCCGCCAGCTGCAGCTCTGGGTGACGCTCAGGATCGAGGGCCTGGTTGATCAGGCTGTTCCCCGGCTTGAGCAGGAGGTTCTCCAACGAGATCTCCGGACCGATGTAGGCAAGAACTCGGCACATACGTCTCCCTCACTCACAGATCGATGAAACGCAGGTCGCGCGCCGCCAGCGTAGGGGACGACGGCCGGTGGGACGTCGAGGCCACTCAGCCCGTCGTCGGGGCGTCGACCGCCCCGCCGTACCGCCGCTCGCGCTGCGCATAGGTCTCGATGGCCTCCCACAGGTGGCGCCGGTCGTAGTCGGGCCACAGCGTGTCCTGGAAGACCATCTCGGCGTAGGCCGACTGCCACAGCAGGAAGTTGCTCGTGCGCTGCTCCCCCGAGCTGCGCAGGAAGAGGTCGACGTCGGGCATCGACGGCTCGGTGAGGTAGCGGGCGATGGTCCGCTCGTCGATGCCTGAGCCCTTGAGCCGACCCGCCTTGACGTCATCGGCGATGCGGCGCACCCCGTCGACGATCTCGGCGCGACCGCCGTAGTTGACGCAGAAGTACAAGGTCATCGCGTCGTTGTCCTTGGTCATCTCCTGAGCGATCTCGAGCTCCTTGATGACCGAGCTCCACAGCCGTGGGCGGCGCCCGACCCAGCGCATGCGCACGCCCCACGCGTTGAGCTGGTCGCGACGCCGACGGATGACATCGCGGTTGAAACCCATGAGGAAGCGCACCTCCTCGGGTGAACGGCGCCAGTTCTCCGTCGAGAAGGCGTACGTCGACAGGTGCTTCACCCCGATGTCGAGGGCACCGGCGACGACGTCCAGCAGCGCGCCCTCCCCTGCCTCGTGCCCCTTGGTCCGCGCCAGCCCCCGCTGGTTGGCCCAGCGACCGTTGCCGTCCATGACGATCGCCACGTGCTCCGGGACGAGGTCCGCGGGCACGGGCGGCGGCGTGGCTCCGCTCGGGTGGGCGAAGGGGGTCTCGTAGCGGCTCATCCGGTCCTCTGCGGTGTGTGGTCGTCCAGTCGGGGCTGGTCGACGCGGGTGCGATCGACGTGACGAAGGGAGAGCACCCCGCGCTCGAGGTGCCACTGGAGGAAGGCCGAGGTCAGGCCAGAGCCTTCGCGGCGGTGCCGGTCCAGCGACGCGTCGGCCGCGACCCAGTCCCCGGCGAGCAGCGCAGCGAGCAGCTCGAGGGTCTCGGGTGCTGGCGAGGACGATCCGGGCACCCGGCACAGCCGGCAGAGCACCCCACCGGACGCGACGTGGAAGGCGCGGTGCGGACCCTCGTCACCGCACTGGGCGCAGTCGTGGAAGCTCGGCGCCCATCCCGCGATGGCCAGGGCACGCAGGAGGTAGGCGTCGAGGATCAGCTCGGACGCGTGGTCGACGTTGGCCAGGGTGCGCAGCGCCCCGGCGAGCAGCAGGTACTGCTGGACGGAGGGCTCGTGCTCCTCGGTGAGCCGATCCGCGGTCTCGAGGATCGCGCTCGCTGCGGTCCACCGCGAGTAGTCCCGTGCGAGCGCGTCACCCCAGGCGTCGAGCGACTCGGTCTGGGTGACGGTGTCGAGATTGCGGCCCTCGTAGCACTGCAGGTCGACATGCATCCCGGGCTCGAGGCGGGCGCCGAACTTGGACTTGGTGCGGCGCACCCCCTTGGCCACCGCTCGGATCTTGCCGCGACCGCGCGTGAGCACGGTGATGATCCGGTCGGCCTCACCCAGCTTGTGGGTGCGCAGCACGACCCCGGAGTCACGGTAGAGGGGCATTGGGTCATTGTCCCCCTTCGCACCGACACGACACGCACCCCCATGCCGACGCCACGCTCTCGAACATGCGTTCGACCTGGTGCTAGCCTCGAGGCATGCTGGCGCTCCAGTCCTCGCTCTTCGACACGGCAGAGTCCCCCACCCTCGGCGACCTCGAGCGGCGTCACCGACGCTTCCTCGACGAGACGGCGTGGCTCGACCTGGTGCCGGGGTGGGCCTGCGGCAGCGACCAGGTGCTCGAGACGCTCCTGCACGAGGTGCCGTGGCGGGCCGAGCGCCGTCAGATGTACGACTCGGTGGTCGACGTCCCTCGTCTGACCTGCTTCTACGCCGCAGGCGAGAGCCTCCCCCACCCGCTGCTCACCGACATGCGCGAGCGGCTCTCGCAGCACTACGCCACCGAGCTCGGCGAACCCTTCGTCACCGCCGGGCTGTGCCTGTACCGACACGGCGAGGACTCCGTCGCCTGGCACGGTGACCGCATCGGGCGCAGTCGCGATCAGGACACGATGGTCGCGATCGTCTCCTTGGGCTCGGCCCGCCACCTGTCCCTGCGCCCCCGTGACGGTGGCCGTTCGCAGCGGGTCGCTCTGGGCCACGGCGACCTCGCCGTCATGGGAGGCGCCTGCCAGCGCACCTGGGACCACGCGGTGCCCAAGACGAGCGCCGCCGTCGGACCCCGCGTCTCGATCCAGTTCCGCGTGGCCGGAGTCCGCTGAACCGGGTGAGTGATCCCACCCATGCCGCTCGCGACGCAGTGCCGAGATGATGGGTCATGGCGCTCGTCCGAGCCCCATCAGGGCAGGAGGATCCCATGTCCGTTCATCCGCACTCAGACCACACGGTGACGGCCGTCGACGAGCTCGTGGCCGCAGGCATCATCAACCCTGCAGATCGTGACCGTGCGCTCACCGTCATGAGCGGCACCGATCAGGACAGCACCGGGCGTGGCCGTCTGGCCGGGGAGATCAGCGCCTATGTCGGTGGGGTGCTCGTCTTCACCGCCGCAGCCCTCTTCGTCGGCACCCAGTGGTCTGGGCTGTCCCCCGGCACCCGTGCCGGCCTCGTGGCCGGTGCGGCGGCGGTCCTCGCGGCTGCGGCTGGGGCCGTCGTCGGGCTCGCCCACGGCCCCAGGCGCATTCGCATGTCCCGGGCCGACGCGCGTCGGCGGTTGGCCGGCGCCCTGCTCGTCGGTGCCGGCACCTTGGCAGGGTGGGCCGCACACATCGTCGTCACCCAGGTGCTGGGCCACGAAGGCCCGCGGATCGAGGTCTTCGGTTTCGGCGTGGGCCTCACCGTCCTCCTGCTGGGCTACCTGCTCTCCCCCACTGTCGTGGGCCTGCTCGCCGGCGCCGGGGCATGGGTCGGCCTCGGGACCTCTCTGGCCACCGGCCGGGAATGGTCCTTCAGCTACGCGCTCTTCAGCGGGCTGCTCCTGGTCGCAGCATTGGCCCTCGTCGCACTCGCGGAGTCGGGTCACCTCTACACGCGGCAGACCGGTCGCCTCACCGCCGGAGCCCTCGCTGCAGGTGCCGCCCAAGCGGTGTACGGCGTCTGGGACAACCTCACGCCGGCCTACATCGCCCTCGGTCTGCTGGCCGTCGTGACTCTCGCCGGATACGCGGCGACTCGGGCCTGGCCCCATCTGGCGGTCGGCGTCGTGACAGCGACGGCAGCGAGCACTCAGGCCGCCTTCGACCTCGGCGAGGGGTCGCTCGGCGCGGCCGGCGCGCTCCTCGTGGCAGGCGTGGTGCTCCTGCTCACCAGTCTCCTGGGCGCCGCCATCCATCGTCGACGCGATCCCGGACGGATCGCCTGACCCGGCGGAGCATCACCGCCAGCACGCTCGACAAGATAAACCTCGCCTTGCCAAGAGTTTCAAACTCTTGCCAAGGCGAGGTTTATCGGGTCACCCGAGAATCCTGGGTCCCAGGTGACGCAGGTCAGGCCTGGGCGTCCCGCTCGGCGCGGTTGACCGCCGAGAGGATCGCGCGCAGCGAGGCCTTGACGATCGAGTCGTGCAGGCCGACACCCCACAGCACCCGCTCGCCGACCGCGCACTCGACATAGGCGGCTGCTCGTGCGTCGCCACCGGCGGACAGCGCGTGCTCGGCGTAGTCGAGGACCCGCACGTCGATCCCCAGCGGGGCAAGTGCGTCGAGGAAGGCAGCGATGGGGCCGTTGCCGCTCCCCGCGATCTGTATCTCCTTGCCATGGTCGAGGATGTGTCCCTCGATCCGGTCCAGGCCGCTGTCCTCACCGGTCAGCGTGGTGCGCACGGGCTGGAATCGGCCCCAGCCGTCGCGGTCCTCGCTGTGCAGGTACTCGTCGTTGAAGACCTCCCACAGGGCCAGACCGCTCATCTCGCCACCGTCGGCGTCGGTCTTGCGCTGCACGACGGAGGAGAACTCCATCTGCAGACGGCGCGGCAGGTCCAGGCCGTGCTCGGACTTCAGCAGGTAGGCGACGCCGCCCTTGCCCGACTGGCTGTTGACGCGCACGACCGCCTCGTACGAGCGGCCGATGTCGTGCGGGTCGATCGGCAGATAGGGCACACCCCAGTCGATGCCGTTGATGTCGGTACCGGCCTCCTTGGCGCGCACCTCCATGTCCTCGAAGCCCTTCTTGATCGCGTCCTGGTGCGACCCGGAGAAGGCGGTGTACACGAGGTCGCCGCCCCACGGGTGGCGCGGGTGCACGGGCAGCTGGGTGCAGTGCTCGACCGTGCGACGGATCTCGTCCATCTGGGAGAAGTCGATCTGCGGGTCGATGCCCTGGCTGAAGAGGTTCATCCCCAGCGTCACCAGGTCGACATTGCCGGTGCGCTCCCCGTTGCCGAAGAGGCAGCCCTCGATCCGGTCGGCACCGGCGAGGTAGCCGAGCTCGGCGGCAGCCACCCCTTCGCCGCGGTCGTTGTGCGGGTGCAGGGAGAGCATGATCGACTCGCGACGCTCGAGGTGGCGGCTCATCCACTCGATCGAGTCGGCGTAGACGTTGGGGCTGGCCATCTCGACCGTCGCCGGCAGGTTGATGATCATCTTGTGGTCGGGTGTCGGGTCGATGACGTCGATGACCTCGTTGCAGATGCGCGCCGCGAAGTCGAGCTCGGTACCGGTGTAGGACTCCGGGGAGTACTGGTAGTAGACGTCCGTGTCGGGGATGGTCTCCTCGAGCTTCTTGCACAGCCGCGCGCCCTGCAGCGCGATGTCGATGATGCCGTCCTGGTCGGAGTTGAAGACGACGCGACGCTGCAGCACGGAGGTCGAGTTGTAGAAGTGCACGATCGCCTGCTTGCTCCCGGCGATGGCGTCGAAGGTGCGCTCGATGAGGTGGTCGCGGCACTGGGTGAGCACCTGGATCGTCACGTCGTCGGGGATGTGCCCGCCGTCGATGAGCTCGCGGCAGAAGTTGTAGTCGGTCTCGCTCGCGCTGGGGAAGCCGACCTCGATCTCCTTGTAGCCCATCCTGACCAGCAGCTGGAACATCGTGAGTTTGCGCTCGGCGTCCATCGGGTCGATGAGGGCCTGATTGCCGTCGCGCAGGTCGACCGCGCACCAGCGGGGCGCCTGGGTCATCACCTGATCGGGCCAGGTGCGGTCGGGCAGCTCGACGGCGATCTGGTCCTGGAAGGGGATGTACTTGCTCACCGGCATCGAGGTCGGCAGCTGGGAGTGGATCATGGTTCGTCCTTCGTCACGTGGGGTCTGTGCTGGTCGGCACCACGAACTCCGCGACGAGGTGGCCGTGTGTCAGGCCTCGCCGCGGCAGAGAAGGAGGAGGTCCGTCCGCATACCCAGCACGATACCCCTCGCATCCGCGCAGCATGACGAGGGTCACGATGCGGACGAAGGGGGGCGGTACCGCCGCTCGGGTCGACCCACGCGGCCGTACTGCTGGCGCCCCTCGAGCACGCCCGTCACGGCGAAGTGCTCCAGGTACCTCCGGGCAGTGACCCGGGCCAGGCCCACGATGTCCGCACACTCGCTCGCAGAGAGGTCCCCCGCCGCGCGAACGGCGGCCAGGACGAGCTCACCCGTCTCTGCGCTCAACCCCTTGGGCAGGAGGGCCGGTGGTGCGCCCGGGCCCGGAGCACCTCCGAAGATCGCGTCGATGTCCACCTGCTCGGCCTCCTGCGCGTCAACCTGCTCCAGCCGCTGCAGCTCGGACCGGAAGTCCTCGAGACGCGCGGTGAGGTCCGCCTGCCCGAACGGCTTGACCAGGTAGCCGAAGGCTCCGCCGGTGCGCGCTGCCCGGACCTGCTCCACCTCACGAGCCGCGGTCACCATGAGCACACCGACCTCGATGCCCTCGGCGCGCAGCCGACGCAGCACCTCGATGCCCGTCATGTCGGGCAGGTGCACATCCAGGAGCACCAGGTGGGGACGGTGATCGCGTACGGCATCCAGTGCGGCTCGGCCGGAGGCGGCCGTCGCGACGACCCGGAAGCCCGGCACGCCGGCGACGAAACGGGTGTGCACCTTGACGACGAGGAAGTCGTCGTCGACGACGAGGACGTCAATGGTGCCGCTCACGTGCGCACCTCCCTCATCGTGACTCCCGGAGCCCGACGCCACCCAAGGATGCGGTGAAGACGGCGCCGTGGTCTCCCTGCATGACCGTCACCCGGCCACCGCCACGGGAGCATACGGCCTGGACGAGGGCGAGCCCGATCCCGCGGCCGGCCGCGCCCGTGGGCTTGGTCGACCAGCCGCGCTCGAAGACCCGCTCGACGTCCTCCGGGGCGATCCCGGCGCCCGTGTCCGCGACCCGCACTCGAGGGCCTCCGCCCGGCTCCACCGTCAGGCGCACCGATGACTCATGACCACCATTGGCCCGCGTGGCGTCCAGCGCGTTGTCGATGAGGTTGCCCATCACGGTGATGACATCCGCCGCCGTGGCGGGGTCCAGCCGTGGGAGGCTCGACTCCGGCTCGATCGACAGGTCGATCCCGACCTCCGAGGCAGCCGTGACCTTGGCGATGAGCAGCGCTGCGACGCGCGGGTCCTCCACGTACCGGGTCACCGAGTCGCTGATCTCCGTGCGTCTGCGGTTGACGTCGGCGATGAGCGCGACGACCTCGTCGTACTCCTCCAGCTGCACCAACCCCGAGATGGTGTGCAGGCGGTTGTCGAACTCGTGGGTCTGCGCCCGCAGCGCGTCGGTGATGCTCGCCTGCGCCGAGACCTGGCTCTGCAGCGCCAGCAGGTCACTCCGGTCGACCACCGTCGTCACCGTGCCGACCGCGCGGCCGTCGAAGAAGGTGCGTCGACGGGTCAGCACGAGGGTGCGGTCGTCGACGACGATGAGCGTGGGATCGCTGTCCCCGCCCTCGGCGAGGAAGGCCGCCACCCCGTGGTGCAGGTCGAGGGCGGTCACCGACCGGCCGACGTCGCGCTCCGTCAGGCCGAGCAGGTCCTGGGCGGAGGTGTTGACCAGCGTCATCATGCCCGCACCGTTGACCCCGATGACGCCCTCATGGATCCCGGTGAGCAGGGCTTCCTGGTGATCCGCGAGCCGAGCGATGGCTGCCGGCTCCAACCCACGAGTCTGTCGACGGATCAGGCGGGAGAGGCCGAAGGCACCGGTCACCCCCAGGGCCGCCGCCGCCCCGAGGAAGAGCAGCAGGTCGGGAGCCGCGTCGAGCAACCTCTCCGACCACGACGGGTAGTCCTCGACGACCAGAGCCGCCCCGAGGACCCGCTCGTCGTCGCCGATCACCGGGGCCTGCCCACCGACCGTGTCCTCTTCGTCGATGCGCAGATCGCCTGACCAGGAACGCCCCTCGCCCACCGGCGCTCCCACGGTCGCAGGCGTCCCGGTCTCCGAGGCATCCGTGGACGCTGCCACCCGCCCGTCGAGGCCCACGAGCTGGACCCGGCGCGCACCGGACAGGCTCGCGGCCCGCCCGATCTGTCCCTCGAGGGCGCGTCGGTTGCCCCCGTCGACCAGCTCGGAGCGGACCACCGGTGTCGCCGCCAGCGACTCGGCGACAGCCAGCATCCGAGTCTGGCGAGAGGACCGGAAGTCCTCGGTGGACTGCTGGACGGTGATGGCGGCGACGACGCTGAGCACGAGCAGCAGCGCCAGCAGCTGCCAGACGAGGAACTGGGCCGCGAGGCTCCACTGCCTGGACGACGGGACGGGTCGGGTCAAGGACCGCAAAGACCACAACCTCCTTTGTGACCGCAATGGTGACGCGGGGCACAGCAGGAGGTCACCATCGGGGTGTGCCCATCTTTCACCATCCACACGAAGGCGTGCCCGACATGTCACCCGGCCCTCGACGCCGCACCCTGCTGATGGCCTCCCTCGGAGCCCTCGCCCTCCCTTCGCTCGCTGCGTGCGGCGTGACCCGCGGCGATGACTCCGGGTCCGCGCGCCTGCGCATGATGATCCCCAACAGTCCCGGCGGCGGGTACGACCTCACCGGTCGCGCTGCGGTCCGGGTCATGGAGGACACCGAGATCACCAGCCGCTTCGAGGTCTTCAACGTCATCGGTGCCGGCGGCACCGTCGCCATGGCCCGGTTGGCCAACGAACGCGGCAACGAGGACCTCATGATGTCGATGGGGCTCGGCGTCGTCGGTGCGACCTTCACCAACAAGTCGCAGGCTCGCGTCTCGGGCATGACGCCCCTCGCCCGACTCATCCAGGAGTCCGAAGGCGTCATCGTGCCGGCCGACTCGCCGTACAAGACCATCAAGGACCTCATCGACGCCTGGACGAAGAACCCCAAGGCGGTGAGCATCGGTGGTGGCTCCTCCCCCGGCGGACCCGACCACCTCTTCCCGATGGAGTTCGCCAAGGCGGTCGACATCGACCCCCGCGAGGTCAACTACATCACCTACGACGGCGGCGGCGACCTCCTCCCGGCCCTGCTCGGCTCGAAGATCAAGGCCGGCATGAGCGGACTCGGCGAGTACGCCGAGCAGATCAAGAAAGGGCAGGTCAAGGTCCTCGCGACCTCCGGGGAGGAGCGGGTGCCCGGCATCGACGCGCCGACGCTCAAGGAGTCGGACGTCGACCTGACCTTCATCAACTGGCGGGGCGTCCTCGCGCCACCCGGCATCCCCACCGCGCGACGTGAGCAGCTCATCGAGCTGCTCCAGCAGATGCACGACAGTGCTGAGTGGAAGGACGCGCTGAAGAAGAACAACTGGACCGATGCCTGGATGACCGGCGACGAGTTCGGTGACTTCCTCAGCTCGCAGGACGAGCGCGTGGAGACGACCCTGAAGGAGCTGGGCCTGCTGTGAGCGAGACGATCCAGACCACCATGCCACCCACTGCAACCCCTGAGCGACGGCGCGATCTGGCCCAGTTCATCGTCGTGGCCTTCCTCGTCATCGTCGCGACGATCCTCGTCGTCGACGCGGCCGGCTTGCGCAACGACTTCGCCGAGACCGACCCGGTCGGGCCGAAG
The DNA here is from genome assembly GCF_001570985.1 of Janibacter limosus NBRC 16128. GTDB lineage: Bacteria > Actinomycetota > Actinomycetes > Actinomycetales > Dermatophilaceae > Janibacter > Janibacter limosus. The sequence continues at coordinate 12,142 of NZ_BCSS01000004.1, read as the reverse complement.
ATCTTCCCCTGGTTCATCGCGGCAATGCTCTACCTCACCGCCGCCCTGCTGAGCATCGCGATCCTGCGCGGCTCCATCCCCGAGGAGGAAGGGGGTGAGGACGTCGACCTCGACCAGAAGGCCGAGTGGCTCACCGTGGCCAAACTCGTCGGCGTCTTCGTCTTCCTCATCGCCACCGTCGACCTGCTCGGCTGGGCGATCGCCGGCGCGCTCTTCTTCGCCGGCTGCTCCCTGACCCTCGGCAGTCGAACCTGGCTACGTGACCTGGCCATCGGCACCGCGCTGTCCGTCGGCAGCTTCTACGCCTTCTACGTCGGCCTCGGCGTCCCGCTCCCCGCGGGCATCCTGGACGGGATCCTCTGATGGACAACCTCAACAACCTGATGGACGGCTTCGGTGCCGCCATCACCCCCACCAACCTGCTCTTCGCCTGCGTCGGCGTCCTGCTCGGCACCGCCGTCGGCGTCCTGCCCGGCATCGGTCCGGCCATGACCGTGGCTTTGCTCCTGCCGATCACCTACAACGTCGAGCCCGCCAGCGCCTTCATCATGTTCGCCGGCATCTACTACGGCGGCATGTACGGCGGCTCCACGACCTCGATCCTCCTCAACACCCCCGGCGAGTCCTCATCGGTCATCACGGCCATCGAGGGCAACAAGATGGCCAAGGCGGGCAGAGCCGCACAGGCGCTGGCCACGGCGGCGTTCGGCTCATTCATCGCCGGTGCCATCGGCACCACGCTGCTCACCTTCTTCGCCCCCTGGATCGCCGTCCAGGCGGTCAAGCTCGGCGACCCGTCCTACCTCGCGATCATGGTGCTGGCGCTCATCGCCGTCACCGCAGTCCTCGGGAGCTCCAAGCTGCGTGGCTTCATCGGGCTCTTCCTCGGACTCGCGATCGGCGTCGTCGGCATCGACAGCCTCACGGGACAAAGCCGGATGATTTTCGGCATCCCGCTCCTTGGTGACGGCATCGACATCGTCGTCGTGGCCGTGGCGATCTTCGCCATCGGCGAGGCGCTGTGGGTCGCGGCCTTCCTGCGGCGTCGACCGCAGGAGATCATCCCCGTCGGTCGGCCGTGGATGGGCAAGGACGACTTCAAGCGCTCGTGGAAGCCCTGGCTGCGCGGTACCGCCTTCGGTTTCCCCTTCGGCGCCGTCCCCGCCGGCGGCGCCGAGCTGCCGACCTTCTTGTCATATGTCACCGAGCGCAAGCTGTCCAAGCACCCGGAGGAGTTCGGCCACGGCGCCATCGAAGGCGTCGCCGGTCCGGAGGCCGCCAACAACGCCTCTGCCGCAGGCACGCTCGTGCCCATGCTGGCCCTTGGGCTCCCCACCAATGCGACGGCGGCGATCATGCTCGCGGCCATGATGGGCTACGGCATCCAGCCCGGCCCGGCACTCTTCGAGTCGGAGAGCACGCTCGTGTGGACACTCATCGCCAGTCTCTTCATCGGCAACTTCCTGCTGCTCGTGCTCAACCTGCCACTGGCGCCGCTGTGGGCCAAGCTCCTGCAGACTCCGCGGCCCTACCTCTATGCGGGCATCCTCTTCTTCGCCTCGCTGGGTGCGCTCGCGGTCAACCTGCAGTGGTTCGACCTGGCGCTGCTGCTCTTCTTCGGCCTCGTCGGTCTGGGCATGCGACGCTTCGGCGTCCCGGTGCTGCCACTGATCATCGGCGTCATCCTCGGTCCGCTCGTCGAGGAAAGGCTGCGCAAGACGCTGCTCCTGTCGAGCGGCGACTGGAGCGGCCTCGTCAGCGAGCCCACCGCGGTCATCGTCTACGCCATCATCGCCCTCGGCGCCATCGGCATGACGGTCGCCGGAGTCATCCGGGGTCGTCGCCAGGACACCACCACGGAGGTATCAGCATGACCATCGTCATCGGATTCACCCCGGATCCGGCCAGCACCCAGGCGTTCGATCGCGGACTGGCCGAGGCCCGGCTGCGCGGCGAGTCGGTGCTCCTGGTCAACGCGACCAAGGGCGACGCCTTCGTCGACACCCGCTACGGCTCCGGCACCGCGATCGAGGAGCTGCAGCAGCGCCTCGAGGAGTCGGGCGTCGAGTTCGAGATCTCCCAGCCCATGGGCCCGGACATCGCCGACCTCGTGCTCGCGGAGGCCTCGCGCGTCGACGCCTCGCTCATCGTCATCGGCCTGCGCCACCGCACTCCCGTCGGCAAGCTGTTGCTCGGCTCGACCGCCCAGCGGATCCTGCTCGACGCGGCGTGCCCGGTGCTGGCGGTCAAGTCCCACGGCTGATCCACCCTGCCGCTGAGGGTGCCCTCCCTACCGCCATGGGAGTCGCACTACTACATTGGGTAGTACCAGCAGGAATTGCCCGCTGGACTCAAACCGGGAATGTTGTGAGTGGCATGGCATCACTGTTGAACGAAACCCGTCCGGCCCACAGGGACCACGAGGCGATCGGCGGCATCCGTCACCAGGAGGACATCGTCACCTCCGCGCTCCTGCGGCGGCTCCTGGCAGGCGGACGCATCCTCATCGGATGGACCTTCCTGTGGGCCTTCATCGACAAGGTCTTCGGGCTGGGCTTCACCACCCCGTCCGAGCGCGCGTGGATCAACGGCGGTGCCCCCGCCCAGGGGTTCATGAAGAACCTCGAGGGACCGACTGCCGCGTTCTTCGCCAACATCGCGGGACCATGGGCGGATTGGCTCTTCATGGCCGGCCTGCTCGGCATCGGGGTCGCGATGGTCGCGGGGGCAGGGCTGAAGATCGCCGCATGGAGCGGCACGCTGCTGCTCGCCTTCATGTACCTCGCCCAGCTGCCGATCGGCCAAGCCGGGATGGGCTTCACCAACCCCGTGACCGACAGCCACTGGATCGAGGCCGTCCTCCTCCTGGTCAGCGCCTACGGTCTCGCCGGCGACACGTGGGGCCTGGGCCGCTGGTGGGGCCGCATCGTGGGCAACGGCTGGCTGCGCTGAACGCCCGCCGAGCACGACGAGGGGGCCGGTCACCATCAAGGTGACCGGCCCCCTTCGTGCGGTGTCGAGGCTGCGCTTGGAGGCTCGTCCCTCGCAGCGCAGCGAGTAACAGCGGACGATCAGCCCTGGCGAGCAGCGATCGCCTCGGCGATCTGCACGGCGTTGAGCGCCGCACCCTTGCGCAGGTTGTCACCGACGACGAAGAGCGTCAGGCCCTTGCCGTCCACGACGGACTGGTCAGCGCGGATGCGGCCGACGAAGACATCGTCCTTGCCGGCAGCCTCGAGCGGGTTGGGCACGTCGGTGACGACGACGCCGTCCGCGGCCTCGAGGATCTCCTTGGCCCGCTCCGGGGTGATCTCGCGGTCGAACTCCGCGTGGATGGCCAGGGCGTGACCGGTGAAGACCGGCACACGCACGCAGGTACCGGAGACGCGCAGCTCGGGCAGGTGCAGGATCTTGCGCGACTCGTTGCGCAGCTTTTGCTCCTCGTCGGTCTCGAGGGTGCCGTCGTCCTGGACGGATCCGGCGACCGGGACGACGTTGAAGCCGACCGGCACCTCATAGACCTGGGGCGCCGGCAGCGTCAGCGCGGCCCCGTCGAGGGCGAGGTCCTTGGGGTCGCCTGACGCATAGCCGGCGCGCAGCTGGCTGTCGAGCTCGGTCAGACCGGCGCCACCGGAGCCGGAGACGGCCTGGTAGGTCGCGATGCGCAGGGCGACCAGGCCCGCCTCGTCGTGCAGCGGCTTGAGCACAGGCATGGCGGCCATGGTCGTGCAGTTGGGGTTGGCGATGATGCCCTTGGGCAGATCAGCCGTGTCGTCCGGGTTGACCTCGGAGACGACGAGCGGGACCTGCGGGTCCTTGCGCCATGCGCTCGAGTTGTCGACGACGATGGCGCCCGCAGCGGCGACCTTGGGCGCCCACTCCTTGCTCGCGGTCCCTCCGTTGGAAAACAGCGCGAGGTCCAGACCGGAGAAGTCGGCGGTCTCGGTGTCCTCGACCGTCACCTCCTGGTCCTTCCACGGCAGGGTCGACCCGGCGGACCGTGCCGACGCGAAGTAGCGGATCGAGGTGACGGGGAAGTTCCGCTCCTCGAGCAACGCGCGCATGACATTTCCGACCTGGCCGGTGGCTCCAAAGACTCCGATGTGCATGCACCCAAGGATAGGCGTCGGGGCCTGAACACCCACATCGGTGTTCAGGCCCCGGACACGGGTCAGGCCGGATCAGGCCTGCGTGTCGGTCACCGAGACGTCCTCCTCGGTGGTCTCCGGGACGTCCTCCTCGGTGGTCAGCGGCGCGACCTTGTCCCGGTCGATGCCCTCACCGGGAGCGGTCTGGTCGATCGACAGGACGAAGTCGTCACCGTGCTCGGTCACACCCGCGACGACCGCCTGCGAGAGCGCCGCGCGGGCGTACGCGCCGCGCACCGCCATCGGGTCGGTCTTCAGATCCTTCATCAGCGAGACCGCCATGCCGATCATGATCAGCACGAAGGGCAGGGCCGCCACGATGGTCACCTGCTGCAGACCGGTCAGCGAGTCCTCGCCGCCGATGATGAGCATGATCGCTGCAGCAGCGCCGGTCGCGACCCCCCAGAAGATCACCGTGAGCTTGTTGGGCTCGAGCGTGCCGTGCTCGCTGAGCGAGCCCATGACGATCGAGGCCGCGTCGGCACCGGAGACGAAGAAGATCGCGACGAGCACCATGACCAGCACCGAGGTGACGCCGGCCCACGGCATCGAGTCGAGCAGCGCGAAGAGCGTGCTCTCCTCGCCCCCGTCGAACTTGTCGAGCGGCACGCCCATGTCCTGGGCCTTGATGGCCGCGCCACCGAAGATGGCGAACCAGACGAGGCTCACGGTGCTCGGCACGAGCAGCACGCCGGTGACGAACTCGCGGATGGTGCGGCCCCGGGAGATGCGGGCGATGAACATGCCGACGAAGGGGGTCCAGCTGACCCACCAGGCCCAGTAGAAGATCGTCCAGCCCGAGAGCCAGTCCTTCATGCCCGGCTCACCCTGCGCGTTGGTGCGCGCCGAGTACTCCATGAGGTGCTGCATGTAGGTACCGAGCGAGGTCGGGACGAGGTTGAGGATGAAGATCGTCGGCCCGGCGACGAAGACGAAGGCGGCCAGGACGAAGGCCAGCACCATGTTGGTGTTGGACAGCCACTGGATCCCCTTCTCGACACCGGAGACGGCGGAGAAGATGAAGCAGATCGTCAGCACGACGATGATGAGCACGAGGACCGTGTTGGTGACCTCGTTGGCCCAGCCGACGATCTTGACTCCCGAGGCGATCTGCAGGGCCCCCAGGCCCAGCGAGGTCGCGGAGCCGAAGAGCGTGGCGAAGATGGCGAAGATGTCGATGATCTTGCCCGCGGGTCCCTCGACCTGACGCTTGCCGATGAGCGGCTCGAAGACCGCGCTGATCGTCAGGCCGCGGCCCTTGCGGAAGACCCCGTAGCCGATCGCGAGCCCGGCGACGGTGTAGATCGCCCACGGGTGCAGGGTCCAGTGGAAGAGCGTGGTGGCCATCGCCGTACGCGTGGCGTGGTCATTGCCTGCCGCGCCCGTCCCGGGGGGTGGGGTGAGGAAGTGCGCGAGCGGCTCGGCCGCACCCCAGAACATCAGGCCGATGCCCATGCCCGCGGAGAACATCATCGCGATCCACGAGATGGTCTTGAACTCCGGCTGCTCCCCGTCGGCGCCGAGCGGGATGTTGCCGTACTTGCTGGCGGCCAGCCAGATGACGAAGAAGACGAAGCCGGTCGAGGCCAGCGCGAAGAGCCAGCCCGTGTTGGTCACGACCCAGTCGAGCCCGGAGGCCGACGCACTGGCGAGGGAGGCGGTGCTCAGCACGCCCCAGAGGACGAAGGCGATGGCCAGCACCGCGGTCACCCCGAAGACGATGTAGTCGAGGCCGAGCTTGTCGGTCTTGGCCACGAGCCGCGGCTCGAGGGCCGGGTGGTCGACGCGTCGCGTCTCGCGGGGCGGCACGTGCCGGCCCCCAGGGGTCGGTGGTTGCGTAGATTCAGTCACGTCGGGTCACGCCCGGTCGAGGAACTCGTCCGGGCCGCTCCTCCCAAGTTTCAGTCGTTACGAGTATCAGCTGTTGAGCATCACTAGATGGCGGTACAGGCAGCATGCTGCCCAACCATCCACTTTGACCCACTGGACGGGTCCCGCCCAAATGCTCGTGACCGACTCGTGACCTCAAAAGCCCAGTCGCTGCAGCTGTTTCGGGTCGCGCTGCCAGTCCTTGGCCACCTTGACGTGGAGGTCGAGGAAGACCTTGGTCCCGAGCAGCTTCTCGATCCCGACCCGGGCCGTTGTGCCCACCTCACGCAGGCGTGATCCGCCCCGTCCGATGATGATGGCCTTCTGGCTGTCGCGCTCGACGAAGACATTGACCCGCACGTCGAGCATCGGGTCATCCTCAGGTCGACCCTCGCGCGGCACGATCTCCTCGACGACCACGGCGAGGCTGTGAGGCAACTCATCCCGCACGCCCTCGAGTGCCGCCTCGCGGACGAGCTCGGCGATCATCTTGTCGTCGTCCTCGTCGCTGAGCTGTCCCTCGGGGTACAGCGCCGCCGGCGAGGTCGGCAGGTGCTCGACGAGCACACCGAAGAGCTCCTCGACCTGGTCCCCGCGCACCGCGGAGCAGGGGATGATCGCGGCCCAGTCCCCCAGCTGGTCGATGGCGATGAGGTGCTCGGCCAGCCGCTCACGGTCGACCTTGTCGCTCTTGGTGGCGATGGCCACCACCGGCACCCGCTTGGCCCGCTGCAGCTCGGCCAGGTCCTTGGCGATGTAGGCATCGCCGGGGCCGACCTTTTGGTCCGCAGGCAGGCAGAAGCCGATGACGTCGACCTCGAGCAGGGTCTCGCGCACCAGGTCGTTGAGACGCTCACCGAGCAGCGTGCGCGGCCGGTGCAACCCGGGGGTGTCGACGAGGATCAGCTGCTGGTGCTCCCGGGTCACGATGCCTCGGATCGCGTGCCGTGTCGTCTGCGGCTTGCTCGAGGTGATCGCCACCTTGTCACCGACGAGGGCATTGGTCAGTGTCGACTTGCCCGCGTTGGGACGTCCGACGAGGCAGGCAAAACCTGCGTGCCACTGGGTCTCGTCCGGCTGGTCCACGGTCATGCCCCGATCTCCTCGTGCTCGCGCCCGTCCTGAGCGGCCTGCGTCGCGAGCTGCTCGACGATGACGGTGGCGATGCGGTGTTGTCGTCCGGACATCTTCTCAGCCGTGAGGGTCAGGTCGCCCACCACGCACTGGGCGCCGACGATGGGCACGCGTCCGGTGATCTTGCCGATGAGTCCGCCGACGGTGTCGACCTCCTCGTCGTCGAGCTCCACGCCGTACAGCTCACCGAGGTCATCGATGTGCAGTCCGGCGGGCACGCGGTAGCGACCGTCCCCGAGGTCCTGCACCCCCGGCCCCTCACGGTCGTACTCGTCGGTGATCTCGCCGACGATCTCCTCGAGGATGTCCTCGATGGTCACCAGGCCCGCCGTACCGCCGTACTCGTCGACGACGATCGCGGCGTGGATCTGGTCGCGCTGCATCTCCCGCAGCAGGGCGTCGACCGGCTTGCTCTCCGGCACGAAGGGGGCCGGCCGCATGAACTGCTCGACGGGCATGTCCCGGGCCTCCTCGTCGGCGAGGATCCGGCGCACGACATCCTTGAGGTAGAGCAGCCCGACGATGTCGTCGCTGGACTCCCCCACGACCGGGACCCGGGAGAACCCCGAGCGGATGAAGAGGTTGAGGCCCTTGCGCGCCGGCTTGTCCGACTCGATGGTGATCATGTCGGTCCGCGGGACCATGACCTCGCTGGCCATCGTGTCGCCGAGCTCGAAGACGGAGTGGAGCATGTCCCGCTCCTCGTCCTCGATGAGCGAGGACTCCCCGGCCAGGTCGAGCAGGTCGCGCAGCTCCGCCTCCGAGCGGAAGGGCCCGTCGCGATAGCCCCCACCCGGCGTCACGGCATTGCCGAAGGTCACGAGCAGGCGGGCGACCGGGCCGAGCACCCGGCGCACCACGATGACGAAGGGGGCTCCGGCCAGCGCGATCGCGGTGCTGTGCTGCTGGCCCAAGGTCCGCGGCGAGACCCCGACGAGCACGAAGGTCACGACGACCATGATCGCGGCGGAGACGAGCAGCGCCAGCCAGGTGCGCTCGACCTCCTCGACGACGACGAGGGTGATGAGCACCGCCGCGCTCGCCTCGGCGATGGCCCGCAGGAAGGCGATGACGGAGATCGGACCGGCGCTGTCGGCGAGGATCTCGCGCAGGGCGGGGGCCCCCCTTCGTCCCTCGCTGTCCGCCTGCTCGGCGGCCACTCGCGATGCCGACCCGATGGCGGCATCGACGAGGGTGAGGACGAAGGCGACGACGATCGAGGCGATCGCGCCGATGATCAGGGTCGTCACCCGTCGGCCTCCCGGCCGCGGCGGGCGAGGAAGGTGAGCAGGAGCTGGCGCTGCAGCTCGAACATCTCCTTCTCCTCCTCCGGCTCCGCGTGGTCATAGCCGAGCAGGTGGAGGATCCCGTGGGTCGTGAGCAAGAGCATCTCCTCGATGGCGGCGTGGCCCGCGGTCACGGCCTGCTGCTCGGCGACGGAGGGGCAGACGACGATGTCGCCGAGGACGCCTTCGAGGGAGGTCTCGCCCTCCCGCCCGGGGCGCAGCTCGTCCATGGGGAAGCTCATGACATCGGTCGGCCCGGCCAGGTCCATCCACTGCTCGTGCAGGACGGTCATCGTGGGCTCGTCGACGAAGCGGATGCACAGCTCGGCCTGCGGGTGGACCCGCATCTGCTCGAGCACGTAGCGGCTCAGATCGACGAACTCGACCTCGTCGACGTCGTGGTCGGTCTCGTTGAGCACGTCGATGCTCATCGGCGCTCTCCCTTGGTCGCGTCGTATCGGTCGTAGGCGCCGACGATCTGCGCCACCAGGCGGTGCCGCACGACATCGGACGCATCGAGATGGGCGAAGTGCACGTCGTCGACATCGGTGAGGATCCGCTGGACGACCTTGAGGCCGGACTCCATCCCCCCGGGCAGGTCGACCTGGCTGGTGTCGCCGGTGATCACCATCTTGGAGCCGAAGCCGAGGCGGGTGAGGAACATCTTCATCTGCTCGGGCGAGGTGTTCTGTGCCTCGTCGAGGATGATGAAGGAGTCGTTGAGCGTGCGGCCACGCATGAAGGCCAGCGGCGCGACCTCGATCGTCCCGGCCGCCATGAGTCGCGGGATCGTCTCCGGGTCGATCATGTCGTGCAGCGCGTCGTAGAGCGGGCGCAGGTACGGGTCGATCTTGTCGTTGAGCGTGCCCGGCAGGAAGCCCAGCTTTTCGCCGGCCTCGACGGCCGGGCGGGTGAGGATGATCCGGTTGACCTGCTTGGCCTGCAGCGCGGCAACCGCCTTGGCCATCGCGAGGTAGGTCTTGCCCGTGCCCGCGGGTCCGATGCCGAAGATCACCGTGTTGTCGCCGATCGCGTCGACGTAGTGCTTCTGCCCCAGCGTCTTGGGCCGGATGGTGCGCCCACGGTTGGAGACGATGTTGGTCGTCAGCACATCGGCCGGGCGCTCGCGCGTCTGCCCGCGCAACATGGTGATCGAGCGCTCGACCGCGTCCTTGTTGAGGGGTTGTCCCGCTTCGACGATCTCCATCAGCTCGTCGAGGAGACGGTCGATGACCTCGAGGTCACCGCTCGGACCGACGAGGCGGAACTCGTTGCCCCGCACGAGGATCTCGGTCTTGGGGAAGGCCCGCTCCATCGTGCGCAGCAGCTCGTCGGTCGGGCCGAGCACGCTGACCATCGCCACATTGTCCGGGAGGACGATGGTCTGCTGGATGCTGGCCGGACTGCCGGGCGAGGCGGCACGCGGGTCGTCGGAGATCGCGTCGAGGGCGCGCAGGTCAGGTTGGTCTGATTGAGGCATCGTGCTCCCAGTCTACGGGGGGCGTGCGCCACTCGACGACCCCTTTGACCCCCCTGTGGGTCACCGGGTCGGCAGCCCGATGAGCACGCAGACCGCGACCATCAGCACCAGCGCCTTGGCCCACGCGATCGGCGCGATCCCGCCACGCACGGAGACCCGCAGCGCTCCCATCCGAGCGGGCCCGGATCCGGAGAACCACGCCAGGGCGGCGTGATCCTGCTCGGTGCCTCCGCCCCACCGGTAGAACGCTCGGCTCACCGCCAGCGGCCCCTCGCGCTGATCACGGCGATCGCTGCCGGCCCCGCGGTGGAGGCCCGCAGGACCTGCGAGCCCAGCCGCACGGGGGTTGCCCCAGCCGCGACGAGGCGCTCGATCTCCTGTGGCGAGATCCCCCCTTCGGGACCGACGACCAGGAGGACCTCTCCGTCCGTGGGCAGGTCGACGGTGGCCAGCGGGATGGTCGCGTCCTCGTGCAGGACGAAGGGGGTGACCCCCGGCGCGCACAGGTCCACCAGACCCGATGTGGTGACGAGCTCACCGAGTCGCGGCCACCGGCCGCGCCGCGACTGCTTGGCCGCCCGCTCGATGACATTGGTCCACTTGCGCAGGCCCTTGTCGGCCTTGGGTCCCTTCCACCGCACGATCGAGCGGTCCGCCTGCCACGGCACGATGCCGTCCACACCGAGCTCGGTCGCGGCCTCGACGGCATCCTCGTCACGGCCGTCCTTGGCCAGGGCCTGCACCAGCGTGAGGCGAAGGGCGGGGGCCGGCTCATCGACCCGGGCTGCGACCTGCAGCCGCACGAGGTCGCCGGAGACTGCTTGGGCCGTGGTGAGCACGCGAGAGCCCTCACGGTCTGCGACGAGCACCTCCTCCCCCACGGCGAGGCGCACGACCGTCGCCGCATGATGCGCCTCGGGTCCGGTCAGGTCGACGACATCGTCGACCCCGAGGCCGTCCAGGGTGCCGGGGTCGACGAGGAAGAGCGGTGCGGTCATCGCACGTGGCCCGGTCAGCGGCCCTTGAAGGCGTGCCGCAGACGGCCGACGAAGCCGGAGTCGACGTCGTCGAGCTCGCCGTCGGGCTGCTCCTCGTCACGGACCCGCGCGAGGTCGCGCAGCAGCTGCTCCTGCTCGGCGTCGAGCTTGGTGGGGGTACGCACGTCGACGTGGATGACCAGGTCACCACGGCCCTCGTGACGCAGGTGCGTGACGCCGAGCCCGTCCAGGACGATCGTGTCACCGGGCTGGGTGCCGCGCTTGATGGTGATCTCCTGCTCACCGTCGAGGGTGGCAAAGCTCATCGTCACGCCGAGCGCCGCCGCCGTCATCGGCACCGCGACGGACGCGTGGAGGTCGTCACCGCGGCGGGTGAAGGTCTCGTGCTCGGCCACACGCAGCTCGACGTAGAGGTCGCCGGCGCCACCGCCACCGGGACCGACCTCCCCTTCGCCGGCGAGGTGGATCCGGGTGCCGGAGTCGACCCCGGCGGGGATGCGCACCTTCATCGTCCGGCGGCTGCGCACGCGTCCCTGCCCGGAGCACTCGTGGCAGGGGTTGGGGATGACCTCGCCGAAGCCCTGGCAGGTCGGGCACGGACGACTCGTCATGACCTGGCCGAGGAAGGAGCGCTGGACCTGCTGCACCTCACCGCGACCACCACAGGTGTCACACCGTCGACGGCCGGTACCGGGCTGGGCACCGTCACCGGAGCAGCCGGTGCAGACCACCGCAGTGTCGATCGTCAGGTCCTCCTGGCCCCCGAAGACCGCTGTCGCGAGGTCGATCTCGAGCCCGACGAGCCCGTCCTGACCACGCGAGGAGCGCGAGCGCGGGCCGCGGCCCCCACCGCCGGCGCCCTGGCCGAAGAACTGCTCCATGATGTCGCTGAAGGTGAAGCCGGCGCCGAAGCCGTCGTGGGAGCCGCCGTAGGGGTCCCCGCCCATGTCGTACTGGCGCCGCTTGGTCTCGTCGGAGAGCACGTCATAGGCCTGCGAGACCTTCTTGAACTTCTCCTCGGCCTCCGCGCCCGGGTTGACGTCCGGGTGCAGGGTGCGGGCGAGCTTGCGGTAGGCCCGCTTGATCTCCTCGGGCGTGGCCTCGCGGCTGACGCCGAGGTCCTCGTAGTAGTCGTTCACGCGTGACGTCCTCGTAGGTCGTGGTTCGGATTGCTGGTGTGCGGTGCGGACGCCGGTCAGGCGTCCACGATCCGCGAGAGATAGGCGG
>NZ_BCSS01000003.1 GCF_001570985.1 Janibacter limosus NBRC 16128 | reverse complement strand
CCAAGATGTCCTCCGCGAGCAGCAGCTCCGCGAGTGCCACGGTCGTCACGACGACGGAGTTCGACAGGCTTCGCTCGACCGTGCTGGCCAGTGGTGCACGCGGCGCGGAGGTCAAGGTGCTCCAACGTGCCCTGGGTGGCATCGCGGTCGACGGCGCGTACGGCAGCGCCACGGTCAAGGCCGTCCGTGCCTTCCAGAAGTCCGAGGGTCTGTCGGTCACGGGCATCGTGGACGAAAAGACGTGGATCAACCTGGAGCGTCAGGAGCACCCCTTCCTGCGCTACCGCACCACCGTCCTCAAGCCCGGCTCGACCGGGCGGGCCGTGCGTGTGCTCCAGGAGGCACTGGGGCTTGAGGTCGACGGCATCTTCGGATCCGCGACCCGGGAAGCGGTCCGCGCACTCCAGGCGCGGGCGCACCTGACCCGCACCGGCTATGTCGGCGGTGTGACCTGGCAGGCACTCGAGCGGGAGGCCCGCTCCCCGCAGCGCTGATCGCCATCCGCGAGGGCGTCACCGCGACCGTCAGTCGGTCAGGCGGTGACGCCCTCAGCCTGTGCCCGACGTGCGAGGGCCGCCTCGTCCGTCGGACCCAGGTGCACGACGAGCGATCCCTCTGTCGACCACACAGCCAGTGCGGTGCGCAGGAGGGCCTCGGCCGATGGGTCGACGAGCTGGACCCTCGCCCCCTTCGTCACGGGGGTCGTGGACGTGCCGATGTCCTCGTAGGTCGTGTCTCCTCCTGCCACACGGAGAGCGATGTCCTCGCCCTCGGGCTCGGCCCACGGGCTGAAGAGGTCGCCGTGGGTGGACAGGTCCGCGGCCTCGTCCATGACCCCGTCGGGGAGGCTCATGCCAGCGTTGCGGGCGAGCGCGGCCCGGGTGACGAGCACGGACGGTCCATCGTGGGGCAGTGCAGCGGGGTCATCGGTCACCACGAGGTCGGCTGTGGCCTTGCCGTCGAGGTCGAGCACGGCACCGACAGACCAGACCGCCCAGGCCCAGTAGAGCTGGCGCCAGTGTGGTCGCATCGCGATGTGCACCACGGAGCCCGGCTCGATGTCCCACTCGTCCTGGAGCGCGTTGGCGGCCTTGCTGACCCAGTTGCCCAGGACCCGCGCCGACAGCTCGACCCGTTCGCCCGCTGTGGGACCGGGCACGTCGTCGTAGCACGTGATCCTCGGTGCGGCGGAGTCGGTGCGGATGATGTGTGCGAGGACCTCGGCAGGAGTGGGCATGGGGCCAGCCTACGAAGGGCAGGGGCTGGCGGCGGTTAGCGTGGGCGCCGTGGAGACCCCGAACGCCGAGCGTCCAGACCGTGCGCCCCTGCTCGAGCGGGCCGTGGTCGCAGTCGCCCTGTGGGTGATCCTCCTCGGTTTTGTCGGCTCCGTCATCGCCTGGCTCGGCGCCTGGATCCCGGTCGTGGGCTTCACGACGGCACTCGTCACCGCGGCCATCGCGGTGCGCCTCTCCGGCCGACTGCCCAGGCCGGCTGGTCGCCCCCTGGGTCCTGTGGCCGCAGGTGCCCTCGTCGTCGGCGTGCTCGCGGTGACGGTGTGGACCGGTGTCACGCACTCGGAGCAGGTCCTGCCGCGTCGGGACTCCGCGAGCTACCTGCAGGCAACGATCTACCTGGCCGAGACCGGCAGCCGTCCCGTGTCCGTCCCCGCGGAGTCGATCGGCGGGCCGGAGACACTCGCCGAGGAGGGACTGACGCTCGAGGCGCCGGCCTTCTACGAGATCGGGTCGCCCGCGGATCCGTCGGTGCAGCCGCAGTTCATGCCCGGCCCGGCGCTGGTCTACTCGCTGCCCTGGTGGGCTGGCGGGGCGACCGCGACCCTGTGGGCTCCGGCCGTCCTGGGCGGGCTGGGGTTGCTCGCGATCGGCCTGCTCGTGGCTCGCGTCGTCGGCCCATGGGCAGCGGCGCCGGCCGCTCTGCTCGTCGGTGCCTGCTTCCCGTGGCTGCACACCGCGCGGTCGACCTACTCCGAACCCCTGGCCGGACTCACCCTCGCGGCAGGGTTCCTCGCCCTGACCCTGCTCGTGCGAGCAGCCGAGGACACGGCCGACGGTGACCACGCGGATGCCTCTCCGGCGCGGCTGCGTGGGGCGGCGTTGGTCGCGGGCGTTCTCATCGGGGGAACCGCGATCGTGCGCATCGACGCGCTCCGCGAGACGATGCTGCTCATCCCTGTCGCAGCGCTGCTGCTGGCCCGCGGGAGGCAGTGGGCATGGCCCCTGCTCCTTGGCTCGATCGGCACGACCCTCGCGGGTTTCGCGGTGGCCGGCGTCATGAGCTGGCGGTACCTCGGCGAGATCGGCGGTTCGCTCGTCCCGCTCGTCGGCCTGGTGCTGGCGATGTCGTTGGTCTCGTGGTGGTTGCTGCGCCGAGCGCGCGCCGGCTGGTCCCTGCCGGCGTGGGTCACTGCGCGCATCCCGGCGGTCCTGGCCGGGGGAGTGGTCGTCGTCGGTGTGCTCCTGGCCCTGCGGCCGCTCTTCCTCACGACCCGGCAGGACCCGCGGGACCCGGGCGCGATGTACGTCGCCCGCATGCAGGCCGAGCTGGGGCTGCCCATCGACGGCGGCCGGACCTATGCGGAGGACTCCGTCGACTGGCTCTCGTGGTGGATCGGCCCGGCCGCCCTGGTCATCGCCCTCGTGGCGCTGGCAGTGCTGGCGCATCGTCTCGGGACCTGGTGGACGAATGGAGACGTCCTCCCGGCATGGGGCGCGGCGCTGTTCGTCACCACGGGGTCGACCCTGCTGACCCTCGTGCGTCCCGGGATCACACCCGACCATCCGTGGGCCGACCGCCGACTGCTCATCGCCCTCCCCCTGGCGCTCGTCCTGTGCGTTGCCGCTGCCTGGTGGGCCGGCGGTCGGGCTCGTGGGCGATGGGGGGCCTCAGCGGGGGCGTCTGTCCTCGTCGTCCTCCTGGCGGTGACAGCCATCCCGACCGCGCTGGCCACCTGGCCCCATCGAGCAGAGCGGGTGGAGGCCGGCGGGCTGGCTGCGGCGGCGACGTACTGCGAGTCGCTCGAGCGCGGGGACGTCGTCCTCGCCGTGGACGACTGGGCGGTCAACCACTGGACCCAGATCACCCGCGGCATGTGTGGGGTGCCGGCCATCGCGACGACAGGGCGGCTGCGCGACGACCCGGACCAGGTCCTCGCGGCCGCACGTCGGCTCGATGACCGGGTCAGGGAGCGCGGAGGGCGGGTGCTCCTCGTGGCCCACCGCGAGCCGCAGACACTGCAGGATCTGGGCGCCACCGACGTGCGCGTCGTCCTCGACACCGAGCTGATGGAGGACCCTCATGCCCTCACCGAGAGGCCCGAGAGGCTGGACCCGCTCCGCCTGGTCGTGTGGACGGGTCGCGTCCCGCGATGACCCGACCGGTCGCATAGGCTTCCCCGAGATGAGCGAGTACTACGACACCGAGCCGACCTTCCCTGATGAGTGACGCCTCGTTGAAGATCGCCGTCGTCGGGCCGACCCACCCCTACAAGGGCGGCGTCGCCTCGCACACCACGACGCTCGCGCACGAGCTCGAAGCAGCGGGCCACGACGTCACCCTCGTCTCGTGGAGCCATCTCTACCCGAGCTTCTTCTACCCGGGGGAGCAGTCGGTGCCCAGCTCCGGCGACCCGGACGTCCCCCCCTTCCCCCGCACCGTGCGGGCGCTGTCGTGGGCCCGCCCGGACTCGCTCGTGCGCGCGGGGCGCAGGCTGCGTGACGTGGACCTGATCATCGTCGTCCACGTCATCCCGCCCGTCGTGCCGCTCCACCTGACCTTGCTGCGCGCTGCTGGAGTGGGGCGCACGGCCATGACCGGTCGCGGTCCCCGCAGTGTCGTCATCGCCCACAACGTCCTGCCGCACGAGCCGCACCCGGGCGATGCAGCGCTGATGCGCACCTTCTTCCGCCGCGTCGATGCGGTCGTCGTCCACTCCGCGGAGCAGTCGCGCCTGGCGCGCGAGCTCGATGCCGAGCACGTCGTCGTCACGGACCTGCCGCCTCACCTGCCGGGTGGCGACCCCGTCGGGCGCCGTGACCACCACGGTCCGGCACGACTCCTCGCGCTCGGCCTGGTGCGTGGGTACAAGGGGATCGACGTGCTCCTGCGCGCGATGATGCGCGTGCCCGACGTGACCCTCACGGTGGCCGGGGAGATCTGGGGCGACGCCGGTGACGAGATCCGCCGGCTCGCCGAGCACCGTGACCTGCGCGGCCGCGTGCAGATCCACAGTGGCTACGTCCCGGCCGAGCGGATCGCTCCGCTGCTGGCCCAGCACGACGTGCTCTCCCTGACCTATCGCAGCGCGACTGCGAGCCAAAATGTCCTGCTCGCACACCAGCACGGCCTCGCGGTCCTGGCCTCCGACGTGGGGACCTTCGGCGATCAGGTGCGCGACGACCAGGACGGCTACCTCGTGCCGCCCGAGGACGAGGACGCGATCGTCCAGGTGCTCCAGCGGCTGGTCGATCCGGCCGAGGTCGCTCGCATCCGCGCCGGAGTCACGCCACCGGACCTGCAGGCACCGTGGGCTCGCTATGTCGGCACCCTCGAGGCGCTCAGCTCACCTGACGCGATCGCCGACCCCACCCTCCCCGCGCCCGTGCGTCGCCGCTCCCGGCTCGGTCGGGTCGCCGACCGCGCGGAGGACCTCGCGACCTTCGTCCGGCTCGCCCGCGCCCGACGACGCCCCCGACTCGATCTCGATCGGTCGGACTTCCCGTCCTGGGTGCGGGCGACCGATGTCCTGGCCCACGACGACGACGCGCGAGCGGCCCGCGAGGCCGCGCGCGAGATCGGCCTGCCCCGTGGCAGCGACGAGATCACGGAGTGGGCAGCCCTCGGCGCCCTCGAGGTGCTCGTCAGCATGCGGGACCAGGGGCGTCGCGAGGCCCTGATCATCGATGCGTCCGGGGGCGGTTCCCCCTTCGGTCGGTGGGCGCGGGCGGCTGGCTACGCACCCGTGGAGGTCGAGCTGACCGGCGCCCGCTCGTCCATGACGCTGCTCGACGTGGACACCGCGACCCTGGACTTCGTCACCCGGCTGCACCCCGACGACGCCAGCGCCACGGACGTCGACGAGACCCTCACCCAGGCGGGGTGGGCGCTGCGTGCCGGCGGCCTGCTCTGCCTGACGCTGCCCATCGGTGGCGACACCGGCGATGCCATCGGGGGAGCGGCCGACCTGCGGGCCGTCATCGCGCGAGCTGCCGAAGCAGGCTTGGACCTCGTCGGTGACGTGGACGGTGACCTCACCGCGCGGCTGCGACACGCGTCCCGGGTCACCTCCGACCCGGACGCGGCTCACGCCCTCGTCCGGCTGACCCTGCGGCGCCGATGAGCACGACGGAGACGGGCACGCTGCCGTCCCGGCCGAGCGGCCGCAAGCGTGTGCTCGACGTGCTGCGCATCGGCTTCCTCGTCGTCGTCCTCGTCGCGGTCGGCATCGCGCTGTGGAGCAACTGGGCAGAGGTCCGCGAGGACCTGGGCCGGCTCGGACCGGTCACCTTGCTCGCGGCCACGGCCTTCGCGCTGATGTCGCCCTTCTTCACCGTCCTCGGGTGGCGCGTCCTGCTCGCGGACCTCGGCTCCCGCCTGCACATCGCCCCGGCGAGCGGTGTCTTCTTCGTCGGGCAGCTGGGCAAGTACCTGCCCGGATCGGTCTGGTCGGTCGTCGTCCAGACCGAGATGGCCGCCAAGCTCGGCGTGCCGCGCCGGCGCAGCGCGGTCGTCGGGCTGCTGTGCATCGCGCTCTCGGCGCTCACCGGGATGATCGCCGGCCTGCCGGCACTGCCCGTGCTGCTCACGCGCGGTGACACCGTCATCCCCTGGTGGTCGCTGCTGCTCATCATCGCGGTGCTCGGCGTCCTGCTCTGGCCGCCGGTGCTCAACTGGGGCATCCGCACACTGCTACGGGTGCTCGGCCGCGAACCCCTGGACCACGCCCTCACGCCTGCAGCGGTCGGCCTGTCCAGCCTGTGGTTCTTGCTGTCATGGCTCGTGGGCGGCCTGTCGGTGTGGGTCATGGCCCGCAATGTCGCACCCGACGATGCTGATGTCTCAAGGCTCCTGCTCGTCGCGGTCTCTGGTTATCTCCTGGCCGCCGGTATCGGCATGTTCAGCATCGTCGTGCCGGCTGGCGTGGGTGTGCGGGACGGCGTCATGGTCCTGCTCCTCACCACGCAGATGCCGCTCTCGGCCGCGACCGCCGTCGTGGTCGTCGCCCGCTTCCTCACCGTCCTCGCCGACGTCGTCTGGGCGGCCATCGGCTGGCTCTGGGCCAAGTCGCACCACTTGCTGCCCGGTGATGACACGCCGGACCTCGACCCCGCCCCCTCCTCGTAAGGTGTCCTCCCATGTCTGACTCCACCTCCTCCAGCCAGGTCGCGGCGCCTCCGGGCGGACGGCTCCTGGCCGTCGCCAAGCGCGGTGCCGAGTACCTCCTGTGGGGCCGGGTCGCCGTCCAGCGTCGCGTCGAGACCCGGACGAAGGGGGAGCGTCCCGCCCCGACGAGCGTCTCGCCGACGGCGGTGCTCACCGACACGGCCACCTGGCGTCGCGCCACCGACGAGGCCAAGCGCCTGCGCCTCCCGCTCCACCGTGACCTCCCCAAGAACTGGGACGCCCTCGGGGCCGTTGGCGCCGTCCTCGATCTCGTCGACGACGGGACCCGCAGCGCACGCATCATGGACGCCGGAAGTGCGCGGTACTCGCCCGTGCTGCCGTGGCTGCGTCTCTACGGCTTCGGCGCGGCCCCGGGGTCGCTCATCGGCATCAACCTCGAGTTCGGGTCGCAGGTCACGCGCGACGGCGTCGTCTTCCAGTACGGCGATGTCACCGACACCGGCTTGCCGACCGGTCACCTCGACGCCATCACCTGCATGTCGGTCATCGAGCACGGGGTCCCGCTCGAGGGCTTCGTCGCGGAGTCGGCGCGACTGCTGCGCCCCGGAGGCGTCCTCGCCGTCTCCACCGACTACGACCAGGATCCGCCAGACACGACGGGCAAGGTCATCTACGGGTCCCAGGTGCACATCTTCTCCCCCCAGGAGATCCGTGACCTCGTGGCGATGGCCGACCGCCACGGCCTCGAGCTCGTCGGCACCCTCGACGACGAGACCCTCGCGCACACGGAACGCCCCGTCCACTGGGGTCGGGTCGACCTCGACTACACCTTCATCCTGCTGACCTTCCGCAAGCGCTGACGTCGGTCAGGGACGGGGGTCCCCGAGGAGTGGCTCCAGCACGCGCTCGTAGGCACTGACATCGGCCGGCTGGTCGCTGAGGATGCGGAAGATCGCAGCCCGGACCATGGCCTGACGGCGGGCGCCGACGACCCACTCGTCCAGGACGTGTGGGTCCGCGTCCCACGCCATGACGCAGTCGAGGACGACGACCGCATCGGCCCACAAGGCCGGGCGCCAGTACGGGGAGACGTCGACGACCACCGGAGCGCCATGCGGGTCGATGAGGACATTGCCCGCGAGGTCGCCGTGGACGAGCTGCGCGGGGCCCAGAGGGGCCGCCTCCCGGTCCTGGACGAGAGCAGCGAGCAGCGGCTCCATCGTGTCGGGTGCTGGGGCCTCGTCGAAGGCGATGCGCTCCGCTGCGGCCCAGCGGTCCTCGCGTGGCCCGCCGGTCCAGGACCTCACGGCCCGGGCCAGCTCAGCGTGCAGGACGGCCCCGACGGCACGCACTGCCGTCAGGTCGGTCAGCTGCCGGGTCCCGGGCTCGTAGCGGGTGGCGCCCCAGCCGTCGATGACCCAGCTGCCGTCGCGTGCAGGGACGGGCATGGCGATCCGCAAATCGCGGCGGTCCCGCCCCGGCCGGGTGTCCAGATCGACTGCGAGTCGCGCGAGCCGCGGGTTGAGCTCGTCTTGGGTCGCCGGGTCGCGCCCGGGGGAGAGCAGGAGGTCGCCGGCGCAGACGCTGTGGCCCTGCCCACCCGGCACGCGGTCGAGGTCCCCGGGCACCGCAAACATGTCCAGGACGTGCTCGCTCGGTCGCATGGTCGTCACCGTAGAACACCCGGCCGGGCACAATCGTCGGCGTGAGCACGCAACCAGGGGCCAGGACCCGCCGCCACCGACCGGAGTCCCCGGTCGACCTCGATCCGGTGCTGGCCCCCTTCGTCCGGGGGAGCGGGGATCCCACGAGCCGGGTGGCGCGCGACGGGTGGTGGTTCGCCTGGACGACGCCTCAGGGGCCCGTGACGCTGCACCTCGATGACGAAGGGAGCGATGTCCGGGCCTCCGCCTGGGGAGCAGGCGCGGACTGGATGCTGGAGCGGGTGCCTGACCTCCTCGGTGCCCGCGATGATCCCAGCGGCTTCACACCGCACCACGACCTCGTCGCTCGCGGGTGGCCGCGGATGGCCCGCTGGCGGGTGCCGGCCAACGGCCTCGTGGCCCAGATGCTCGTCTGCTCCGTCCTGGAGCAGAAGGTCACCGGACGAGAGGCCTTCTCCAGCCAGCGCCAGCTCGTGCGCCGCTTCGGCACGCCGGCACCAGGGCCTGGCGAGGAACGGGGCCTGGTCTGCCCGCCCAGCCCCGCGCACTGGACGCAGATCCCCTCGTGGGCCTGGCTGCGGGCCGGCGTCGACGGAGCCAGGTCGCGCGTCATCGTCACAACCATGCGGGTGGCAGGACGCCTCGACGAGTGCGCGGACCTGTCCCTCGAGCAGGCCCACCTGCGGATGCGCTCACTGCCCGGCATCGGCGTCTGGACGGCCGCGGAGGTCGCCCAGCGGGCCCTCGGGGACCCCGACTCGCCCAGCTTCGGCGACTACCACGTCGCCAAGGACGTGACCCTGGCGCTCGACGGTGAGGTCGGCGACGACGCCCGGATGGCCGAGCTGCTCGAGCCCTACGCCGGGCAGCGGTACCGGGCGCAGCGCATCATCGTGGCCACCGCCGGTCACCGACCGCGCCGCGGACCGCGGCGGTCCCTGCCGACGCACCTGCCGACGCGGTTCTGACGCGCTCGGGCCTGACCGACGGAGCGGACGGCTGGCTGAAGGAGCGGACGACACCGGGGTGGCCCGACTCATGGGCGAAGCCGGCTGGTCGACCGGCGTGAGCCAGAGGGAGACGCGCCGGCTTCGTCCTTAGGGCCGCCCCGGTCGTCGTCCGCGACGGACGAGAACTGGCCACGCTGTGTGCTTCAGACCGAGGCGAGGACGTCGGCTGGGGTGGCGTCCGCGGCGAGCCAGGTGACGCGCAGGTCGCGGTAGAGCGAGGCGATGCCGGCGGCGGTGGGGTCGAGGCCGACGGCCGCGAGCGACGGGCCGAGGTCGTCGAGCTCGGGGGTGATGCCGACGATCGGGGCGGAGGTGCCACGGAGGGCGTCACGTACCCCGGGCACGCCGAGGACGATGCCGGTCGCGAGGACGGGGTCGGCGGGAGCCAGGAGGACGAGGTCGGTCTCGCGCAGGGCGTCGAGCACTCCCGGCGCGGCGACTGCGCGATCCATGCCGGCGACGACGAAGCGGGTCGCCGGGGGCGAGCCCAGCTCGTGTCGCCACTGCTGGACGTGGACTGCCTGCTGCTCCTGCTCGCTCTCGAGGACCGCGTGGGTCTCGACGGGGACATCGCTCATGGGAAGCAGCCGGACACCACGCGTCGAGAGTCCGCGCTGTGTGGCCAGGCGCGCGGAGACCTCGCTGAGGGTCGCTCCCTGACCGAGCCACGCGGTGCGGGCGAGGTGGGTGGCCATCTCGCGGTCGCTCACCGGGTACCACTGCGGGTACACGTCGAGGGAGGCCAGCTCGTCGGCGACCGTCGTGGAGTCGCCTGACGCGTCATCCGACAGCTGGGTGAGGAGCGAGTCGATGTCCGGGCACACGCGCAGACCCCAGAGCGAGATGTCATCGCCGGTGTTGACGACCGCCGTGACCTCCGTCTCATCGGGAGAGTCCTCGAGGTGCTCGACGAGGCCGCGGACGAAATGGGCTCCGGTGATCCCACCGGAGATGACGGTGATGCGCATGCGCACATGGTCGCAGCCCGGCCTGACTGCGTCGCATCCGGCATACCGTTCGCAGACTCCATAGCCTGCTCGGCTTGACGACGCACGCATGACACGCATGTAATTACAGACATGTCACCGCCGAGTTCATCGGTGAGGACATGAAGGACAGGGTCGGGTGCCGAGGTCGAGGAGGGACCATGCACGAACTTCAGTTGATCATGGGTGGCGAGGCCACCGACGAGTCGTCGGAGATGTCATGGCAGGAGCGATCGCTCTGTGCTCAGACGGATCCGGAGGCGTTTTTCCCTGAAAAGGGTGGATCCACGCGCGAGGCCAAAAAGGTCTGCGTCGGGTGCGAGGTGCGACAGGAGTGCCTCGAGTACGCCCTGGCGCACGACGAGCGCTTCGGTATCTGGGGCGGATTGTCCGAGCGGGAGCGCCGCAAGCTCAAGAAGCGCGCAGTCTGACTGTTGGCGAGGTCGTGACGCAGCCCAGCCCCACGCCGACCTCCGCCTCACCTTCGCGGCGGACGACAGCACCTCCGGTGACCGTCACCGCGGTCGTCGTGGCGCGCACCAGAGAAGATGCCGGACAGGCCCTGAGCGCCCTCCTCGCGCAGGACCGTCTCCCCGATCGACTCCTCCTCGTCGACGGTGCCCTGGACGGGCTGGGCGACACGAGCGATCTGCTCCAGCCGGTGGACGACGCGGGTATCGACGTTCTGACGAGCACGCTGGGGCCACGCCGTGGCATCCGCCGGATCCTGCCGGCGATGGTCGAGCGGCTACCCCGTGCGACGGTCGGCCGAGACCTCGTGTGGGTGCTCACCTCACGCTCCCGCCCTCACCCCGAGGCCCTGCGGCGACTGATCGCCGCCACCGGTCGTGGTGTCGGGATGGCCGGTCCCAAGCTCGTCGACGAGAGCGACCCCTCACGCATCGTGCGGCTCGGCCTCCAGGTGACCCGCACAGGGCGGATCGTCCCCGACCCGGTCGCCGGCACGACGGACCAGGGCCAGCACGACGCCGATGTCGATGCGATCGCGGCACCCTTGGACGGACTTCTGCTCGACCGAGAGACCTACGAGTCCCTGGACGGGCACGACCCGACGCTCGGCGACCTCGGCGGTGACCTCGATCTGGGCTGGCGCTCGCAGCGTGCGGGCCGTCGAGTGGTGCTCGTCCCGGACGCGCGCGTCGCCGTCCACCCGACGGCCGCCGAGCGGCGCCCTACGACCAGCCACCGGCGACAGGCGCGCCGTGCCGCGCTGGCGCGCGCCCACATCACGGCCGCTCCCTTCCTTGCTCTGTGGATCGCCGTGAGCAGCCTCGTCACCGGGCTCGGCCTGATGGTGCTCAAGCGACCCGGCATGGGCGCCGACGAGCTGGCGAGCCTGCCGGCTGCCCTCGACGTGCGCACGCTGCGCTCCCGCCTGCGGGGACGCGCGCCACGCGAAGTGGCCCGCAGCGACCTCAAGGCACTGTTCGTTCCCGGCCGTGATGCCCGCCGACGGCTGGTCGATGACGCCCGAGGGTCCGTGGACCGCGACGGCGGGATCGAGGCTCGCTCGCTCGAGGTGGAGCGGGGCGGCGGATGGCTCAACCATCCGCTCCCATGGCTGCTCCTCGTCACGGTCGCCATGTCGGCGTGGTCAGCCCGCCACATCACCGGCGAGCTGCGCCACCGCGTCGACTCCGGACTCGTGGGCGGTGAGCTGCTCGGAGGTCGGGCGACCGCTGGGCAGCTGTGGGACTCGTGGTGGATGTCCTGGCATGGTTCCGGCTGGGGCAGTGCGGGAGAGCAGAGCCCTGCCCTCGTCGTGCTGGCGTTGCTGAGCAAGATCATCGCCTGGGTCCCCGGCCTGGGGGCCGCTCACTCACCCGCAGGAGTGGTGCTCTCGCTCCTCGTGGTGGGTGCCCTCCCCATGGCCGCCGTCGTCGCGTGGAGAACCTCCCGCACCTTCTCCGACCGCCGATGGCTGCGGGCTGCGGGCGCGCTCGCGTGGGTCACGTCCGCGCCCGCTGCGATGGCCGTCGGCGAAGGACGCATCGGCGCCCTCTGCGTCCTCGTGCTGATGCCCCGTGTCGCCGCCGGGCTCGTGCGCGCCTCCCGGCGCACTACCAGCTTCAGCGACTCCGTGCGCACCGCGCTCTGGGGCGCGCTGCTCGCGACAGTGGCGCCCTCCGTCGGGGTGGTGATCATCGCCATCGGCCTCGGCCTGCTGCTCATCGGCGACAACCGGCGCCGGTGGCGGGGGATCGCGCTGGTGGCCGTCCCCCTTCTCCTCGCCGGGCCGTGGTTGTTGACCCTCCAGTCCCAGCCCCGCCGCATCCTCGCCGGGTGGGGCCTGACGGACACGCCCGAGGCCGGCTCTGCGGGCATGCTCGCGCTCGGGCAGCTGTCGGGCGGTGCCGTCACGACCTGGTGGACGGCGGCCATCCTCGCTCTCGGTCTGCTCGCCCTGCTCGTCCCCGGCCGGCGCCCCGCATCATGGGGTGCGGCAGTGGTCGCGCTCGTGGGCCTCGGATGGGCCCTCGGCGCTCCACACGTCGTCATCGGGCATCGACCCGCTGGGGGCGCTGACGCAGGCGCTGCCATCACCCCCTGGGTCGGGACCGGCCAGATCCTCATGGTCGGTGCAGCCGTGGTGGCGGTCCTCGTCGTGGCAGACGTGCTGCCGCACGGGCTGCGTGATGGCGGGCGCCGCCGGTGGCTCCTGCTCCCGGCGATGGTGCTGCCGGTCGCGGCGATTGGCAGCGGCGTCATGGTGGCGCAGCACTCGTACGGCGACGACCTGACGACGTGGAAGGACCCCCGACCCATGGTGGCCACGGGTGCAGCGGAGAGCCCTCGAGCCTCACGCGCGCTCGTCATCGAGGCGAGCGACGAGGGCATCAGCTACCGCCTGATGGGCTCCGAGCCGGGCCCCCTCGTGAGGGATCTGCCGATGCCCCAGCCGCCGGTGCCGGGCGAGGAAGAGGTCGCCTCCGCCGTGGCCCAGATGCTGGGAGAGGGCGAAGGGGAGCAGGTCCCGGGCGATGTACTCGCTCGGCACGGCGTCTCCCACCTCGTGGTCGTCACGCCCACCGAGGCACAGCGGCGACTCGTCGACGCTGCGCCCGGCCTGGCTCGACTCGGGTCGAGTACGGGAACGACCACCTGGGCCGTGCGCTCCCCGGTCACGGCGGGGGAGATGCCCTCCCGTGTCCGCGTGACGTCCGCGCGGTCGAGCCACCCCGTCCCCACGCGGAGCCACGCCGACACCGACGGCGCGGTCCACGTGCCCGCCGCGGATCAGCTCGTCGTGGCGGAGTCCCTCGACTGGAGCGACCGCGCCCGAGTGCGCGCGGACGGCAGGCTCGTGCAGGCCCAGACGCACAGCGCGATCCCGACCTACGAGCTGCCGGACGGGACGGACGAAGTGAGCATCGACGTGGGCGCTGGGCACGCAGTCTGGAAGTTCATCCAGGGCTTGGCCCTCGTCCTCGCGCTCTACCTCGCACTGCCGATGGAACGACGTCCCGACCCCGAGGAGAAGCGATGAGCAGGCGGCGGCCCTCCGGGGGATGGGTGCATGGTGCCGGGCGCGTCGGTGTCGTGGCTGCAGCAGCGGCCGGTGTGGTCATCGGGGCCGGGCACATCGGTGCCGCGCCCGCGCAGCTGGACACGTCGTCCGACGGGGCACGGATCGCCGCGTCGCTCACGACCTCCTTCTGTCCGGGAGACCCCTTCAAGGGAGGCGACAAGGGAACCCCGCGTGTCGACGTGACCGGTGGTGTCGCAGCCCATGCAGCCCCGGACAAGGTCCTCGACGGCCTGGTCACGCCGTCGCAGGAGCCCGGTGAGATCACGATCGATGACCTGGGTGCCGTCACGCCGGACACCTCGGACAGCAAGCCGCGCAGCGGGCCGACGAGCGCAGACGTCGACTCTCTCGACGAGCAGCCCCAGCGGGTACGGGGGACGGCAGACCATGCGCCGGGGCTCGAGGCGACCCAGAGCTTCACCGCCTCCGGCAAGCGGGTCCGAGGCTTGGCGGCGACGCCCTGCCTGGCCCCGACCGCGGACGCGTGGCTGGTGGCCGGTGGTGGCGAGCGAGGGCGTCAGGAGCGCCTGGTGCTCGTCAACCCCGGCGGCAATGCCGTGACCGCGCGGCTGGACGTCGTGGGGACCACACAGACCGACTCCCCAGACCGCTCGGTCGTCGTCCCCGCGCACGGCCGCGAGGTCGTTCTGCTCGACGCGATCGGTGGGACCAGCGCGCCCCAGGCCGTGCACGTGACGGCCACGGGCGGTCTCGTCGTCCCGACGATCGTCGACAACCACCTCGACGGGCTGACCCCGGCCGGTGTCGAGACCGTCTCACCGACGATGGCGCCGGCCACGCGGCTCGTCCTGCCCGGAAATGCGCGGGGAAGCAGCCGCGGGATGGTCCTGGCTGCGCCCGGCACGCGGGACGCCGTCGTCCAGATCCGACGCCTGGGTGATGACCCGTCGCGCGGGGTCAAGGTCGTGACGATCCCTGCCAACGAGGTCGTCGATGTCGACCTGCCTGCCGGTGGCGGCGGGGTGCACAGCTGGGTCGTCGAGTCGGACGAGCCGGTCGTGGCGGCCGCCCATGTGACCACGACCGATGGCTCGGGCAGGTCCGACATGGCGTGGTCCGTGGCGACCCCCTCCTTCAGCGGTCTGGGCGGCGTCGCCCTCCCCGCTGCCCCTGCGGACGTCCAGCGTGCCGTCGACATCACGGCGACCGAAGGCCCCGCCAGTGTCGACGTGCTGGTGCTCGACGACGGTGCTGTCACGACGGAGCGGATCGAGCTCGAGGAGGACCGCAGCGCCGCGCTCGCGGTCAAGAGCTCGAGCGCGAGTGCGGTCTGGGTGCGACCGAGGTCCGGTCGCGTCCATGCCTCGGCGCTGTTCCTGGGGCGCGACGGGGGCCCCAAGGCCATGGCCACGTCGGTCCCCGTCCTCCCGGCGCGGGTCTCCGTGCGTGATGTGCCGGTGACGCAGGCCCGCTGACCCGACGGGCAGCCATTGGTCTATCGGCGGTCCGGGTCCACCTCACCGGGGTCCACGCCGAGCAGGAGAGCCACTTGCTCGACCATGACCTCGTGCACCAGGTCGACGTGCTCGCCTCCCCGCGCGGCGGTCTCGACTGGGCGTCGGTAGATGACGATCCGAGCGGGGAGGTTGCCCTGGGCGGGCCAGAGCCGCGCCAACGGCACGGCCTCCTCCCAGCCAGCCGGATCCGACGGGGGCACGTCCTCCACGGCGAACTCCACCGCAGACCATCGGCGTCCGAGGACATTCCGAAATCGCTGGGCCGTGTCGGCCACCAGATCGTCGAATGCCTGGGAGCGGGTCACCATGGCGGGCACCGAGGGCTCGGCCAGTGGCCCGCGCAGGCCCCGGCCACGACGATCCCGATGACGACTCACCTGTCCGATCGTAGAGCCCCTGCCACGGCGTGCCTTCGCCGATCGGGAGCGACGTGGCCTAGCCTGCACGGGTGACCCTCTCCCGCCAGTGCTCCCGCGCCGCGTGTGCGCGCCCCGCAGCCGGGACCCTCACCTACGTGTACTCCGACTCCACCGTCGTCCTCGGTCCCCTCGCCACCTATGCCGAGCCACACGCCTACGACCTGTGCGAGGACCACGCGCAGCGGCTCACCGCTCCGCGCGGGTGGGACGTGGTCCGGCTGGCCATCGACCAGCCCGCTCCGGCGACCTTCGACGACCTCGTCGCCATCGCCGAAGCGGTGCGCAAGCGACCCGAGCCGGCAACCGACTCCCAGCGGACCGCGCACGTGGCCACGAGCGCCCGACCTGAGCCGTCGAGCGTCACCGAGACCGGCCGCCGCGGTCACCTGCGTGTCCTGCGCGACCGCGACTGAGGCGCCCTCCGGGGTGGGGCGGAGCCGGTCCCGCGGCAAACTAGGCTGACGGTGTGACCACCAAGCTCTCTGACTTCGTCAAGGCCTATGACGTCCGTGGCGTCGTGCCCGATCAGCTCAACATCGATGTGGCACATGCCCTGGGTGCGGCCTTCGCCGAGGTCGTCGCACTCGCTGACGGCGCCTCCGCCGTCGTCATCGGCCACGACATGCGGCCCAGCTCTCCCGAGCTGGTGGACGCTCTGGCGCGCGGCATCTGCGCGCGTGGCGTCGATGTCGTCCTCATCGGTCTGGCGAGCACGGATGGCCTCTACTACGCGAGCGGCGCGCTAGGGCTCCCCGGGGCGATGTTCACGGCGAGCCACAACCCTGCGCAGTACAACGGGATCAAGTTCTGTCGCAGCGGTGCCCGACCCGTGGGGCAGGAGACAGGACTGGCCCAGATCCGGGACCTGGCCCAGCAGCACCTCGATGCGGGCGTGTCCGCCTTCGACGGTGTGCGACCCGGCACGATCACGCAGCGCGACGTCCTTGCGGACTACGCAGGCTTCCTGCGTGGGCTGGTCGACCTGTCGCGCAGTCGCCCGCTGCGCGTGAGCGTCGATGCCGGCAACGGCATGGGGGGCTTGACCGTGCCGGCTGTCCTGGGCACGGGCTCGGGGCTGCCCGAGCTACCACTGACGATCGACCCGATGTACTTCGAGCTGGACGGCACCTTCCCCAACCACGAGGCCAATCCTCTCGACCCCAAGAACCTGCTCGACCTCCAGGAGCGCGTGCGCTCCCACGGGGCTGACATCGGCATCGCCTTCGACGGGGATGCCGATCGCTGTTTCGTCGTCGACGAAAAGGGCGACCCGGTGAGCCCGAGCGCGATCACCGCGATGATCGCCCGGCGTGAGATCGCCCGCGAGGTCGCGGCCGGTCGTTCGGCCGCCGACGTGGCGATCGTGCACAACGCCATCACGTCCGCAGCCGTGCCGGAGATCATCTGCGAGGACGGAGCCCGCCCGGTGCGCACCCGGGTCGGTCACTCCTACGTCAAGGCGGTCATGAGCGAGCACGACGCCGTCTTCGGTGGCGAGCACTCAGCCCACTACTACTTCCGTGACTTCTGGTTCGCCGACACCGGCATGCTCGCCGCCATGCACGTGCTGGCCGCGCTCGGGGAGACCGATGCGCCGCTCAGCGAGGTCATGGCCCCCTTCGAGCGGTATGTCGCCAGCGGGGAGATCAACTCGACGGTCACCGATGCCGCGGCGATCACGCAGCTGGTCCGGGAGCGGTGGGCCACGGACGAGACGGTCGTCGACGAGCTCGACGGTCTGACGATCACCCGCTCCGGAGCGGCTGGTGAGCCCATGTGGTGGATCAACCTGCGTCCGAGCAACACCGAGCCCTTGCTCCGGCTCAATGTCGAGGCCGCCGACGAGACGACGATGGCCCGAGTGCGCGACGATGTCCTGACGATGATCCGAGAGGCCTGAGATGAGCGAGTCCACGATCGAACCCTGGTTGCGCGAGATCCTGCGCTGCCCTGCCTGCCGAGCCGAGCTGCGTGACGAGACGGGCTCTGGCGGGCCCGAGCTCGTGTGCACGGGGCCGGACTGCGGTCTGGCCTACCGCGTGGAGGACGGGATCCCGGTCCTCCTCGTCGACGAGGCCCGGCCGAGGGTCTGAGGCGACCATGGCCCCCTTCGACGAGACACTGCTCGACGACGAAGGGCGCCGTCACGCCGTCGACCGGAGCGACCTGCTGCGCGCCCTCGCGGGCGCGGGTGCCCAGGTGCGGGAGGCGCTCTCCCTCGCCAGCGAGAGCGACCTGACGAGGGTGGCCGGGGGCGAGCGACCCCGCGCCGTGCACGTCGCTGCCGTCGGCGGGGCCGACAGCGTCAGCACGGTGCTCGACCTGCTCATCTCGCGCAGTGGCCCCGTGCTGCTGACCTGCGACGGCTCCGGTCCGCTGCCGGGCTGGGTGGGCCCGCTCGACCTCGTCGTCGCGATCTCCCTGTCCGGCCGCGCCGAAGATCCCGTGCGTCAAGCGCGTGAGGCAGCCCGCCGTGGGGCGCACGTCCTGACGATCGGGGCCGCGGACAGCCCACTGGCGGCGGCGTCGGCGGCCGCGCACGGGGTCCACCTGCCGATCCGCCCGGAGGTCAGCCACTCGCGGACGGCGTTGTGGGGCATGGTCGCTCGCGCAATCCTGGCCATCAGTGCCTGCGGAGTCATCGACATCCGTCCCGCGGTCCTGTCGGCGGTCGCGGACCGGCTCGACGAGCAGGCGGAGCGCTTCCGGCCGGACGCGGAGTACTTCGTCAACCCTGCCAAGATGCTCGCGCTGGACCTGTCGGCCCTGACCCCCGTCGTCCTCGGGGACGGCCCAGTCACCGGTGTGGCGGCCCGGCGGGCGAGCGCCATGCTGGCTCGGACCGCCCGCACTCCCGCGACGTGGGGGCGGCTGCCTGATGCCGCAGCCCAGGTCGTCGCCTGCCTCTCGGGTCCCTACGCCAGCCCTGCGCGCACTGGCGGCGGAGCCCACGACATCTTCGCGGACCCCTACCTGGACGGGCCGAGCGGACCCACCTTGGGTCTGGTGCTGCTGCGTGACCCCGTGCCCTCCGCAGAGGGCGACCCTGCCGAGCACGAGCGTCACAACACCGCCCAGTCGGTGGCCGACCACGCGGCCTCGTCCGGCGTGCGGGTGCTCGAGCACATGTCATCTCCCGGCCACGACCTGGAGCGGCTGGCCGAGATGGTCGTCCTGACCGACTTCGCCGCGGCCTACCTCGCGATCGGCCACGGGCTCGACCCGGCAGCGGTCCCCGGACTCTCCGACCTGCACCTCCCACGGAAGGCAACAGAGTGATCGACGTCGACATCGCCGTCATCGGCAGCGGATCGGGCAACAGCCTGCTCACCGATGACCTGGCGGATCGCACCTTCGCCGTGATCGAAGGAGGCGATGTCTTCGGCGGGACGTGCCTCAACGTCGGGTGCATCCCGACGAAGATGTACGTCCACGTCGCCGAGGTCGCCACGACCGTGCGCGAAGGGGGGCCCCTCGGTGTCGACGCCGTCCTCCAGGGGGTGCGCTTCACCGACGTGCGCGATCGGGTCTTCGGCCGCATCGACCCCATCGCCGAGGCGGGGGAGACCTACCGCCGCGATGGCGAGGGCGTCGAGCTGCTGCGGGGCCACGCCCGCTTCACCGGGCCGCGGACCCTGTCCGTCGAGATGCCCGACGGCAGCACGCAGGAGGTGCGGGCCGGCCAGGTCGTCATCGCGACAGGCGCGCAGGCCGTCATCCCGGACGAGCTGAGCCGGTCGGCCGAGCGGGCCGGGATCACCCTGCACACCTCCGACACCGTCATGCGACTGCCGGACCTGCCCCGCCGGATGCTCGTCATCGGTGGTGGGTACATCGCCGCAGAGATGGCGCACGTCTTCTCCGCCTTCGGCAGCGAGGTGGTCATCGCGGTGCGCAGTGACGCCCTGCTGCGTCACCTCGACGAGGACATCTCCCGTGCCTTCACCGCCGCCGCCCTGGAGCAGTGGGACGTGCGCACCGGGGCCACCGTCACGGACCTCATCCGTGACGAGGGCGGCATCACCGCCACCCTCTCCGACGGGTCGACGGTCGAGACCGACGTGGTCCTCGTCGCCACCGGTCGCGCGCCGAGCACCGGCGACCTCGGGCTGGAGCACGCAGGGGTCGACCTCCACGACGACGGCAGGGTCGTCGTCGACGAGTACGGCCGGACCACCGCCGCAGGGGTGTGGTCCCTCGGGGACGCCAGCTCCCCCTTCCAGCTCAAGCACGTCGCCAACCAGGAGGCCCGTGCGGTCGCGCACAACCTCGCCCACCCGGACGACCTGCACGTCTTCGACCATGGCGCCGTCCCGGCTGCCGTCTTCACCCATCCACAGATCGCCTCGGTGGGCCTCACACAGGCCGAGGCCGTGGAGCAGGGGATCGACGTGACCGTCAAGGTGCAGGCGTACGGCGACACCGCCTATGGCTGGGCCATGGAGGACACGTCGAGCCTGTGCAAGGTCATCGCCGACCGGCGCACGGGACATCTCGTCGGCGGGCACCTCATCGGACCCCAGGCCTCCACGCTCATCCAGCCGCTCATCCAGATGATGGCCTTCGACCAGCCGGTCGCCGAGATGGTCCGTGGTCAGTACTGGATCCACCCGGCACTGACCGAGGTGGTCGAGAACGCGCTGCTGGGCCTCGAGCTCAACCCGGCCGAGGACGTCCTCGAGTCGCCGCCCGCGGCGTGATGGCGCCTCGGCGTCATTGCCGCTACTACGCTGTGCCCGTGCTGACGACCTACGCGACCGCAGGCCCCATCCGATGAGCGGCGGCCTTTTCGCCCTGCTGGACGACATCTCCGTCCTGGCGCGAGCTGCGGCGGCGTCCATCGACGACGTGGCTGCTGCCTCGGGCAGGGCCAGCGTCAAGGCCGCCGGTGTCGTCGTCGACGACACCGCGGTGACGCCGCGCTACGTCGAGGGGATCGACCCCAAGCGTGAGTTGCCGATCATCAAGCGGATCACCATCGGTTCGCTGCGCAACAAGCTCGTCTTCATCGTCCCGGCGATCCTGCTGCTCAACGCCTTCATCCCGTGGCTGCTGTCGCCGCTGCTCATGCTCGGTGGCACCTATCTGTGCTTCGAGGGCGCGGAGAAGATCTGGGAGAAGCTCTCGGGCCACGGGCACGCGGCCGAGGAGGACGCAGCGGCCGCCGGCGAGGACACGATCGTCAAGGGCGCCGTGACGACCGACTTCATCCTCTCGGCCGAGATCATGGTCATCTCGCTCAAGGCCGTCCTCGACGAGGGGCTCAACGACTCCTTCTGGTACCTGCTCGCCGTCATGATCGTCGTGGCGATCGTCATCACGCTCGTCGTCTACGGAACCGTGGGCCTCATCGTGAAGATGGACGACATCGGTCTGGCCCTGTCCCAGCGCGAGTCAGGTCTGTCGCAGCGCGTTGGTCGCGGTCTCGTCAACGGCATGCCCAAGCTGCTCACCGTGCTGTCCGTCGTCGGTGTCGCCGCGATGCTCTGGGTGGGCGGGCACATCATCCTCGTCGGCCTCGAGGAGACCGGCTGGCTGCCGCAGCCCTATGAGTTCGTCCACCACCTCGAGGTGGCCGTCCACGACGCGACCGGGGCACTCGGGGGAGTCCTCGGCTGGCTGACCAACACGGTCTCCTCCGCGATCCTCGGCTCGCTCGTGGGCGCGGTCGTCGTCGCGGTCATGCATGTCCTGCCCTTCGGCAAGAAGCACGAAGGGGAAGAAGCCGCGGCCCACTGAGATGGCTCCGTCGGATCTGCCGCTCGCTGCGCTCCGTGTCGAGGACGCGGAGACGATCGCGGTGCTGCAGAACAGCTTGTGGCGACTGACCTATGCAGGGCTGCTGCCGCCGGAAGTTCTGGCGGCGCGGGATGACCAGACCAACATCGGGGTCTGGCGTGACCGGGCGGCTGCCCATGAGAGCGCCGGGGTCTCGCCCGAGGGGGCGCGCACCCTCGTGGCGCATGACGAGCGCGGCACGGCCATCGCGTGGGCTACGACGGGGCCACCGAGGGACGCGAACCCGCCGACGACCATCGAGCTGTGGTCCCTATACGTGGCGCCCGAGCACCACGGGTGCGGGGTGGCCCTGCGACTGCTGGCCGCGGTCCTCCCTTCGTCCGCTGCCGCGCACCTGTGGGTGGTGAGGGGCAACGATCGGGCCATCGCCTTTTATCGCAAGGCGGGTTTCGCGCCCGACGGGGCGCTCAAGCACGACGAGCGCCTGGGCGCGGACGAGCTGCGCATGGTGAGGGGCATCTCCCAACGAGGGGCCCCTGGTTCGCGCGGATGGGACTCGGGCTCGCCGAGCCCCTAGACTGCTGGGTGCCGGCGTGGGTGATGACCCGCGAGAGCCCAGAAGGGCCGCGCCGGGTCCACACCCCACCTGTCACAGGAGTTTTCACGTGTCCTTCGACTACAAGGTCGCCGACCTGGGCCTCGCCGAGGCCGGCCGTCACCAGATCCGCCTCGCCGAGCACGAGATGCCCGGCCTGATGAGCATCCGCGAGGAGTTTGCGGAGTCGCAGCCCCTCAAGGGTGCGAAGATCGCCGGCTCGCTGCACATGACCGTGCAGACCGCGGTCCTCATCGAGACCCTCACCGCTCTGGGCGCCGAGGTGCGCTGGGCCAGCTGCAACATCTACTCGACGCAGGACGAGGCCGCTGCGGCCATCGTCGTCGGCGCCGGCACCCCCGAGGACCCCCAGGGCGTCCCGGTCTTCGCCTGGAAGGGCGAGAGCCTCGAGGAGTACTGGGACTGCACCGAGCAGATCCTCACCTGGCCCGACGACGCCGCGCCCAACATGATCCTCGACGATGGTGGCGACGCCACGATGCTCGTCCACAACGGGCGTGCATGGGAGCTGGCCGGCCAGGTGCCGCCCACGACGGAGGATGACCCCGAGGAGTTCACCGTCGTCAAGGCGCTCGTGCGCCGCACCCTGGAGACCGACCCGCAGAAGTGGACCAAGGTCGCCGCCAACATCAAGGGCGTCACCGAGGAGACCACCACGGGCGTCCACCGCCTGTACCAGCTGGCCGAGGCCGGGGAGCTGCTCTTCCCGGCGATCAACGTCAACGACGCGGTCACCAAGTCCAAGTTCGACAACAAGTACGGGACCCGCCACTCGGTCCTCGACGGACTCAACCGCGCCACGGACGTCCTCGTCGGTGGCAAGGTCGCCGTCGTCGCCGGCTACGGAGACGTGGGCAAGGGCGTCTCGGCCGCGCTCTCCGGTCAGGGCGCTCGCGTCGTCGTCACCGAGGTCGACCCGATCTGTGCGCTGCAGGCCGCCATGGACGGCTTCCAGGTCACGACCATGGAGAAGGCTGCCGAGTACGGCGACATCTTCGTCACGACCACCGGGTGCTACGACGTCATCACCGCGGACCACATGGCTGCGATGAAGAACAAGGCGATCGTGTCCAACATCGGTCACTTCGACAACGAGATCGACATGGCCGGCCTCGCTCGCACCGAGGGCATCACCAAGACCGAGATCAAGGCACAGGTCCACGAATGGACCTTCGCCGACGGCACCTCGATCATCGTGCTGTCCGAGGGGCGTCTGATGAACCTCGGCAACGCGACCGGACACCCGAGCTTCGTCATGAGCAACTCCTTCGCGGACCAGACGATCGCCCAGATCGAGCTCTTCAGCAAGGCCGAGGAGTACGTCGACGACAAGGGCAACCCGACCGTCACCACGCTGCCCAAGCACCTCGACGAGAAGGTCGCGCGCCTGCACCTCGACGCCCTCGGTGTCGAGCTGACCGAGCTGACCAAGGCCCAGGCCGAGTACCTCGGCGTCGACGTCGCCGGCCCGTACAAGCCGGAGCACTACCGGTACTGAGTCTTCTCTCGGTCCAGCACGGCCCGCGTGGTCGAACTGGATTGCGAGGCCCAGGGCCCGTTGAGTCGCGCCACAACGGCCCTGGGCCTCTTCTTGCTCCGTCGCCCCTCGGTGTTTCGGGCCGATCTATCGACGCCTCAGGACGACGGCGTCAGTCCCTGGGGTGGGAGGGGACCAGCTTGAGGCCGATGACGGCGGCGATGATGCCGGCGAGCAAGAGGGCCTTGGTGGGGGAGAAGGGCTCGTCACCGGTCGCCATGGCCCAGGTGACGGTGAGGGCGGCGCCGACCCCGGTCCAGACGGCGTAGCCCGTGCCGATCGGGATGGTGCGCACGGCGAAACCCAAGCCACTCATGCTGAGCGCCAGCGCGGTGAGGAAGACGGCCGTCGCCACGGGATTGCTGAAGCCGTCGGAGTGGCCGAGCGCCGTGGCCCACACGGCCTCGAGGATGGCGCTGAGCAGCAGGATCGCCCACGGCATGTCAGGCCACCACCTTCAGGCCGACGACGCACCCGACGAGCAGGGCGAGGAGTGCCAGCCGGGCGAAGGAGGCGAGCTCATCCCCCTTCGCCATGGACCACGCGACGGTAAGGGTGGCGCCGATCCCGACCCAGACCGCATACGCGGTCCCGGTGGGGATGCCCGTCATCGCCCGGGCCAAGCCGAGCATGCTGGCGGTCAGTGAGATGACGAAGACGGCCGAGGCGACGGGCCGGGTGAACCCCCGGGAGGCGGCCAGGGCGCTGGCCCAGACGGCCTCGAGCATCCCCGAGACGACCAGCACGATCCAGGACATGGGACTCCTCAGTGAGTCCGTCTTGTCGTGGTGCGGGTACGGCTCCCTCGTCCGCAGACCCGGTCGCGGGCCTCGCGCCACACACTATCGGCCACGGCTGCAGGGCGGGGCAGCTGCCCTGTGTGATGATTGGCGAACAGGTGTACACGTGGGAAGGGAACTGTCGTGAAGGGACGTGTCCTCGTCGTCGACGACGACCAGGCGCTGGCCGAGATGCTCGGGATCGTCCTGCGCAAGGAGGGCCTCGACGTCGCGCACGTCGCAGACGGCGCTCGCGCGATCGACGCCTTCCATGAGGCTCGTCCCGACCTCGTGCTGCTCGACGTCATGCTCCCGGGCATGGACGGCATCGAGATCTGCCGACGGCTGCGTCAGGAGTCCGGGGTGCCGATCGTGATGCTGACCGCGCGCACCGACACCGTCGACGTCGTCGTGGGTCTCGAGTCAGGCGCGGACGACTACATCGTCAAGCCCTTCAAGCCGCAGGAGCTCATCGCTCGACTGCGTGCCCGACTGCGTCGCGGAGATGAGCCGGAGCCCGAGCGGCTGACCATCGGCGACCTGGTGATCGATGTCGCCGGACACTCCGTCAAGCGGGGCGAGCAGTCCCTGGGGTTGACCCCTTTGGAGTTCGACCTGCTCGTGGCCCTGGCGCGCAAGCCGTGGCAGGTCTTCAGTCGTGAGGTGCTCCTCGAGCAGGTGTGGGGCTACCGGCACGCCGGCGACACCCGCCTGGTCAATGTGCACGTGCAACGACTGCGCAGCAAGATCGAGCACGACCCGGAGAACCCCCAGATCGTCGTCACCGTTCGGGGTGTCGGGTACAAGGCAGGACCGTCCTGACGATGTCCTCGGCCCCCGTCACGGAGGAGACCGAGACCTCGGACACGTCAGGCCCGGACGCTGCGGATGGGCCCGTGTCGTCCGGTGACGGCTTCATCGTCCGTCAGGTCAAGGCACTGGTCGGCCTGTGGCGTCGGTCGCTGCGGTTCCGCGTGGTCACGAGCACATTGCTCCTCGGCCTCGTCGTCGTCTCGATCATCAGCCTGACGATGTACCGGTCGATCGCGGACGGACTGGTCGACAACCGGATCAGCCTCGCCCAGGCCGAGTCCCGCAAGCTCACCGACGACGCGCAGGCTGGGTTCAACGGCTACACGGGCACCCCAGATCTGCCGGTCTTCGCGAGCAACCTCGTCAACCGCACCCTGAAGGCTCCAGCAGGGGACGAGAGCCGGTACGTGATCTTCACCCGGAGCGTCGACAACTCGTCCGACCTGAGGATCCCGTCAGAGGAGTCCGATCACGTCAGTCTCGAGTCGGTCCCCACCGCGCTGCGGCAGGCGGTGTCGGCCGACCCGACCCGTCAGCAGACGATGGTCATCGAGCTCGATCGGCCGACGACGGACGTCGTCGGCACCTCATTCCCCAGCCGCTCGACGGACTCGGAGACCGTCCCGGCCGTCGTCGTCGGGTCCCAGGTCGAGGTGCCGAGCGCGGACAAGTACGACATCTACTTCATCTACCCGATGGACCAGGAAGAAGCCACGCTCGGGACGATCTCCCGGTCCTTCATCCTCGGGGCACTCTTCCTCATCGCGCTGGTCTCCGCCATCGCCTACATCGTGACGAGCATGATCGTCACCCCGGTCCGTCGAGCCGCCGCTGCCGCCGAGCGACTGTCCTCGGGCCACCTCAACGAGCGGATGTCGGCGCGAGGGCACGACGACCTGGCGTTGCTCGGTCAGTCCTTCAACGAGATGGCTGACAACCTGCAGACCCAGATCCGCCAGCTCGAGGGCCTGTCGCGGGTGCAGCAGCGGTTTGTCTCGGACGTCTCCCACGAGCTGCGTACCCCCCTGACGACGATCCGCATGGCGGCCGACCTGCTGCACGCTTCCCGGGACGAGATGGACGCTGTCGCCGGTCGGTCCACCGAGCTCCTGCACGACGAGCTCGACCGCTTCGAGGAGCTGCTGGCGGACCTGCTGGAGCTCAGCCGCTATGACGCGGGGGCCGCAGTCCTGGAGCAGGACCCCGTCGACCTCTTCGCGATCATCGACCGGGTGGTCAACTCCACTGCGTCCATCGCTGATGCGCGGGGCAGCGATGTCACCGTGCACCGCGGGCCGGGCCAGACGGCTGTGGCCGAGGTGGACGCCCGTCGCATCGAGCGAGTCCTGCGCAACCTCGTGGTCAACGCCATCGAGCACGGCGAGGGTCGTCCCGTCGATGTGTGGGTCGCAGCTGACGACGAGGCCGCCGCCGTCCTCGTGCAGGACCACGGCGTGGGACTCAAGGCGGGTGAGGCATCTCTGGTCTTCAACCGCTTCTGGCGGGCCGACCCGGCCCGGACCCGCACGACCGGCGGCTCGGGCCTCGGCCTGGCCATCGCGCTCGAGGATGCGCGCCTGCATCACGGTTGGCTGCAGGCGTGGGGTGAGCCGGGCGCCGGCTCTCGCTTCCGTCTCACCGTCCCCTGTGCAGCGGGTGGGCCACTCACGCGTTCCCCGCTCCCGCTCACTCCTCGCGAGGGAGACCTCCCCGGGAGGTCAGGATGAGCAGCGAGTGGGAGGCGACACGGCGGACCGTGCTGGGCCTGGCCACCCTCGGGGCGCTCGCCGGGTGCGGGCTGGACTCCGACTCGACCGTACGACCGGGGCTCAAGGTCGATGGCGCGGCACCCGTGCCGCTCAACCGCATCCCCAACAAGCCGGATGAGGGTGCATCGCCCGAGCAGATCATCCTGGGCTTCCTGCATGCCGGGGCCACGAGCGGTCAACGGCTCGACATCACGCGCTCCTACCTCACCGAAACTCTTGCTCGCGCCTGGATCCCCGACAGCCAGACGGTCATCTACGACGGTGGGGAGCTGGAGGTCCGAGCCGTCAAGGGCCAACCGGACACCTACCGGACCAAGGTCCACGTCAGGGCCACGATCGACACCGAGGGTCGTTACTCGGTGGCGCCACCCAATCTGTGGCAGATCTTCGAATTCGCCGTGACCGCGATCGACGGCGAGTGGCGGATCGACCAGCTCGAGGACGGCTTCGGTCGGGTCCTGCAGATCCAAGAGGTCGGCTTCATCTTCCGCGACTACCCCGTCCACTACCCGGCCATCGGGTGGAACACCCTCGTCGTCGACCAGCGGTGGTTCCCACAGGACCAGTTGGCTACGCGACTCGTGCGGGCGCAGCTGGGACGTGTGCCCGACTACCTCGAGGACGCCGTCTCCACGGACACCGGCGCCCGACTGGTGGTCGACGCGGTGCCGGTGAGAGATGGCGTGGCACGGGTCGACCTCGACAGTGAGTCGGTCGCCGACGATGCGACGACGCGCAAGGCACTGGCCGCTCAGCTCGTCGCGACCCTGATGTCCTTGCCGGCCGTCACCGAGGTCGTGATCACCTTGTCGGGCAACGAGCTCAAGCTGGGGATCACCGAGGCGCTCACGACACCGGAGCAACTGGGGTTCGTCGACCGCACCCAGACCAACAGCCCGGTGGTCATGGCGCGACATGGCACCAAGCTGATACGCGTCGGGGACCGGCTCGGATCGGTCTCTCGTCAGCACATGAAGTCCGCAGCCTCGAAGTTCGAGCCCATCCCCACCAGCTCCACACGACTTGCTCTGCGCCTCGACGGCAAGGAGATCGCCGCCGTCTCGGGCAAGGGCAGCGAGCTCGTCAGATACCGCGAGGACGGCACCCACACGGAGGTCGCCTCCTTCGCGGCAGACATGGCCTACCCCTGCTACGACTACGGCGGCGTCCTGTGGGTGGGCGGCTCCGGGCTGGGCCGAGAGAGCGGGCATCGACTGTGGGCCATCAACGCGACGGTCGACGTCACCGATGAGGACGCCGCGGCGCCGAAGCACATCCCGACGCCGTGGCTCGGAAGCCGCCTCGTCCAGGCTGCCGTCGTCTCGCCCGAGGGCAGCCGTATCGCCGTCATCTCGGAGTTG
Organism: Janibacter limosus NBRC 16128; assembly: GCF_001570985.1. GTDB lineage: Bacteria > Actinomycetota > Actinomycetes > Actinomycetales > Dermatophilaceae > Janibacter > Janibacter limosus. The sequence goes on along the minus strand of NZ_BCSS01000003.1, from coordinate 86,139 downwards.
ATCCCGGGCGCCGGCAGTCGGCTCGAGATCGCGGGGGTGGCTCGGCAGGCCAACGGCCTGCCGACCAAGACCTCGCCACAGACCTTTCGGGTCGGCGCATCGCTCGTCGAGATGATCGAGGCGGTCTGGGTGGGGCCGACGACCTTGGCGGTCATCGGGCGGCAGGACAAGCAGGCGGTGCTGCAGCCCTACCTGGTGCACGTTGGCGGCCAGGTCGAGCCGATGACTGAGCGTCCGGGCGCGGTCAGCATCACGACGACCGGTGACGACAAGGATGTCGTCCTGACGAGCGCCGGCGGACGGGTCTTCCAGCGCTCCGGCGGGCGGTGGCAGGAGCTCAAGGCGCTCACCGGCGTGGTCACAGCGGGCGTCTGATCCACAGCCGGTACTGACCGGTCGAGGTCGTCCACCGGACGTGACCACGAGGGTGCTCAGCGCCGTGGGCCGGCGAGACTGATCTCGTGGACGCTGCACAGATCGGTCGGGTGCTCAGCTCAGCATTGGACCTCGTCCTGCCGCTCAGTTGTGCAGGCTGCAGCCGGCCGGGGCCCTCGATCTGCCCGACCTGTCGTGAAGAGCTGGCAGGGCTGGCGCTGTCCCAGCTCGGGGCAGTGGCGCCCAGCCCGGTTCCGCCGGGCTGGCCGGGGTGCTCGGGGACGCTTCGTTATGCAGGGGTGTCTGCCCGGCTCATGAAGTCCTTCAAGGACGGCGGACGACGCGACCTGACGGGTCCTCTCGCGCGTCTGCTCGCGGACTCGGTGGGACGTGCGGTCGCGGCCGATCCCGACGCGGGTCGCCAACAACCCATCCTGCTCGTCCCGATCCCGTCGTCACCGGCAGCGGTACGTCAACGCGGCGATCGTCCGATGCTGGTGCTGACCAGGCGGGTCGCCAGGATCCTGGGCCCGGCAGTCGCCGTGGCCCCCGCTCTGACGATGGCCCACGGCACAGCCGACCAAGCAGGTCTGGACCGGTCCGGGCGCCAGGCCAACCTGAGGTCGGCCATGCAGGTGCGGCAGGTGGAGAGGGTGCAGGGACGGGACTGCGTGCTCGTCGACGACGTCCTCACCTCAGGGGCAACGCTCAGTGAAGGCCAGCGTGCACTGCAGGCCGCGGGGGCGCGGCGCGTGGGGATGGCCGTCTGCATGGTCACGCAGCGAAGGTCGGCCACGCTCGCCCTACCTTTATGTCCGTCCTCGGACTAACGTGTCGTCATGGGCCCCTCACTCGACCGGAAGAGCCGGTGCGGAGCAGGGGCCCTCCACGTCCTCGGGCGGCAGCCCGCGACGATCGCACGTCCCCCTCGGGAGGTGATGCTCCGGTCACGACGCCCTCGCCAGGCGTGACAACTCGCATCACCGACGTCCCCAGGAGGACTCCGTGGAAATTGCCATCACCGGACGCAATGTCAACGTCTCCGATCGACTGCGCGAGTACCTCGACACGAAGTTGTCGAAGGTCCCGCAACTCGATCCCCGCGTCCAGCGGATCGAGGTCATGGTGAGTCACGAGCCCAATCCACGCCGCTCCAAGGCCAGCGAGCGTGTCGAGATCACCTGCCGCTCCAAGGGCCCCGTGATCCGTGCAGAGGCCTGTCACGACGACCGCCAAGCCGCCGTCGACCTCGCCGTCGAGAAGCTCCTGGAGCGACTGCGCCGAGCACACGACAAGCGCAATGTCCTCCGTGGCCGGCGTCGCACGTCGGTCGCTGAGGCGACCGCGGAGCTGACCGAGCCGCTCGCGACCGACCTGCCCGCAGAGGACTCCGCGGAGGAGCCCGATCCGTTCGGAACGATCGGCGACAGCCCGATCGAGGTCCGCGAAAAGGTGCACGAGTCGGCGCCGATGCAGCTGGCCGAGGCCGTGCGCCGCATGGAGCTCGTCGGACACGACTTCTTCCTCTTCCACGACTCCGACAACGGCCGCCCGAGCGTCGTCTACCGCCGACGCGGCTGGTCCTACGGCGTCATCCACCTCGATGTCCAGGAGCACGTCAACGGCACCGAGGTCGAGGAGACCGTGCCGGTGGGGTGAGTGATCCATGCCCCGACCACACACCTGTGGCTGGGGCGCGGATGAAGGCCGAACGCCCCCACAGGACGAAGCCCGGCTCGGACGACCACCCCTCGCGGGCGGTCCTTCGGCCGGGCTTCGCCCATGAGTCGGGACAGGTTGTCGGTGGGGTGCGGCAGTCTGGGAGTGTGACTCGCACACTGACACCGGGAGCCGCCCGCAGGATCGCGATCGCTGCGCAGGGGCTGGCGCGGCCGAGGCCGCAGCACGGGCCGACGACACGAGATCTGCAGCGCGTGGTCGACACGGTAGGGCTGGTGCAGATCGACAGCGTCAACGTGCTGGCCCGCAGCCAGTACCTCCCGTTCTTCTCTCGACTTGGGCCCTACGACACCGGGCTGTTGGACCGGATGCGCGACCGGGCACCACGGCGGCTCGTGGAGTACTGGGCGCACGAGGCGAGTCTGATGCCGCCGAGCACCTGGCCGCTCATGGAGCACCCGCGGATGAGGCGGGCTCTCGACGGCTCCTGGGGCGGCATGCAGCAGGTGGCCGGAGAGCATCCCGAGGTGGTTGCTGCCGTCCGTGCAGAGGTCCGAGGAGGGCGACCTCGGACCACGCGTGAGCTGGAGGCTGCTCTCGGCCACACGCGGGAGGGGGAGCGAGAGCACTGGGGCTGGAACTGGTCGGTGGCCAAGCACGCACTCGAGTACCTCTTCTGGGCCGGCGAGATCTCCTCCGCGGGACGCACCCCCCAGTTCGAGCGCCGGTACGCCGCGCTGGAGCGGGTCGTGCCGCCGGCGGATGCGCACGTCTGGCTCGATCCGGCTGCCCGACCCTCGGAGCCGGACGCCTATGTCGAGCTGGTCCGCATCTCCGGTCTGGCCATGGGCGTGGCGACGGAGTCCGACCTCGCCGACTACTTCAGGCTGGAGCGCCGGCACGTCCGACCGGCGATCGACACTCTCGAGCAGACCGGGGCGCTGGAGCCGGTGGCGGTGCAGGGCTGGTCCCGGCCCGCGTGGCTGCACGTCGACGCCCGGCGGCCCAGGGCGGTGCAGGCCAGGGCGCTGTTGTCTCCCTTCGACAGCATGGTGTGGTGTCGGCCGCGGGTGGAGCGTCTCTTCGACTTCCACTACCGCATCGAGATCTACACACCGGCAGCCAAGCGTGTGCACGGCTACTACGTGCTGCCCTTCCTGCTCGGCGACGACCTCATCGGTCGGGTGGATCTCAAGGCGGACCGGTCTGCGGGTGTGCTGCTGGCTCGGCAGGTCACGTGGGAGCCGGGCCGAGGGGGAGTCGACGATGCGCGGGAGCTGGGCGAGGAGCTCCGGCAGATGGCGACCTGGTTGGGTCTCACCGACGTCGTCGGGCCCTGATCAGGAGAGCCGCTCCCAATGGGTCGCCGGCCCGACGCCTCCGCCGGGTGCGTCAGCAGCCTCTTCGCGTCCCCATACTGAAAAGCCCGCGCCGCGCAGGACCCGGTTGCTCGCCTCGTTGTCCGCAGCAGTCCGGGCCACGAGTCGCCGTAGTCCTCGACCGCCTTCGGCCACCGGCCGCAGAGCGTGGTCGGCTGCCAGTCGCGCCGCCTGCCGAGCAAGACCACGACCCCGGGCGCTGGGCCGGATCGCGTAGCCGAGCTCCGCCGTCCCACCCGCGGCGAGCGTGCCGTCATGGACGAAGATCAAGACCTCGCCGAGCGCCTCATCCGTCGTCGTGTCAGCGATGCACCAGTTGATGCTCCTCCCCAAGGACATGCCCTCACGCCGACGCAGCAGCCAGTCGTCGAAGGTCTGCGGTGTCGGCACCGCACGTGCCGGCAGGAAGTGTGGCGGGTGGTCGTGCGGCTCCGCGATCGCCGTGTCGTCGTCGCGGATCGCACGCAACCGCAGGCCGTCGTCCTGGATGAGCGGCGACTCGATCCACGCGGTCGCGGGCAGCATCGGCTGGTCCGGCAGCAGCGAGGCGACCCAAGCGTCGGTGCCGGACCCATCGCGAGCGGCGAGGCGGTGGGGCAGGGTCGAGTGGAGAGTGAACCCGCAGGCGTGCGCCACTCGCCAGGACGCGAAATTGCCGCGTTCGGCGAACCAGTAAAGGCTCGGCGCCCCGTGGTCGAAGGCCCACGTGGCGGCCAGCCGGAGCGCAGTCGACATGACACCTCGCCCGCGCGCACCCGGGTGCAGGACGAAGCCGGTCTCCCAGGCCCCTCCCTTCGCATCCGGCCTCAGATCGATGATCCCGGCGAAGGGAAGTCCGCCGGCCGTATCGTGGGGCAGCACCTCGATCGCCCAGTGCTTGGTCCCTGCGGCGTCGGCCCAGCCCTCGGTGTGGAGCGAGAGGAAGGCACGGGCGGTGTCCAGGTCGTAGGGCCGGGGGACGGTGGTCCACCGGACGCTGTCGGGGTCATGGCTCTGCTCGACGACGAGGGGCAGGTCCACCTCTGACATGGCCCGCAGCCGGATCCGGTCGTCCCCGAGGACGGGGACGACCTGCGGAAAGATGCCGGAGGGAACCGCTCGTACGACCCGCTCGTTCATGGGGGTCAGGGTGCCCCGTCCGTCGAGGACCGTGCAAACGATTAGCCTGTGAGCAGACTGTTTCGGGCAGCGGTGCTCTGCCGTGCCCGGATAGACCACGTCAGGAGTTCAGTTTCGTGAAGATCGTCGAGCGCATCCTCCGCGCCGGAGAGGGCCGCATTGTCAAGCGGCTCGAAGGCATCGCTGCCCAGGTCAACGCCATCGAGGAGGACTTCGAGAAGCTCACTGACGCCGAGCTGCGCGCTGAGACCGATGTCTTCCGCAAGCGCCTCAAGGATGGCGAGACGCTCGATGATCTCCTTCCCGAGGCCTTCGCGGCCGTGCGCGAAGCGAGTCGTCGCACGATCGGCAAGCGCCACTTCGATGTGCAGATCATGGGTGGTGCAGCCCTGCACCAGGGCAATGTCGCCGAGATGAAGACCGGTGAGGGCAAGACCCTCGTCGCGACCCTCCCTTCGTACCTCAATGCCATCGAGGGCAAGGGCGTGCACGTCGTCACGGTCAACGACTACCTGGCCGAGTACCAGGCTGAGCTCATGGGTCGTGTCCACCGCGCTCTCGGTCTCGAGACCGGCGTCATCCTGTCGTCGATGAACCCTGAGCAGCGGCGGGCCGAGTACCTCAAGGACATCACCTACGGCACCAACAACGAGTTCGGCTTCGACTACCTGCGCGACAACATGGCGTGGAACACCGACGAGCTCGTCCAGCGTGGCCACAACTTCGCCATCGTCGACGAGGTCGACTCGATCCTCATCGACGAGGCCCGCACGCCACTGATCATCTCTGGCCCGGCAGACCAGCCGACCAAGTGGTACTCCGAGTTCGCCAAGATGGTCCGCAAACTGGAGAGGGGCCACGGCGCCGACCTGATGCGTGGCATCGAGGCCGAGGGCGACTACGAGGTCGACGAAAAGAAGCGCACCGTCGGCATCCTCGAGCCGGGGATCGAAAAGATCGAGGACCTCCTCGGTATCGACAACCTCTACGAGAGCGTCAACACGCCCCTGATCGGCTACCTCAACAACGCGATCAAGGCCAAGGAGCTGTTCACCCGCGACAAGGACTACGTCGTCATGGACGGCGAGGTCCTCATCGTCGACGAGCACACCGGTCGCATGCTGGCCGGTCGTCGGTACAACGAGGGCATGCACCAGGCGATCGAGGCCAAGGAGGGCGTGGACATCAAGAACGAGAACCAGACCCTGGCGACGATCACCCTGCAGAACTACTTCCGCATGTACGACGTCCTCTCCGGCATGACGGGTACCGCCCAGACCGAGGCCGGCGAGCTGAACTCCATCTACAACCTGGGCGTCGTCCCGATCCGCACCAACCGGCCAATGGTCCGCATCGACCAGGCTGACCTCGTCTACCGGACCGAGGTGGCGAAGTTCAACGCGGTGGTGGACGACATCGTCGAGCGTCATGACAAGGGCCAGCCGGTCCTCGTCGGCACGACGAGTGTCGAGAAGAGCGAGCACCTCTCCCAGGAGCTCGCCAAGCGCAAGGTCAAGCACGCGGTCCTCAACGCCAAGCACCACGAGCGTGAGGCGAGCATCGTCGCCGAGGCAGGCCGCAAGGGCGCCGTCACCGTGGCGACCAACATGGCTGGGCGAGGGACCGACATCATGCTCGGTGGCAACCCCGAGTTCCGTGCCGTTGCAGAGCTGCGTGCTCGGGGTCTCGACCCCGAGGAGACTCCCGAGGAGTACGAGGCAGCCTGGGACGAGGCGCTCGCCGAGGCGGAGAAGGCCGTCGAGACCGAGCACGAGGAGGTCACCGAGCTCGGTGGTCTCTACGTGTTGGGCACGGAGCGTCACGAGTCGCGACGTATCGACAACCAGCTGCGCGGTCGTTCCGGCCGTCAGGGTGACCCGGGGGAGTCCCGCTTCTACCTCTCCCTCGAGGACAGCCTCATGCGGTTGTTCAACGCAGGCTTCGTCGACCGCGTGATGACGACCGCCAAGATCGACGACGAGACGCCGATCGCGGGCAAGATGCTCACCCGCTCCATCGAAAACGCGCAGAGCCAGCTCGAGGGCCAGAACTACGAGACGCGCAAGAACGTCCTCAAGTACGACGACGTCCTCAACCGCCAGCGCACGGTCGTCTATGACGAGCGTCGTCGGGTGCTCAAGGGCGAGGACCTCGAGGAGCAGGTCCGGCACTTCATGACCGACGTCGTGGGCGGCTACGTCGACAGCGAGACGGCCAACGGCTTCTCCGAGGACTGGGATCTGGAGCGTCTCTTCACCGCGCTGAAGGCGATCTATCCGGCGTCGTTCACCCCGCAGGAGCTGGTCGACGGGGCCGGAGGCCTCGCCAGCCTGTCGGCTGCCGGTCTGCGTGAGGAGATCGTCACCGACATCCACGAGGCCTACGACCGCCGCGAGGAGGAGCTCACCGAGCCGGTCGCCCGCGAGCTCGAGCGTCGCGTCGTCTTGTCGGTCCTGGACCGCAAGTGGCGTGAGCACCTCTACGAGATGGACTACCTCAAGGAGGGCATCGGCCTGCGGGCGATGGCCCAGCGTGACCCGCTCGTCGAGTACCAGCGTGAGGGCTTCCAGCTCTTCGAGGCGATGAACGAGGCGATCAAGGAGGAGTCGGTCGGCTACCTCTTCAACTCCGAGGTCCAGGTCCCGACCCTGCCGGAGTCGACCACCGAACCCAAGAGCGTCGATGCGCTTCTCGGAGGCGGAGGCGAGGATGCGAGCAGTGCTCGACCCCGCGTCACGGCCAAGGGGCTCGAGGACGGCTCGCGGCAGCGCAAGCTGCACTACTCGGCCCCGTCGGAGGACGGCGGTGTCGAGGAGCGGGACGACGGGGGCTCCTCGAGCAATGGCTCGCGTTCCGAGCGTCGCGCCGCGGCCAAGAAGGCGAAGAAGGCCAAGAAGAGCCGCTGACGCGGTGGCGTCACCACATCGGCCCGGGACCTCTCACGAGGATCCCGGGCCGATGTCGGCTCAGCCGACCTGGAGTGCCTCGACGATCCACCGTCGATCGCGGGCGACCAGACGCAGGGCGAGAGCACGGACCCGCCCGCCGTCGACCAGGACGACCGAAGCCTCGATGACGTGCGGCGCCGGCTCGCACAGGTGCACTCGGATCACGCGCGTGCGGTGTGCCGATCCCGGGGCGACCCGGCGGCGGGCTGCGCGTGAACCCCGACGGGCGACCACGGCGTAGACCTCGGGGTGGGTCCACCGCATGACCTGGCTCGGGGGGCGGACCCCGTGCATGACCTCGACGAGGCCCTGAGCGATGTGGGCGGCCCAGTCGCGAGGATCTGGTAGGTCGGCGGCGCGGGGAGTCCGGGGGGCGAAGCTCGGCTCGTCGGCCTCGGCCGTGAAGTCAACGGCGAGGGCGTCCTGGACGTAGGGAGTGACAGCTCGGGCGCGCTCTTCGCGGCCCTGGGCGTGGGTGGGCAGGGGCACTCCCGGGGGACAGTGTCGAGGTGCCGGCAGGACCTGGAGCTGTGGTGTGGCGGTCATCGTGTCCCCTTGGTGGTCGGGGTCGCCGACGGGTCGTGGTGGTGGGTTGGTGGAGTGAGGCGGGTTCCTGGGAGCAGGAAGTGCGGGTCGGCGCCGATGCGCTCCGCGTTGGCGGCGTGCCACCGGGGCCAGGCCCGGGCGATCTCGGCATCGGTGGCGTCCTGTCCGAGGTGCGCTGCAGCGATGGACCAGAGGGTGTCGCCACGACGGACGACGATCTCATTGCCGTGGTCGTGGCGGTGGTTGCCGGTGAGCAGGCGCGGATCGGTGCGATGTCGGGCGGGTGGTCGTCGGGGGGTCCATCCGGGTACTGCCCTCGGGGACCCGCTGGACTGCGACGTGACAGTGGGACCCCATCCCGGGGAGGGGACATCCGTGGGTGCGGTCGTGAGTCCCGGCGTGGTCTCGCTGGTCGAGGTCGTGGCTGTCGGGTCCCACCCGGGCCCGACGGCGCCGGCGCCGACGTGAGTGGTCCGGACGGAGGCCGCGACCGAGGTGCCCGGCAGGGCGGCGGCCGTCATCGAGGCGCCCAAGACGATCGCGGCCCATCGACGCACGATCGTGGGGGTGACGCGGTCGCGCAGCCGCAGCGCCCACCGTCCGATCTGGCCGGGCAGGAGGGCGATGAGAGCCAGGAGCAGAGTGAGCGTCAGCCATCCGACGATGAGCGCTGCCACGAGGCTGGCCAGTCCGACGACCGCAGCGGCGGGATCGCCGCCGGGTGCCACGCCGTCGGCAAGGACCCGGCAGCCGCCGGTCGTCAAGGAGGCCGTGAGAGCCAGGCCCCCGGGCAGGGCAGCTGCGGAGAGCACCGTCATCTGTGTGCGTCGCATGTCGCAGCTCCTTTGGCGTCCAGGACATTCTTTGATGTCGTTTGGTGTTGTTTGATGGTGATCCATAGCAAACCATGCCAGGTGATGTGTGACAAGAGCCGCTCGGCGCAGGATCTCGGACCGGCCTAGATTGGGTGGATGCGCTGGGACCGGCTCTTTGACGACCTCGAGGCACAGGTGGCTGCCCAGACGCGGCTCGAGCTGGACGCCGAGGTGGCCGAGCGCACCAGGACCGAGCGATCCAAGATCACGCTCGGTGAGCGAGCAGCGGGGGCCGTGGGGTCGGCGCTCGTGGTGCGCCTGCAGGGCGGTTCAGTCGCCCGTGGCCGCCTTGACGACTCCGGTGACGGCTGGTTGTTCCTCGTCGAGGACGGCGGTCGTCAGCTGTTGGTCTCCACCGCTGCCGTGCTCGCCATCTCCGGGCTCGGTCGTCCGCGCGATGACAGCCGAGCCCGACGGTTCGGGATCGGGTCGGCAGTGCGCGGCATCAGTCGTGACCGACGTGCCGTCGCAGTCATCGATGTCGACGGTGGCGCGGTGCACGGCACGATCGATGGCGTCGGGGCGGACGCTCTCGACATCACCGAGCACCCTCTGGACAGCCCGCGCCGGGCCGAGAACATCCGAGGCGAGCGGGTCATCCCCTTCGCCGCGGTCGCACTCATCAGCTCATCCTGAGCAGCGTGGGCGGATCAGTCCTCCGCGCCGCCGCGCTGGACGAACTCCCGCGTCTGGGCGTACATGCGCTCGATGTAGGCATCGAGCTGATCGACCTCGACCCGCCACTGACCGCGGCCACCCACCTTGATGGCGGGGAGCTCGCCGCTGCGCACGAGGGCGTAGGTCTGTGCGGCCGACACGCCGAGGACCTCGGAGACCTCGGTGAGCGGAACGAATCTGCGAGCCATGGGGGCAAGTCTGCCACCGAGCGGCACGAGGTCGGAGCACCGACCGTGGCCCTGTGGATGATCACCGGGCGAGCAGGCCGCCATCGGTGCATGATGCTGGTGACCCAGACATCGACTCGTGAGGAGTCTCGTGAGCTCCCTGCCCACGCCCACCGCCCGACGGTTGACCACGCCGTCGTGGAAGGACACCCGCCTGCTCATCGGCATCCTGCTGGTGCTCCTGTCCGTGATCATCGGGGCCCTGGCCTTCCGCGCAGCCGATGACCGTGTGGGTGTCTGGGCGGCCAGCACGACGCTCACACCCGGCGAGTCGATCGCCGAGAGTGACCTCACGAGGGTGGACGTCCAGCTGGGAGACGGAGCGAGCCGATACCTGAGCTCCGAGCAGGCGCTGCCCGATGGAGCGGTCATCGACCGTGAGCTGCGCGCGGGTGAGCTGTTGCCTCGGTCCGCGATCGTCAGCCCGCTCGACCTCGAGGTGCAACGTGTGCCGGTGCGGGTCGACCCCGTGTCGCTGACCAACCTGACCAAGGGCTCGCGGGTCACCGTGCTGGCGCCCACGATGCCGTCGGCCTCGGATGGCCGGCGCTCGCGCGAACGTCCGACCTACGAGGTCTTCGCTCGCCGGGTCACGGTCCATGCGCTGCCGAAGTCCTCGGGAGGCGTCATGGGGACGGGCAATGGGTCCGCAGCCATCCTCGTCGTCCCCAAGGACCTCGTGGCCGATCTGCTGTCCCTGGACGACAAGGACCACCCGATCAAGCTCGTCATCGAGGCCGGCAGCCCGGAGAAGAAGGACTGATGACGCTCACCGTGCTCACCGCTCTGTCCCATGACTGGGAGGGGCGGATGGTCGAGGTCGTCGACCGGCTGCCCGGTGTCAGCGTGGGTCGACGGTGCGTCGACCTCGCCGACCTGCTTGCTGCGGCATCCGCAGGTCTTGGCGACGTGGCCCTGGTCTCCGCGGACCTGCGTGGGCTCGACCGGGACGCGTTGGCCCATCTGCGTGCCCACGGGGTCGCTGTCGTGGGGGCGAGCCACGCCGCGGACGAAGGGCAGGAACGCCGTCTGCGGCAACTCGGCGTCGATCGCCACGTGCAGGTCGCCACCCCGGGTGAGGATCTCCTGGCGACGCTCACGTCCGCTCGTTCCGCACGGACCGCCTGCGCGACGGATGCGCAGGTGGGCTGGCCCGGGGAGGATCCGCCCACCGCGCCGATCGAGCCCGTCACCGACCTCACGCCGCCTCCTCCGACACCCGTCGAGCCAGCGCGCGGTCAGGTCATCGCCGTCTGGGGGCCCACGGGAGCGCCCGGCCGCAGCACGCTCGCGGTCAACCTTGCGAGCGAGCTCGCGGCAGCCGGTGCGCCCACCGTCCTCATCGATCTCGACACCTATGGTGCGGCCGTCGCACAACTGCTGAGCGTCCTCGACGAGGCTCCCGGGCTGGCGTCGGCCGCCCGAGCCTCCGAGCTCGGGACCCTCGACCTGATGGGTCTGGCGCGACTCGCCGTCGAGGTCTCGCCACGCTTTCGGGTCCTCACCGGTATCCCAACCCCGAGCCGCTGGCCGGAGGTCCGGTCCGCGGCCGTCGAACACATCATCGAGCTCTCCCGATCGCTGGCGGCGTTCGTCGTCCTCGACCTCGGCTTCGGCATCGAGGACGATGAGGAGCTGAGCTACGACACCGCGGCTCCGCGACGCAATGCGACCACCCTGGGTGGGCTGGCCGAGGCGGATGACCTGCTGCTCGTCGGAGCGGCAGACCCCGTGGGACTGCAACGGATGGTGCGGGCCGTCCAGGGCGTGGGGCAGGTGGCCTCGCCCCCGCCGCGGCCGGTGGTCAACCGGCTGCGGGCATCGTCGGTGGGCTCCGACCCGCGTCGCCGCGTCGAGACGTCGTTGGCGCGCTTCGCAGGAGTCGACGGCGTCGCCTTCCTCCCGGACGACCCGGCCGCTGCGGATGCGGCCCTGCTCGCCGGTCAGACGCTCGCCGAGTGCGCGCCGGACAGTCCGCTCCGGCAGGCGATCGCGCAGCTTGCGGCGACCTTCACCGGGGGAGCGGTCCCTGCGGGCAGGGCCTCCGGGCGGGGCCTGCTGCGACGACGGGCCTGATCGCGTCTGCGGTCACAGGACGAAGGGGGGTGCCTCACCCCCTTCGTCGTGTCACCATGTCCTCGTGGTGAACAGACTCGGTGCCCTGGACGCGGCCTTCCTCTATGTCGAGGAGCCCACCCTGCCGATGCACGTCGGCTCCGTGATGGTCTTCGAGCCTCCGGCCGAAGGCTTCGACTACGACCGGTTCGTCGCCGTCGTCGGTGACCGCATCGCGGGTCACGGTCGCTATCGCCAGCGCATCCGCCAGGTTCCCGGCCGTCTCGACAACCCGGTCTGGGTCGATGACCAGCACTTCGACCTGACCTACCACGTCCGGCGCTCCGCGGTGCCGAGCCCGGGGTCTCGGGGCGACCTCGAGGAGTTCGTCGCACGGATCATGGCCCGCCACCTCGACCGGGACCGCCCCCTGTGGGAGGCGTACTTCGTCGAGGGGCTTGCCGGTGGCCGCTTCGCGGTCGTCACCAAGGCCCACCAGTCCATGGTGGACGGCATCCACGCCGTCGACCTCGCTCATCTGCTCGTCGACCCGGATGCCGTGCCGGTCGACGACTCGGGATCAGCACCGCGCTCGGAGCCGTCGGACCTGCGTCTGGTGGCCGATGCTCTCCTCGGCTCGGTGCTCAACCCGGCCAGGGTCGTCGCGTCGGTGGGCGGCGGGCTACGAGACGTCTCCAGCACCGGCCGTCGGGCGGCCGAGACCGTCGGTCGCGTCGTCGCGACCCTGGCCAAGGTCGGCACTCGGCCAGCGCCCGACTCTCCCCTCAACACGCCCGTCGGTGCTGCGCGCCGGTACGTCATGGTCGACACCGACCTGGACGACTACCGCAAGATCCGCAGCCGCCTCGCCCGGGGCAAGTACGCGGAGGACGTCACGGTCAACGACGTCATCCTCGCCACGGTGACGGGCGCCCTGCGGGTCTGGATGCAGACCCGTGGGCTGCCGGTGACCGGCACCTCGACGATGCGGGTCATGGTCCCCATCAGCATCGTGGACGGGACCGGCGATCCGCTGACTGACGCGGCCATGGCCGCCTGCTTCATCGACCTGCCCATCGGGGAGAACAACCCTTCGATGAGGCTGCACCAGATCTCCTTTGCCATGCGTCAGCAGATCGAGTCGGCGTCGGCCGAGGGGGTCGGAGCGACCTCGTTGTCCTCGATCGGAGGGTTTGCGCCGCCGACCCTGCACACGCTGGGGGCACGGCTCGGGAGCGCCATGTCCCGCCGCCTCTTCAACCTCGTCATCACCAATGTCCCCGGTCCGCAGCAGGAGCTGCACGTCGAGGGCAGCCGGCTGGTCGAGACCTACCCGGTCATGCCCCTGGGCCGTGGTCAGGGCCTGGCCATCGGACTGACGTCGTACAACGGTCGGGTCTATTACGGACTCAACGGAGATCGCGACTCGATGACCGACCTCGGCCTGCTCGCGCAGGCCATCGAAGACGCACTGGCCGAGCTGAAGTCGGCCCAGCGCTCGAGGGGGGCGTGACCGTGCGCGCCTACCTCCCACTGGTGCTCTCTGAGCTGACGGGGGTCATCGCCGGGGGGCGTCTGCCCCAGCGCACCGGCTATGCGGTCACGACTGCACTGCGCTCGTGGGACCCGGCGGCCGACGAGGAAGACCTTGAGTTCGAGGCGATGTGTCAGGCCCTCGACGCGGCTCGCGAGCTGGGCGCCGGGCGACGGGTGGTCGCCTCGGCCGACGTGCGGGACTCCCCGGGCACGTCACAGGACGCCCGTCTCGACGACGTGCTCGACGTCGAGCTGCGCGACGTGGTGTCCTTCCACGTCGAGGAGGCCGAGGGCGCTGTGGGCGCAGGATATGACGACCTGCTCTGGTACGACGTGACCGAGTTGTCGGAGCTGGTCCGCGCCGAAGGGTGACCCGGCGGTCCGAGACCGGATCAGGCCAGGTGGGCCGTCAGCTGGCTGACCTCGTGGTCGATCGATTCTTCGATCGCCGGCTTGGCCGCCTCCTCGATCTTTTTGCCGAAGAGGGGGATCGAGCAGGTCAGGTCGGCGTCGATCGACAGTGACGACGCGGCACCGGTGGGGGAGAGCGTGATCGTCCCGACGAGTCCGAGTGGGACGCCCGCCACCGTGAGCTCGAGGTCGGCGTGACGGGCTCCGTCACCCTGTGCCGGTCGCCAGGTTTGCTGCTCCGTGATCGTCAGCGTGTCACCGACCATCGAGACGACCGGTCCGGGCATGCCGGTGGTGGGCAGGTGGCGCACGGAGCGCACCAGGACGCTGCCTCCGGCCTGGTCGGTGACGGTTGCGGTGGCGCGCGGCGCCTGTGCCTCGACCTTGGCCTGCTGGTACCGCTGCGTCGCGATGACGGCAAAGGCTTCCTCGACGCCGGCGGGCAGGGTGGCGCTGCGCGTGATCTTCATGGACACACGCTAGCGCGCAGCCGACGGTTCCTCATGCACGCAGGGCCGAGCTCGCCTCGGTGAGCAGGAGGGTGGCGTCGCGGCAGTCGGCCGCGAGTCGGGAGCGCTGTCGTCCCATGGTGGTGAGGAGCTGGTGGAGGCGGTCCTGCAGCCCCTCACGCAGCCGGTCGCCGTCGTGCTCGGCGCTGCCGTCAGCAACTCCTGTGATCCCCCAGGCGCGCATCAGTCGTCCCTCTCGCACCTCGAAGCCGGCTGTGGCGGCCTGCTCCTCGATCGCGCGCAGGTCAGCCGCGGAGCTCGCGAGGTCGGTGGCAGCGCGTTGGAGGGAGCGTGCGCAGGAGTCCATGGCGTCAGCGACCGACTCGAGCGAGTCGATCACGGCCGCCGTCCGGCGGCGGGTGGTCATGGCGACCGGACCGGTCCAGCCGGGGGCGCTGTCCTCGAGTGCGGGGGCCATCTGCTCCGCATCGTTGCGCAGCTGCAGGGCCGTGCGGCGCAGGCTTGCGGCGAGGGCGCTGAGCGAGGCCGGGTCACCGATCAGACGGTGGCTCATCGCAGGGGCCTGACCCGGGGCGCGCGGGTCGCGTCCTCCACCTGGCGGGTGCCAGCAGATCGGGGAAGTGCTGCCCCGATGCCCAGAGCGCCCTCGCGGCAGCTGGCGGAGATCTCGCGGAGCGCATCGACCGCTGCGTCGACGGCCCCGTCGACCGCGGACTGGGTCGTGTGGTCACCGACGGTGACCATGTGGTCGAGCAGTTGTTCCCCGGCCGTGGCGGCATGCTCAGCCGTGCTGGACATGGCGCTCCAGAGGGCGGCGAGGTCCTCGGGCCGGGGATGCGAAGGGGGCATGGTGCGACTCAGCCTAGCGACGCCGTTCCCACGCGGGCCGGGGCCGTCCACAGCCGTGTGAGTCGGTCCGCGGGACGATGACGTGACGCACGTCATGAGCGATACGCTCGAGCGGACGGGACAACGACGTCCCGTGACCACGTTGCGAACGCAGATCGAGGACGCCCCACACATGGCTCAGCTGCCTGCCCACACCGCCACCGACCACGCACCCGGTTTCACCGGGGAGCTCGCGAGCGCCGCCACCGCGGCCGGCGTCGAGCCCACCTTCGTCGAGCGGTACCTCCGACACATTGATGAGACGGCACTGCGCGAGCGCAGTCCCGAGCAACTCATCGCTCTGGCGACCTCGCACCGCGACGTCGCCGCGAGGCGTGCGCCCGAGGAGACGATCGTCGAGGTCGTCGACGGGGCGCTGTACATCGTCACCTCCGACCGCCCCTTCCTCGTGGACTCGGTCCTGGGGGAGCTCGGCGTCGAGGGCGTGGGTGTGGCCCTCTTGCTCCACCCTCTCTTCGTCGTCCGTCGGGCTGCCGACGGCACCCTCATGGAGGTCCTCGACCAGGACCCGAGGACCGAGCACTCCGACCCCGATCTGCGCGACGAGTCGTGGATCCGCATCGAGTTCGTGGATCGCGTCGACCTCTCGTTGCTGCGCGAGCGGGTGTCCGAGGTGGTTGACGCCGTCGCGGCGGCAGTCGACGACTGGGGCGCCATGAAGGCGGCGGTCGTCCAGGCAGCGGCCCTCCTGGAGGAGGCCCGCAGCATCGGGTCGGAGCAGTCCCAGGGGGCAACAGCCGAGTTCCTGCGGTGGCTCGTCGACGACCACTTCACCTTCATCGGGTCGCGCGACCATGTCGTCGAGTTCGACGGGGATGCCGGGGGAGTCGTCACTCCGATCCCCGGCAGCGGTCTGGGCATGCTGCGGTCGGACTCGACCGCGGAGTCGGTCACCCCGCTCGGCCGGGGCGCCCGCGACATCGACTGCCTGTCCATCGGCAAGTCGCGCGCCGTCCTCCCGGTCCACCGCGTCACGCACCCGGACCTCGTTGCCGTGCGCTTCACCGACGACCAGGGCCGCATCATCGAACGGCGCCTGGCGGGCCTCTTCTCGTCAACCGCCTACACGAGCTCGGTGCTGACGATCCCGCTCATCGCGGACAAGGTCGAGCAGACCCTCGCTGACATCGGTTGGGCCCGCGACAGCCACTCCGGCGCCTTCGCGATGCGCCTGTTCGAGACCTTCCCCCGGGACGAGCTCTTCCAGGCCCCCGTCAGCCACCTGCGCGAGGTCGTCACGCGGATCCAGCAGATGGTCCACGGCATGCGGACCGCGACCTTCCTGCGTCTGGACTCGGGGCAGCAGTTCGTCACTGCGATCGTCTACCTCCCCCGGGATCGGTACACGACCGTCGTGCGCCACCGGATCGAGGAGCGGCTGTGCGAAGCGACCGGTGCCGATGAGGTCTCCTACACCGCGCACGTGTCCGAGGAGCCGATGGCGCGGCTGTACTACATCCTGCGGGGTTCTGGCGGGGTCGTGCTGCCCGAGGGGGACGCCCACCGTGAGCTCGACGAGGCCGTCGCCGACGCGGTGCTCACGTGGGAGGAACGACTCGTGCGCGCCGCCGACACCCTGGTCGGAGGTGACGTGGCCGCGAGCCTGCTCGGACCGTGGGCCGGCGGGTTCCCCATCGACTACGAGGATGACTTCGACGCGGCCCAGGCCATCGCCGACCTGAAGAACCTCGTCACCCTCGGGGAAGCCACCCCCTTCGCCGGCGCCCTGTACCACCCCCGGCGTGGACACGGTGGCGGGGAGGACCCGCGGATCCGGCGGTTCAAGCTCTTCAGCATCGAAGAGGTGATCCTCGACGACCTCATGCCGATCTTCCGCGACCTGGGGGTCAAGGTGATCGAGGAGGAGCCCTACACCCTCACGCGGGCCGACGGCGTGACCGCAGGGATCTACGACCTGAGCCTGCGCATCGACGACCCAGCACTGTGGGAGGCGCACACCCACGAGGAGCTGCGCGAGCTCGTCGAGTCAGCCGTGCTGGCCGTGCGCTCGGGACGGACCGAGTCGGACGGGTTCAACGCGCTGATCATCCGCGCGGGACTGACCTGGCGCCAGGTCGGACTGCTCCGCGCGATCGGTCGGTACCTGCGGCAGGCCGGCGGTAGCTGGGGACAAAAGAGCCTCGAGTCCGCACTGGTCGACAACCACCTCATCGCGGCCGACATCGTGGCCCTCTTCGAGGCCCGGTTCGACCCCGAGACGCACGAGGGAGTCGCCGGTGAGGAGCGCGCGGCCGCAGAGCAGGAGATCGCCGACCGCATCGATGCCGCGCTCGAGGACGTCAGCTCGCTCGAGCACGACCGGATCATCCGGGCCTTCCTCGGCGTCATCGCCGCCACCCTGCGCACGAGCTATTTCGTCCGCGACGACGAGGGGCAGCCGTTGCCGCGGATGTCGTTCAAGCTGGAGCCGGCCAAGGTCCCGGACATGCCCAAGCCGCACCCGGCCTTCGAGATCTGGGTCCACAGCCCCCAGGTCGAGGGTGTCCACCTGCGCTTCGGTGCCGTCGCGCGTGGCGGACTGCGCTGGAGCGACCGGCGTGACGACTTCCGCACCGAGGTCCTCGGCCTGGTCAAGGCGCAGATGGTCAAGAACGCCGTCATCGTCCCCACCGGCAGCAAGGGTGGCTTCGTCGGCAAGCAGCTCCCGGACCCGGCGCTCGACCGTGAGGCGTGGATGCAGGCCGGTCGGTCCGCGTACCGGGCCTTCATCTCCGGACTGCTCGATGTGACCGACAACCGTGTCGACGGGGACATCGTCCCGCCGCAGCAGGTGGTGCGGCACGACGGAGACGACTCCTACCTGGTCGTCGCTGCCGACAAGGGGACCGCGACCTTCTCGGACCTGGCCAACTCGATCGCCCGCGAGTACGGCTTCTGGCTCGATGACGCCTTCGCCTCCGGCGGGTCCGTCGGGTACGACCACAAGGGCATGGGCATCACGGCACGCGGTGCGTGGGAGTCGGTCAAGCGGCACTTCCGCGAGCTGGGCCACGACACCCAGAGCGAGGACTTCACCGTCGTCGGCATCGGTGACATGAGCGGCGATGTCTTCGGCAACGGCATGCTCCTGTCGGAGCACATCCGGCTCGTCGCGGCCTTCAACCACCTGCACATCTTCATCGACCCGCAGCCCGACGCAGCCGCATCCCACGCCGAGCGGAGCCGGTTGTTCAACCTGCCGCGGAGCACGTGGGACGACTACGACCGTTCGCTCGTGAGCGAGGGAGGCGGCGTGTGGTCCCGCAGCGCCAAGTCGGTGCCGGTCAGCGAGCAGGCGGCTGCAGCCCTCGGTCTCGACGGCCCGACGTCGATGACCCCCAACGAGCTCATCCACCTCATCCTGCAGGCGCCGGTCGACCTGCTGTGGAACGGCGGCATCGGCACCTATGTCAAGGCCGGCGCCGAGTCGCACGGTGATGTGGGCGATCGCGCCAACGACCCCATCCGGGTCGACGGGGCGCAGCTGCGCACGCGCGTCATGGGCGAAGGGGGCAACCTCGGTGCCACCCAGCGTGGCCGGATCGAGGCGGCCGGAGCCGGGGTGCGCATCAACACGGACGCGGTCGACAACTCGGCGGGCGTCGACACCTCGGACCGCGAGGTCAACATCAAGATCTTGCTGGGTGAGGCGATCCGGCAGGGCACGCTCGACCCGGAGGACCGCGTCGAGCTGCTCGCCTCGATGACCGACGAGGTCGCGGAGCAGGTGCTGCGCGACAACTACGAGCAAAATGTCCTCCTCGGCAATGCCCGAGCCCAGGACGGGGCGATGCTCGTGGTGCACGAGCGGCTCATGGAGGAGCTCGTCGAGCGGGGCGATCTCGAGCGCGACCTGGAGTTCCTGCCGAGCAGCTCCCAGGTCGCCGAGCGGATGGCTGCGCACGAGGGACTGTCCTCGCCCGAGCTCGCGGTCCTGCTGGCCTACTCCAAGATGTCCCTCAAGGCCGACCTGCTCGAGTCGGATCTGCCTGATGACCCGGCCACGGAGCGTCAGCTCACCGACTACTTCCCGTCGCCGCTGCGCGCGACCTATGGCGAGGCCCTGCGGTCACACCCCCTTCGTCGCGAGATCGTCACCACAGCGGTCGCCAACGACCTGGTCAACCGCGGGGGGATCACCTTCGTCCAGCGGGCGGTCGAGGAGACGAGCGCGACCTCTCCCCAGGTGGCCCGAGCCTTCCTCGTCAGCCGCGAGGTCTTCGGTCTCGACGACTTCGTCGCCCGGGTCGAGGCCCTGGACAATGTCGTCCCGACCAAGGTGCAGACCAGGCTCTATCTCGAGCTGCGCAGGCTGATGGACCGGTCCGTGCGGTGGTTCCTCGCCAACCGTCCGGGTCGCTTGGACGTGGCGCACGAGATCGAGCGGTTTGCGCAGCCGGTCTCGCAGATCGCTCCCCAGCTCCCTGAGCTGTTGCGGGGTTCGCAGGCAGAGCGGCTGGGGCGCAAGGCCCAGGACCTCGTCGATGCCGGCGTGCCGACCGACCTGGCTCGCCGCACGGCGATCCTGCTCGACCTGTACTCCGTGCTCGACATCGTCGACATGGCTCACGAAGGTGGACGCACGCCCATGGAGGTGGCGGAGTGCTACTACCTGCTCTCCGAGACCTTCGGCATCGACGAGCTGCTCATCCTGGTCACGCGGTTGCCGCGCGAGGAGCGGTGGGATGCCATGGCACGTGGAGCGCTGCGGGACGACCTGTACGCCACCCTGCACTCTCTGACGAGCTCGGTGCTCGGACGAGACGGGCAGGACGCTGCGGCTCGGTTCGCCGAGTGGTCCCGGGAGCACGACGAGGCGGTCGAGCGGGTCCAGACGCAGCTGGCGGGCATCCGGCAGCTCTCCTCGCCCGGCGTGGCGGCGCTCTCGGTGGCGCTGCGCACCTTGCGCTCAGTCACTCGCTGATCGAGGGGGAGGCCCCGCCCGTGTCCGCACGTCACTAGGATCGCGGCGTGCGGACACTGGCGGACTTCCTGCGGATCACACCGGGCCTCGACGAGGCAGACACGGAGCGCTTGCACCTGCTCGTGGAGGACTGGCACCTGCTGGCGGACCTGTCCTTCAGCGACCTCGTCCTCTGGGTCGCCCACGCAGGGGGCTGGGTCGCGGCTGCGCACACCCGACCGATGACGGGCCCGATGGTCTTCGTCGAGGAGGTCGTGGGCCAGGAGGCGAGCGTCATCTTCGGTGACCTCATCATGCGTGCCGCCCGCGACGGCCAGAGTGAGCATGTGCGCGAGCGCGGTCAGGACCTCATCCACGAGCGCGCCCGCCTCGTCCGCCGCTCGGGTCGCGTCCTCGGGATCCTGAGCATCCATGACCAGCTCGACAGCGGCCGCCCACAGACCCGGCTGGAAGAAAACTATGCGGGCATGGGGGACGAGCTCTTCACCATGGTGGCCGAGGGCACGTGGCCGACGTCGGCGTCCCCCAGCGGGGCGCACCGCGGAGCCCCCCGTGTCGGTGACGGGGTCATGCGCATGGACGAGGCGGGCACCGTCGAGTACGCCTCGCCCAATGCCCTGAGCGCGGTCCGGCAGCTCGGCCACCAGGGGAGCGTCGAGGGAGAGGTCCTCGTCCAGATCCTCAGCAGCCTGCCCCGCGAGGCAGGGCATCTCGACGAGGGGCTGGCGCTCGTGGCCATGGGGCGAGCGGCATGGCGCTCGGACATCTCCGTGGGTGGAGCAGCCTTGGCCATCCGGGCGATCCCGCTCATGCGGGGGCGCGTGCGGCACGGCGCGATCGTCGTCGTCAGGGATGTCTCGGAGCTGCGCCGGCGCGGCAGCGAGCTGATGACCAAGGACCAGACCATCCGGGAGATCCACCACCGGGTGAAGAACAACTTGCAGACGGTCGCGGCTCTGCTGCGCATGCAGTCGCGCAGGGTCCCCGACGAGTCGGCCAAGGAAGCCCTCGACGAGGCGGTTCGCCGCGTCGGAGTCATCGCGATGATCTACGAAGCGTTGAGCACCGGGTTTGCGGAGACCGTCGACTTCGACGATGTCGCCGTCCGGGGACTGCGGGCGATTGTCGAGGTCGCCCGCACGAGCGGGGCGATCGACTCACGAGTCACCGGGTCCTTCGGCATGGTCCGGGCGGAGGACGCGACCGCGGTCGGCCTCATCCTCTCGGAGCTGGTACAAAACGCCGTCGAGCACGGCATACCCGAGGGCGGGGTCGTGCGCGTGGATGCCCAGCGCACGAGTGCGGACGGGGGCGACGACATCCTGCGGGTGACGGTCGTCGACGACGGCGCCGGGCTCCCCACGGGCTTTCGGCCCAGTCGGGCTGGCCTCGGGACCCGCATCGTCACCTCGATGGTGCACGACCTGGGCGGGCAGATCCGGTGGGACGATGTCGACCCCCACGGGACGCGAGTGCGCTTCAGCGTGCGTCTGCGCGGCGTCGAGACCTGATCGCTCCAGACACGACGAAACCGCCCCCGAGCGGGTGCTCGGAGACGGCGGTCAGGTGCAGGTGAGGTCAGCCGGCGCGGCGGGCGCGGGCCTTGCGGCGCTTGAGGGCGCGGCGCTCGTCCTCGGACAGGCCACCCCAGACTCCGGCGTCCTGGCCGGACTCGATGGCCCACTTGAGGCAGGTGTCAACGACCTCGCACCGGCGGCACACCTTCTTGGCCTCCTCGATCTGCGCGATCGCGGGGCCGGTGTTGCCGATGGGAAAGAACAGTTCCGGATCTTCGTCCAGACAGGCTGCGCGGTCGCGCCAATCCATGAGGGTGGTGCTCCTTGTTGTCGGGGAGGTCGTTGTTGCTCGGCACACGGTGCCGTGGACGACCGGGAGTGCACCAAGCCGTGGACGAGCCACGACTCAATACACACACCATTGTCCAAGATACCGCTCGGTATGCCAACGGTGTGGGAGAACGGCTTGTTCCTTCTACGCGTGTGTTCGGTCACCTACGCTGCTGGTCGTGACCCCGAGCAACCCCCTTCCCCCTCCCACGCCCCCCGCACTCGCTGCCGCTGGCGTCTGCCTGATCGAGGCCCTGCTGCTCGTCGTGACCGCGGCCCTCTACGGGTTGGAGCTGGCCGACGGGCGCGCCGCGGATGCCAACACCGCCTCGATGTCCCTCGTGGTGTGCCTGATCTTTGCCATCCTCCTGGCCGTGCTCGCGGCCGCCTGGCACAAGGGGGCGAGGTGGCCGCGCACGCCGACGCTGGTGTGGAATGTCCTGCTCCTCCCGGCGGCGTGGACGCTCACGACGACCAACGGCATCTGGGTCGGGCTGACGCTCGCCGTGGTCGCCGTGGCCGGGATCCTGGCCTCGCTCCTCGCCCCCTCCGCGGACCTCCCGGATCGGACCCTCTGACATGGGCACCTTCGACGTCGTCGAGGCGGACATCGCGTCCCTGCGTGCAGCCCTCGCATCCGGCGAGACGACCAGCGAGCAGCTCGTCACCGCCTACCTCGCCCGCATCGCGGCCTATGACGACGACGGCATCCGGCTCAATGCCGTCGTCGTCCCCAACCCGGACGCGCTCGAGGACGCTCGGGCCAGCGATGCCCGGCGGACGCAGGGGGAGTCGTTGGGTCCGCTCGACGGGATCCCCTACACGGCCAAGGACTCGTACCTCGCCCGGGGACTGACGTGCGCGAGCGGGTCGCCCGCCTTCGCCGACCTGGTGGCGCAGCGTGACGCCTTCACCATCGAGCGGCTGCGGGGCGGGGGTGCGGTGCTCATCGGCTTGACCAACATGCCACCGATGGCCAACGGCGGCATGCAGCGCGGCGTCTACGGTCGCGCGGAGAGTCCCTACAACGGCAGCTACCTCACTGCTGCCTTCGGCTCGGGGTCGTCCAACGGGTCAGGGTCGGCGACGGCGGCCAGCTTCGCCGCCTTCGGGCTGGGTGAGGAGACCTGGTCGTCGGGGCGTGCGCCGGCCAGCAACAACGCGCTGTGCGCCTACACCCCTTCCCGTGGTGTGATCTCGGTGCGAGGCAACTGGCCCCTCGTCCCCTCGATGGACGTCGTGGTCCCCCACACGCGGACGATGGCCGACCTGCTCGAAGTCCTCGACATCATCGTGGCTGACGACCCGGACACCACCGGCGACCTGTGGCGCACCCAGCCGTGGATCGCGGTGCCGGACGCCTCGGCGCTGCGCCCGCCGTCGTACCCAGCACTGCGGACGGGGGACACGTCCCCCCTTCGCGGGCTGCGTCTGGGGGTGCCGCGGATGTATCTGGGGACCGACGAGGAGGCCGGGACCGGGATCGGGTTCGGCGGGCCGATCGGCGATCGGATCGAGCCTCGCCCGAGCTCGTTGGAGCTCTTCGAAGCGGCGCGCGCAGACCTGGAGGCTGCGGGCGCCGAGGTCGTCGAGACCGACTTCCCTGTCGTCTCCAATTACGACGGCGACCGGGCCGGAGCACCGACGGTGCGCACCCGGGGCCTGCTGCCCGACGGGTATCTCGACGAGGAGATCTGGGACCAGGCGATGTGGGGCTGGGAGACCTTTTTGCAGGCGAACGGCGACCCGGACCTCCACCGGCTCGTGGACGTCGACGGGCCGCAGATCTTCCCTCACCCCGCGGGCTCGTTGCCGTATCGCTACGGCGACCTCGACTTCGACCTCGCGGACTACGTCACCCGAGCCCAGGAGGTGGGAGTCGTCGAGGACGTCACCACCCTGCCCCTGCTCGAAGGGGGCTTGCGCGGCCTCGAGGAGACCCGTCGGGTCGACCTCGAGGAGTGGATGGACGATCTCGGGCTCGACGCCGTGATCTTCCCGGCCGTCGCGGACGTGGGTCCCGCCGACGCCGATGTCAACGAGGAGTCGGCTGACATCGCGTGGCGCAACGGCGTGTGGGTGGCCAACGGCAACCTGGTGCCACGTCACCTGGGCATCCCCACCGTCACTGTCCCGATGGGCACGATGCCCGACATCGGCATGCCGATCGGTCTGACCTTCGCCGGGCGAGGGTGGGACGACAACCGACTGCTGGCGATCGCCGCGGCCTTCGAGGCCGCCGGTCACCGTCGCACCGAGCCGCCGCGCACGCCGCGTCTGGACTGAGCCGCAGGTCGCGCCGGGGGGTCCGCTCAGGTGGGTGGCAGTGCCTCGACGTCGGGGAGGGCGACCTGCACCTCCTCGGCCCGGCCGTCGACGATGAGGTATCCGCGGCCGGGGGTGCGCGTGAGCGGGGGCACCCGCAGTCCGAGTGCGTCACCGTCGGAGCGCGACGAGGGCTGCAGCAGGATGCCGGCGCGGGCGCGCGCCAGGTCTGAGACGAGCCCTCGCACCTGGCTGGCGGCTGTCTGGGTCGACGTCGAGCCGATGACCAGGCCTCGGTCAGCGTCGAGCCGACGCAGGATCTCCTTGATCACGTCGGCAACCGGGGCTGCGTCGAGACGGTCGAGCTCGTCAGCCACGACGGCCAGGTCCGGATGCCGCTGCCGCAGGGCGAGGAGCTCGTCCCGGTCGTCAGGACCCAGGGTCGGGCAGCCGAGTCCGGCGGCGATCTCACCGGAGCCCACGACGACGAGGGGCTGTCCCGCTGTCGCCACCTGCCGGGCGAGCAGCGCCAGCGTGGTGGTCCGTCCGCTGCGGGGCGGACCGCAGACGAGGAGACGTCGGGCACCATCGGTGCGCCAGACCAGGGGCTCGCTCCCGACACCGCCGACCCCGACCGGGATGCGCTCACGGTCAGCGGGTGGCAGCAGGGTGAGGGCGATGGACGTGGGCAGGGGCTCGACGGCCCAGGGCGGGACGCGCGTGGGTGGGTGCTCCTGCGTCGTGGAGGAGGTTGCTCCCGGCTGTGCCACCTGGACGAGGTGACCACCAGGTTGCAGCCGCGCCCGCCCGGGGACGAGTCGGTCCGAGATCTCGGTGCGAGTGAGCCCCGCGAGGGCCGCGTCGCCGCGGTCGCTCAGGTGCAGCACGAGCCGCGTCGTGACGAGTGACGACACCCGACCGGAGAGCAGCTCGCGCCCTCCGGTGACCAGGACCCGCAAGCCGACCGCAATGCCGTCACGCATGAGGGTCTCGAGGGCCTCGGCGCTCTCGCCCAGGTCCATTGACCCGCGGGGGCGGGTGACACGACCCCACCCGTCGATGGCCAGCAGGAGGTGGGGTGGTGGCATCGGACCGCTCGGGTCCTCCTCATGTGCCGTCCACCAGGCATCGAGGGTCGAGTGGCCGCTGCCGCGCAGGAGGGAGCGCCGCTCGGCGATGTCGTCCTCGAGCCGGTTGAGGAACCGGCCGACCACCGTGGTCTCCTCCCCGTCGACGATGCTGCCGACATGGGGCAGTGCCGTCAGGGTCGACAGGCGGGCCGACCCGTCGCCGATGATCTGCACCTGCAGGCGGTCGGGCGACCACGGGCGCGCCGCAGCGGTGACGAGCGAGGCGATGGTGCTCGTGCGCCCGGAGCCGGGGCCGCCGACGACCATCCAGTGTCCCTCGACGGTCGACCAGACCAGCGGCGACTGACGCTGCTCGGCCGGCAGGTCCACGAGGCCGAAGGACGCGCCGCCCGCTGCTGCGTCCGGCAGGTCGGCAGGGTCGAGCGTGTCGGGCAGGGGCGGCAACCACGGCCGGTGGGGCGTCGGCAGGTCCAACGATCCGGCGAGCCGGACCATCGTGCTCGTGAGGCACTGCAGGTCGGTCGGACCGGCGTCCTCGACCGCTGGGGGAGGAGGCCAGGGGTCTCCAGGTCGGCGCACGAGCAGTGCGCCGCCGGCCCCCTCGGCGTGCCCGGCAACCCGACCGGTCTGGAAGGGCCGTGCCGGGCTCCCGCCGGTGCTCGCCAGGGCTCGGCCGGGCGAGGCCTCTGGGATGTCCACGGCGTCCGGGCAGCCGATGACATCGTCACTGTCGACCCGGTCGCGCACCCGCAGAGCGATGCGCAGGTTGACATTGGCCTTGATGTCCGCGGAGACGATGCCGCCCGGTCGCTGTGTGGCGAGCACGAGGTGGACGCCGAGTGAGCGACCGACGGCAGCGATGCGCATGAGGTGGGCGAGGGCGTCCGGCTGCTCCTCGGCGAGCATGCGGAACTCGTCGATGACGATCATCAGCCGGGGCAGCGGCTCGCCACGGTGGTCGTCGATGTCCTTGGCTCCCGAGGCGGCGAGCACGTGCTCGCGCCGGGTCAGCTCGGCGTCGAGGCTTGTCAGCGCCCGCTCGGCCGCGGCCGGGTCGAGGTCAGTGAGCATGCCGACGGTGTGCGGCAACCGGGCGCACTCGGCGAAGGCGGCGCCGCCCTTGTAGTCGACGAGCACGAAGGTGATCTCTTGGGGTGACAGGTGCGCGGCGAGCGAGGCCACCCAGCTCTGCAGGAACTCCGACTTGCCGGATCCCGTCGTCCCCGCCACCAGGGCGTGCGGGCCGTCCCGGCGCAGGTCGATGCGCACGTCACCCTCGCCGGCTGCGCCGACGATGACACCGAGGTCAGGGGGACGCTGCGAACTGGCGGCTCGCCACCGCCCGTGGATCACCGACTCGTCATCGGGGGAGAGATCGAGCAGGTCCACGAGCCGGGCGGACGAGGGCAGGGTGCCGCCCTGGGTGTCAGGTGTGGCATCCCGCAGCGGTGCGAGCGCGGTGGCGATCCGTCGTCCCCAGCTCTCGCCCGTGCCGTCGACGACTCCGCGTGCGGCCTGCTCGCCGGCGAGCAGCAGCCGCAGGTCATCGCCGTCGAGGACCGCCACGGCCCGCGCCTCGTGGGGCAGCTCGGACCGGCTGTCGGCGAGGGCGATGACGAGGACGCGCTGGGGGCCCCCTTCGCTCATGGTCGTGCGCAGGCCGGGGTCGGCCCGCCAGGCACCCGCGCCGTCGACGAAGACGATGTGTGCCACCGGTGGTGGCTCACCCTCCCGACGGCGGTCGGGGGACGTGGCGGTGCGTTCGGCGGTGAGGCGGGCGAGTCCGGCGAGCAGTGCAGCTCCGGTCTCGGGGGTGATGGCGACGCGGGCCGAGTCCGGCAGGTCGTCGTGGCCGCGCAGGTGGACCAGCCCGGCGAAGGGGGACCACCACCCCTCGTCGTCTGCCACCACGCTGACCCGGACGTCGTGGTGCGAGTGCAGGACGAGCAGCTGACCGAGCAGGTGCCGGGCAAGCCGATGGCGCACTGCACTCGGTCCGGCCACCCCGAGGACCCCGACCTCCGCGAGGTCGACGGTGAGGGGCACGTCCTCGAGCACCGGATGGTCGCGCACCCCGGCGCTGTGCTCGACCTCGAGCTTGGCCGGTAGCGCGCCGAGCCCCAGCCGCAGGCAGAGGTGCTCGTCATGCTGGGCGCGCCTCTCCCACAGACGGGCCGACTCGCCACGGGCGGCGTCGAGGAGCGCGGCCGGGTCAGGGGCGGCGCGCAGCCGCTCACGCCGCTCCGAGGCCATCGCCGCGGACAGCCGCGCACCCGCGCGGGAGCGCTCGCGGACCCACGCGGCGTGGGCCTCGCGGTGCTCACGCCGCGAGCTCGTGCGATCCGACAGGGTGGAGCCGAGGACGAGGAGCGGGGAGAGCAGACCAAAGAGCAGCATCCGCGGTCCGAAGAAGTAGGCGAGCACCCCGGCAAAGGGCAGCGGGAGGAGCACCATGACCCAGGGGATGCGCCGCCGGGCAGGGGCTCGTGGCTCCTCGGGCACGCGGATGGTCACGGGAGTGCCGGAGCGAGGCAGGTGCGGGGTGGGATTGACCCCGAGCGTCCCCTGGCCGGTGGGGACGCGGCGCGCCGGTCGTGGTCGACGGGTCTCGAGGGCGAGGCTGCTGTGCCCGGCTCGCAGATGGCTGCCGGCACGCACCCGGACGCCGGTGGGTGGGAGGTGCTCGCCGTCGATGAGGGTGCCGTTTGTCGTGTCGAGGTCGCGCAGGTGCACCCCGTCGCGGTCGACGGTCAGCTCCAGGTGCTCGCGGGAGAGGGCGTCATCAGCCAGCCGGAAGGTGGCAGCGTCGCCGCGCCCGACCGTGTGCCGGCCCGGAGAGAGGTCATGGGTCCGCCCGGCATCGGGTCCGCACGTCGTCACCAGGCGCAGGGGCGCGCGCCTCGGCTCGTGTGCACGCGCGCCGGCATCGCCCAGGACGAGGATGGCTCCGTCGAGCAGGGGCGGAAGGCCGACCGGCGCGCTGTCGGCGAGGCGCTCGCCGCCGACGTGCACGGGCGCGCCGGGACGCCCGATCGAGGCCAGCAGATCACCGAGCTCGTGGTGCCCCTCGGCGCGCACGTCGATGGTCTCGGCGCCTGCACCGTGAGTATCGATGACGCTCATCCGCAGCTGCATGTGGGCACGGTAGGTCGATCGGCCTCGTCCGTGTCGTGGGTTGTCCACAGGCCCGCTCCGGCTCAGTCGTCGAAGCCCCTCGCTGCGAGGGCGTCCCCCATGGCGTCAGCTCGCCGCAGAGCGCCCACGATGAGGGGGACCGCGAAGGCGCGTGGGCTCGCACCCAGCCCCCGGGCGTGCTGTGCCTCGCGCACCCGCCTGCCCAGGTCGATGACGAGCGGCACGGCCCGGGTGGCCAGCTGCAGCATCAGGCCGACTCGCTCGGGATTGACCCCGACCCGTCGCAGCGGGCTGCAGACGCGGACGACGACGTCGATGAGGTCGCTGGTGCGGGTCGACAGGGTCACCAGGTTGGCCAGCAGCACCAGGGCGACGAGGACCCCGACGATGACGAAGGCTCGCTCCCACCCGGCCACGACGGTCTGGAAGACGCCGAGAGGCACCATCACGAAGAGGAGCGGCCGCAGCATCTGCAGAAGCACCCGCGGTGGCATCCGCGCGATGGCGTAGCCCGCCACCACGAGGGCCAGCGCCGCGGCGGTCACCACGCTCGACCGGACGAAGGGAGAGGCCAGGCCCGCGAGCAGGAGTCCGGCGAGCTTGGCCCCGGCCGGCAGTCGGTGCAGGAGGGAGTCACCGTCGCGGTAGAGCCCGATCACCGGCCGCGGTCCATGAGGTCGAGGTAGAGAGCGATCGAGTCCGCTGGGGTGCCGTCGTGCACGAGGCGGCTGTCGTCGAAGACGAGCACCCGGTCGAAGTCGGTGAGCAGGTCGAGGTGGTGCGTCACGAGGACGACCTGCTGGGGGAGGGCCCGGACCGCGTCGGCGACCCGACGGGCATTGCGGATGTCGAGCAGTGTCGTCGGCTCGTCCATGACGAGCAGGTCGGGCTCGGTCACGAGCACGGCCGCCAGGGCGAGCAGCTGTTTCTGCCCGCCGCTCAGCAGGTGCGCGGGATGGTCGCCACGACCGGCGAGCCCGTGCGCCGTCAAGGCGGCGTCGACGCGGGCAGCGATCTCCCCCTTCGTCAGTCCGCGGCGTCGCAGGGAGAAGGCGACGTCCTCGGCGACGGTCGGCATGACGATCTGCGCGTCGGGGTCGGTGAAGCAGAAGCCGACGCGTTGGCGCACCTCGCGGCCATGCTTCGCCGTGTCGATCCCGTCGAGCGTGACCGTGCCGTGCTCGGGCACGACCAGCCCGTTGAGCATCCGGGCGAAGGTCGACTTGCCCGACCCATTGGCACCGATGACACCGATCCGAGGCTCGTCGAGTCGGACCGTGAGATCGCGCAGCACCGGTGTGCCGCCGTCGAACCCGTGCGTCACGCCCGTGACATCGATCAACATGCCTGCACCACCATCGCGACTCCTTGACCGCCGCCGGCAGCGATGGCGGCCAGGCCGATCCCACCCCGTGCGCGCTGGGTGACGAGCTGGTGGAAGAGCCGCACGGCGAGCACGGCACCGGATGCGCCCCACGGGTGGCCGAGGGCGAGCGCTCCGCCGTCCGGGCACACGCGAGCGGCGTCCAGTCCGAGCTCGTCGCAGCAGGCGAGGATCTGCCCGGCGAAGGCTTCGTTGAGCTCGATGACGTCGATCTCGTCCAGGCCCACGCCAGCCTGCTCGAGGGCGACGTGTGTGGCCGGGACGAGGCCGCGACCGGGGCGGTTGGGCTCGACCCCAGCGGTCGCGGTGGCGAGGATGCGCAGCCCGGGCACCTCGAGGCGGGCGCGTGTCGTCTCGTCGACGACGGCCACGACAGCGGCGCCGTCGCTGATCCCGCAGGAGTTGCCGGCGGTCACGGATCCACCTGTGCGGAAGGCCGGTCGCAGCCTCGCCAGCTTGTCGACGGTGAGCGTCGGCTTGGGCCGGTCATCACGCGCGACCCCGTCGACGGCGACGATCTCGTCGTCGAAGCGCCCCGCCTCGCGAGCCGTCACGGCCCGTGCGTGCGAGCGGGCGGCGTACTCGTCCTGGCGCTCCCGGATGATGCCGGCCTCCTGGGCCAGCAGGTCGTTGGCCAGGCCCATCTCCGGGTCGTCCCACCCGGCAGGAGCGAAGGGGGCCCGTTCGTACCGCACGGGGTCGGCGCCGTCGACGGGTGGCCAGTGCCGCCACGGGGCGGTGCTCACCGACTCCACGCCTCCGGCGAGCACGGCGTGGGCACCGCCGCGCACGAGCTGCGCGGCGATGTCGATGGCGGCCAGTCCGCTGGCGCACTGTCGGTCCACGGTCAGCGCGGGGACGTGGACGGGCAGCCCGGCGGCCAGTGCCGCGGAGCGGGCGACATTGCCGCCGGGCCCCATGCAGTTGCCCAGGATGACGTCCGAGATCTCGTGTGCCGCAAGGCCGGAGCGCTCGAGGGTGGCGGCGAGGACGGGGCCGGCGAGCTGGTCAGCGCTCCGGCTGGACAGGGAGCGACCGGCCGTCCCGATGGGGGAGCGGGTCGCTGCGATGATGACGGGGTGGGTCATCGCGTCGCCTCGAGAGCCACGCGCACGGCTGCCCGGTCGACCTTGTGGTTGGCGGTCACGGGGAGCGGGTCGAGGTGCATCCAGCGGCGCGGACGCTGCGCGGGGGCCAGCTGCTCGCGGGCGAGGGAGGTCAGGCGGGGCACGTCACCAGCATCGGTCACCGCCGCCGCGACCACCTCACCGAGGTCGGGGTGCGGGAGGCCGATGACCACGACCTCGCCGGCGGCCAGGGGGCGCAGCACGCGCTCGATGTCGGCGATGCTGACGGTCGCGCCGGCGGTCGTGATGCCGCCGGATCGTCCGTGGACGACGACCCGGCCATCGACGATCTCGCCGCGGTCACCGACGGTGGTCCAGCCCCCTTCGGTCTGCAGCTGGTGCTCCGGCTCGCGGTAGCCACGGCTGACGAAGGGGGAGCGGACCCACAGCTGGCCGTCGCGGGCGTCGACGCCGACGCCGGGGAAGGGACGCAGTGCGTCAGCGTGCTCGCCCCAGGCGACGAGCGAGAGCTCGGATGCGCCGTAGTAGTGGTGGGTCCGGCCCCCGGCGTCCGCCACGTGCTCGGCAGTGCGCGCGTCGAGCCGGTCGCCGGCGACGACCAGCTGGCGGCCGGAGAGGTCGGCGCCGTCGGCGAGCAGACGGTGCAGGGCGGCGGGTGTCAGGTGAGCGTGGGTGGCCTCGTGGAGGAAGTCGACGCGCGTCGCTCCGGACCACTGCGTGTGGACGGCGGCGAAGAGGTTCATGGTCGCGGTCATCGGTCCGGGGATCCACACGCGGCTGTCCTCCGTCGTCCCGGTGAGCTCGCTGACGTCGACGAAGGAGTCCGTCCACGAGGACGTCGTGCGCACGATCGTGCGGGGGCGGCCGGAGGTGCCGGACGTCGGCAGCGCGACGGGCCGACCCGTGCGGTGGGCATCGAGGAAGGCGGCGACGGGATCGGCCGTCGACAGCACCTCCAGCTCAGACGAGGACATCCTCACGCGCCGTACGGCGGGAACGGATGAGCCCGGGGTAGGCGGCGTGCACCCCCTTGGCGACGACGGCGCAGATGACGGCCTTGACGAGGTCGCCCGGCATGAAGGGCGCAGCCGCCACGAATGCGGCGCCCACGCCGAGGTCGGCGCGCAGGATCATGCCGATGACGCCGAGCAGGTTGAGCAGGAGGACCCCGCCCACGATGTTGATGCCGATGCCGGCAGCGACGCGGTAGGGCGTGCCCATCGCATTGGTCATGACGCCGACGACGAAGGCCGCGATCGGGTAGCCGATGAGATAGCCGACGCTCGGCCCGGCGAAGACCCCGAGGCCGCCACGGCCGCCGGCGAGGAGCGGGAGGCCGAGCGCGACGAGCGCGAGGAAGACCAGGACGGCCAGGCCGCCTCGACGACCGCCGAGGATGGCGCCGGCGAGCATGATGCCCAGCGACTGCGCGGTGATCGGGACGGCATTGCCGAAGGGAGCGACCGCCGGGATGAGGCCGAGGACGGCGATGATGCCGGCGAAGGTGGCGATCTGGGCCAGGTCGCGGCCGGTGTGACGCTGCGGGGACAAGGGGTGCCTTCCGGGTCTGGGGACGGCCCGCGGGTGGGTTGTGGCGCACGGGACGTCCGGTCTCGGGCACCGATCATGGCACGATCCGGAGCATTTGCCGAACGGTGTTCAGTTGGTGGTTGTCCACAGCCCTGCAGATTCTCGAGATGCGAAGTCTGTACAAATCGCTAGCGTTTCTGGTCGGTGGGCCGGGGAGGTTTGCCCACGACACAGCGATGCAGGAGCGAAGGGGGAGGCGTGGACGCCGTCGAGACCGTCGAGACCGAGGTCCGCGAGCTCATCCGACGCTCGGGGGTGGACCCGGTCCGCGAGAGCGCAGAGGTCGCCGATCTCGTCCGGGCTGCCGTCACCGACTACGACGAGCGGGCCATCCAAGGCGGTCTGCCGCTGCTCGGCAACTTCGAGGCCGCCGTAAAGTCGGTCCTCGACACGGTCGCGGGCTTCGGTCCGCTGCAGCGCTACTTCGACGACCCGCTCGTCGAGGAGATCTGGATCAACAGCCCCAGCCAGGTCTTCGTCGCCCGCAATGGTGTCTCGGAGCTGACGAGCACGGTCCTGACTGCCGATGAGGTGCGCGATCTCGTCGAAAAGATGCTCAAGTCATCCGGCCGCCGGATCGACCTGTCCTCTCCCTTTGTCGACGCGACGCTGCCGGACGGCAGCCGACTGCACGTCGTCATCCCTGACATCACGAGGGAGAACTGGGCGGTAAACATCCGCAAGTTCGTCGTCAAGGCAGACCATCTCGATGACCTCGTCCGCCTCGGCACGCTGACCAAGGAGGCCGCCAACTTCCTGCAGGCCGCCGTGGCCGCCGGGCTCAACGTCCTCGTCGCGGGAGGGACCCAGGCGGGCAAGACGACTCTGCTCAACTGCCTGTCCGCGGCCATCCCGGCCCGCGAGCGGGTCGTGACGTGCGAGGAGGTCTTCGAACTCAAAATCCCGATGCGGGACGTGGTCTCGATGCAGTGTCGGCAGTCCAACCTCGAGGGCATGGGCGAGATCCCACTGCGCCGCCTGGTCAAGGAGGCGCTGCGCATGCGCCCCTCCCGCATCATCGTGGGTGAGGTGCGCCAGGCGGAGAGCCTCGACCTGCTCATCGCCCTCAACTCCGGTCTGCCGGGGATGTGCACGATCCACGCCAACTCGGCCCGTGAGGCCGTGACCAAGATGTGCACCCTGCCCTTGCTGGCGGGTGAAAACGTCGGGTCCCGCTTCGTCGTGCCCACCGTCGCAGGCTCCATCGACCTCGTCGTCCACGCGGCGCTCGAGGCGGACGGGACGCGCAGGGTCCGCGAGATCGTCGCACTGCCCGGGCGTATCGAAAACGACGTCGTCGAGATCAGCGACATCTTCACCACGCGTGACGGGCGGCTCGTCCGCGCTGACGGCTATCCGCCCCATCGTGATCGCTTCGCTCGGGCGGGCTACGACGTGGCGGCGCTCCTGACGGGTGGGCCCTCATGACCGGTGTCGTGATCGGTGCGCTCTTCGGTGGCGGCCTCTTCCTCCTCTGGTGGTCCATGTGGCCGCAGGAGGAGCGGGAAGCGCCAGCGCGCCACGACAACAAGGTCCTTCGGCGTCTGCGTGACGAGCTCGCGCAGGCTGGATACCGAGGCATCGGTCCGGCTGGCCTGCTCGCGGCCTGCGCGATCGCCTTCTTCCTGGTCTTCGTCACCGGCGTCGCACTCACCAGGGTCCCGTCCATCGCTCTCTGTTTCGCCGTGATGGCCGGGTGGGCACCGGTTGCCGTCGTGAGCATGCGGGCGCGGTCGCGCCGCGCCCATCTGAGGGACCTGTGGCCGGACGCGGTCGACAACGTCACGTCGGCCGTGCGAGCCGGACTGGCGCTCCCAGAGGCACTGGCCCAGTTGTCTGTGCGGGGCCCGGAGGAGCTGCGGCCGGCATTCGCCGAGTTTGCCAGCGACTACCGCACGACGGGTCGGTTCAACGACTGTTTGGACCGGCTGAAGGATCGCCTGGCAGACCCCGTCGGGGATCGGCTCGTCGAGTCCCTGCGCATCGCCCGTGAAGTGGGCGGCTCGGACCTCGGCTCGCTGCTGCGCACCCTGTCGACCTTCCTGCGCGAGGACGCCCGGACCCGCAGCGAGCTGGAGACGCGGCAGTCGTGGACCGTCAACGCGGCCCGCCTGGCGGTGGCAGCTCCGTGGCTGGTCCTGGCCCTGCTCTCCACGCGACCGGAGTCGGTCCAGGCGTACAACACGTCCAGCGGAGTCCTGGTCCTCGGCGTCGGCGCTGCGACGACCTTCATCGCCTACCGGGTCATGGTCCGGATCGGGCGGCTCCCCGAAGAGGAGCGGGTGCTGCGATGACCGATCTCGTGCACTCCATCGGTCTGGGGCGCAGCGGCGCCCTCCTCGGCCTCTTGGTCGCCCTCGGTCTGGCGCTCGTCTACCAGGGCCTGCCACGGCACCGCCGCGCGACCTTGGACGACCGGCTCGCGCCCTACCTGCGTGACACGCCCAAGCCCTCACGGCTGCTGGCCATCGACGACGTGTCGCTGATCGCGGTCATCCCGACGGTGCTGCGACCGCTGGTGACCGACCTCGCCCAGCGGGTCGAGTCAGTCCTCGGTGGAACCGCCTCCGTGCGTCGTCGCCTGCTGCGGGCCGGCCGGAAGCCGGACACCGACCACTTCCGGGCCGAGCAGGTCGTGTACGGCTTCGCCGGTGCGGTCCTCGGAGGCATCCTCGGCATCGTCTACGTGACTGGCAAGGGTCGCTCACCGATCTTCCTGCTCGTGCTCGTCCTGCTGGGCTTCGC
Organism: Janibacter limosus NBRC 16128; assembly: GCF_001570985.1. GTDB lineage: Bacteria > Actinomycetota > Actinomycetes > Actinomycetales > Dermatophilaceae > Janibacter > Janibacter limosus. The sequence continues at coordinate 50,862 of NZ_BCSS01000003.1, read as the reverse complement.
CATCGGGGTCGTCATGCGCGACACCCTGCTCAGTCGCGAGGCCGACCGCCGCGAGGCCCGGATGCTCGCTGAATTCCCTACGGTCGCCGAGCTGCTCGCGCTCGCGGTCGGTGCGGGGGAGGGGGCTGCCGGTGCCCTCGAGCGAGTTGTCCGCCTCTCTGGCGGTGAGCTGTCTGACGAGGTCGGTCGATGCCTCGCGGATGCCCGCGCCGGCGCGAGCCTGCCGTCAGCGTTGCAGGGCCTCGCGGACCGGACCGGACTGACCTCACTGGCCCGGTTCGTCGACGGCATCGTCGTCGCGGTCGAGCGCGGCACCCCCTTGTCCGACGTCCTGCGAGCCCAGGCGCAGGACGTCCGCGAGCAAGGACGCCGGCTGATCATGGAGGCCGGTGGCAAGAAGGAGATCGCGATGATGGTGCCGGTGGTCTTCGGTGTCCTGCCGGTCACGATCCTCTTTGCTCTGTTCCCGGGCCTCGGCTTCTTCCAGTTCCAGATGTGACCAGACAGCACCACGCCACCAAGGAGATTGCACATGACTGACCCACTCATCAAGGCTCACGTCCGCCTGGCCGGGACCCTCCGTCGCGCGGCGGCCCGATGGGATGACGAGACGGGCGATGTCCCCGGCTGGGTCCTCATCACCCTGATGACGGCAGCCCTCGTCACCGGGATCTGGGCGATCGCGGGCGAACAGCTGAAGGACATGTTCGAGAGTGCCCTCAATGGCGTCACCGGGCCCGACCAGGTCCACGATTGAGCGGTGCCCGGCGCTTCGGCGATGACCGCGGATCGGCCGTCGTCGACTTCACCCTGACCTCGACGCTGCTCCTCTTCGTCTTCCTTGCGGTCTTCCAGCTGGGGCTGGCCCTGCACGTGCGCAACACGCTCATCTCGTGTGCGAGCGAGGGCGCGAGGTACGGCGCCCGCCAGGGCTCGTCGGCGGAGCAAGGCGCGGCCAGGACTCGCGACCTCATCGGTCGGTCGTTGTCCCCGAGGTACGCCCGCAGCGTGAGTTCCAGGACCGCGACGACGAGATCGGGTGTCGAGGTGGTCGTCATCGATGTGGCAGCACCAGTGCCGGTCGTCGGGCTGATCGGTCCCGGTGACGGTTTCGATGTATCGGGCCGAGCCTTCCTGGAGTCTCAGTGAGCAGCCACCTCCCGTCGACCCGCGACCGCCTGGCTGACGAAGGGGGGACCGCCGTCATCGAGTTTGTCTGGTTGGCAGTCCTGCTGCTCGTTCCCCTCATCTACCTCGTCCTGTGTTTGACACGGCTCCAGGCTGGCTCCTATGCGGTGACCCAGGCGGCACGCGAGTCGGCCCGGGCATTCGTCACCGCGACGGATGACCCGTCGGCCAGGGTTCGCTCCCAGGCCGCAGCGGACATCGCCTTCGAAGACCAAGGGTTTTCCGGCGGCGGCTCCCTCGCGGTGAGCTGCTCGGGGACTCCGTGCCTGACACCGGGGGAGTCGGTGACGACGCAGGCAGCGGTCAGTGTCCCCCTTCCGCTCGTCCCGGCCTTCCTCGGCGACGCGGTGCCCCTGGGGATCCCGGTCTCGGCGTCACAGGTGGCTCCCGTCCCGCGCTATGAGGTCCGATGACCTCGCTGCGCGCCCTGGTGCGCACGAGGTGTCGCGACGACCAAGGGCAATTGAGCATCCTCATCCTCGGCCTGACCGTCATCGCGATGACGCTGATCATCGGAGGGCTGGCGGTCACCTCCGTGCAAATCTCCCGGATGCGGTTGCTCGACGCGGCCGACTCCGCAGCGCTCGGCGCCACCGACGACGGCGCCGAGCAGATCTATGTCGGAGGGGTGGGCCGTGACCTCCCCCTCGATGACGCCGGTGTCCGTGAGAGCGCAGCAGCCCACCTGTCCGAGCGTTCGCGGCCCCACGGTCTGGAGAGCTGGGCCGTGGCACCGGGCACCGGCAGCCCGGACGGTCGCACTGCGGTCGTGGTGCTCACGGGCGAGGCAGACCTGCCCCTCATCGGCGGGCTGCTGCAGTCGATGGGTGGCTCGGTCACGGTGACGGTCGAGTCGCGGGCTCGGGCTGACGTGGTCACTGCGCCGCGATGACTTGTCCCGGCGTCCGTGTGGGCGAAGTTGTTGGCCCAGCGCGGTGCACGCACGCAGCAGACGCTTGCGTTGTGGGTGACCAGCACCGTGAGTCCCCGACGACCCAGGACCAGCAGATGCTCCGGCGCTGGGCGGATGGCACGCCCGCATACCGGATCTCGCAGGAGAGCTGTGCGTCGCCCACTCGAGGGTCCAGGATCGACTGACGGAGACGCCTCTGCGGCTGATCGCGCCTCACCTGGAGGATCTACCGCGGAGGGTGCAGGCCCGAGCCGCCGGGGTGGAGGACGACGTCATCGCAGAGTTGTCTGGCACCACGCCTACCGTGGCGTCGTTGGCACTGGACGGGTGGCCGAGGTCGCGAGCGAAGCACGCATCACCCGAGAGTGTCGTCGAGGCACATTGCTGCTGGCGGGCAGGTGGCTCGCGCGCCGAGGTGGCCCAGGCGCTCGGCGTCCCATTGGAGCGATTGGTCAAACAGCTGCACACCGGTGAGAGCGAGTTGTTGCCGCGCCGGCTGATGAGCACCGATCTGCGGGAGCGCTTCGGATGGGCTTCTTCTTCGACGGTGTCGCTCTACCGCCGCAAGGGTCGGTTGCCAGCGCCGGACGGTCGAGACGGTCAGCGCGACTGGTGGTGGGAGACGACCATCGACGCGTGGGAGACCGAGCACGAGCTGTCGTGGTGCCGACCCTGCAGCCACGCGTTCGTCACCAAGGTTGGCTTGAAGGAGCACCGCACGCGCGTGCACGACTGATGCACGAGGTGCGCTAACACAGGGTGCTGGGTGCCCTCCTGTCAGCTGAAGTGCTCCTTCAAGCGCGTGGTGTCGTCAGCAGTCCCTCCATCCGAAAGACCTCGACGTGACCGACGCTACCCCGCCGGCCGGCCTCGGCCGCCCTGATCTGACCGCCTTCGCGTCTCATCCCAATCGACCCTGATCGGGTCTGCTGACCCCCTCGACGAGAACGCAGCGACATCACAGCCACCCAACCCCGACCGGACGGGAAGCCGGGGCACGTCACATGGCCTGTGCTGCGGGCGTGTCGAGTGGGTCGTCCAGGGGCGACGCAGGAGCGTCGACGCGACGTGCTGAGAGGTGGTTCCAACCGGGCGCTAGGACACCGGCTACAGGCATGGCGATAGGTCAGGAACGGCGTCGCTCCCTGCGCAGGAGGGAGCGCAGAGTCTCGGCGTTCGCGTAGCCGACCCGTAGCGCGATCTCGGCGGAGGTGAGGTCCGTGGTTGCTGAGAGGTGCCGAGCTCGTTCGATGCGAAGCCGTTGGACGAAGCCGAGCGGAGTGAGGTTGAGCGCCGCACGGACTCGTCGTTCGAGGGTGCGCCGGCTGGTGCCGAGCGACTGCGCGACGAAGGCGACGTTGAACGGTTCGTCCAGGCGGGCGCGCACGAAGCGTTCGAACTCGACGACGATCGGGTCCTCGTGCCGGAGATGTTCGTAGGCGACGAAGGCCGCCTGCGACGGACGCTCGTCGATGATGAGGAGCTTGGCGACATGTTGGGCCAGGTCGGGGCTGATCGATCGCACGAGTGAGAGCGCGAGGTCGATGTGGGCGAACGCGGCGCCGGCGGTGACGAGGTTCCCGTCCACGACGACCATGGTGTCGAGATCGAGGGCGACGGTCGGATAGCGCTTCAGGAACTCCGGCCCCAGGAACCAGCTGGTCGTCGCCCGCCGATGATGCATCCGTCCGGTCTCGGCGACGGCGAACACGCCGGTGCACGCCGCGGCGATCCGGGTGGTCGCGTCGTCGAGGCGCCCGAGCGAGGCGATGACCGAACGAGCATCTCGGCTCTGGAGGGCGTCGTTGGTAGCGGCGGCCGTGAGGGTTCCAAGCGCAGGGACGACGACCACGTCGAACTCTCCGGACTCCGACAGCGGGTGGTCAACCGACAGGGTCATCGATGCCGTCGTGGTCACTCGCCGTTTCGGTCCGAGGATGGCGAGTTCGATCGGGTCGATCCGCGGGTCGATATCGCCGCGGGCTCCGTCGGCCACCCGCATGATGTCGATGACCGACGCGACAGCCGAACCGAAGCAGCCGTCGATCGCGATCAGTCCGATGCGCATGGCGCGAACAATAGCAATACTGTCGTATACGCCACTCCCCATCGGCCCTCGCTCGTCATACGCTGAACTCGCCCCACGAAGAACCCCGACTTCCAGGAGAACCCCTCATGTCCACACCCGCATCACTTCCGTATGCCTTCGTCGCCAAGATCGTCGCGGCCGATGGACAGCACGACGCGCTCGCCGATCTGCTCGCCGGCGCTGTCGCACTCGCCAACGAAGAAGTGGGAACGATTGTCTGGTTCGCGGCTAGAACCCACGCCGACACCTTTTGGATCTTCGATGCATTCCCCGACGAGGCCGCTCGCGACGCCCACGCCAACGGCGCCATCGTCGCAGCCCTGATGGCCAACCAGCACCTCCTCGGCGCAGCACCCGAGATCCTGGCGGCCGACGTCCTCGCGTCCAAGCTCCCGTAGTCCGCCAACGCACGAGACGATCGCGCCCCGCCGAGCCGTCGGACCCGACCGCCTCGACACCCGCACCACGTTGACGATCCCCGACGGGCCGATCACGAGGGGGGCCAGGCCACACCAGGCGCAAGCCTGGAGCGGCAATGGTTCACCGGTGGTCATCGAGAGAGCCAGCGCGGTTCCATGGCAGCGCAACTGTGTCAACTTGCCCTCCGTCCCGCTAGGCGCCGTGGGCGGGTCTTGGTTGCGATCCGTTGCCGTGACGGGAGACGCGTTGCGCGTCGCAGCGATGACGGGTCGTTGGCGTTCCGGGGCGTTGCGTTCGTGCGCGTCGCCCGTGCGGCATGGAACATCTCGCTGCGCACACAACGATCGCTGCGCCGACGCACCGTTGACCTCGCACGTCCAGGTCGCGACACAACGCCGCGTTGCCGAGCGGAGCGAGGCCTATCGGCACACGGACAGGATGCCGGCCGCGAGCGCTCAGCCGGCGAGGGGTCCGTCGCAGAGGAGAGCGACGTCGGTGTCGGGCAGAGCCGTGAGGCCAGCGCATCGCGCGACCACCAGAACCGAACCGCCCCTGCCCTGCGTTTCCGCAGGTCAGGGGCTGTTCGCCAGAGCCGCCTGTCGGAATCGAACCGACGACCTAATCACGTCGGCTTTGCGTCTATCCCTTGATGCGCCCACTGGGCGAACGAGCCGCTGACCTGCGCAAACGCCGAGAGTGGGGGGCGCCGCCATCCGGTGGTGACCGACGACGACCGACCAGTACCGACCGTTTCACCGGAGCTTGCGGCGGCGTCGAAGCCGAGCAAGCTCCATTCTTTTAGCTCACCGCGCCCTCCTCCTAGCCGGTCCCGTCGTCGTCGAAGACGTTTCAGGGGTTTCCCCGATGACGGTGTAGGTCGGCCGGGCGCGTCGGTCCGCAGATAGACGTCGAGGTCTCCCGACGACGGAGGTTCCTACGCCATCCATCCGAAAGACCTCGACGTGTCCGACGCTACCCCGCCGGCCGGCTTCGGCCGCCCTGACCTGACCGCCTTCGCTCGACTCGACGGCCTCGGTCTGAGCGTGACCGGGCAACGACTTGAACCGGATCGTGCGGTCCTCGCGTGCCGCGTGGTGGAACCAGATCAGTGGTGCCGACGGTGCGGCAGCGAAGGCGCTGCTCGTGACACCGTGATCCGGCGGTTGGCCCACGAGCCGCTGGGCTGGCGACCGACCGTGCTGGAAGTTGTAGTGCGCCGCTACCGCTGTGCCGACTGCGGACACGTGTGGCGCCAAGACACCAGCGCCGCGGCGGAGCCACGCGCGAAGCTCTCGCGCACCGGGCTGCGGTGGGCGCTGGAAGGGATCGTGGTCGCACACCTCACCGTCGCCCGTGTCGCCGAGGGACTCGGGGTCGCGTGGGACACCGCCAACAACGCGGTCCTGGCCGAAGGCAAGCGGCTGCTGATCAACGACCCCACGCGGTTCGAGGGCGTGAAGGTCATTGGCGTCGATGAGCACGTCTGGCGCCACACCAGGCGTGGCGACAAGTACGTCACCGTGATCATCGACCTCACCCCGGTCCGCGATGGCGCCGGCCCAGCGTGGCTGCTGGACATGGTCGAGGGCCGGTCGAAGGCGGCGTTCAAGACCTGGCTCGCCGACCGCGACGACGCCTTCCGTGACGCGGTCGAGGTGGTCGCGATGGACGGCTTCACCGGGTTCAAGACCGCCGCTGCAGAGGAGATCCCGGACTCGGTCACGGTGATGGATCCCTTCCACGTCGTGGGCTTGGCCGGTGACGCCCTCGACACGTGCCGGCGCCGGGTCCAACTCGCGATCCACGGGCGCCGTGGGTTCAGGGACGACCCGCTCTACAAGTCGCAGCGCACGCTGCACACCGGCGCGGACCTGCTCACCGACAAGCAGAGCGACAGGCTACGCGCGCTGTTCGTTGATGACGCTCACGTCGAGGTCGAGGCGACCTGGGGTGTCTACCAGCGCATGATCGCCGCCTATCGCCACGAGGACCGGCAACGTGGCCGCGAGCTCATGGAGAAGCTGATCACCGACCTCAGCGCCGGCGTCCCCAAGGTGCTCACCGAGCTCACCACCCTGGGCCGGACCCTGAAGAAGCGAGCCGCTGACGTGCTCGCCTACTTCGAACGACCCGGCACCAGCAACGGGCCGACCGAGGCGCTCAACGGACGGCTCGAACACCTGCGCGGCTCCGCACTCGGGTTCCGCAACCTGACCAACTACACCGCCCGAAGCCTGCTCGAGACCGGCGGCTTCAGACCCCAACTTCTACACCCCCGATTGGGATGAGCCCTTTTAAGACACAGGCGCGTGGCTGCCGTGGGTCCGGGTACACCACCCAGAAGAGAGATCAGGACTGCGGGACTGTTGCGTCGCCCGAGCCCAGGTCTGCAGGAGGTCGATGTGCGGCCCCGTCTCGGTGACCCTCGCGTCTTGGGCCCGGGCCGCAGTGGCCACCGAGCAACCACGACCCGACAGCGGTCCCACGAGACTGCTCGAGGTGACACGATGACGTCGCGGGATGACCGCACCATTCGTCCGGGGAGAGGTGTACGCGTGGAGCAAGAGCGGTCCGAGGACCAGCCGCTGACTGAGGCGGCTGAGGCGGAGGAGGTCGACGCGTCATCCGAGCCCGTGCCCACGGAGCCGGCCCCCACGGAGTCGGACGAGGACCTGCCGGCCGAAGACACGGACGAGGTCGTCCACACCAGCGAGGGTGAGGTCCTCGACGAGGACGAAGGGGCGGCCGACGCCGAGACGATCCCCGTGAGCGAGGTGCGCACTCCCGCGCCGCATCACGAGCACGACGACATGCGACCGACCGCGCGTGTCTCGCTGCCACCCACGCTCACCCTCCTGCTCGGCCTGGCCGCGACCGTCATCGCGATCGCCGGACTCAAGCAGGTCGCGGGCATCATCGCCCCGACCTTCCTCGCCGCCACGCTGATCATCGCCGTCTACCCGATCTACAAGGTGCTGCGTCGTTTCCTCGGGGGAGCGATCGCTGGGCTGCTGCTCATCGTGATCCTCTACGGGATCCTCGCGGCACTCGGCGCATCGATCGGGATCGCCGCCAGCAAGTTCGCGTCCGAGCTGGCCAAGCCGGAGTACACCAGCACCTTCACCGGCTTGGTCTCCGATGGGCGCGACTTCCTGACGTCCAAGGGGATCGAGGCCCAGGAGATCGACGACGCGATCGCCAACTTCGACCTGCGCAACCTCACCGGCTTGGCCAGCTCGCTGGCCAACACGGTCACCGGGTTGACCACGACCATGCTCTTCCTGCTCACCGTGATGATCTTCCTCGTCATGGACGCCGGTGGGTTCGCGCGGCGGCTCGCGGCGATCCACCGCCACAAGCCCGATGTCGCCGATGCGCTCGTCGACTTCGGCTACCGGGTGCGCAAGTACTGGATCGTCTCGACGGTCTTTGGCGTCATCGTCGCCGTCATCGATTACATCGCGCTGATGTGGCTGGGGGTACCGCTGGCGATGACCTTCGGCTTGCTGTCCTTCGTGACCAACTACATCCCCAACATCGGCTTCGTCCTCGGCCTGATCCCGCCCGCCTTCATCGCGCTGCTCTCGGGTGGGGTGTCGACGATGGTGTGGGTCATCGTCGTGTACTGCGTCGCCAACTTCCTCATCCAGACGATCCTGCAGCCGAAGTTCACGGGTGACGCGGTGGGGATCAACGGCAGCACCGCCTTCTTGTCGTTGATGTTCTGGGCCTATGTCTTCGGGGCGCTCGGTGCCCTGCTCGCGATCCCCTTCACGCTCCTCTTCAAGAGCCTGCTCATCGACCGCGACCCCAGCGCGCGGTGGGTCAACCAGTTCATCTCCAGCTCCCCGGAGGAAGGGGTCAGCGCGCAACCGCGGTAGCCCCACCTGTGTGGACCCGTGGAGGGGACGGTCCCGCGTTGCGCGTGGATCGGTCCCGGACCTCATCGAGTGGCTCCAGGGACTCGCTGGAGCACCCGAGGGCCGGCGGCGGGGGTGGTGGCCCGTCTCCGTGCCTGCCGTAAGGTGGCGTGCTGTGGCTGTCGACTTCGAGACCGAGATCAAAAACCTCCGCACGACCATGGGCTCGGTGCGCGAGGTCACGAACGTGCCTGCTCTCGAGGTGCAGATCGCCGACCTGGAGGAGCAAGCCGCCGCCCCCGACCTGTGGGATGACCCGGACAAGGCCCAGGGCGTGACCTCGGCCCTGTCCCGCGCCAACCACGAGCTCGAGCGCATCAACACCATGGACGCGCGCATCGACGACCTCGAGGCCCTCGTCGAGCTCGGCCAGGAGGAGCGCGACGCCGAGACGCTGGCCGAGGCCGAGGCCGAGCTGACCAAGATCACCAAGGCGGTCGGCCTGCTCGAGGTCCGCACGCTGCTGTCGGGGGAGTACGACGAGCGCTCGGCCGTCGTGACGATCCGCGCCGGCGCCGGTGGCGTCGATGCCGCGGACTTCGCCGAGATGCTCATGCGCATGTACTTGCGCTGGGCCGAGCGGCACGGCTACCCGACCAAGGTCATGGACACCTCCTACGCGGAGGAGGCGGGGCTGAAGTCCGCCACCTTCGAGGTCAACGTCCCCTACGCCTACGGCAACCTCTCGGTCGAAGCAGGGACCCACCGCCTGGTGCGCATCTCGCCCTTCGACAACCAAGGCCGTCGTCAGACCTCCTTCGCCGCCGTCGAGGTCATCCCGCTCATCGAGGGCACCGACTCCATCGACATCCCCGACAACGAGCTGAAGATCGATGTCTTCCGCTCCTCGGGCCCCGGTGGCCAGTCGGTCAACACCACGGACTCGGCCGTGCGCATGACGCACATCCCGACCGGCATCGTCGTGTCGATGCAGAACGAGAAGTCGCAGATCCAGAACCGCGCCGCAGCCCTGCGCGTCATGCAGTCTCGACTGCTCCTGGCGAAGAAGGCCGAGGAGGCCGCCGAGCGCAAGGAGCTCGCTGGCGACGTCAAGGCGACGTGGGGCGACCAGATGCGTTCCTACGTGCTGAACCCGTACCAGATGGTCAAGGACCTGCGCACCGAGCACGAGACCGGTAACCCGTCCGGTGTCTTCGACGGTGAGATCGACGCCTTCATCGAGGCGGGCATCCGCTGGCGCATCGAGCAGGCCAAGTCCGAGGACTGAGCCGGCTGCCCGTCGCCAGACGGGTAGTCCTCCCCACTGCGCATGTGCCTGATTGCCCCTAGCGTGGGGAGCAACAAATGGGCGTGTAACGGGCTCGGTCACCCGACGTCCGCGACGTGCAGGATGCGCTGGAACATCGCCTGCGATGGGTTGGACTGGGCTCGGGGACTCTGTATCCTCGGCCGAGAACGGGGAGGATGCTGATGCGCGAAGTGCGCGAATTGACGGGGGCGGCCGCCCTGTGCGCTGCCCTCATGACGACGGTGGCCGGGTGTGGTGACAACGGCGGCGGCGAGACGACAGAGTCTTCGACCACGTTCTCCAGCAGCACCTCGTCGCAGCCCACCTACGACGAGGACCACGTCATGGACCAGGTCCAAAAGGCCAACACGGCCTTCAACGCCGTCGAACCGAACGCGACGATCCCTGACACGGCGGCTTGGGCCACGGCTGCGTACCGGAAGAAGTACAACGATGGCCTGGCCGAGTACCGGGACATCGGGGCTGTCGTGAAGGGGAAGGTCAGCTCATCGTCCCTCCACCTCGCGTCGTCGAAGCCCGACGCACCCGGGGGATGGGACGTCACCGTCTACAACTGCGCCGTGTCGACCCAGCGTGTGTACATCGACGGCAAGGACGCTACGACAGATCCGGAGAACCCGGCAGAGACGCTCCCCAAGGGGCCCCGGCACGAAGTGTTCCTGGACAGCTACACGACACCCGATGGCGGTAAGACATGGCAGTTGAACAACACTCAGCTCGTGAAGGGCAAGAAGGCAGAGGAGTCGCCATGCGCAGACTGATTGCCGGGGTATTCGCCACCATTGTCGTGCTCGCATCTGCATCCGCAGCATCGGCGGACGTGACCACCTCCACCAAGCAGTGTGGATCGTGGGTGACCGTGGGGCGGACCAGCGTCTTCGTCGTCAAGGAATGCCCCCAAGATGGTCCGTCGCGTGAGGGGGAGCACGGGGATCCCCCCGGAGACGCGGGCGATGACTCTCGCACAGGAGGCGGCGATGGCTCGTCGAAACCCCCTCGGCGCACGGTGACGCGCGAGGTGTACAACGAACTCTTGGACAACTGCAGGCGGGGACCGAACCGTGACGCGCTGTCGATCCAGTGCGTGGCAGGGTTGCCGGACGTAGCGGAAGACGCCGACCCGGCTACGCCGGGGACGCCGCCTCTGACGGTGAATCAGGTGCGTCAGGTCGCGATTGCTCGCATCAACATGGGGGCGCCGGAAATCGGCGCGTCCCCGTGTCTGTCCGCGCCGGGTGCGTGTCGTGGCACGGTGGGTGTGCCGGTGTGGTTGTGGGTCGGTGATGGCACGGGTTCGTTGCCGTCGGAGTCGGCGACGGTGACTGCGGGTCCGTACACGATCACGGCGACGGCGAAGGTGTCGAAGGTGAAGTGGTCCCTGGGCGATGGTCAGAGCGTGACGTGTGACGGCGTAGGGACGGCGTACGACCCCGAGCGTGATGGCTGGTCTTCACCGGCATGCGGTTTCGACGCCGGGTGGAAGCAGAGCGGCACGCACACGTTGACAGCCACGTACGTCTGGGAGATCACGTGGTCGGGCTCTGCTAGGGGATCGGCAACACAGAACCTGTCAACGACCGAGCAGGTCACGGTGGGTGAGCTGCAGAGCGTGGCGACGACGGGCTGACCCAGAGGGGAATCCTCCCCAGTGCGTGCGCCCAGCGGTCTGCCCATGGCGACGTGACAGGTACCGCGCGGACGACCTACGAGAGGAAGTCGATGCGTCACGCGAGCCATCTGATCGCGGTCTGTCCGGTCCTCATGCTCAGCCTCGCCGGATGCGGCGGAGGTTCCGACGCCAACGACTCCACCACGAGTTCGTCGTCCGTGCCGACTGGATCAGCGATCGCTACCGCCAGGCGTACAACGACAACCTCGCGAAGCTGAAGAAGGCCGGCGTCACGACCAAGGGCAAGGTCGAGACCACCTCGATGCACGTGGCCGAGTCGGACCCCGATGCCGCGGGTGGGTGGGAGTTGTCCATGTACGTGTGCGTCGTGAGCACCGTCCGGCTATGACACAGCGGGCAAGGACGTCACCTCCTATCCCGATGACACCAGCAAGCCCCTGCCCAAGGGGCGCCACGAGGCTGTCTACCTCCGTAGCCATGTGACCTCGGACGAGCGGGAGTCTTGGCAGGTGGATCGGTCGCAACGACTGACCGGCAAGGAAGCGAAGGAGGCGTCGTGCGACGACACGTGATGGCCCTGACTGTGGCGATCGGTGTGCTCGCGGGACCATCGGCGCACGCCGCCACCGCCGTCGGCCTCCACACTGAGGCCAGCACCGAGGTGTCCAAGCGGGGCAGGGGGGGCAGCGGCTTCGACCTGGAGAGGGGCGGGTCTGCTCCAAGCGGAGTCCACGCGCACTGTCAGGTCCCCGGCCACCCATGGCGGACACCAGGGTGGCGGGTCCGCGGCCGAGGGCGCGGAAAGCGCCCTGTCCGTCCAGGATCGGATGACCCAGGCCCAGTGGATCGGAGCCTGTATGGGAGCCGCGGCAGGCAACCCGTTCGCCGTCCCGCTCGTCCCGATCTGCGCTGGCGTCGTGCCGACGGATGCCGGGGCCGGGCAGGCCGCGGCCACGTCGGCTGCCGTCGTGCGTCAGATCGCTCTGGCTGGGCAAGATCGAGATGCCGGCACCTGCCGTCGGACTCCGCGTCTGCGACAGCCGGGCCGTTCTCGATCACGGCGACGGCGAGGGTGTCGAAGGTGAAGTGGTCGCTCGGTGACGGGCAGACGACGGTGTGCGAGGGAACGGGGACCCCGTACGACAAGGATGTGCACGGGTGGTCCGCGCCGGACTGCGGGTTCGAGGCAGGGTGGAAGGCCGCGGGTACCTACACGTTGACGGAGTCATACGTGTGGGAGATCTCGTGGTCAGGCGACGAGAGGGGATCGGCGACCCAGACGCGGTCGTCGACCGAGCAGGTCACCGTCGGGGAGCTGCAGAGCGTGGCCACGACCAGCTGACGGTCGCGTCAGCCTCTCTTGGAGGTGACCGCCTGGTACTCGCCCACCGTGACCTGCTCGGTCGAGGTGCGCGTGACCGTGGTGCTGCCGGTTGCGTCCCCGCCGAAGGTCACGTCGTAGGTGATGGTCGCGGTGGCGGTGTAGTTGCCGGCCTTGGTGTAGCCGTTGGGCAGCCCGCAGTCGGGGCTCGAGGCCCAACCCATGCTCGAGGTGTAGGGCGTACCGGCACTGGTGCAGGTGACCGACTGACCGTCACCGAGTGACCACACCACCTTGGACGGCTTGGCGCTGACGCTCACGGTGAGATCTCCTGCGCTGGCGCTGTCGCTGTAGGTCCTCCACTGGTTGCCCTCCAGCCAGAACCACACCGGGACACCGACGGTGCCCTTGCAGCCCGCGCCCGCGCAGGGCGCAGAGCCCATGGCAGGCTTGGGGAGCGAGATCTTGGCCATGGCCATCGAGATGACCTGCTCGATGGTCACCCTCGGAGCGGTGGGGGCCTCGGGGGTCTCCTCGTCCTCGCAGGCCTCGTAGGCGTAGGGGACGACGAGGACGCCACACGGCGGTGGCCCTGCGGGCTCTCCGGTGATCGGGTTGAAGGCGCCGGGGTCCTGCCTCTCCCACTCTGCCAGTGCCGCCTCGCGGTCGTAGTCGTTCATGTCGAACGACGGCTCGTACCCGGGCTCGGAGGGACCGCTCGGGGTGGTGCCCGTGGATGGAGCTTGTGGGGACGAGGTCTCCTCGGACCCAGGCTCCTCGGTCCGCGTCTCCTCGTGGGACACGGCGATCGTGGTGCAATTTCCCTGCTCGTCGCAGACCTGCTTCGTCTCATGGTGGGCCTGAGCGGGCGCAGCCGTGGCCAGCGCCATCGCCGCGGGCAGGAGAGCGCAGGCAGCCATCCGGGAGATCGTCATCATGATGCTTCCTTGTCCAGGTCGCAGGTTGACTTGTAGCCGACCTCGGTGGCGCTGACCTGCCAGTCGGAGGAGGTCGTCGCACGCTCGAAGGTGATCAGGTTGACCATCTCGGTGCCGTCCTTGATCGGTTTGCCGTTGCGATCGGTGCGGAGGTTGGTCCCGGCGGGGACGGTCTCGGTGCCGTTGTCGTAAGCCTTCTTGGCAATGAGCTGCCGGTGGACCTCATAACAGACCTCGACCGTCGCCTTGGTGTCGGAAGAGGTCCTGGTCTCACTCGCCGTGAGCTCGTCCTTGCCCCTGACGGTCACAGCGGGAAAGACCTTGGCCGACTCGGCCTGTCGCTCGTAGGACTCGGCGCCCAGCACCGCCTTGAGCTCCGTGCTCGGGGGCTCGGACGGGTTGGCCTCGTTGCTCAGGCGCCAGTAGTCGCGGAAGACCTCAGCGACCTGGACCTCACCGGCATCCTTGGACGGAAGGGGGGAGGTCGCCGACTCCTCGGACTCCGCTTGTCCTCCGCACGCGCTGGCCAAGAGACCGGTCGCGGCGATGACGCCTGCGGTGACCATCGTCCGAGCGGCAATCACGTGCTGTCTCCTGGAGGATCGTGGACTGGCAACACTTCAGTTCACCACATCACCATAGGATGCGCACGTTCGTGAATTGTGCCGACTCGCGTTGAGGCGCAGGTTTGGTTACCGTCAGCGCGTTGACGCTGGACAAGCAGGGGGAGCGCCACCAGATGACCGTAGGACCGCAGATCGAGGCTTCAGCGCCTCCAGCTGGACCATCCGCACCCGAGCAGGTCGGGGCCGTCAAGCCTCGCCGCAACATGCGTCTGGTACTCCTCGGCGTGGCTCTCGCCGTGGTCTTCGCGCTCCTGGCCGTCTGGGCCGTCAACCGAGCGGGCGAGGCCCGCAGCGTCGTGGTCGTCATCCACGACGTACGGGCAGGCGACCGCATCGAGTCCTCGGACCTCGCCACGACCCAGCTGCGTGGAGGCGACGAGGTGCAGACCGTGCCGGGCTCCAAGCTCAGTTCGCTCGTCGGCAAGCGGGCCGTGCAGTCGATGCCCTCCGGCAGCCTCGTCAGCGAGTCCGACTTCGCCAATCGGATCACCCCCCGCTCCGGCGATGCCGTCGTTCCCATCCCCGTCACCTCTGGCCAGTACCCCGCGAGCGGACTCCAGCGAGGTGACGTCATCCGCGTGGTCGTGACAGGTGGGGGCCAGAGCGTCGAAGGGCTCGAGCCGGGTACCACCTTCAACGGCGTCGTGCTCGCGCTCGGGGATGCTGACGAAAAGGGGACGATGACGGTGGACGTCTCCATCTCGACCACTGACGCGCCCTCAGCCGCTGCGGCTGCCGGCACTGGTCGCATCTCCATCATCAATGTCGCACCGGGCGGCACGGGTCAGGACGGCTGAGTCGTGGCGCTGCACATCCTCACATCCTTGAGCGGATCGCCCGGGGTCACATCGACCGCCATGACCTGGGGACAGATCAGCGACCGGCCGACCCTGATCATCGAGGCCGACCCTGCGGGCGGATCCCCCATGCTGTGCATCGGGTGGGGCGGCACGCACCCGCACAACCGATCGATCCTCGACCTGGCCGTCCACCCTCCCGGCGAGTACGTCGAGCGCATCTGGGAGCTGGCGATCCCGCTGCCCGGCCGTGAGCGACAGGCCTGGCTCGTCCCCACCGTGGGGCTGGCTGCACAGATGCGTTCGCTGATGAGCGTCTTCGGACCGCTCGGCGAAGCCCTGGCACGCATCAGCCGCGACAGTCATGTGGATGTCCTCGTTGACCTCGGCCGGCTCGGGGCGGCGGGTGCCTCGACCCAGTTGTGGCAGCACGCGGACACCGTCCTGCTCTTCACGGACACGACGCTCCAAGCCCTCAACACACTCGCCGTCGGCGCCCCGGCGGTCGTCGACGAGCTGGACGCGATCGGGGCCAGGCACCGGCTAGCGGTCGTGCCCGTCCTCGGCGACGACAAGGGTGCGTCCAACCGCCCCTACGGTGTGCGCGAGATCGCTGGGATCACGGACGGGGTCCCGGTGCTGCCCGGAGTCGCTCGTGACGCCAAGGCTGCCGGCTCGCGCACCTGGGGCAGGCGTGGTCGATACCCGCTCAGCGTCAAGCGACTCATCGCGAGTGTCGACCAGCACGCTCGTGAGGCCCACGACGTGCTGGGTATCCAAGGAGCACCCGCATGAGTTCCAAGTCGACGCCGCCGGAGCCGACCCAGCCGACGGACCTGCCGATCTTCGCCCAGCGCCCGAGGCCCTCCTCACGGTCGCTCGGAGGCTCCACCCCGACCGCCCCTCGGAACTCAGCCTTCCCGCCGCCGCCACCGGCCCCGTACGTCTCCGGTGGACAGGCGAGCTCCCACACCGGCGACCTCGCGCACGAGGCCCCCGAGTCGACGGCTCCCCGCTCGACGCTGCCTGCGAGCCAGCCACCCCCTCCGATCGAGGTCACCACGTCACGGCGCGAGCGGCGCGAGCGTGAGCGTGAGCGGGAGCCCGAGGGCAGCCGTCAGGACCAGATCCGCGATGCCCTCGATCGCCTCAAGGCGGTTGACTGGGCGGCCGTCCAGCACCTGCGCAGCCAGGTCAGTGCCGCGCTGACCCTCGTCTCCGAGGACACCGCCCTCGACGAGTCGCGTCACCGCACGACGGTGACCCGGCTGACGACGCAGGCCCTCGACGACTGGACCCAGGACCGGATCGCGCGCGGCGAAGGCGTCGTGTCGCTTGACACCCAGGCGGCGTTGCGAGGTGCTGTCCTCGACTCGATGTTCGGCGCCGGGCGACTGCAGCCTCTCCTCGACCTGCCGGGGATCGAAAACATCGAGATCGAGGGCCACGACGGTGTCACCCTCGAGTTCAGCGACGGCTCGCTCGAGACCGGCCCGCCGGTGGCCGACAGCGACGCCGACCTCATCACGGAGATCCAGCACATCGCGCGCACCTCCACCACGGGTGAGCGGCAGTTCTCCATGGTGCGGCCATGGCTGCGCCTCGCACTCCCTGACGGCTCGCGCATGGCGGCCGAGGCGTGGCTGTCGCACCGCCCCTCCATCACGATCCGCAAGCACCCGTACATCGACACCGACCTGGCCCAGATGAAGGAGCTGGGTGCGATCGACGACTCGCTCCACGCCTTCCTCTCGGCGGCGATCCGCGCTGGCAAGAACGTCATGGTCTCCGGCGACGCGGGTGCTGGCAAGACCACCCTCGTACGGGCGCTGCTCAACGAGCTGGACCCGCGCGAGCGACTGGCGACCATCGAGGCCCAGTACGAGCTGCTCATGCATCGGCTGCCCGAGCGGCACCACCGGGTGTGGGCGGCAGAGGCGCAGGGCGGCGGTGAGGTCGGTGCCGACGGTCGTCCTGTCGGTGAGGTGACGTTGACCCGCCTCATCGAGCTCAGCCTGCAAAAGAATGTCACCCGCATCGTCGTCGGCGAGGTGGTCGGCGAGGAGGTCATGGCCATGATGGAGGCCATGCAGGGGGGCCGTGGCTCGATCTCGACCGTCCACGCCCACTCGGCCCTCGACACGGTCGAGCGTCTCGTCACCCTCATCACTCGTGCCCGCGGCAATGTCGACACCTCCTTCGGCTACCGCCTCGTCGCGCAAAACGTCGATCTCGTCGTCCACGTCGGGCTGGTCGACGAGTCGCACCTCGACGGCGGCCGCAAGTGGCGGCACGTCGACGAGGTCGTGGCGCTCGAGGTCTCACGCGACACGCACGTGGCCCACACCAGGATCTTCACGCCTGACGAGTTCGGCCGTGCCTGCCCGACGGGTCAGCTGCCCGACTGGATCAGCGATGTCGAGCGGCACGGGTTCGATGCGGGATGGCTGGACCCGGCGGCGAGCACCTGGGGGCCGCCTCCGGAGCTGCTCATCCGGCACAGGGGCACCTGATGAGCGCCCTGGCGATCATCGCCGCGCTGGGCCTGGCCGTGGGCCTGACGCTCATCGCTGCCGGGCTCACCACACCTCCCCCTGCTGCGACCCGCCCGCGTCGCCGTCGCAAGCAGAGCGCGACCTTCAGCGCCGTCGACCGTCGCAACTTCGTCGTCGGTGCGCTCGCGGGCCTGGTGCTGGCCCTCTTCGGCTGGGTCATCGCCCTGATCATCATCCCCGTCTTCGCCGTCGCCCTGCCTTGGCTCATGCGGGTGGACCGGGGCACGACTCCGGAGGACCTCGAGGCCATCGAGGAGTGGGTCCGGTCCCTCTCCGGTGTCATCGGTGCGGGGCAGGGCATCTCCGGGGCGATCATCGCCACACGGGTGTCGTGTCCTGACCGGATCCGCCCCCAGGTGGAGATGCTGATCAGTCGCATCCACGCGCGGCGTCCGCTGACCGACGCTCTCTACGCGTTTGCTGATGACCTCGACAACCAGATCGGAGACTTCGTGTCGACGGCCCTCATCCAGGCCGCCCAGCACGAGGGTGCTGGCCTGCGCGAGGCACTCAGCGGGATCGCCGCCGACGTGACCGAGGAGGTGCGGGCGCGTCGTGACATCGAGGCCTCGCGCTCGGGCGCACGCACCCAGGCCCGACTCATCACCGTAGTCGTCATCGCGGTCCTCGGGCTCTTCGTCTTCGTCACTCCCGTCGGGGCGCAGTACCGCTCCCCGGACGGACAGGCCGGACTCTTCATCCTGTCCTTGCTCTTCCTGGGGGCCCTGTACTGGCTCAAGAGAGTCGCCACGGTCAAGCCCCTGGCCCGGTTCCTCGTCCGTCCTGCTTCGTCGGAGCCCCAGCGATGAGCCCGCTCGTCATGGCCATGGCGATCTCGGCCGTCGTCGGCATCGCCATCGCTCTCGTCGTCGCCGGCCTCACCCCATCTCGGCCGGACCTGGCTGCCGCCGTCGAGCGGATGCGCCCGCAGACGCTGCGCTCTGCCCGTGCACCGGACGTGGGGCCGACCGACCGGACACGGACCGAGAGCATCGGGGCCTGGGCGCGTCACCGCGCCGACCGGTACCCGGTCCTGCGGGCCCCGATGGAGGATTTGGAGCTTCTGCAGGTCCCGGTCGAGGAGCACTATGGCAAGAAGGCCATCGCCTCGGGCGCAGCGCTCGTGGGGTGCACGCTGCTCCCCATGGTCATGGGCTTCGGATTCATCATTCCGTTCGGTATCGGTCTGGCCTTCGCAGCCTTCGCGTGGTTCGTCCCTGACCTGACGGTCCGTGACCGCGCCAAGGACAGCCGCGAGGACTTCGCCTACGCGGCCGTCTCCTACCTGCGACTCGTGGCCATCGCCAGACGCGCCGGGCTGGGTCTCGTCGCATCACTCGACTCGGCGGCGCACAAGTCCGACTCATGGATGTTCGTGCGCATCCGCGAGGAGCTGCGCCTGGCGCGCTGGTCCGGTGAGACCTCGTGGGACGCCTTGGACCGACTGGCCGGACGGACCAAGGTGCCTGAGCTGAAGGAGGTCGCGGACATCATCCGTCTGGCCAATGACTCGGGCGCGAGCGTCAGCGACAACCTGCTCGCGCGCGCCGCGTCGATGCGCGACCGCCTGCTCACCCGGGAGCAGACGGCCGCAAACGCCGCCACGAGCTCGATGGGGATCCCCCTCGCCGTGCTCGCCGTGCTCTTCCTCATCGCCATGCTCGTCCCCGCTGCCATGCAACTCTCGCCGGGCTGAACCGCTCGGCCTTCGGCACACTAGATTCCAGAACACCACCCAGGAGGAAACGATGATCCGCTTGTTCGCCATGATGTCCATGATGTGCATGCTCCCCGTCCGACGTCTCGACCGCGCACTCGAGGCCCGAGGCCAGGACGCGGAAGCTGGCCTGACCACTCTCGAGTACGTCATCCTCGGCGCCCTCGTCCTGGCTGTCGTCGTCACCGTCGCAGCCGTCATCACCGGCAACCTCGAGGGCTGGGCCGACCGGATCCCGTCAGCTCCCTGATCGGGCGATGTCAGTGACACGTCGACGGCCACCGGCGCCGCCCCCCTTCGATCGGCTTCGTGCCGAGTCGGGAGTGGTGGCGCTCGAGGGCGCCATCATGGCGCCGGTCGTCATCCTCGCGACGATGATCATCGTCCAGGCGGCGTGCTATTTCATGGCCAACACGACGGCGACCAATGCCGCCCAGATCTCGGCCGAGATGGCTCGGGTGCGGGGGGCGACGGACGCCGATGGAGAGCGGGCCGGCCGTGACTACCTGTCACAGGTCGACGCGATGTCCGACGCGCGGATCAGCGTCACTCGGTCCGACGGACGGGTCACGGCGACCGTGACGGCCCCGGCGCCGTCCATCGTGCCGCTCGTCCCGATGCCGGACGTGCGCTCCGAGATCAACGCCCCGGTCGAGCGGGTGACCCGCCCGTGATGCGCTCGGACGACGGCAACATCTCCCTCGAGATGGCGATCTGTGCCCCGCTCCTCCTGGGCATGCTCGTCCTCGTGGGGATGTTCGGGCGCACCGCGACGGCCAACTCCCACGTCGACGGGGCGGCCTTCAGCGCCGCTCGTGCCGCGTCCCTCGAGCGCAGCGGAGGAGCGGCTCAGACGGCCGGTGCGTCAGCAGCGCGCGACTACCTCGATCAGCAGGGCCTGTCCTGCGAAAACATGAGTGTCTCCATCGACACGAGTGGGTTCTCGGCGCCAGTGGGGACATCGAGTCAGGTGCGGGCCGAGGTCTCCTGCCGGGTGCCGCTGTCCGACCTGGCTGTTCTCGTCCCGACAGGGGACAAGACCTTCACAGGCGTGGCCGTCAGCCCCATCGACCGCTACCGAGGAAGGTGAGTCACGTGCACGACATGACTCGACGGCTCTCTGACGAGAGCGCGTATGTCGCCGTGTGGACCGTCGTCATCGGCAGCGCACTCATGCTGGCCGGCGGCGTCGTCTACGACTCTGCGGACAAGGCCAACGAGTCACGGAGGGTGACCCTCGTGGCCAACGAGGCGGGCAGAGCTGCCGCCCAGGAGGTGTCCTCAGAGGTCATTGCCGGCACCTCGGCGAATGTCGATCCCTCGCGAGCTGCACAGGCGGCCCGCGACTATCTGGCTGCCACGGGCATCCGCGGCGACGTGAGCGTCAGCGGCAGCACGGTGACGGTGACGGCGTCGCAAGAGTGGTCGCCCAAGGTCATGCCGGTGCTCCAGCCTGACACCCTGACCGCGACCTCCGTGGTGGACCTGGAGAGGGTCGACCCCGGGACCGCGCCGTGACCCGCATGCCCCAGAGATCACGAGGGCAGGTGCTCCTGCGGGGACTGCTCTCGCTCATCGGCATCGTCCTCATCCTCGTCGGGCTGCCCGCAGCGCTGGTCGTGCTCGGGGGCAACCCCCTTCCTGCAGAAGTCCCGACGCTGACGCAGCTGGTGGACGCCCTCAGCCGCCCCGATGACGGGACGCTGCTCATCGGCATCATCACCGTCGTCGGCTGGTTGGTGTGGGCCACGTTGGCGCTGTCCTTCGTCGTCGAGATCCCAGCAGCGGTGCGGGGCGTCCCGGCACCGCGTCTACCGGGCCTGTCGTGGCAGCAGGGACGAGCCGCCGCCATGACCGGTGCCGTGGTCGCCATGCTGGCCATGGGTGCCGGTGTCGGCGCCACGCCCGCAGGCGCCGACACAGGGGTGAGTGCGCCGACCGCCACGACCTCGTCGACCGCTCAGCAGGTCACCGCCAGCACCTCCGCGATCATGGCGGGCAGCACCAGCGTGGGCGACGACACCGCTTCCGGAGGAGCCGAAGGGCATGTCGTCACCGTGCGCTCCGGCGACACCTTGTGGGACA
The DNA here is from genome assembly GCF_001570985.1 of Janibacter limosus NBRC 16128. Taxonomy (GTDB): domain Bacteria; phylum Actinomycetota; class Actinomycetes; order Actinomycetales; family Dermatophilaceae; genus Janibacter; species Janibacter limosus. The sequence goes on along the minus strand of NZ_BCSS01000003.1, from coordinate 29,393 downwards.
TCGCCGACCGTGAGCTCGGGGACGCAGAGCGATACCCCGAGCTCGTCGAGTCATCACAGGGCCTGCCCCAGCCCGATGGCGGTCAACTCACCACCGCGGACGACATCCGCCCCGGGTGGCAGATCATGATCCCGACGCAGACGCAGGCTCCTGCACCAGCCCCCGCCGTACCTGCGAGCACGACCTCCGTGGCGTCGGAGCTGGACGATGCGATGAGCAACGCTGACGGCGGGGCTCCGTCCTCCGCGGACTCCGCCCAGATCGCGCAGGTCTCGACCTCCGACACCCCCGACCAGCCAGCGACGCGGCCCGGCACGCGATCGCACGTGAGCGCGTCCGGGCTCGGATCGGCGCCCGTGGCGCCGGAGCACGAGGTCACCATCCAGGAGCAGCAGGGCCCATCGGCGACGACGGGCCTCGGACTGCTGGCAGGTGCCGGTGTCCTGGCCTTCGTGGAGGCCCGGCGGCGGCGCCAGCGCAGGAGCCGGTTGCCCGGATGGCGCATCGTGCTGCCCTCGGATGCGGCATCCCGTGCCGAGGCGTGGCTGCGGGCAGGGGCGGACGCCCCCGGTCACGCGGACCTCGACGCTGCTCTCGCTGACCTTGCGGCCCGCTGCGCCCCAGGGCGCCTCCCGTCCTTGCGCGCAGCGCGTCTCGGCGACACCGAGATCGAGGTGTACATCGTCGAGGAACATCTCGAGCTGCCCGCGCCATGGGTCGCCGCCGGTGGCGGCACCTGGGTGCTCGAGCGGCGCCATGTCACGGGGCCGGCGCGGCCGCTCCCGACCCCATGGCCGGCGCTGGTGATGATCGGCGAGGACGAGGCCCACGCCCGGATCTTCATGAACCTCGACGAGATCGGGATCCTCGAGCTGCATGGTGACGACCCCGGCACGGAGGCGGTCCTCACGGCGCTTGCCGTCGATCTGGCGACCTCGGAGCAGGTCCGAGGTCAGGTCACGGTCGTGGGCGCGCTGGCTGAGCTCGCCACGGCCGTCGGTGGGTCTCGTCTCACGTACCTTCCCGACGTGGACGAGGTGCTCACGCGGCTGGAGGGTCGCTCCGGTACCAGCGGGGCGGACCCAGAGATCCTGCTCATCGCCTCCACGCCGAGCCAGGGGGACGTGTCACGTCTGCGCGCCTTGGTGGCGGGGGCGCCCAAGGGCTCCTTGTCGGTCGTCTCCACGAGCCGCGGTCTGAGCGACTGGTCCCTCGACGTCGAAGGGCGTCACGAGGGCCTGTCCGCCGTCCTGGCGCCCGTCGGGATGGCTCTGCGCCCAGCGGCACTCAGCCGTCCCGGCTACGACGAGCTCCTCGAGCTGCTCACCTCCACCTCGCAACCGAGCGTGCCCGGTCCGGCCTGGACGGCCGGGGCCGACCTCGACCCGCTGACGCTCGCCACGGTGCCTCGCCGCCGGCTCCAGACACAGTCGGGCGCGGTCGACGACGCCACGACCAATGTCTCCCAACTGCAGACCGGGCGCTCACCCCAGGTGCGTGTCCTCGGCCAGGTCCAGGTGACCGGTCACGGCCCGCGACCGGACGACGAGGCCCTGGCCACGGAGCTGGCGACGCTCCTTGCCCTGCACCCCGGGTCGGACATCGCGGGTGTGACCGCGGCACTCGGAGTGGCCGCGCACACCGCCTCCCAGTCCGTGGAGGCCGTCGACCAGTGGCTCGGCTCGTCGGGCACGCCCGGCATCAGCACATCCTCAGGCGGCCTCGTGCTCCCCGGGACGCTCCTCGACTGGCAGCAGCTGCGGACGCTGGTGGGGCCCGCGGTCGCGACCGCGGACTCGAGCAGTGTGCGTGCTGCCCTGACCCTCGTGACGGGCTCTCCCTTCGGCGGGACACCGCCAAAGCGCTACGGCTGGGCCGCGGCGGACCGCTGGGAGATCTGTGCTGCCGTTGCGGACATCGCACACGAGCTCGCCCAGCGATGCCTGCGCGAAGGTGACCCCGACGGCGCCTCGTGGGCGGCTGCCAAGGGGCTCCTCGCGGAGCCGGTGAGCGAGACCCTGTGGCGGGACGCACTCCACGCGTCGTGGCAGAGCGAGCGCACCGACCGGGTCCGCGACACCACCACTGCTGCCCGACGCACCCTGGAGGACCTGGGCCCACTCGCGGACGAGACGACACGTGCCGTGCAGCAGATGGCGGTCCGAGCATCAACCGACAGCGCCGTGACGCTGCGTCCGCAGGCCTAACGCGCCGAGGTCACGGGGGTGTCACGAGGCCACGCCTCAGCGGCATATCCTGCAGGCGGCCGTTTACCCCCTTCGTCCCGCTGAGGCCCCGAGCACCTGATGATCCGTTTTGAGAACGTCACCAAGCGATACCCCAACCAGAGCCGCCCAGCGCTCGACGGGATCGACCTCAACATCGAGCGTGGAGAGTTCGTCTTCGTCGTCGGCGCGTCCGGCTCGGGCAAGTCGACCCTCGTGCGGCTGACGATCCGCGAGGAGGTCGTCAGCTCCGGCCGCCTGCTCGTCGGTGGTCACGACCTGCGCCGCATGCCGCAGCGCAAGGTGCCGCAGCTGCGCCGCCAGGTGGGCACGATCTTCCAGGACTTCCGTCTGCTGCCCAACAAGACGGTCCAGCAAAATGTCGCGTACGCGCTGCAGGTCATCGGCCGCCCACGTCGTGCCATCCGCGCGCTGGTCCCCGAGACCCTCGAGCTGGTCGGCCTCGCCGGTATGGAAAAGCGGATGCCGCACGAGCTCTCCGGTGGCGAGCAGCAGCGCGTCGCCATCGCTCGCGCGGTGGTCAACAAGCCGCCGGTCCTGCTCGCCGACGAGCCGACCGGCAACCTCGACCCCGCGACCAGCCTCGACATCGTCCGGCTGCTTCGCCGCATCCACGACTCCGGCACGACCATCGTCATGGCCACCCATGACAATGTCATCGTCGACGAGCTGCAAAAGCGCGTCATCGAGCTCGAGGGCGGCCAGATCGTCCGCGACGAGGAGGGCGGCAGCTACGTGCCCAAGGCCGTCGACACCCGCGACCTCGAGGAGCACGAGACCGAGCGCGAGGATGCCGTGGGCGAAGGGAGCGGCCCGCCGCCCGAAGACCGCCCCATCGGTGAGGTGAGTGCCCTCGACGCCTGGGACGACGACGCGGAGGACCTGCTGCGATGAAGCCTTCTGTTTTCGCCGACGCCTGGGAGGGCCTGCGGCGCAACAAGTCGATCGCCGTCTCGGTGATCCTCGTGACGATGATCTCGCTGTACCTGCTCGGGGTGGGCCTGCTCGCCCAGCGACAGGTCGACCAGATGAAGGGGTACTGGTACGACCGGGTCCAGGTCTCCGTCTACATGTGCACGGGGAACTCCACGCAGCCCAACTGCTCCGGTTCGGACGAGGGTGCGACCCAGGACGAGAAGGACTCGGTGGCCGCGCAGCTGGAGGAGATGAAGCCGCTGGTCAAGGAGGTCTACTACGAGTCCGAGCAGGAGGCCTTCGACCGCTTCAAGGAGGACTACAAGAACTCCCCGCTCGCCAGCAACATCCGCGTCGGTGACATCCCGCCGAGCTATCGGGTGCAGCTGAGTGACCCGGAGGAGTTCGACACCGTGGCATCAGCCTTCGAGGGCGCCCCCGGCGTCGCGAGCGTGCCCAACCTGCGCCAGGTCTTCGCGCCGCTCTTCCGTGCGATCAACATCATCACGGGTGTGATGATCGGCCTGGCTGCGCTCACCCTGATCTCGGCCGTGCTGCTCATGGCCACGACCATCCGACAGGCCGCGTTCACCCGTCGCCGCGAGATCGCGATCATGAAGCTCGTCGGTGCGTCCAACCGCACGATCCGTACCCCCTTCATCATCGAGACGGTGGCCTCGGGTCTCCTCGGGGCGGTGATGGCGGTCGGCCTGCTGTGGGTGTCGGCGTGGGCGCTCTTCGACAAATACCTGCTCGACCAGCCGAGCTCCGGCACCGCCTTCATCTCGACGGCGGACGTGTGGGTCATCGCCCCCTTCCTGCTCGTCGGGGTGGTGCTGATCGCCGTCGGGACGTCGACGGTGACCCTCTGGCGTTATTTGCGGGTCTGACGGGCCACGCCGAACTCATCCGGATGCTGTCGTCCGGAAGGATTCGTGGCTACCGTTGTCTCCGATGCAGCGCCCCTCCCGTCCCCAGGCCTCCCGTCGGACCCGTGCTCTCACGGGTGCGGCCTTGTCGCTGTGCCTCCTGGCAGGCGCCGGTCACGCGTTCGCGGCTGACCCCGACCCCGAGACGCAAAAGGGTCAGGTAGATCAGGACCTCAAGGACGCCCAAGGGGACCTGCACGACACCTCCAACGAGCTGGTCGCCGCCTACAGCGATCTGCGGGCGACGCGCAAGAAGCTCCCCGGGGCGCGCAGCGCAGCGGCGTCGGCAGAGCGCGCGGAGACGACGGCGCAGGGGGAGTACGACGACGCCGTCGCCGCCTATGACCTGGCCAAGGCCAACGAGGACAAGGCTGAAAAAGAGCTGAAGTCGACCAGCACCAAGATCACCACGTCGCGTCGGGCCGTTGCCAACTTCGCCGGGCAGGTCTACCAGCAGCAGGGCCTGGGGACGATGTCGGTGGTCGTCGGGAGCGAGGACCCCAGCGCCTTCGTCGACAAGATGATCATGGCGGAGGCCGTCGGTGACACCCAGAGCTCTGCGCTCGAGGAGCTGAGCACCTCCAAGGCCAACCTCGTGTCCACGGGGGACCGGTTGGAGGCCCTGCGAGAGAAGACCAAGGACGCCAAGAGCACGAAGCAGACCACGCTCACGGCAGCGAAGGATGCGAGCACCAAGGCGGATGCCAAGCAGGCCGACCTGGAGTCGCTCGAGCAGGACCAGAAGAGCCAGTCGGCGACACTGAGCCGCGAGAAGAAGAAGGACCAGAAGCGGGTCGACAGCCTGCAGGCCCAGTCCGACAAGCTGACCAAGGTCCTCGAGGAGCGTGCCCGCAAGGCCCGCGTCCGTGAGGCAGCGATCCAGAAGGCCCGCAAGGAGCAGGAGCAGCGGGAGGCCGACGCGCGGGCCCGCGCTGCCCGGGCCACCCCGAAGCGGGGCAGCGACTCGTCGTCCTCGTCCCCCGGCCCCAGCGCGCCTGCTGACCCCAATCCGCCGGCGCCGTCCAGCAGCGGTGTGCTGCAGGCGCCGAGCACGGCACCCGTCAGCTCGGAGTTCGGGCTGCGCTTCCACCCCATCCACCACACGTGGCGATTGCACGCCGGGCGCGACTACGCGGGCAACTGTGGCAGCCCGATCTACGCCGCGGACAGCGGCACGGTCATCTCGGCGCTCCCGCCGGGGTCCACCGGTGGGTACGGCAACCAGGTCGTCATCGACCACGGGGTCAAGCGCGGCTCCTCGCTGGCCACGACCTACAACCACCTGCAGTCCTTCGCGGTCCGCAGTGGTCACGTCTCCCGTGGTCAGATCATCGGCTATGTGGGCACCACAGGCAGCTCGACCGGCTGTCACCTGCACTTCGAGACCCGCGAAAACGGAACCCCTGTCGATCCCCGCGGTTGGCTCTGAGCCGTCGCCTGCGACAAACCGGCGGGACTCCCGCCGGGGTCACGGGGTACCGTGGCCCGTCAGCACGTCGGACCTGCGAAGGGGGAGCACCATGGCCAAGAAGACCACCCAGGGCGAGCTCGTCGTCGCGCGCAACCGCAAGGCCCGCCACGACTACCTCATCGAGGACACGTACGAGGCCGGCCTCGCGCTCATGGGGACCGAGGTCAAGGCCCTGCGCATGGGCCGGGCCAGCCTGACTGATGGATTCGCGATCTTCTACGGCGATGAGCTCTACCTCGAGGGGGTCCACATCCCCGAGTACGTGCAGGGCACGTGGACCAACCACACTCCGCGTCGCCGCCGCAAGCTGCTCCTGCACCGCTCCGAGCTGGACAAGATGGCGGTCAAGGTCCAGGGGAGTGGTCGCACGATCGTGCCGCTGTCCCTGTACTTCAAGAACGGCCGGGCCAAGGTGGAGATCGCCGTGGCGACGGGTAAGCGCGAGTACGACAAGCGACATGCACTGCGCGAGCGTCAGGACCGTCGCGAGACCGATCGGGCCATTTTCGGCCGCGGGCGAGACTGACCGCGGGAATGCGTTTGGCCCCTCGCGCTGTTGAGGGGATACTGAGTGACACAACTCAACAGCGTGACGTGTTCATTCCATGGGGGTGATCGGTTTCGACATTGGCCGGTCCTTCAGGAGAAGCGGGTCGAGGATGCACGGTTATCTCGTAAACGCTCCGTGCAAACTAATAGGTGCCGATTCCAAGCGCACCGACTTCGCCCTCGCCGCCTGAGCGAGCCCGAAGTCCGTTGGCCTAGGTTTGATCTCGACCTAGTTCCCAGCGTCAGCTAGAGATCTTGCTGCGTCGTCATGTCGGGGGACGGCGCGGGACTCTTACTCGACTGGGCCTGTCGGGGAACGTGTGCGCGCGAGCCCCGGGGCCGAGAAAATCCATAGCGCACTGCACCCGGAGAAGTCCTGTTCGTCTGTCAGTGGACGCGGGTTCGATTCCCGCCACCTCCACCATCTTGGGCACGTCACGCACCGCAACGCCGAAGGGCGGGACCGTCACGGTCCCGCCCTTCGTGTGTTCGTGCTGGATCAGAGGATCACTTGAAGGCGTCCTTGACCTTTTCGCCAGCGGCCTTCAGGTCGCCCTTGGTCTCCTGTGCCTGACCCTCGGCCTGCATCTGCTCGTCATCGGTCGCGTCGCCCGCAGCGCCCTTGGCCTTGCCAGCGAGCTGGTCCTTCGAGTTTTCGATCTTGTCGCCGATACCCATGGAGTCCTCCTGGTGGTGGGTGGTCTTCCACGCAACCACAGGTTGCGCTCCAGCGCCACCTCTCGACGGGAGGAACGGGCGAAGGGAGAAGTCAGCCAGCGGACTCGTTGGCGGCGACCTGCGCCTTGACCTCGTCCATGTCGACTCCCTCGACGGCGTCGAGCAATTGCTCGAACTGCGCCTTGGGCAGGGCGCCAGCGCTCTGGTGCAGGAGGATCCCGTCGCGGAATGCCATGAGGGTGGGGACGGACGAGACATTGGCCAGCGACGCCAGCTCAGGGTTGTCGTCGATGTCGACCTTGGCGAAGGTGACGTCCTCGCGGTTGTCCGCGGCGGCCTCGAAGACAGGGGCGAACTGGCGGCACGGTCCGCACCAGCTGGCCCAGAAGTCGACGATGACTGTGCCTTCGCCGGTGACTGTGGAGCGGAAACTCTCGAGATCGAGATCGGTGATCTTGCTCATGAACTCCACCATAGGCCGACCGGTGCGCGGACGACGAAGTGTGGTGTGTTGTGCTGGCCCGCGTGGCCGCCCGAACCGAACGTCGTTGGCTGGTCCCCGGTGCGCTGGGGGCCGTCTGCGTCCTGCAGCTGATCGTGCTCTATGCCCCGGAGGCGCCAGGGCCGCCGTCGCCGATCCCCAACAGCGACAAGCTTGTTCATGCCCTGGTCTTTGCCCTGCCGGTCCTCGTCGCTGGGCTCGGTGGACGTCGTTGGTGGCCGCGGGTGGCAGTGGTGTGCGCGCTCCACGCGCCTGGGAGTGAAGTCATCCAGCAGGTGGCCCTGAGCCAGCGCTCTGGGGATCCCTGGGACGTCGTGGCCGATCTCGTCGGTGTCGGGCTCGCCTCAATAGGGGTACTATTAGTGGTTCGGCGACTCCGGCGTCGCCGCACTGAGAAACTCGCACGTTCGCTTCCGACCTGAGATGTCGCCCGCGCCCTTGTGTGCGGGTTTACCCATTTCAGAGACGAACGAAGGATCATCTGTGCCTGCGAAGAAGAAGCCCCGTTGGACCACCTCCCAGAAGAACACGGCGAAGAAGTCCAACCCCAAGGGCCCCAAGAAGGCGCACCACCGGGGGCAGGCGCCCACTGACGCCCCCCCGCGCTCCAAGGACCGCTGGCGTGAGCGCGACGACGCGACCGGTGGCGAGCGCCCCAAGCGCGTGCGTCGCGACGGCACCGAGGATCACGGTCAGCGCGGCTGGGAGCGTCGCGAAGACCGCGGTGGCTTCCAGCGCCGCGAGGACCGCGGTGGTTACCAGGGTCAGCGTCGTGACAGCCAGGGTGATGACCGTCGTGGTGGTTACCAGCGCCGCGATGACCGCAATGACGACCGTGGTGGGTTCCAGCGTCGCGAGGACCGTGGTGGTTACCAGGGTCAGCGTCGTGACAGCCAGGGTGATGACCGTCGTGGTGGTTACCAGCGCCGCGATGACCGCAGCGAGGACCGCGGCGGCTTCCAGCGTCGCTCGGGCTCGGAGGATCGGCGCCGTGGCCCCGCGCCGCGCTTCGACCGTGAACAGACCGGCGGCCGTCCGGCGCGTTGGCAGCGCGACGGTGACGACGCCCGTCGCGGTTCGGCGCCGCGCTTCGAGCGTGAGCAGAACCGCCGTGGCTTCGCACCCCGTCACGACCAGACCGAGGACCCGGAGGCACTGCGCCAGGAGGCCGACACCTGGACCTCCTCCGCACGCTCCTCGGTGAGCGGTCCGGTCGAGGTCGCGCAGGACAACGGCTTCGCCGCACTCGGTGTGCCCGATGTGCTCGTGGAGCGGCTGGCTCGCGAGGGCATCACCACTCCCTTCGCCATCCAGGAAGCCGCCCTGCCCGACGCGCTCGCCGGCAAGGACGTGCTCGGTCGCGGTCAGACCGGATCCGGCAAGACGCTGGCCTTCGGCCTGCCGATGCTGGCCCGGCTCTCCGGCGGTCGTGCCCGCAGCCGCAAGCCCCGCGCGCTCATCCTCGTGCCCACCCGTGAGCTGGCGATGCAGGTGAGCGACTCCCTCGAGCCGCTCGTCCACGTCTGCGGCCTGCGGATCAAGCTCGTGGCCGGCGGCCTGTCCTACACGGGCCAGACCGCAGCGCTCGACAAGGGCGTCGACGTCCTCGTCGCGACCCCCGGCCGCCTCGTCGACCTGCTCGACCGCGGCGCGCTCACCCTCGACGAGGTCGAGGTGGCCGTCCTCGACGAGGCCGACCACATGGCCGACATGGGCTTCCTGCCCTCCGTCACCCGGATCCTCGACGACTGCGCCCCCGGGGGGCAGCGGCTGCTCTTCTCCGCGACGCTCGACCGTGGTGTCTCCGACCTCGTCGACCGGTACATGACCGACCCGGTCACCCACAACACCAACGACGTCGGTGCCAGCGTCACGACGATGGATCACCACCTGCTCCTCATCGAGCCGCAGCTGAAGAAGCAGATGACGGCGAAGATCGCGGCCCGTCCCGGCCGCACCGTGATCTTCGCGCGGACCAAGCTCGGCTGCGAGCGCATCGCCGGCCAGCTGCGTGAGGAGGGCATCGCCGCTGCGCCGCTGCACGGAGGGCTGACCCAGTCCTCGCGCAACAAGACGATCGGCGCCTTCCGCACGGGGACCCTCCCGGTGCTCGTCGCCACGGACGTCGCGGCACGTGGCATCCACGTCGACAATGTCTCGCTGGTCATGCAGGTCGACCCGCCGGCCGACCACAAGGACTACCTCCACCGCGCTGGTCGCACCGCTCGCGCCGGGGAGAAGGGGAGCGTCGTCACCCTCGTCCTGCCACACCAGCGCAAGGACGTCACCCGCATGGCTGCCCAGGCGGGCCTCGAGGCGCGCCCGATCAAGACCGATCTCGACGCCGAGGTCCTCACGGACATCGGGGCGGTCGAGCCCAGTGGCCAGCCGATCTCGGATGCCGACTTCCGCGCACTGGTCGACCCGCGGCCTGCGCGTCGCCACTCGGGCACCGGTGGCCCCCGTGGTGCGCGTGATCACCGTGGTGGCAACCGTGGTGGCGGCGGTCGCCAGGGTGGCTACCGGGGTCGCCCGCGCGGCTAAGGTCTGAGGATGGACACCTCGCTCGCCGGTCAGCTCCTCGTGGCGACACCGGACCTCACGGACGACCTCTTCGCCCGCAGTGTCGTCCTGGTGCTGCAGCACGACGAGACGACCGCCGAGGGGGTCATCCTCAACAAGCCGCTCGAGACCTCCGTCGACGACGTGCTCCCTGGCTGGCAGGCAGGATCGAGCCTGCCGCAGCGCGTCTTCCAGGGCGGTCCGGTGCAGCTCGACTCCGCGATCGGGCTCGCTGGTCTCCCCGGAGACGCCGATGAACCCCCTGGGGTCAAACGTCTCTTTGGCGCGATCTCCTTGGTCGACCTCGACTCTCCGCAGGAGATCATCTGGCCGCAGGTCAGCGCCCTGCGCATCTTCGCCGGGTACTCCGGGTGGAGCGCCGAGCAGCTCGCCGACGAGCGGGCCAACGGCGGCTGGTACGTCGTCGACAGCGAGGTCGGCGACATCTTCGACGAGGACCCGGCCACCCTGTGGCGTCGTGTCCTGCGACGCCAAGGCGGCTCCTTGGGGTGGGTGTCCACCTTCCCGGTGGACCCGGACCTCAACTGACCCTTCGAGCCAGCTGCTGCGCAACCTCCTCAGGGAGCGGGGCGTCCTAGGATGGGTGGCATGAGCACGCCTGCCGATCCCACCCAGCCCGGTTCTCCGGTCACCGACCCCGGTGGCCCCTCGACGTCGACGGCGGTGCTCGAGCGCACCGAGCCGACCCCGCAGCTGGCCGAGCCCGGTGACCACGAGCGGTTCAGCCACTACGTCCGCAAGGAAAAGATCCTCGAGAGTGCCCTCTCCGGGGAGCCGGTCAAGGCGCTGTGCGGCAAGATGTGGGTTCCCGGGCGGGATCCTGAGAAGTTCCCGATCTGCCCGATCTGCAAGGAGATCTACAACGGGCTGCGCTCCCCGCAGGACGGCGACGGGGACGAGGGCTGATCACGGGTGGGCTCCTTCTACCGTCAGGTCGACGAGCACACCTTCGACTCCCTTCCCTCCACCGCCGGCCCCTGGAGTCCGCGCGCCCAGCACGCCGGTCCTCCGGCAGCCCTGCTGGCCCGCGTGATGGAGCAGCACGAGTCCGCGCCCGGCACGCGGTTGGCCGATGTGCGGTTGGACATCCTCGGACCGATCCCCGTCGCACCACTGACGGTCGAGGTCGAGGTGCTCCGGGGTGGACGATCGATGCAGCTGCTGCAGGCCACCGCGAGCGCGGATGGTCGACCGGCAGCGATCGCTCGCGCGTGGCGCATCACGAGGGCGCCTGAGGACTTCCCCCGCTTGGAGGGGCGTCGTCCCGCGACGCTGGAGCAGGTGCCGGAAGCCGACGGAGACGGCCACCTGCAGATGCCGGGAGCCCACGTGGACGGGTACCTCAAGGCCATCGAGTGGCGCATCGTCTCCGGGGGAGTGGGTGCCGGCGGCACGACCGTGGCCTGGGGCCGACAGCTCGTCCCCCTCGTCGAGGGTGAGGAGCCGACCGGCTGGCAGCGAGCCCTCGTGCTCGCCGACTCCGGGGGCGGCATCACCCTGACGCTCGACCCTCGGCAGCACACCTACATCAACTGCGACCTGCATGTGGCGCTCGACCGTGACCCCGCAGGGGAGTGGGTCCGGATGGACTCGCAGGCGCTCGCCAGCCCCGGGCACGGCGGCACGGTGCACACCACGCTTGCCGACTCCATGGGCGAGCTGGGCACCGGCTTGCAGACCATGGTGGCCATGGACGCCCGACCCTGACCGGGCACGCTGTCGGCGGTCAGCGCGGGCGCCATTCGGTCCTGTCACCGCGGCGATCTACAGTGGCCCTGCGATGAGTCAGTCTGCTGCGTCCAACCTGTCACCCGCCTTCCCCAGGCGGGCGGCGTGGGGTACCGCCGGAGCCCTGCGCGCCTGGCAGGCCGACGCGCTCCAGGGCTATCTCGCCTCCGGACAGAGGGACTACCTCGCGGTCGCGACACCCGGTGCCGGCAAGACGACCTTCGCCCTGAGAGTGGCCGCAGAGCTGCTCTCGGCCGGTGAGATCACCGCAGTGACCGTCGTGGCTCCCACGGAGCACCTCAAGACCCAGTGGGCCGATGCCGCAGCCCGCGTCGGGATCCACCTGGACCCCAAGTTCTCCAACTCCACGGCCGTCACCTCGCGGGACTACGACGGGGTCGCCGTCACCTATGCCCAGGTGGCCTCGCGTCCCTCCGTCCACGAGAGCCGGACCCGGGCTGAGCGCACGCTCGTCATCCTCGACGAGATCCACCACGGTGGTGACAACAAGTCGTGGGGAGACGGCATCCGCCAGGCCTTCGAGCCGGCGGCCCGACGTCTGTCCCTGACGGGGACCCCCTTCCGCTCGGACACCAACCCGATCCCCTTCGTCGGCTACGAGTACGGCGACGACGGCATCCTGCGCTCCAGCAGCGACTACACCTACGGCTACGCCGACGCCCTGCGTGACGGCGTCGTGCGGCCGGTGCTCTTCATGGCCTACGGCGGGGCGATGCGCTGGCGTACCCGAGCCGGCGACGAGGTGGCCGCGCGACTGGGCGAGCCGATGACCAAGGATCTCGTCGCGCAGGCCTGGCGCACCGCGCTGGACCCCAAGGGGGAGTGGATCCCTTCTGTGCTGGCAGCCGCTGACAAGCGCCTGACCGAGGTGCGCCGCGGTGTGCCCGACGCGGGCGCGATGGTCATCGCGACCAACCAGACCCAGGCTCGCGCCTACGCGCGCATCCTCACCGAGATCACCGGCGACAAGCCGACCGTGGTGCTGTCCGACGACACCGGTGCGTCGCAAAAGATCGAGGACTTCTCCGGGAGCACCTCTCGCTGGCTCGTTGCCGTGCGCATGGTCAGCGAAGGAGTCGACGTCCCCCGGCTGTGCGTCGGCGTCTACGCGACATCGACCTCCACGCCGCTCTTCTTCGCGCAGGCCGTCGGGCGCTTCGTGCGGGCACGCGGCCGCGGCGAGACGGCCTGCGTCTTCCTGCCGAGTGTCCCCATCATCCTGGCCCACGCCGGCACCCTCGAGGAGCAGCGCGACCACGCGCTGGACCGTCCCGAGGCGCGAGAGGACGAGGCCCCCCTCTGGTCGGAGGAGGACGGCATGCTCGCGGCGGCCAACCGCAGCGAGGGCGCGAGCGATGACCTGCTCGGTTCCTTCGAGGCGCTGGAGTCCGACGCCCACTTCGACCACGTCCTCTATGACAAGCAGCAGTTCGGGCTGCACGCCGAGGTCGGCTCCGAGGACGAGCAGGACTACCTGGGCCTGCCCGGCCTCCTCGAGCCGGACCAGGTGCACGCCCTGCTGAGCGAGCGCCAGACCAAGCAGTCCAAGCGCACCGGACGCACCCGCAAGGATGACGACGCCCCGATCGCTGCCCACCGGGCCCTGGCTGCCCAGCGCAAGGAGCTCAACAAGCTCGTCGCGGCCTATGCGACCAAGACGGGCTCGCCGCACGCCAACATCCACATGGACCTGCGGCGTGCCTGTGGTGGGCCGGAGCTCGCACAGGCGACGAGCGAGCAGGTCACCGAGCGGATCGAGCGGATCCGTCGTTGGTTCGTGGGCAAGCGCTGATGGACCCCCGGGCTGCGCGCGAGGTGCGCACGTCCTTCATGACCAACAACGAGTTCGTCGGCTGATCCCGTGCGGACCGCGGACTTCTGGAAGAGCACGTGGTACGACGACCACAACGGGTTCGCCTGCGTCGTGGGGATGTGCGCCTTCTGGATCGGGCCACTGATGTTCGGGGCCATGTCGATCATGGTGCCGGGGACGATCCGGCAGGTGCGCCGGTCTGAGCCCGGGAGCCTCGTGGACGTGACCCCCACGCGGTCGTTGGTGGTGCCTGCACTGCTCATGGTCGTCGGCATCGTCATCTGTCTGCTGTCCTTCTGACAGCCACCGCTGTTCCCGATCCGGACCGGAGCGAGGCATCATGGGGGGCATGACCGTACTCGCGTGGATCCTCGTCGCACTGGCGATCCTGGTACTCGTCCTGACGCCATTGCGTCTGCGTGGCGCGCGTGGGCGCGAGGGCATGGTCGATTTTTCGGGGTGGGCGCTCAACCTGCACACGATCACCCTCTTCGTCGGGCTCGCCCTCATCGCGCTGCGACTGCTCGGTGTGCATGAGTCCGGCTTCGCCACGTGGGTCGCGATCCTCGCCCTGGCCGTGGCTTCGCTGATCGGGCTGAGCTTCCTCGCCCGCTGGCGCCGATCGGGATCGCGGCATGCCGTCGCCTTCGGCGGCGACGGGTGGACCCGGGGGCCGTGGCTCTCGCAGATCGCGCACATCGGGCTGGCGATCGGCACGGTCGTCTTCGCCTGGCTGATGCTCGCCGACAAGATCTGAGGTAGTCGCCCCTCAGGGAGCGGTGGCGTGGCGGGCGGCCGCCTCGACGAGTGGCCCGGTGCGCATCTCCAGGTGCGTCACCAGGGCGATCGAGGTGCTCGCGCGCACGACGTGCGTGTCGTCGATGATCGAGTCGATGACTCGACCGAGGTCAGCATTGTCGGTGGCGACGATCCGGATGATCAGATCGCCCGCGCCGGTCGTCGAGTGGATCTCGAGCACCTCCGGGATGGCGAGCAGATGGTCGACGACGGCCTGATGGCCCAGCCGCTGCCTGATCTCCAGGGTGCACAGCGCCGTCACCGGGTAGCCGAGCGAGGCGGGGTCCACGGTCGGTGCGAAGGAACGGATCACTCCCTTGGTCTGCAGTCGGTCGAGGCGAGCCTGCACGGTCCCGCGGGCCACGCCGAGCAGACGAGAGGCGCCCAGCACGCCGATCGTGGGGCGCTCGGAAAAGACGGCGATGAGGCGGGCATCGAGCTCGTCGATGACGGATGGGCGAGAGGCGCTGGCAGGCATGGTCAGATTGTCGCTTGACCAGGGGTCTGAGGACAACAGATTGCGCAGCGTGTGCATCGTGGCCAGGCCCAGTTGCACATCGCTCGTCGCGACAGCATCCTGACGACATGTCCAACACCGTGGTTGAACTCACCAGGCAGGAGCGCGAGGCCCAGCTCGACCTCGACCAGCTCAAGCAACTCGTCGGGCTCGTGGCGTACGACGAGGAGTCCGATCCCTTCCCGGTCACCGGGTGGGACGCGATCGTCTTCGTCGTCGGCAACGCCACGCAGGCGGCGCACTACTACCAGTCGACCTGGGGAATGCAGCTCGTGGGCTACTCCGGTCCGGAGAACGGCAACCGGGACCACAAGGCCTTCGTCCTCACGTCCGGCTCGATCCGCTTCGTCATCAAGGGCGCCGTCAGCCCCGACAGCCCGCTCATCGCCCACCACACGGCGCACGGCGACGGGGTCGTCGACATCTCCCTGGAGGTCCCCGACGTCGACAAGTGCATCGCCCAAGCCCGGGCCGCCGGTGCCACGGTCGTGCAGGAGCCCGAGACGGTGTCCGATGAGTTCGGTTCGGTGCGCATCGGCGCGATCGCGACCTACGGCGAGACGCGGCACACCCTCGTGCAGCGCACCATCGACGGCCAGACCTACGCCGGCGCCTACCTGCCCGGCTACGTCGAGCGGACCTCGTCCTTCGTCAAGCGTGACGGGGCACCCAAGCGGCTCTTCCAGGCGCTGGACCACATCGTCGGCAATGTCGAGCTGGGCAAGCTGGATGAGTGGGTCGGCTTCTACAACCGGGTCATGGGCTTCGTCAACATGGCCGAGTTCGTCGGGGACGACATCGCCACCGACTACTCGGCCCTGATGTCCAAGGTCGTCGCCAACGGCAACCACCGGGTGAAGTTCCCCCTCAACGAGCCGGCCATCGCCAAGAAGCGCAGCCAGATCGACGAGTACCTCGACTTCTACGGGTGCCCGGGAGCCCAGCACCTGGCTCTGGCGACCAACGACATCCTGCGCACCGTCGACGAGCTGCGCCGCGAGGGTGTCGAGTTCCTGGACACGCCCGACGCCTACTACGACGACCCCGAGATGCGCGCCCGCATCGGTGAGGTCCGCGTGCCGATCGAGGAGCTGAAGTCGCGCAAGATCCTCGTCGACCGCGACGAGGACGGGTACCTGCTGCAGATCTTCACCAAGCCTCTCGGTGACCGCCCGACCGTCTTCTTCGAGATCATCGAGCGGCACGGCTCCCTCGGCTTCGGCAAGGGCAACTTCAAGGCACTCTTCGAGTCGATCGAGCGGGAGCAGGACAAGCGCGGCAACCTCTGATCCTCCTCGGGCGAAGGGAGCGGGCCACCGCGTGGTGGCCCGCTCCCTTCGCCATGAGGCACCGATAGTCTGCGGTGACCCTCACCAAGGAGCGGCGTGACCTGGTCCCACTTCGTCCCGACCTTTGCGGGGCTCTTCGTCATCGTCATGCTGCGGGCCAATGCCACCTACTGGATCGGCCGCGGTGCGGCTGCCGGCACGCGGCGATGGCGACGGCTCGAGGGGGAGCCCAGCCCGGGCTGGCTGCGGGCGCAGGGGCTGGTGCACCGCTGGGGTCCGATCGCGGTCATCCTGTGTTTCCTGACGATCGGCATCCAGACGGCTGTCAATGCGACGGCGGGTCTCACGCGCATGCCGTTGCGCCGGTACCTGCCGGCGGTGACGCTCGGCTCAGTGCTGTGGGCCACGCTCTACGCCAGCGTGGGACTCGCCGCGGCCCAGGCCTGGCTCGCGGCGGCTGCGCGCTCGCCGATGGTGGCGACGCTCGTCGCGGTCCTGCTCGTCGGGGGAGTGATCGTGCTGGTCGTGCGCAGGCGTGGTCGCACGACATGAGATCGTGAACGCATGAGCACCCCCGAGCGCGCCGGTTGGTACGACGACCCGGAGGACACCTCCCAGCTGCGGTACTTCGACGGGATCATCTGGAGCGAGCGCACCGTCCCCCGACGGGGCCGGCCAGCGGAACCCGTCGCGCAGGGCGGACCTGGTGCACCAAGCACGGATGTCTTCGGGCGCCCCACGACGACCGGCCCCGTCGCGCCGCCGAGCGTCCCGGGCGCTGGACACCACGGCAGCCCCTCGCCCTACGGGGCCCCCACGGCGGGTGCCTCCTCCTCGCGGACTCCGGAGCCGACGACCGACGACGGCCAGCCGCTGGCCTCGTACGGCGTGCGGGTCGGTGCCTATGTCATCGATTCCCTGATCATCGGGTTGCTCAACCTGCTCATCGCGGGGTGGGCCTTCGCCCTGTGGATGTGGGACTACTTCGCCTTCGCCTGGGACGCGGCAGAGGCCGGCGACCCGTCGCGTGTCGAGGGGCTGACCCCCGAGGCGGTGCTGGCGATGATGGACTGGAAGTTCTTCTTCGTCGGTCTGGCACTCATCATGCTCGTGCAGGCGATCTACCAGATCGGGTTCCTCACCACGCGCGGTGCCACGCCCGGCAAGGCGGTACTGGGCCTGTCCGTGCGTCAGGCCGTCCGTGGGGGGACCATCTCCGTCGGGACGGCCTTCATGCGGGTGCTGCTCCCGCTCTTCCTCCAGGTGCTTGCCTGGGTCCCGGGTCTGAGCCTGCTGGTGTTCGTGCTGAACCCCGCCGATCTGCTGTGGCCGCTCAGGGACCCCAAGCGTCAGGCACTGCACGACAAGATCGCGGGGACCGTGGTCGTGGTCGGCAAGCAGTCCCGGTCGACTGCGCGGGGCGACTGACCCGGTAGGTGCCGCTGCTCAGCCGGTGATGAGGCCCACGCCGGTCAGCTCACCCAGCGGGTCGGTGACATCACAGCACCCGTAGCCCGCGAAGGCGGCGCGTACGGCAGCGATGTCAGAGGTGGACCACCCGCGGATGATCTCGGCGAGGGGCTGCGTCTCCCGGATCTCGAGGAGCTCGCGCACGGTCTGGGCATCGGCCCCGCCGGCGCTGGCATGCACCGCGACGAGCACATTGAGCAGGCCGTGCTGGGGCGAGTCCTCCCCGTCGACGACGTGATCGGCTCGCACCACGTGGTGCAGCCCGCCCGTCAGGACGAAGGGGAGGTGGCGCCGTCCCGCCGCGAGGATGAACTCGGACAGCTCCGTGGCGTCCGGCCAGGCCCAGGTGGCCGTGGCGCCCGTACGGAACTTGGCCCGGGCGTCGACAAAGCCGCTCGCTGACTCGATGTCGGCCAGGGCGGCCTCGGTGTCCTCTCTGCCGACCTCGAGGTGGATGGGCAGGTCGCCCACGTCGACGCTGCGCCAGCCGGTCTGCCACGCCATGTCGATCGACACCAAGCGGATCCGTGACTCGCCACGCAGGGTCGCGCAGGCGGACGAGATGTCCTCTATCGCGGTCCCCGGGAGGGCGACCAGGCCCACTGCAGCGGGAGCGGAGGCGCCGGCATCGAGCGCGGCGATGAGGTCGCTGACCGCAGCCACGCCGACGAGGAAGTGACCGACGGCGTCAGCGTGCGGGCCCGACCGGTGGCTGGCGTGCGCTGCCAGCGCGTCGGTCATCGTCAGTGCGGCCGGCGGGAACAGCGCGGCGTCGTTGACGAGGGAGATGAACAAGGCCGGGTGCGCGGGCCGGGGAGCGGGGCTGGGGCTGCTCGACATGGCAGGAACGCTACCCGTCGGACTCGGATCCGCCGTCCCCGTGGTGGACGAGCACGGCCCGCACCAGCGCGCCCATCCGGCTGCGCTGGGGGACGAGGGGGGTGACCCCCTTCGCCAGGAGTGGTGCGGCGGTGACCGGGCCGACGGCAGCGAAGAGGACGGTGTCGTGGGAGCGGAGGACGATCTCGTCGGTGACGCCGGCGGACTCCGCCGCCGCCCACCAGGCCTCGACGGCAGGGGCCGAGGTGAAGATGACGTCGCTGATCTCACCCGCGGCCACGGCTCGCACCGAGGCGGTGACCGCGGCAGGGTCCGGGGCGGGGCCCCAGCGATAGACGACGAAGGGAGCCACCTCGGCCCCTGCGCCGCCGAGTGCCTCGTCGAGGCCGTCCGAGCCGCTGCCATGGTGCTGGACCGCGACCTTGGTACCGGTCACGCCCTCCGCGAGCAGGTGCTCGGTGATCTCGGCCGTGGTCTCGGAGGCGGCGACCCACTCCACAGGCAGCCCGGCAGCGATGAGGGCTCCCTTGGCCTTGGGGCCGCGCGCGAGGATGCGCGCCGTGCCCAGCACGCGGCGCAGGTCCTCGCCGATCCCGGCGACATCGGCGGCTGCCAGCCAGCCCTTCAGCCCAGCCCCGGTGGTCACGACGAGCAGGTCCGGTGGGGCAGCGAGCAGGGCGCGGGTGTCTTCGACGAGCCGCTCGTCGTCGCTGTGGTGGACGATCGACATCGCCGCCGCGTGCTGGATCGTGGCGCCGCGACGAGCGAAGGCCTCGGCCAGGTCGTCGCTACGGCGATCGGCGGTGATGAGCACGGTGCGTCCGGCCATCACTGCGGGGAGTGGTGTGCTCATGCGCTCGAGCTCGCCGTGGTCGCGCCCGCGTCGACCATCTCGACCAGTGCAGCCTCGGTGGTCTCCGGTGCGACACCCGCGATCGTGTCGGCGAGGAGCCGCACGGCGAAGCCCTCGCTCAGCGCGTCGAGGACCGTGGCCCGCACGCAGTGGTCGGTGGCGATGCCGCCGACGTCGAGGTCGGTGATGCCGCGCCCGCGCAGCCAGTCCGCCAAGCCGGTGGTGCTGTCGGAGGCCGCGCCCTCGAAGCCGCTGTAGGCCGCTTCGTACCCGCCCTTGCGGAAGACCTCGTCGACGTGGGGGAGGGCCGGCTGGAGCGAAGGGTGGAACTCGGCTCCCGGTGTCCCCGCGCCGCAGTGCACGGGCCAGGTCGTCGAGAAGTCGGGCTCACCGTCACGCGCCCAGTGCTCGCCCGGGTCGTGGTGCCAGTCGGCCGTCGCGACGATGGCTGTGTACTCGCCGGAGACCCTGTCGCGGTCGGCGAGGACCCGTTCGGCAGCCCGGGCGGCGACGACCGCGCCACCCTCGACCGCGAGGGAGCCTCCTTCGCAGAAGTCGTTCTGGATGTCGACCAGGACCAGTGCGCGGCTCATGTCGTCGAGCATGTCATGGCGGGTGCGGCGCATGCCGTCACCGTCAGGCGAAGAGGGACCAGAAGTGGTCGAAGGCGGTCATGGTGCCGGGGTGCGTCGACGCTCACCTGGGTGGCGAGGAACTTCACTCCGGTCCGAGGAACCCTGCTGCGCGCAGCGCAAGCGAGTTGCCTCAGGCCAGCGCCAGCCGGTAGCCACGCTTGACGATGGTCTCGACGACCCGACGGTCGCCGATGGCCTCGCGCAGACGTCCCACCGCGACCTCCACGGCGTGACCGTCGGTCGACTCTCCGGGGAGCACCCCGAGCACCTCGGCACGGCTCACGACGTCTCCCTTCGCGCTGGCGAGCAGGTGGAGCACGGACAGGCCGCTGGGGGAGAGGGCGAGGACCTCGTCCCCGAGGACCGCGGCGGTGCTGCGCAGCTGCAGCCGTCCGCCGACGGTCTCGATGGCGGTGGCGGTCATCGCTTCGTAGTGACCGACGACCGCGCGCACGAGGGCCCCGAGACGGCTGCGGTCAGGCAGGAGAGGAGCGAGCCCCGCAGCGCGAAGGGGGCCAGCCGTCACCTCCCCGATCGCCGCCATGACGAGGGCCCCGCTCCGCGCGCGCCCGATGACCGAGGGGAGCACCCCTGCCGCATCTGCTGCGTCCAGCCACGCCGCCGCCGCCGGCGCGGACGTGAAGACGACGACGTCGACGTCGCCGACGGCCACCTGCTCGATCCCGAAGGTCACCGCCTCGGGGTCCACGGGTGGCCCCCACCGGTAGACCACCAGAGAGACGACGTCGGCACCTGCGGCGGCGAGGTCGACATCGAGCTCGTCGGCGCCGGCACCGTGGTGCTGGACCGCGATG
Source organism: Janibacter limosus NBRC 16128 (assembly GCF_001570985.1). GTDB lineage: Bacteria > Actinomycetota > Actinomycetes > Actinomycetales > Dermatophilaceae > Janibacter > Janibacter limosus. Next base: position 8,741 of record NZ_BCSS01000003.1, on the reverse strand, counting down.
CGTTGTCCCGCAACACCTTCGGTGAGGAGCGCATCACGGATCTCGGCGGACGTCTCGGACTGGGCCACCCAGTCGGTGTCGATCCCCACGGCCTGGATCGCTCCGCGCGCCTTGGGGCCGCGGGCGATGACCCGGGCCGAGGCGAGCACCTCGTGCAGCTCGTCGCCGATGCCCGCGGCGTCCGCCGCCTCGATCCACCCGCGGAACCCGATGGCCGTCGTCACGACGACGACGTCCGGCGGCGACGCGACGAGGGCATGGGTCTCGCGCACGAGTTCGGCGTCCGCCGTGTGGGGAACGATCGCCAGCGCGGGCGTGTGCACGACCCTGGCCCCCCGACGCTCGAGGGCTGCGCGCAGGTCGCCGGAGCGCCGGTCGCTCGTGACGAGCACGACGCACCCGGCGAGCAGCTGCGGCAGGCTCATCCGCGGTCGGTGGCGATGGCGGCACCACCCACGAGGACGGCTCCCTCGACGACCCGCACGGGCCACGTGCGCAGGGCCATCGGGTCGCTGCCTGCACCGTCGAGGCATTCACCCGTGCGCAGGTCCCACACCTGCTTGTACATCGGCGAGATGACCGTCGGCACGTCCCCCCGGGTTCCGACGAGACCACGGGCGATGATCTGCGCCCCGCTGTACGGGTCGCGGTTGTCGAGGGCGTACACCCGCCCGTCGTGCGTGCGCACGATCGCCACCTGGGCACCACCGACGAGGGCGACGGAGCCCCGCTCGGGGACGAGGTCGGTGAGGGCGCACACCCGGACGGCGGCCTCGGGGCGTGCGGTGGGTGCAGCGGTCATGCTCGGACCTCCAGGGTCGTACCGGCGATGAGGACGGATCCCGTGGCGCGTTCCTGCGCGGTCGCCGGACGCGCCTGCCCTCGCTCGCCCACGTAGGCGAGCGAGTCGTCGACCGCGTCCGGCGCATTGACGAAGAGGGCGAAGCGCGCCAGCTTGTCGGGGTCGGCGAGGGTCGCGGCCCACTCGTCGCGGTAGCCGTCCACGTGGGCGGCCATCGCGGCGTCGAGGTCCTCGGCGATCCCCAGGGCGTCGTCGAGGACGACGGCGCGGATCGCGTCGAGCCCCCCTTCGTGCTCCTCGATCCACGGGGCGGTGCGCTGCAGGCGGTCAGCGGTGCGGACGTAGTACATGAGGAAGCGGTCGATGGTGCGCACGAGCTCGTCGGTGTCGAGGTCCTCGGCGAACAGCTGCGCGTGGCGGGGTGTGAAGCCGCCGTTGCCACCGACGTAGAGGTTCCAGCCGTTGTCGGTGGCGATGATCCCGACGTCCTTGCCGCGCGCCTCGGCGCACTCACGGGCGCACCCGGAGACACCGAGCTTGATCTTGTGCGGGGAGCGCAGCCCGCGGTAGCGCAGCTCGAGGTCGATCGCCAGGCCCACGGAGTCCTGCACACCGAAGCGGCACCACGTGGAGCCGACGCAGGACTTCACGGTGCGCAGCGACTTGCCGTAGGCGTGCCCGGACTCGAAGCCCGCGTCGACGAGGCGCTGCCAGATCTGCGGCAGCTGGTCGATGCGCGCACCGAAGAGGTCCACCCGCTGGCCGCCGGTGATCTTCGTGTACAGACCGAAGTCCCTCGCGACCTCGCCGATCGCGATGAGCCCCTCGGGGGTCACCTCGCCGCCGGGGATGCGCGGGACGACGGAGTAGGAGCCGTCCTTCTGCAGGTTGGCCATGACGAAGTCGTTGGTGTCCTGGATCGTCGCGCGCTCGCCGTCGAGGATGTGCCCGGTGCCGAGCGAGGCGAGGATCGAGCCGATGACCGGCCGGCAGATGTCGCACCCGCGGCCCCTGCCGTGCCGCGCGATGATCTCGCTGAAGGTGGCCAGTCCCTGCACGCGCACGACGTCGAAGAGCTCGGCGCGGGACATCGTGAAGTGCTCGCACAAGGCCCGGCTGACCTCGACCCCGGCGGCCTCGAGCTCGCTCGTCACGAGCTTCTTGACCAGTGGCAGGCAGGAGCCGCAGCTCGTCCCCGCCTTCGTGCAGGCCTTGACGCCCGCCAGGTCGGTGCAGCCCCCTTCGCCCACGGCACAACGGATCTCGCCAGCGGTCACGTTGTTGCACGAGCAGACCGCGGCATCGTCGGGCAGGTCGCCCGCAGGAGCGGGTGCCAGGCCCTCGGGCAGCAGGTGGGCGGCCGGGTCGCCACCGAGCTCACGACCCACCATGGGACGCAGCGACGAGTACGCCGAGGCGTCACCGACGAGGATGCCACCGCGCAGCGTCCTGGCGTCGTCGCTCATGACGAGCTTCTTGTAGACGCCCGCCACAGGGTCGGAGATGACGACCTCGAGCGATCCCGGTTCCTGGGCGAAAGCATCGCCGAAGCTCGCGACGTCGACCCCGAGGAGCTTGAGCTTCGTCGACAGGTCCGCGCCGGGGAAGGTGCCCGACCCGCCGAGCAGACGGTCGGCGACGATCTCGGCCATCGTGTATCCGGGGGCGACGAGACCCAGGCACCGGCCCCCGATGCAGGCAACCTCGCCGATCGCCCAGATCGAGGGGTCCGCCGTGGCGCAGGCGTCGTCGACGACGACCCCGCCGCGCTCGCCGACCTCGAGCCCCGCATCTCGGGCGAGCTCGTCACGGGGCCGGACCCCGACGGCGAAGATCACCACGTCGACGTCGAGCGCCGGCCCCTCGCTGAACCTCATCCGCGAGACCGTGCCCCGCTCGCCGACGATCTTCGAGGTCGCGGTGGAGGTCCGCACGCTCACCCCGAGACCCTCGATGAGCCGCTTGAGCGCCTCGCCGCCACCGTCGTCGACCTGCAGCGGCATGAGCCGTGGGGCGAACTCGACGACCGTCGTGTCGACCTCGAGCGCGCGCAGCGCACCGGCCGCTTCGAGACCCAGGAGGCCACCTCCGACGACCGCACCACGCACCGGTCGGTCGACCTCCCCCCGGCGCTGCTCGACGAAGGCGCGCAGGTCGGCGACGTCGTCGATCGTGCGGTAGACGAAGGCTCCTCGCAAGTCCTTGCCCGGCACGGGAGGGACGGCGGCGTAGGAGCCGGTCGCGAGGACGAGCGCGTCGTAGTTGACAACCTGGCCGGTGCTCGTCGTGACCGTCCTCGCCGTGCGGTCGATGGCCTCGGCGCGCACACCGCGACGCAGCGTGACGAGCGGGTCGTCCCACAGCTCCTGCCCACCGAGGGCCAGGTCCTCCGGCTCGCGGCCGGTGAAGTAGGAGGTGAGCGCGACGCGGTCGTAGGGCGCGCGGGGCTCCTCGGCGAGCAGCGTGACCGCCCAGCGGCCCTCGCCGTCACGGGCGCGCAGCGCGTCGATGAGCCGGCGAGCGACCATGCCTCCGCCGATGATGACGAGGCGCTGCTGGGCGGTGGGTGCGGTGTGCTCTGGCATGACGATCACGTTAGGAAGCCCTCGTTTCTGATCGGTCTTGCTCGTGTTTCGCCTGTGTGAACCTGTCCTCACGGGCTGCGGGAGCGGTGGGAGAGGGGGCATCCCCCGCGTGCAGCCAGTCGAGGATCCCGCACACCGCATCCGTGCATCCGCCGCAGCCGGTGGTGGCGCGGGTCGCCTCGGCAATCTGATCGACGGTCGTTGCGCCGGAGGCGAACTCGGAGCGGATCTCCCCCTTCGTCACGCCGTTGCAGCGGCAGATGGTCGTCCGATCCGGGATGAGCGAAGGGGAGTCCCGTTGCGTGCCCGAACCTGCCGGCGCGATGGCCGGCAGGAGGAGGTGCGCCGGGTCCGCGGGCAGCGGGGCCTGCCTCGTGTAGCTCGTGACGAGGTCGGTGCCGATCCGGCCGGCGCCGACGGCGGTGGCGCCGACGAGCCGCCCGTCCCGCACGACGATCTCCAGGTGACGGCCGACGGAGGGGTCGCTGAGCCTGACGACGCGCAGTGCGGGGTCGTCGGTGCGGCCGCTACCGCAGATGCCCATCGTCACGAGGTCGACGCCGGCCGTCTTCGGTCGGACGACATCGCCCACGCCAGGGGTCGCCGGAGCGGGGGCGCCGCTGGTGAGCAGACCGGCCAAGCGGTGCGCCTGCTCCCACCCCTGCCCGACGAGCCCGCTGGCGCCACAGGGCGGCTGGGCACAGTCGCCGATCGCGTGGATACGCGGGTCGGCGGTGGTGAGGTCCTCGTCGACGACGATCCCGCGCTCGACGGCGAGCCCGCACCCCTCGGCGAGGTCGGCACGTGGGAGCGTCCCTGTGGTCAGGACGAGCAGGTCGGCGGCCAGGACCTCCCCGTTGTCGAGACGGACCCGCCGCAGCCGGCCCTCCTCGACGACGACCTCCTCAGCGGCGACCCCGACGCGCTGGTCGACGCCCGTGCGCCGCAACGTCGACTCGACCACCCGGCTCGCGGCCTCGTCGAGCTGCCGGTCCATGAGGGCCGGGGCGGGGTGGACGACGGTGACCGCGAGGTCGCGTCGGGCGAGACCGCTCGCGGCCTCGAGCCCGAGCACGCCCCCGCCGAGGACGATCGCCCGTCGGGCGTTGAGCGTCGCCGCGATGATCTCCCGGGCGTCGTCGATCGAGCGCAGGACGTGGACGCCGCGCGGCAGCTCGGGCTCGTCGAGGCCGGGCATCGCGGGGACGCGCGCGGCGGCACCGGTGGCGAGCACGAGGTGGTCGTAGGGGATCCGGGAGTCGTCGGCGAGCACGACGTCCTGCCGCTCGCGGTCGATGGTGCGCACCGTGGTGCCGCGCTGCACGCTGACGCGTGGATGGACGGGGGAGGGCATGGAGATCGACGACAGGCCCCGCGACCCGGCCACGACATCGCTGAGCAGCACGCGGTTGTAGGTCTCCCCGGCCTCCTCGCCGAGCACCGTGACGAGGTGTTCGCCCGCGGCGTCGGCGGTGGTGAGGTCCTCGACGAAGCGTGACCCGACCATCCCGTGGCCGATGACGACGATGTGACTCATGCGAGGACCTCCTGGGCGATGGTGTCGGCGGCCCGGAGGGGCCGGACCTCGACCGCGCAGACCTTGAACTCCGGCATCGACGAGATCGGGTCCACGGCGTCGTTGGTCACGCGGTTGACGCTCCCCGCACCCGGGTGGTGGAAGGGCATGAATACCGTGTCCGCCCGGACTCGGTCGGTGACCCTGGCCGGGGCGATGACGGACCCGCGGGCGGTGACGAGCTCGAGCTCCTCGCCCTCCTCGACGTCCAGACGGTGGGCGAGCAGCGGGTGGACCTCGGCGAAGGGGGTGGGCTGCGCCGCGAGCAGCGCCGGCACCCGCCGCGTCTGGGCGCCCGACTGGTAGTGCTCGAGCACCCGTCCCGTGATGAGGAAGAGCGGGGCATCGGCACGCAGCTCCTCGGCCGGCCCGGCGTGGTTGACGGCGACGAACCGCGCCCTGCCGTCGGGGGTGGGGAAGCGGTCGAGTAGGGCACGCGGGGTGCCCGGGTGCGGTACCTCCCCTTCGTCGGTGGCGGGGCAGGGCCAGTGCAGGTCGGCCTCGCGGTCGAGGCGTGCGTGGGACAACCCGGAGTAGTCCGCGCGTCCGCCGGCGCTCGCCCGGGCCAGCTCGTCGAAGACCTCGGCCGGGTCGGTCGACCACGAGCCCGGGGCTGCGAGGCGCTGCGCGAGCTGCGACCAGATCCACAGCTCGGAGACCACCCCCGCCGGTGGGTCGATCGCCTTGCGGCGCCTGATGATCCGGCCCTCGAGATTGGTCATCGTGCCCTCCTCCTCGGCCCACTGGGTGACGGGCAGGACGATGTCCGCGAGCAGGGAGGTCTCGCTGGGGAAGATGTCGCAGACGACGAGGAGATCGAGCGCGCGCAGTCGGTCGACGACGGCGCCCGAGCGCGGGGCGCTGACCACGGGGTTGGCCCCGTGCACGAGCAGGGCCCGAGGGCCACCGGGCGTTGCGAGCGCCTGCAGCAGCGCGACCGCCGGCAGCCCCGGGCCGGGCAGGTCCTCGGGGTCGACGCCCCACACGCCAGCGACGTGCTCGCGCGCTGCGGGGTCGGTGATCATCCGGTATCCGGGCAGCTGGTCGGCCTTCTGCCCGTGCTCCCGGCCGCCCTGCCCGTTGCCCTGGCCGGTGAGGGCGCCGTAGCCGCTCCCTGCGCGCCCGACGAGCCCGAGCGCGAGAGCGAGGTTGATCGCGGCGGTGACCGTCGCGGTGCCCTGGCTCGACTGCTCGACCCCGCGTCCGGTGAGGACGTACGCGCCGGCCCCACCTCGGGCCGGGCTGGAGCCGGCGAGCAGCCGGGCGGTGCGTCGCAGCTCGTCGGCGGGGACCCCGCACACCTGCTCGGCGCGCTCGGGCCACCACGCGGCGACCGTGCGCACGACGTCCTGCCAGCCGGTCGTGCGTGCGGTGACGTACTGCTCGTCGACGAGCTCCTCGGCGACGAGCACGTGGAGCAGGGCCTGGAGCACGACGAGGTCGGTGCCGGGCACCGGCTGCAGGTGCACCCCGTGGCCGTCCTCGGTGAGGTCGGCGGTGGCGGAGCGACGGGGGTCCACGACGACGAGGCCCCCGGCGTCGCGGGCGCCGGACAGGTGCGGGACGAAGGGGGGCATCGTCTCGGCGACATTGCTCCCGAGCAGCAGGACCGCTCCCGCCGTGTCGAGATCGGTGACGGGGAAGGGGAGGCCCCGGTCGAGACCCAGCGAGCGGTTGGCCGCGGCCGCTGCGGATGCCATGCAGAAGCGGCCGTTGTAGTCGATGTTCTTGCTGCGCAACGCGATCCGCGTGAACTTGCCGAGCTGGTAGGCCTTTTCGTTGGTGAGGCCACCGCCACCGAAGACCGCCACGGCATCGGGCCCGTCCTCGGCGGCGATAGCCCGCAGCCGGTCGGCCAGCAGGTCCAGCGCCGACTCCCAGGTCACCTCGCGCAGCTCCCCGCCTTGGTCACGCACGAGGGGAGCGGTGAGTCGGTCCGGCGCCCGGAGCAGCTCCGCGGAGGTGCCGCCCTTGCGGCACAGGCCTCCCCGGTTGGTGGGGAACTCGCGTCCGGCCACGAGCAGGGGAGGGAGGCTCCCCTCGGCGTGGGTGAGGGTCATCGCGCACTGCAGCGCGCAGTACGGGCAGTGGCTGTCGGTCATCAGATGCCCTCGCCGGCCAGGCGGGCGCCACGACGGAGGTAGACCGCCCAGGTGAGTGCGGCCATGACGGCGTAGGCGGTGATGAAGATGGCGATCGCCGGGACGAGCGAGTCGTACACAGTGGTCGACATCGCGAAACCGCGCGGCACGAGGAACCCGCCGAGCGCCCCTACGGCCCCGGCGATGCCGATGCACCCGGCGGCACCGCGTCGCGCCGTCGCGAGCTCGTCGCCGCTACGGACGCCGGCGCGGAAGACCGCGGGGATCATCCGGTAGGTCGCACCGTTGCCGATCCCCGCCCCGACGAAGAGGACGAGGAAGGCGGTGAGGAAGAGTGCGAAGGAGTGCATCGACAGGGCGAGGATCGCTGCTCCGGCTGCGGTGCCCATGACGGCGAAGGCGGCGATCGTCACCCGGGCACCCCCGAACCGGTCGGCGACCATGCCCCCGAGCGGCCGGCTCACCGCGCCGAGGACCGCCCCGAGGAAGGCGAGCGAGGTCGGCGTCTCGGGGAACTGTGTCGTGAGCAGGGTGGGGAAGGCGACGGAGTAGCCGATGAAGGAGCCGAAGGTGCCGATGTAGAGGAAGGAGATGATCCACGTGTGCGGGTGCGTCGCGGCCCGGGCCCAGCTGCGGTGGTCGGACCGGGCCGTGCCGAGGTTGTCCATCCCGCGCCATGCACCGATGGTGGTGAGCAGCACGAGGGGGACGAAGACCAGGCCGGCGCGCTCGAGGTGGATCCCGGCGCCGACGGCGATGACCGCGGGGATGACGAGCTGGACGAGGCCGGTGCCGAGGTTGCCGCCGGCCGCGTTGAGCCCCAGGGCCTTCCCCTTCTCCGCCTCGGGGAAGAAGAAGGAGATGTTGGTCATCGACGAGGCGAAGTTGCCGCCACCGAAGCCAGCGAGGGCGGCGACGGCGAGCAGGGTGGCGAAGGGGGTCTCGGGCCGGCCCACGACCCACGCCAGGGAGAGGGTGGGCAGCAGGAGGAGCAGCGCCGACACGATGGTCCAGTTGCGTCCGCCCATGAGCGGGACCATGAAGGTGTAGGGCACCCGCAGGAAGGCACCGACGAGGCTGGGTACCGCGATGAGCCAGAACTGCTGGTCGAGGGTCAGCGCGAAGCCGGCCGCGGGCAGCTGCGGGACGACGACGCTCCACAGCGCCCACACGCAGAAGCCGAGGAGCTCCGCGAGCACGGACCAGCGCAGGTTGCTCTGTGCGACGGCGCGGCCACCCGCTGCCCAGAAGCCGGCGTCCTCCGGGTCCCAGTGGTCGATCCACCGCCCGGCCCGTCGGACGGGTCCCGCTGGGGCAGCGGCGATGTCGGGCGTGGCGACAGTGGTCGGGGAGGTCATGCCAGGAGACTCGCAAGCGCGTGTTTCGCGCTCCCACGGGTGGGGTTAATCTCGTGTTAACCGCCCCGCACGTCCCCGACCGTCCACCTGTGAGGGGGAGGGTCAGGGAGGCCGGTCAGGGGGTCTCGGTGAGGAAGATCGTCTCGACCGCTGGCTGACCCTGGCTGAGCTGGTGGGCGGACCGCGGCAGCTCGGCCACCGACGCCTCGTGCCGGGCACGGCCCGCCTCGAGCGTCGCGTGCTCCCGCCCGACGACCTCGCCGTCGGCCACGAGCCGCACGAGCAGGTCGCGGTCGTCAGCGTCGCCGACCGGCTCCT
>NZ_BCSS01000002.1 GCF_001570985.1 Janibacter limosus NBRC 16128 | reverse complement strand
GCCCGCCGAGATCTCCGGCTGCGGCGGGCGGAGGCCGCAGTCGGCCAGCTCGAGCAGGGCGAGCTCATGGATCACCTCGGAGTCGCCACGACGCCACGCGCCGGCCGGGTCATCGCTGATCCGCGCGAGCCGCTGGAGGGGTTGGTTGGCCATGGCTCGTAGGGCGAAGAGGTCGAGGTCGTCGACGGAGTCGACCAGCGACTGGGCGGCCGTGGCCCGCCGCACGAAGCGCCACCGCGACGCCAGCCAGAAGGCTCCGACGATGAGGATCGGGGTGAGCGCGGTGACCCATCCCAAGGTCGTCGCGAGTGTCTCGACGGCCGAGACCAGGTCGCGTCCCGCGTCCTCGATCGAGGTTCCGGCTCCCGCTGCGTCACGGAAGGGCTTGGCCACCTTGTCGTCGAGGATCGGCAGATCGTCGACATTGTCGCCCGCACCGGTCAGCTTCTCCCGGAAGCCACGGCCGGCGCTCTCCAGCCGGTGACCCGGCTCGCCGAGCCCCAGCGTCGACGCGTGCACGGCCGTCCCGATCCGCGCCCAGAGCACGATCCAGCCGAGCATGAGGAGGTCCGTGAGGATCTGTCCGGTCCGACGGGCGGGGAGGTCCGCATAGAGCTTCATGAGCCCATTAGACTCCGACTGTGGTCGCGACCACCCGTGGACACAATGGAGTGTCCACGGCACCACATCGCAGACGTCAGGAGCAGCTCCGGTGACCTCGACGCCCCTGACGCGGGCTGTGCGGACGTGGCTCACCCAGCTGGACGTCGAGCGGGGCGTGTCCGCCCACACGCTGTCGGCCTACACCCGCGACTCACGCCGGTACCTCGACCACCTCGCCTCGCACGGGATCACCGACCCGACAGAGGTCACCGAGAGCCACGTCTCCGCCTTCCTCGCGGCGCTGCGTTCCGGCGACGACGAGCACCCACCGCTGGCAGCGAGCTCAGCCGCACGGACCCTCGTGGCCATCAGGGGCCTGCACAAGTTCCTCGCGCTCGAGGGGCTCACTCCCACCAACCCGGCCGAGGACGTCGCCCCGCCCACACCCCCTTCGCGGCTGCCCAAGGCCATCGGGCTGGACGAGGTCACCCGCCTCATCGACGCAGCCGGAGTCGGTGACGGCGCCGTCCCCCTGCGGGACCGGGCCCTTCTGGAGCTCCTGTACGCGACCGGGGCCCGCATCTCCGAGGCCGTCGGTCTCGACATCGACGACCTCGACCTGGACGTCGGCGCCGTCCGCCTCCTCGGCAAGGGGAGCAAGGAGCGGGTCGTCCCCGTCGGCTCGTACGCCACGCAGGCCATCCAGGCTTGGCTCGTGCGGGGACGGCCCGACCTGTCGATCCATGGCAAGGCCGGACCGGCGCTCTTCCTCAACCGGCGCGGAGCACGGCTGTCACGACAGAGCGCCTGGGCCGCCATCACCTCCGCAGCAGAGCGGGCCGGGCTGACCGGGCACGTCTCGCCGCACACCCTGCGCCACTCCTTCGCCACCCACCTGCTGGAGGGCGGAGCCGATGTCCGAGTCGTCCAGGAGCTGCTCGGGCACGCCTCCGTGACGACCACGCAGATCTACACGATGGTCACCGTGCAACAGTTGCGTGAGGTCTATGCGCAGAGTCACCCCCGTGCCCGCTGATAGTGTCGGCGCTGATCAGCGAGAGGCTGACCGACCGCCAGACCCGATGGAGTGATCCGACTGTGGCATCCGAGGTGACGCCGCCGCTCGACTTCGAGCACGAACTGACCCAGTACGGTCCGACCGGCCGGCCCCTGCCCACCTTCCCGGAGCCAGCCCCGCTGGATTCGCACGGACCGGCGCGCATCATCGCCATGTGCAACCAAAAGGGTGGGGTCGGCAAGACGACCACGACGATCAACCTGGGCGCCGCACTGGCCGAGGCCGGCCGCCGTGTCCTGCTCGTCGACTTCGACCCCCAGGGCGCCTTGTCCGTGGGCCTGGGCGTCCCGACCCACACGCTGGACATCACGATCTACGACCTGCTCGTCTCCCGTGGGCACGAGATCTCCGAGATCATCCAGCGCACCTCGGTCGAGGGCCTGGACGTCGCGCCGGCCAACATCGACCTGTCCGCAGCAGAGGTGCAGCTCGTCGGTGAGGTCGCCCGCGAGCAGATCCTCTCCCGTGTCCTGCGCCCGGTCCTGGACGAGTACGACGTGGTCCTCATCGACTGCCAGCCCTCCCTCGGGCTGCTCACCGTCAATGCCCTCACGGCCGCCCACGGTGTCGTCATCCCGCTGGAGACCGAGTACTTCGCCATGCGCGGGGTGGCACTGCTCGTGGACACGATCGACAAGATCACCGACCGGCTCAACCCGGGCCTGACCGTCGACGGCATCCTCGCGACGATGTACGACGGACGGACCCTGCACAGCCGCGAGGTCGTCGGGTCGGTCGTCGAGCACTTCGGCGACAAGGTCTTCCACACCGTCATCTCCCGCACGGTGAAGTTCCCCGACGCCACGCTCGCCGGGGAGCCGATCACCACCTACGCCACCGGGCACTCCGGGGCCAACGCCTACCGGCAGCTGGCTCGCGAGCTGATCTCGCGCGGCGGCGCTCCCTGACGACCGTGGAGGCCCCCGAGGCCACTGCGCCTGCACCCGCCCCCGAGCCCGTCCCCGCCGCCCCGACGCCGGAGATGGCCGTCCCCGGCGGGGTCATCACCAAGCGGGGTGCCGAGGCAGCGTTCACCGTCCACCTGGACAACTTCGAGGGACCCTTCGACCTGCTCCTGGGCCTGATCAGCAAGCACCAGCTGGACATCACCGAGATCGCCCTGGCCAAGGTGACGGACGAGTTCATCGCCCACCTGCGTGTCCTCCAGGCGAGCGACCCCGCGTGGGACCTCGGGCAGACGAGCGAGTTCCTCCTCGTCGCCGCCACGCTGCTCGACATCAAGGCCTCTCGTCTCCTGCCCCACACCGGCGACGGGGACGAGGAGGACCTGGAGCTCATCGAGGCCCGCGACCTGCTCTTCGCCCGGCTCCTGCAGTACCGGGCCTTCAAGGACGTCGCGGCCCACATCGGCGAGACGATGGCGGGCACCGGGCGGATGACGCCGCGGCAGGCCGGCCTCGAGCCGCACCTGGCCAAGCTCCTGCCCGAGCTCGTCATGAGCATCACGCCGGAGCAGCTGGCCATGATCGCGGCCCGCGCACTCACCCCCAAGGAGCCGGAGACCGTCGGTCTGACGCACCTGCACGCGCCCGCCGTGAGCGTGCGGGAGCAGGCGGTCATCGTCGTCGACCGACTGCGCACCGAGGGGGCACTCTCCTTCAAGGCGCTCGTCCGGGACGCCGACTCGACGCTCGTCGTGGTCGCTCGGTTCCTCGCCCTGCTCGAGCTCTTCCGCGACAAGCAGGTGGTCTTCGACCAGCCGGAGGCCCTCGGTGACCTCGAGGTGAGCTGGACCGGAAGCCAGGAGGGCACCGTGGACGTCGGTGCCGAGTTCGACGAAGGGGAGGCCCCACCCCCTTCGCCCGAAGAGGAGGAACACGATGAGTGAGCCGACCCCCGTGGAGTCCCTGACCGAGCCTGACCTCGCGGCGGAGACCGAGGGCGACGACGTCCAGGTGGCCTTCGACGTGGGTGAGCTGCCGGGCGGAGCCCGCGCGGCCATCGAAGCGGTCCTGATGATCGTCGAGGAGCCGGTCACCGACCATGCCCTCGCGTCGGCGCTGGAGCTGCCGGTCGAGGAGATCCGCGTGCACCTCTCGGCGCTCGAGAGCGCCTATGCCGATGGCCAGCACGGCTTCACGGTGCGCAATGTGGGCGGCGGCTGGCGCTTCTACAGCCACCACGCCTATGCGCCGGTCGTCGAGCGCTTCGTCATCGACGGCCAGCAGTCCCGGCTGACGACCGCCTCCTTGGAGACGCTCGCCGTGATCGCCTATCGGCAGCCGATCGCCCGAGCCCGCATCAGCGCGATCCGCGGCGTCAGCGTCGACGGTGTCGTGCGCACCCTGCTCACCCGCGGTCTGATCGTGGAGGTCACCAAGGACGAGGAGTCCAACGCGACGCTCTACGGAACCACCCCCTACTTCCTGGAGCGGATGGGTCTGAACTCCCTGGACGACCTTCCGCCACTCGCCCCCTACCTACCCGACGCAACAGTGTTCGACGAACTCGTGAATGAGGCCCGCCCATGACCCCACCCCAGAACCGCCGCCCCGGAGGCCCCCAGGGCTCCGGCCGTGGCAAGGGACCCAAGAAGCCGCCCCGCCCGGGTCGGCGCAACATGCCCGAGCGCGGCACCACCGGACGCAGCCGCCAGGGTCAGTCCGACCTGGCACCGGAGCCGCCCCAGGCCCCCACCATCGATGTCCACGACCCCGAGGGCACCCGCCTGCAAAAGGTCCTCGCTGCGGCCGGCATCGGTTCCCGACGCGCCTGTGAGCTGCTCATCAGCGAGGGCCGGGTCGAGGTCGACGGTCAGGTCGTCCGCGAGCTCGGCGTGCGCGTGGACCCCCTGCGCCAGACCGTGCACGTCGACGGCGAGCGCGTCCACCTCGACGAGTCCCGGGTCTACCTCGCCTTCAACAAGCCGACCGGAGTCGTCACGACGATGTCCGACGAGCTGGGGCGGCTGAGCATCGGTGACTATGTCGCCGGTCGCCCGGAGCGACTCTTCCACGTCGGTCGTCTCGACGCCGACACCGAGGGCCTGCTCATCCTCACCAACGACGGGGACCTCGCCCATCGGCTGCAGCACCCGGCCCACGGGGTGCTCAAGACCTACATCGCCGAGATCCCCGGTCCGGTGCCGAAGGACCTGGGCAAGCAGCTGCGCGAAGGCGTCATGCTCGAGGACGGTCCGGTCAAGGCCGACTCCTTCAAGGTCGTCGACTCGCGCCCGGGCAAGGCGATCGTCGAGGTGATCCTCCACGAGGGGCGCAAGCACATCGTGCGCCGCATGCTCGAGCACGTCGGTCACCCCGTCCTGTCGCTCGTGCGCGTGCAGGTCGGGCCGATCACCCTCGGCACGACCAAGTCGGGCCGCTGGCGCAACCTGAGCCGTCAGGAGATCAGCGAGCTGTACAAGGCTGCGGGTCTGTGACGGCTTCCGCCGAGGCGAAGGGAGCGGCCGGCTCCCTTCCTCCCGTGCACGTCATCGGGACGGGACTCATCGGAGCGAGCATTGGTCTGGCACTCACGGGGGCGGGTGCCGATGTGACCCTCGAGGACCAGTCGGAGACCTCCGTCGCCCTCGCCCGTGACCTCGGGGCGGGACGGATCACCGGCCCCGTCGAGCCGGGCGTCGTCGTCGTCGCCGCGCCACCGGATGTCGCACCGCGCCTTGTCCTGACCGCGCTCGAGCGGTGGCCCGAGGCGGTCGTCACGGATGTCGCCTCCGTCAAGCAGGTCATCCTCGCGGACCTCGTGCGCGCCGGCGTGCCGATCGAGCGGTACGTGGGCAGCCACCCGATGGCCGGACGAGAGCGTTCCGGCGCCATCAGCGCCCGGGCCGACCTCTTCGAGGGGCGGGCGTGGGTGCTCTGCCCGCACGACGGGAGTGACGCGGCTGCCACGCAGATCGTCGCCAGGCTGGCGCAGGCGACGGGGGCCGCGGTCACGACGCTGAGTGCGGCCGACCACGACGCCGCGGTCGCCGCTGTCTCCCACGTCCCGCAGGTCGCCGCTTCCCTCGTGGCTGCCCGACTGGAGGGCTTGAGCGAGCAGGCCATCGGACTCGCCGGTCAGGGTGTGCGTGATGTCACCCGCATCGCGGCCAGCGACCCCGGCCTGTGGACGCAGATCCTCTCCGGCAATGCCGCTGCGGTCGGCGAGGTCCTGCGGGTCGTGTCCGACGACCTCGTCGCGATCGTGCGGGCCCTCGAGGCACTCGGGGAGGACACGAACGTCGCGGATGCACCCGGCGCACGGGCGGTCCTCGCCCGCAGCATCGCCGGCGGCAACGCCGGGCAGGCCCGCATCCCGGGCAAGCACGGCGCCCCTCCCGCCTCCTACGCCGTGGTGCGGGTCGTCGTCGACGACCGCCCGGGTGAGCTGGCCCGACTGCTCGCGGAGATCGGCGAAGAAGGCGTCAACCTCGAGGAGCTGCGTCTCGACCACGGGCTCGGTCTGCCCTTCGGACTCGCCGAGGTCTCCGTGCTCCCGGCCGCCGCCGGACGGCTGTCGGAGGCCCTGCAGGGCCGTGGGTGGCAGATCCACTCCTGAGCGACGACTAGGCTGACCCATCGTGACCAGCCAGCCCACTCCCTTCGTCATCGGTATCGATGGACCCTCCGGGTCCGGCAAGTCGAGCGTCTCGCGCGCTGTCGCCACCCGCCTCGGCGCGGGCTACCTCGACACCGGAGCGATGTACCGGGCGCTCACCTGGTGGTGCCGTCACACCGAGGTCGACCTCGGTGACGCCGCGGCGATCACCCGGGCCGCACTGGAGCTGCCACTGGCCATCGGTGATGACCCGGCGGCGCCCACTGTCGTCGTGGACGGCGTGGATGTCGCCGAGGCGATCCGGGACAGCGAGATCTCCTCGCTCGTCTCGACCGTCGCCACCGTCCCCGAGGTCCGGGTGGAGATGCAGCGGCGTCAGCGCGCGCTCATCGAGGAGATCGCCGCCCGCCACGGCGCCTGCGTCGCCGAAGGGCGGGATGTCACGACCGTGATCGCGCCTGACGCACCCGTGCGCATCCTGCTCACCGCCAGCGAGGAGGCTCGACTGCGGCGCCGTTCACTCGAGGTGCACGGGGCCAGCGACCAGGCGGCCATCGAGGCCACTCGCGATCAGGTGGTGCGCCGTGACCGCGACGACTCGACGGTCTCCCAGTTCACCAAGGCCGCCGATGGCGTGAGCGTCGTCGACACCTCCGACCTCGACTTCGCAGGGTCCGTCGCCGCGGTGATGGCCCTCGTCGACGCAGCGCGCCGGCACTGACGCGACCCGCTTCGTCGTCACTGCGGCCGATGCCGCCGATGGCTGCGACAATGGGCCGACCACCGACTTCACAGGAGCACCGTTGAACACCACCCCTGATCCCACCGACCCCACCGGGACGGATGACGCGGCGCTGGCCGAGGGCGTCGAGCGGGTGCTGCGTGCCGGGCTCGAGGACTTCGACCTCACCCCGGAGGACCGGGCGCTCATCGAGGGCTTCCAGCAGGACGAGGAGGAGGCTCCCGCCGGACCGCTGCCGGTCGTCGCGATCGTCGGACGGCCCAATGTCGGCAAGTCGACCTTCGTCAACCGCGTGCTGCGCCGCCGTGAGGCCGTCGTCGAGGACACCCCCGGTGTGACCCGCGACCGGGTCGCCTACGACGCGGAGTGGTCCGGACGACGCTTCACGCTGCTGGACACCGGCGGCTGGGAGATCGGCGCCGAGGGCATCCATCTGCGCGTCGCCGAGCAGGCTGAGGTCGCCATCGAGATGGCCGACGTCGTGGTCTTCGTCGTCGACGCCATCGTCGGGGCCACCGACGCCGACGAGGCCGTGGTCAAGCTCCTGCGCAAGTCGGGCAAGCCGGTCGTGCTCGTGGCCAACAAGGTCGACGACCAGCGCTTCGAGCCGGATGCCTCCGCGCTGTGGAACCTCGGCCTGGGCGAGCCCTACCCCGTCTCTGCGCTGCACGGACGGGGGAGTGGCGATGCCCTGGACGCCGTCCTCGACGTCATGCCGGACGTGTCCGCCAGCGGCGGCGCGATCGCCCAGGGCGGACCCCGCCGGGTGGCCCTCATCGGCCGCCCCAATGTCGGCAAGTCGAGCCTGCTCAACAGGCTCGCAGGCGAGGAGCGGGTCGTCGTCGACAATGTCGCCGGCACCACGCGTGACCCCGTCGACGAGCTCATCGAGCTCGGGGGCCGGCAGTGGCGCTTCGTCGACACCGCGGGCATCCGCCGGCGCGTGCACCAGACCAAGGGGGCGGACTTCTACGCCTCCCTGCGCACCCAGGCGGCGCTCGAGAAGGCCGAGGTCGCGGTCGTCCTCATCGACACGCACGAGTCGATCACCGAGCAGGACCTGCGCATCATCAGCCAGGTCGTCGAGTCCGGGCGTGCCCTGGTCATCGGGTACAACAAGTGGGACCTGCTCGACGAGGAGCGTCGCTTCTACCTCGAGCGGGAGATCGAGCGCGAGCTCGTCCAGGTCACCTGGGCGCCCCGCGTCAATGTCTCGGCCCTGACCGGACGGCATGTCGACCGGCTCACCCCGGCTCTCGACACCGCGTTGAACTCCTGGGACAGCCGCGTGCCGACCTCACGGCTGAACTCCGTGCTCGGCGAGATCGCGTCCTCGCACCCGCACCCCGTGCGTGGCGGCAAGCAGCCCCGCATCCTCTTCGCGACGCAGGCCTCGACGCGTCCGCCGCGGTTCGTCATCTTCGCTTCCGGCTTCATCGAGGCGGGCTACCGTCGCTTCCTCGAGCGTCGTCTGCGCGAGGAGTTCGGCTTCGAGGGGACCCCGATCGAGATCAGCGTGCGCGTGCGGGAGAAGCGCGGACGTCGCTGACCCGCGCAGCCCTCAGTACGGCGAGCTGTCGCTCGCGGCTGACAGCCACCACTGGTAGGCGGCTGTTGCGCCACACCCGACGAGCACGATGACCACCCAGGTGATGGCCGCCGCCTTTGAGGACGGCTCCGTCATCGGGGACTGGCTACCGGGTCATCGTGTCAGGGACGGGGTCCGATGGTGGCGCCGCCGGTGCCGGCAGGGGTGTGAGCGTCAGCTCGCGTCGGGTACCGACGCCGATCTTTTGCTGCGCCAACGGCGGCCACGCCTGGACCGCGCAGAAGGGGGCGCACTGATCTCCCTTCGCCCCTCGGGTGCCGACGTGCACGCAGCACTGGGTGAGGCGCTCCTCGATCATCGTCTCGATGTCCATGAAGGGCTTGACGCTGATCCGCTTCACCCGCTCGCCCATGAGACGCCGCAGACGCTCGTGCTGACCGGGCAGCCGTGAGGTGACCAGCGCCGTCAAGGTCGACAAGCCGAGATCGCAGGTCTGGCAGACGGCCTTCCACAGGTCGGCCACCTGGGGGTGCGAGAGGGAGGTCTGCTCGCTGAGCAGGCCGAGGACGGCCTCCTTGACCACGGTGCGCATCTCCGCGGGCAGAGCCTGGTCGGTGATCCGGTTGGCGAAGCTCTCGGGGGCCAGATCGAGCCACTGCTTGAGCTGGTCGTGCCCGACGATCGCGGTCAGCGATCGCCAGGTGTCGGAGTCGTCCTTGAGGAGGTAACCGACCGACGCGCAGTGCGGATGGCTGCACGGCAGGGCCGTGAGATCACGCCACGTGACGAGGCCGTTGGTCTGCGGGCCCATGCGGGCGAGGACGCCGGTGTGGGTGAGTCGATCGGTGGCGTCGATCGAGCCGCCACGGCCGGAGCCGAAGACCGGCTGGATGGACACGCCGCAGACGAAGGGGGTGTCCAGGGCGCGCGTGATGACGTGCCCGATCTCGTCGTCATTGATCCCGAGCGCGGCCGTCATCGTCAGCGTCGTGAAGATCCCGGCGCCACTGAGCCGCTCGATCGCCAGGTTCTTGTGCGCGCGCAGGTCACCGCCACGGTGGTGCAGCGAGGCCTCGGCGCTCGACCCGTCGAACTGCAGGTAGACCTCGACGCGCTGCCGGTGCCGACGCAGCAGAGCGAGGAGGGCGTCGTCGCGGGCCAGGGTCAGGCCGTTGGTGTTGATGAGGATGCGCACCACGGGTCGCGCGACAAGCTCGTCGAGGAGCCGCTCGAGCTCGGGGTGGAGGGTGGGCTCGCCGCCGGAGAGCATGAGCACGTCAAGCCGGCCGTCCTCGCGCGCCAGGCGCGCATCGACATTGGCCAGGACCTCCTCGACGCTGGCTACCCCTTGCAGCGGTGGCGCGGAGTCGGCGAAGCAGGTCGGGCAGCGCAGGTTGCAGTGCTCGGTGATGTCCTCGAGGAGGATGCAGGTGTGCTGGGTCTGCATCTCCGGCAGTCCGTCGAGGTAGGCGGCCGGGACGGGCGCGTAGTTGCCCTCGAGGTCGGGCACGTGGGACTTGGTCGGGGCGGTCCACTGCTCGAGGTAGGAGAGGATCTCGGGTTCTTCGTCGTAGAGGGTCCGGACGAGCCCGTGGTCGGGACAGCCTCGCTCGAGCCAGATTCGCCCGTCTCGTTCGGCGAGCCAGCCGCTGAGCCGGCGGACGTCGGCCAGGTCTCGCTGGGGCTGCTCGTGATGGCACGTGGGGCAGAAGGCGTTGACGTACCGGTGGATGCGGTCGCCGCGAAGGGGACGGCCGGGTCCCGCGTCGGGCTGGACGGATCGGGGTGTCACCGGAGGAACATCGCGTAGGGGTCGTAGGAGGCCAGGGCGCCGAAGAGGAAGACGGTGCACACGCCCGCGCTGGAGATCAGCCACACCCCGGAGGCGACGAGGCAGGCCACGCCCCAGCCACGCAGGAGGTCGGGGATCATCAGGATGCATCCACCGACGAGCAGGAGCACGGGGATGCTGACGACGGCGATGAAGACCAGTCCGAGCAGGCTGTCCGCACTCTGCCCGTCCAACCAGCTCGTGGCTGCCCATCCGAGCAGACCGAGGAGGACCGGTCCGAGGAGTCCGACGAGTGTCCCGATGCTTGCTCCGAGACCCAGGCCGAGACCGCGGCGAGGCGTTGGGGTGACCTCAGCGGGCCAGTACGGCTGGCTCACGATCATCTCCTGGGGCTGGGCGACGGATGGCGATGACGCTACGCCAGATCAGGAGCGGGAGGGTGGCAGCGAGGAAGAGCTGTGGTCTGGTCAGTCCCAGCCACACGACCTCGTTGCCGCGGACCGGCTCCACGGCGAACCTGAAGAGCGCGTAGCCGGCGATGTACAGCGTGAAGAGGTCGGCCGGGTCACTCAGGCGATCACGCCATACCCACAGCGCGATGAGGGCGAGGAGGTGGAAGCAGATCTCGTAGACGAAGGACGGGTGCAGGGTCGCGCCGAGCGGCACTCCCCAGGCCGCCGCGTCGGCCGTCGAGCCGACGGTGACGGCCCACGGCAGTTCGGAGGGCGTGCCGGGGGCCTCGGTGAGGAGGCACCCGACCCGACCCACAGCCATGCCGGCTGCGATGGCCGGTGCAAACAGAGCTCCCGTGCGCCAGCGCATCCGCAGCAGCCGCTTGCCGATCAGGACCGCGATGTAGGCGAAGGCGAGGCCGCCGAGGATGCTGCGATTGCCGTACATCCAGTGGACGACGGTCGAGTCGTTCGTGGCGAGGTTGACATGCTGCAGCCAGGTGCCGAGCCGCGCGCCCACCGCGCCGAAGGCCACGGCGAGCGCCACGAGCGCCCAGATCCTTTCGTCATCGACCCCGCGGCGCCGCTTCTCGAGCGCCAGGACGAGGCCAGCCGTGAGCACGCCCAAGCCCACCCACAGATCGTGGGTCACGGCGGGCGTCCACGCCGACGGCAGAGTTGGTTCCATCGCTCCGGATCCTGCCAGCAGGACCGTCCTCATGGTGCTCGGCGAAGGGAGAGAGACACTTCCGAGGGTCGATTCGGTGAGTGCCGGGGGCGTGGGTTAAAGTGACGATCGCTCCTCACGGAGCAGCCACGGGCTGTGGCGCAGCTTGGTAGCGCACTTGACTGGGGGTCAAGGGGTCGCAGGTTCAAATCCTGTCAGCCCGACCGTGTGATGTCTCAGGACATCGGCATAGCCGGGCCTACAGAAATGTGTAGGTCCGGCTCTTGCCTTTTGTGGGCCAAAACTGCTCGTTCGAAGAACAAGCGCGACTCATGGGTCGCGGTTCTTCTTCGAACCGCGACCCACGGGTGGACCCGCTGCTGATCACGGCTGACCCGACGCCTCAGCGGGAGAGGCCGCCGTCACCGTCGGCGGCCCGATCGACTCGTCCGCGGCGATGGCGTCGATCTCGGTGACCAGGCGGGCGAACTCCTCGTCGTCCACCGTGACGCCGGCGGCGTCGAGCCCTTCGCCCAGCTTGTCCGCGATCTTGGTCTCCCCGGCGCTGTAGTCCCACGAGGTGGCGGTGTCGACCGCCTTCTGCGCGGCCTCGCGAGCCGCGTCCATCTCTTCGGTCGAGTACTCGGTCATCTGCGGTCCTCTCGTCGTGGGGCGGACATGTCCAGGTGGCCCTACCCGGGGCAGGCGCTGCCATGCACGAGGGTTCTGCCCAGAGCAGAATCTCCGTCGGGCCGGACCCCGCCGGATCTACGCTGAGGCATGAGCGACGCAGCGCTGACCCAAGGTCGTGAGGCGACCCCCTTCGAGCAGGCACTCCTCGCCCGCCGTCGGCGCAGGGAACCGTTGTGGCGGGAGTTGCTCGGCGCCCAGCTGCGGCGCCTGCGGCACGAGCGCGGCGACACCCTGGGAGAGACGGCTGATCGCGCCGGCATCTCACCGCAGTACCTCTCCGAGATCGAGCGCGGCCGCAAGGAACCCTCGAGCGAGATGATCGCCGCGGTGGGGGGTGCCCTCGACGTGACCATCCTCGACCTCACGCAGGCGGTCGCTGACGCAGTGCGGGCACCGCAGCGAGGGCGCACCACTGCCTCCGTGCTCGCCCTCGCCGCCTGACTCAGCGCGTCGCCATCACCTCGTCGATGAGCCCGTAGTCCCTGGCGGCCGTCGCGGTGAAGACCCGGTCTCGGTCGGTGTCCGCGCGCAGCTCCGCGACAGGCCGCCCGGTGGCCGACGCCAGGACCTCCTCGATGTCCGAGCGCACCCGCACGAGCTCGTCGGCCTGGAGGATCAGGTCGGGGATGGGTCCGCGACCCTGTGCAGACGGTTGGTGCAGGACGACCCGGGCGTGGGAGAGTGCAGCACGCTTGCCGGGTGCCCCCGCGGCGAGCAGCACCGCACCGACGGACACGGCTTGACCGACGCAGGTCGTCGCGACATCGGGTCGGATGTAGCGCATGGTGTCCAGGACGGCGAGCATCGCGCTGGGGTCACCCCCTTCGCAGTTGATGTAGAGCTGGACGTCCCGGTCCGGCGCGACCGACTCGAGGTGGATCAGCTGGGCGATGAGCGCATTGGCGACACCGGCGTCGATGCCGGTCCCCAGGTAGATGATGCGTTCGGTGAGCAGGTGCGAGTAGACGTCCATGATCCGCTCACCACGCGGGTGCTGGGTGATGACACTGGGGATCGGGTAGGTGCTCATCGGGTGCTCCCCACGAGAGCGCCGGCGAACCCCGTGCGTTCCCGCGCTTGCGGGGAGACCTCGTCGAAGGTCGCGACGATCGCGTCGA
Organism: Janibacter limosus NBRC 16128; assembly: GCF_001570985.1. GTDB lineage: Bacteria > Actinomycetota > Actinomycetes > Actinomycetales > Dermatophilaceae > Janibacter > Janibacter limosus. The sequence goes on along the minus strand of NZ_BCSS01000002.1, from coordinate 138,432 downwards.
CGAAGCCGTAGTCGACCGCCTCCTGCGCCGAGTACCACCGGTCCCGCAGCGAGTCCCCGAAGACCCGCTCCAGCGGCTGCCCGGTGTCCTGCGCGATCAGGCCGAGGACGGTGTCGCGGGTGTGCCGCAGGTCGTCGGCCTGCAGCTCGACATCCACCGCGGTCCCGCCGATTCCGGCTGAACCCTGGTGCATGAGGACCCGGGAGTGCGGCAGAGTGCGACGCTTCCCCTTCGTCCCTGAGGAGAGCAGGAACTGCCCTGCGCTGCAGGCGATCCCGAGCGCCAGCGTGCTCACGTCGTTGGGCACCAGTCGCATGACGTCACGGATCGCGAGCATCGCTGGCACGGAACCCCCGGGGGAGTGGATCCACAGCGCGATGTCCGCGACCGAGTCTGAGGCGGCCAGAGCCATCACCTGGGCCGCGAGGAGGGTGCCGTTGTCGTCGTCGAGCACGCCGTCCAGGACGAGCACGCGCTGGTCGAGCAGCTCGCGCCGGGTCCGGTCGTCGAAGAGTCGTGGGGTCGGTGTGTCAGCCATGGCTCCACCCTGCTCCGACGAAGGGGGAGGAGCCTCGCCTTCCTGCCGAGGGCAGATCCGCTGTCAGCGGAGAGGGCTAGCCTCGAGAGGGTGAGCACCTCGACAGCAGCCCCGACCCCCTCGACCGTCGGCGAGCTGCGTGCCGCCGGACACGTCGCCAAGCCTCTGCGTGTGGAGATCCGCGACAACCTGCTCGATCGTCTGCGGGCAGGTGAGGACCCGTGGCCGGGACTGCACGGCTACGAGGAGACGGTCATCCCGCAGGTGGAGCGAGCACTGCTCGCGGGCCACGACATCGTCCTCCTCGGCGAGCGCGGTCAGGGCAAGACGCGGCTGCTGCGGACCATCGCCGGGCTGCTCGACGAGTGGACGCCGGTCATCGACGGGTCCGAGCTGGCGGAGCATCCCTTCGAGCCGATCACCCACGCCTCCCGGCGACGGGCCGAGGAGCTGGGCGACTCCCTTCCCATCCTCTGGCGCCACCGCGACGAGCGCTATGTCGAAAAGCTGGCGACCCCGGACACCTCCGTGGCCGACCTCATCGGCGACGTCGACCCGATGAAGGTCGCCGAGGGTCGTTCCCTCGGGGACCCGGAGACGATCCACTTCGGGCTCATCCCGCGCAGCCACCGCGGCATCGTGACGATCAACGAGCTGCCGGACCTCGCTGAGCGGATCCAGGTGGCGATGCTCAATGTCATGGAGGAGCGCGACATCCAGGTCCGCGGTTATGTCCTGCGTCTGCCCCTCGACGTCCTTGTGCTCGCGAGCGCCAACCCCGAGGACTACACCAACCGCGGTCGGATCATCACACCGCTCAAGGACCGCTTCGGCGCAGAGATCCGCACCCACTACCCCCGCGAGCTCGACGCGGAGATCGCCGTGACGCGGCAGGAGGCACAGCTCGTCGCCGAGGTCCCCGACCACCTGATCGAGGTCCTCGCCCGCTTCACCCGCAATCTGCGCGAGTCCTCCGCGGTGGACCAACGCAGCGGCGTCAGTGCCCGCTTCGCCATCGCCGGGGCCGAGACGATCGCCGCCTCGGCGCTGCACCGCGCGGCCACCCAGGGCGAGGACGAGCCGGTGGCCAGGGTCGTCGACCTCGAGACGGCCGTCGAGGTCCTCGGCGGCAAGATCGAGTTCGAGAGCGGGGAGGAGGGGCGTGAGCTCGAGGTCCTCACCCATCTGCTCCGCACCGCGGTCGCCGACACCGTCCGACACCTCGTGCGCGGGATCGACTTCGGACCGCTCGTGCGGGCGGTCGAGGAGGGCGCCGAGATCTCGACCGGCGAGCAGGTCACCGCGCGTGACTTCCTCGACGGGCTCCCCGCGTTGGGCGAGTCGACCGTCTACGACGAGATCTTCGAGCGCTTCACCGCCGACTCCGACGGCGAGCGGGCGGCCGCCCTCGAGCTGGTCCTCGAGGGCCTGTACCTGGCCCGCAAGATCGGCAAGGACTCGTCGGGAGGCGCGACCGTGTATGGCCACTAGCCGCAGCCACTTCCGTCGCTACGACGGCGGAGACCCGCTCGCGCCACCCGTCGACATCGCCGAGGCCCTCGACGCCATCGGCGAGGACGTCATGGGCGGTTCCTCGCCGGAGCGTGCACTGCGGGAGTTCCTCCGGCGGGGCGGTCGGCAGCAGACCGGGCTGGACGACCTCGCCCGTCAGGTCAACGAACGCCGCCGTGAGCTGCTCCAGCAGCATGGTCTCGACGGCACCCTCCGCGAGGTCCGCGAGCTGCTGGACCGTGCTGTCCTCGAGGAGCGCAAGCAGCTCGCACGCGATGTCCACCTCGACGACCTCGAGCGCGACTTCGCCGAGATGAGGCTGGACAACCTCTCCCCGTCGACCGCGGCCGCGGTGAGCGAGCTGCAGGACTACCCCTGGCAGTCCGCCCGGGCCCGGGCGGACTACGAGCAGATCAAGGACCTGCTCGGACGCGAGGTGCTCGATCAGCGCTTCGCGGGCATGAAGCAGGCCATGGAGGGCGCCACGGATGCCGACCGGGCCGCCATCGACGCGATGCTGCGCGATCTCAACGAACTCCTCGAGAAGCATCAGCGGGACGAGGACACGCCGCAGGACTTCGCCGAGTTCATGGACAAGCACGGGGACTTCTTCCCTGAGGGCCCGCAGGACGTCGATGAGCTCATCGATGCCATGGCCCAGCGTGCCGCAGCGGCGCAGCGGCTGCTCAACTCCATGACACCGGAGCAGCGCGAGGAGCTGATGCAGCTGTCCGCGCAGGCCTTCGGCTCACCTGCGCTCATGGAGGCGCTGGGTCGGCTCGACGGCAACCTGCAAGCGCTGCGTCCCGGTGAGGACTGGAACGGGGCCGAGCAGTTCGGGGGAGAGCAGGGGCTCGGCCTCGGCGACGGCACCGGCATGCTGCAGGACATCGCCCGGCTCGATGCGCTCGGTGACCAGCTCTCCCAGTCACATGCCGGGGCGGGCCTGGACGACATCGACCTCGACGAACTGGCTCGAGCACTCGGCGACGAGGCGGCGATCGACGCGCGCGCCCTGCGTGATCTCGAGCAGGCGCTGCGCAGCAGCGGCTCTGTGCGACGCGACTCCGAGGGGCAGCTGCGGCTCACCCCCAAGGCCATGCGTCAGCTGGGCAAGGCGCTGCTGCGCGACATCGCGCAACGGATGTCAGGACGGCAGGGCCAGCGCGACCTGCGCCAGGCCGGCGCGGCCGGCGAGCGGTCCGGAGCCTCACGCCCATGGGAGTTCGGCGACACCGAACCCTGGGACATCCCGCGCACCGTGCTCAACGGCGTCCTGCGTCGGGCCGCCGGTGGCAGCGGCCGCAGCATCACGACCGACGACATCGAGGTCTCCGAGACAGAGGCGCGCACCCAGGCGGCAGTCGCGCTGCTCGTGGACACCTCCTTCTCGATGGCGATGGACGGGCGCTGGGTTCCCATGAAGAGGACCGCGCTGGCCCTGCACACCCTCATCCGCACGCGATTTCGCGGAGACCATCTCCAGCTCATCGGCTTCGGTCGGCACGCCAGCGTCATGGAGATCGAGGAGCTGACCGGCCTTGACGCGTACTGGGACAAGGGGACCAACCTCCACCACGCACTCCTCCTGGCCAACCGTCACTTCCGGCGGCACCCCAATGCCCAGCCCGTGCTGCTGATCGTCACGGACGGCGAACCGACGGCCCACCTCGAGTCCGGCGGCGAGGCCTTCTTCGACTACCCACCGCACCCGCTCACCATTGCCATCACGGTCCGCGAGCTCGACCACGCGGCGCGGCTCGGGGCGCAGACGACCTTCTTCCGCCTCGGGGAGGACCCCGGGCTCGCGCGCTTCGTCGAGACGCTGGCCCGACGCGCCGGGGGCAGGGTCGTGGCTCCAGAGCTGGACGACCTAGGCGCCGCAGTCGTGGGGTCCTACCTGGGATCGCGCCACCCCGGTGGGGGAGCGCCCGGCGAGTACGGCGACTGGTTCGGCGGGCGCGGGTTCTGGTTCGGGACCTGAGCCGGCCCTACGGCACGAGGTAGTCGCTGTCCCGAGCGTCGGTGATCGCCATCATCCCGGGCGCGTGACCGATGGCGAAGGGAGGCCGAGACTGCATCACCGCGGCCTGAGGAGTCACCCCGCACGCCCAGAAGACAGGGATCTCCCCATCGGCGGTCGGCACCGACTCACCGAAGTCGGGCGATCCGAGATCCGTGATCCCGAGTGCCTCGGGATCACCGATGTGCACAGGCGCACCGTGCACGGCCGGGTATCGCGAGGTGACCCGGACGGCGGTCGCGACCTTGTCCGCCGACATCGGCCGCATCGACACCACGAGAGGGCCGCCGATCGACCCGGCGGACCGGCACGGCCGGTTGGTGCGGTACATCGGGACATTGCTGCCGACCTCGACATGGCGCACCGGTACTCCTGCCTCGAGCAGGGCTGCCTCGAAGGTGAAGCTGCACCCGATGAGGAAGGCCACGAGGTCCGTGCGCCACAGTTCGCGTACATCCGACACCTCGGCCACGAGCTCCCCGTGCTCGTAGACGCGATAGCCGGGCAGGTCGGTCCGCAGGTCGCCGTCGAAGATCCCGCAGCCCACCTCCCCGGGCTCGGTGACATCGAGGACGGGGCAGGACTTCGGGTTGCGCTGCGCGAAGAGCAGGACGTCGTAGGCCTGCTCCCGGGGGACGGCGATGAGGTTGGCCTGGGTCCAGCCTGCACTCCAGCCGGAGGTGGGGACGCGCAGGCCGCCGCAGAAGCGTGACCGCGCCTCGACAGGGGAGAGGGCAGCCGTCTCGGACGTCGTGCTGCTGATCTCAGGCACCCCGCCCACCACCAGCAAGGACGAACCGCAGCCGTTGTCCCGGTTGGGCCTGTGCCGCGAGGCCGATGTCGTCGGTGAGGACGACCCCGATGACGGGATAGCCGCCGGTGACCGGGTGATCGGCGAGGAAGAGGGTGGGCTGGCCCGTAGGTGGCACCTGCAGGGCGCCGGGGACCATCCCTTCGCTCTTGAGCTCACCCTCACGCGAGCGCTCCAGCGCCGGCCCGGCCAGACGCATCCCGACGCGGTTGCTCTCCGCGGTCACCTCGTAGGTACCGCCGAAGAGGGTCTTGAGCGCTGACGGCACGAACCAGTCCGCGCGGGGCCCGGGGACAACCCGCAATCGCACCTCACCCGTCGTGGGGGAGGCCACCGCAGCGACGTCGACGAGTGGCGGACTCGCCGGTGCTGGCCCCACCGGCAGCAAGTCGCCGGACCTCGGGACGGGTGGGCCGAGCACAGCCATCGTGTCCGTCGACCGCGACCGAAGCACGGAGGGGACGGCGATACCGCCACGGACGGCCAGGTAGCTGCGTAGCCCGGCACTCGGGGGTCCCAGGCGGAGGGAGGCGCCGTCCGGCAACCAGGTCACGGCCGCGTGGCCCACGGGCAGGCCGTCGATGGTCACCGGTGACATCGCCCCGGTCACCGTCACCCACATGCCCCCGCGCGCCCGTACCTCCAGCCCGCCGAAGGTGACCTCGAGTGCTGCTGCCCCCTCCGGGTTGCCGAGCAGTCGGTTGCCCAGGCGTAGGGAGTCCACGTCAGCGGCACCGGACCTGCCCACGCCCAGACCTGCCAGGCCCTCACGACCGAGGTCCTGAACCGTCGTCTGCGGACCGGTCGTGACGATGTCCAGCGCGCGGATGGTGCTCATGGCATGGCCTCCACGAAGCGCACGACCGTCCCGGGGACGAGGAGCGCCGGGGGTTCTCTGTCGATGTCCCAGACCTCGAGCGAGGTGCGACCGATGAGCTGCCATCCGCCGGGCGACTCCCGGGGGTAGACGCTCGCGAACTCGCCTGCGAGCGCCACGGAGCCCGGGGGCACCTTGGTCCGTGGGTTGTCCCGACGAGGTACCTGCAGCCGGCCGTCGCCGCCGACCATGTACCCGAAGCCGGGCGCGAACCCGCAGAACGCGACGGTCCACACGGTCCCGGTGTGCGCCTCGATGACGCCGCGCTCGTCGAGACCGGTGAGCCGCGCGACCTCTGACAGGTCCTCGCCGTCGTAGACCACGGGGATCTCCACCTCACCGGTGGTCGCCCGGTGGTGCGTCCCCACGGAGACGCCCGAGACCTCTCGTGACAGTCGCTCCACATCAGTCACCGTCCTGTCGATGGTGATCAGGAGCGTGGTCGCGGCAGGCACCATGTCGATGACGCCGTCCGGCAAGTCCTCGTCGAGATGCGAATAGAGGGCGAGGACCCCGTCCATGTCCGCCATCTCCACCAGGAGTGCGCTGTCGGCGCACGGCATGAGCTTCACGCAGCCTCCCCGACGAAGGGAGTGACGCTCACCCCGGCACGCTCCAGGCCGGCGCGCACCTCTCGGGCGATCGTCACCGCGCCCGCACTGTCACCGTGCACGCAGAGTGACCCGGCTGGGGCGGGGACGACGCTGCCGTCGGTGGCGAGGACCTCTCCCTTCGTCGCCATGCGCACGCACCGCTCGGCGATCTCGACGGGATCGTGGAGGACGGCGCCGGCCTCCCGTCGGGAGACCAGCGTGCCCTCCGGGGTGTACGCCCGGTCCGCGAAGCCTTCGCCGACCGTGGTCAGCCCGGCCTCCTCCGCGAGTCGCAGCCACGCCGACCCCGGCAGCCCGAGGACGGGCAGGGTGCGGTCGTAGGAGACGACGGCCTCGACGACGGCGGCTGCCTGCGCCTCGTGGTGGACGATCGCGTTGTACAGCGCGCCGTGCGGCTTGACGTAGCGCACCCGGGTGCCGGCCACCTTGGCGAAGGCTTCGAGGGCACCGATCTGGTAGAGCACGTCATCGGTGAGCTCGGCCGGCACCATGTCGATGAAGCGCCGGCCGAAGCCCGCCAGGTCTCGATAGCCGACCTGGGCGCCGATGGCCACCCCGCGCTCAGCAGCACGATCACAGCTGTGCCGCAGCACCGAGGGGTCGCCGGCGTGGAAGCCGCACGCGACATTGGCGCTGGTCACCACCTCGAGCATTGCGTCGTCGTCACCGAGGGTCCAGCTGCCGAAGCTCTCACCGAGGTCGGCATTGAGGTCGATCCGCATCCTGCTGCTCCTGTCGTCACATGTGCTGCTGGTCGGGGGGAGTGGGTCACTGGCTCCAGAGGTCGACGATCCCGCTGAAGGACTCGTAGCCCAGGTAGATCGTCAGCACCCAGATCGCCAGGCCCGGGTAGGCCAGCCACTTGGGGTAGACGTACCCGCCCAGCAGGTCCTGGCGGCGCAGGGCGACCCAGATGAGGATCCCGAAGCCGAAGGGCAGGATCAGGCCGTTGAGTGCGCCGGCGAGGATGAGGAGCGTGGCCGGGGACTGTCCGAGCGAGATGTAGATCGCGGCGGAGAAGACGATGAAGGCGATGACGACCCACTGGCTGTGCTTCCTGATCGTCTCGTTGAAGGTCGTGAGGAAGCTGACCGAGGTGTACGAGGCGCCGATGACGCTCGTGATGCTCGCGGCCCAGAGGATGACGCCGAAGATGTGCAGGCCCACCCGGCCGAGAGCGGCCTCGAAGGCGACAGCCGGCGGGTTGTCGACACCGACGAGGTTCACTCCGCCGACCACGACGCCGAGGATGGCCAGGAAGAGCAGGCCGCGCATGACGCCCGTGACGAGGATGCCGGTGATGGAGCCACTGCTGATCTCGGCGACGCGCTCGGGTCCCGTGATCCCGGAGTCGACGATGCGGTGGGCGCCGGCATAGGTGATGTAGCCACCGACGGTGCCGCCGATGAGGGTGGTGATGACGAGGAAGTCGACGTTGTCCGGCAGGACGGTCTGCTTGAGCGCATCGCCATAGGGCGGGTGCGTGGCGATGGCGGCGTAGCCGACCATGGCGATCATCAGCACGCCGAGGACCACGACGATGCGGTCCATCGCGACGCCGGCCTTCTTGCTGACGAAGATCGCGATGGCGATGAGCGCGGACACTGCACCACCGATCTTGGCGTCGACGCCGAACATCGCATTTGCTCCGAGGCCGGTGCCGCCGATGTTGCCGATGTTGAAGACGAGTCCGCCGAAGACGACAAGGGCGGCGAGGAAGTACCCGAAGCCGGGGATCACCTTGTTGGCCAGGTCCTGGGCGCGCATCCCGGAGACGCCGATGACGCGCCAGACATTCAGCTGGACGGCGATGTCGACGATGATCGAGATGAGGATCGCGAAGGCGAAGGCCGCGCCGAGCTGTGCGGTGAAGACCGTGGTCTGGGTGATGAAGCCGGGGCCGATGGCACTGGTGGCCATGAGGAACATCGCTCCGAGGAGCGCTCCCTTGGTCGCCGTCCCTGCGGTGCCAGGAGGCGGCATCGCGGAGGGGTTCGGTGTCGCGTCCGGGTGTGGAGCCTGCGTCATGGTGGTTCTCCTCATCGCTCACGGGACCACCTCATTGTGCTCCCGATCACGCAAGCTACCGATTGTTGAACAATCCCGCAATACCCCCTTCCGATACTGTCGTCCTCACAGCGCAGACAAAGGGGTGGGCGGCATGGCGGATGACTGGATCTCGGCACTCGAGTCCGAGCGGGCGACGATGGGGCGATCGAGCGCCAGCGAAAAGGTGGCCGACGCCTTGCGGACGCGCATCATCGAGGGTGAGCTGCGTCCCGGGACCCGACTGTCCGAGGAGCGCATCGGCGCGGCCCTGGGCGTCTCCCGCAACACATTGCGCGAGGCCTTCCACCTGCTCGGGCACGAGCGCCTGGTCGTCCACGAGTTCAATCGCGGTGTCTTCGTCCGGGAGCTCGACCAGGAGGCCGTGCTCGACCTCTACCGCTTCCGCCGGATCCTCGAGGTGGCAGCGATCCGGCAGGCGGCGAGCGATCACCCTGATCTGACTCGGCTGCACGCCGCCGTGGACGAAGGGAGCGCCGCCGCAGCCGACCAGGACTGGCGTGCCCTCGGGTCGGCCAACATGCACTTCCACGAGGCGTTGACAGCACTGAGCGGAAGCCGCCGAGCCGATGAGGCGATGCGGCAGCTCCTTGCGGAGATGCGCCTGGTCTTCGCCGCCATGGCCGACCCGCGCGCCTTCCACGAGCCCTATCTCGAGGGCAATGCCACGATCGCTGGCCTCCTCGAGGCCGGACACCATGACGACGCGGAGCGTGAGCTGCTCGCGTACCTCGAGCGGGCCGAGACGCAGCTGCTCACCGCGATGACCACGTAGCTCGGTTTCCCCACCACCTGCTCGGGTAGTGCAGCCACGTCCCCACGACGAAGGAGCGCACATGATCGAGTCAGAGATCAGCCAGCGAGCAGCAGGGATGGCGACCGGCCCCGACGGCGGATTCCCCGCACAGCAGCAGTCGCTCCCGGGCTCCACGACCCAGATGGATCCGGTCCCGGACCACGGCGAGGAGACCTGGGTCGGGTCCGGACGTCTCGAGGGCCTGCGAGCCCTGATCACCGGTGGCGACTCCGGCATCGGCCGCGCGGTCGCGATCGCGTACGCCCGGGAGGGCGCCGATGTGGCGATCTCCTACCTGCCCGAGGAGCAGGAGGATGCCGAGGCAACCGCCGGCTGGATCAAGGATGCCGGCCGTACCGCAGTGCTCTGCCCCGGTGACATCAGTGAGCGCAGCATCTGCGACCAGGTCGTCCAGACCGCGGTCGACGGGCTGGGCGGCCTCGACGTCCTCGTCAACAACGCCGGCGTCCAGATGGCCCGTGACAAGGGCCTGGAGGCCATGAGTGACGAGCGCATCGAGCGAGTGCTGCGCACCAACCTGCACGCCCTTTTCTGGCTGACCCGGGCCGCGCTGCCACACCTGGGCCGGGGCGCGAGCATCATCAACGTCAGCTCGATCCAGGCCTACGAGCCGTCGACCTCGCTGCTCGACTACGCGTCGACCAAGGCGGCGATCAACAACTTCACCGTCAACCTGGCCGCCGAGGTGGGGCCCCGCGGGATCCGCGTCAATGCCGTCGCACCGGGACCGATCTGGACACCGCTGCAGCCGGCGACCCAGGAGGAGAAGAAGATCGCGGCGTTCGGAGCCGACACCCCGCTCGGGCGTGCCGGGCAGCCCGGTGAGCTCGCAGGGGCCTTCGTCTTCCTCGCTGCCCCCAAGGAGGCCAGCTATGTCTCGGGCACCGTGGTCGGGGTGACGGGCGGCAAGCCCGTCTTCTGAGCGTCAGGCCGGTTGGGCTCCCGCTCGCCGGGCGGCGCGACTGCGCACGGCAAGGAAGCCGCCGCCCACGAGGGCGGAGATCAGCGATCCGAGGAGGACGCCGATCTTGACGTGCTCGTCGGCGACGCTGGCCGCGCCGTACGCGAGCTCGCCGACGAGCAGCGAGACCGTGAAGCCCACGCCCGCCACGAAGCCCAACCCGATCACATCCGGCCACCTCAGCGACTCGTCAAGCTGGAAGGCAGGCAGCCGACTGAGCAGGAAGGTCGTCACGGTGATGCCGATCGGCTTGCCCAGGAACAAGCCGGCGATGATGCCGACGGTGATGGGGTCCTGCATGGCCGTGCGGAGTCCGTCGACGCCCCCCACGGCCACACCTGCGGAGAAGAAGGCGAAGACGGGCACGGCGATGAGCGTCGTGAAGACGCCCCACTGGTCGGCCAGGTAGGCCGCGACACCGTCGTGGACGGGAGTGCCATCCGGGTCGGTCGAGGACTGGACCCTGGCCCGCTGGGTGGCGATGACCGGGACGGTGAAGCCCAGGAGGACGCCCGCGACGGTCGCGTGGATCCCCGAGGCGTGGACCAGTCCCCACGTGAGCACTGCGAGGGGGACGAGCAGCCACCAGGAGATGACCCCGCGCTGGGTCGCGAGGGCGAAGAGTGCCAGCGGGACGATGGCGAGCAGCAGCCACTGCAGCTGCAGGCCCTCGGTGTAGACGATGGCGATGATCGTGATCGCGATGAAGTCGTCGACGATCGCGAGGGTGAGCAGGAAGACGCGCAGCGCGGGCGGGAGGAAGCGCCCCACGACGGCGAGGACCGCCACGGCGAAGGCGATGTCCGTGGCCGTGGGGATGGCCCATCCACGCATGGCGCCCTCGGAGTCGGACGAGACCGCGATCGCCGCGAAGATCAGGGCCGGCATCACGACGCCGCCGAAGGCCGCCGCGATCGGGAGAGCGGCCTGCCGCGGGTTGCGCAGCTTGCCGGCGACGAACTCCTCCTTGAGCTCCAGGCCGACGACGAAGAAGAAGATCGCCAGCAGCCCATCTGCCGCCCACTCCCCGACGCTCAGGTTGAGATGGAGGAACTCCGGACCGAAGGTGGTGTCACGCAGGCTGGTGTAGGCGTCGACACCGGCTGAGTTGGCGAGGACGAGGGCGAGGACGGTGGCGCCCAGGAGCAGGGCTCCGCCGAAGGCATCGCTCTGAGCCGTGGCATGGACGCCGCGCCAGAGCTCATGCGGTGCCAGGCGGCTGGGGGACGTGGGGGAGGGGTTGGACACAAGAGGGCCTTGTCTTTGACGCGGGCTGGTGGGCGTGGATGGATCGCAGGTGAAGCCTCAGCCGGGTGGCGGCGGGCAGCCCGCGATCTCCCCGTGGGCATTGGTGCCCCAGGTGCTGGTCCAGCCATTGGTCCCAGGGTGTCGCACGGTCCTCAGGAGCCCCCGCATGCGGACGGCCTGAGCCGCCAGACGAGGGTGCGCAGCATCGCGCGGTGTGGGACCGGTCACGGGCCGAGTCTATGGACAGGACGAAGGGAGGTGCCTGCGGGTCCGCGGGCACCTCCCTTCGAGGCTGTCGAGGAGGTCAGCGACCAGCCGCGTCCATCGCCTCGGACTCCTCGGCGATGGCCTCGCTCCCGTAGTCCTGCGGCTCGGACTCGGGGATGTCCGTCCCGTGCAGCGATGCGCCGGCCGTCTCCTTGACGAACAGCATCGCGATCATCCCGATGACACAGGCGCCCATCATGTAGGCGGCGGGGAACTCCAGGAACCCGGTGCCTTCGACCGCGGCCTCGTTGACCGAGGCCGCCGTCCCACCGAAGGCCGCCGTGAAGACGTTGTACGTCACGGCGAAACCGGCGAAGCGCACGTGGGCCGGGAACATCGCCGGGAAGGTGGCCGAGATCGTCGACAGCTGCGGGATGTACAGCAGCCCCAGGACGGCGAAGCCCACCATCGCACCCACGAAGCCGGTACCCATGAGGAAGTACATCGGCAGCGCGAAGACGAAGAGACCGATGAGCGAGAACCACCACATCGGGCGGCGACCGATGATGTCGGAGTAGTGGCCGGCGAAGGGCAGCAGGGCCATCATGATCAGCTCGCCGACGATGATGACCACGAGCGACGGGTTCTCACCGATGCCGATCTTGGTCTGCAGATAGGTCGGCATGTAGGTCAGCAGCGTGTAGTTGACGACATTGAGCGGGACGACCAGGCCGGCCATCGTGAGCATCGGCTTCCAGTACTCGACCATGAGGTCACGCAGACCATGGCTGGCCGAATCCTCGCTCTCGCCGGCGTCCTCGAGGTCCTCGTAGACCGGGGTCTCGTCGAGCTTGGAACGCAGGTAGAGGCCGATACCACCCAAGGGTCCGGCGACGAAGAAGGGCAGGCGCCAGCCCCAGTCGCTCATCGCGTCCTCGCCAAGGACGATCTGCAGGATCAGGACGATGCCGGCACCGAGAGCGAATCCACCCAGGGTGCCGAACTCGAGAAAGCTGCCGTAGAGGCCTCGGCGCTTGTCCGGCGCGTACTCCGCCATGAAGGTCGCGGCACCGCCGTACTCGCCGCCGGTCGAGAAGCCTTGGATCAGGCGCAGGATGATGAGCAGGATCGGGGCGCCGATCCCGATGGTCTCGGCGGTCGGCAGCAGGCCGATGCAGAAGGTCGCCGCGGACATCATGATGATCGTCATCGCCAGGACGCCCTTGCGTCCCAGTCGGTCGCCGAGGGGGCCCCAGAAGAAGCCACCGAAGGGACGCGCGATGAAGGAGACCGCGAGGGTCGCCAGGGTCAGCAGTGTCTCGTGCTCGCCGGGGAAGAAGTGATGACCGATGTAGGTCGCGACGACGGCGTAGGCGCCGTAGTCGTACCACTCGGTCGCATTGCCCATCGCCGAGGCAGCGACGGCCTTGCGGATGGTCTTGCGGGGCGGCAGGTCCTCGAAGGCCGTGCCGCCCGCCCCTGCTTCAGGGAGGGGTTCACCAGAGGTGCCAGGCGTGCTCATGGATCTCCTTGTGGTTGATCATTTCCGCACGGTGGCGGCTTTGCACCCGCTCCAAGGTACGGAGAAGGACGCCGCGATGCATGCCGAAACGCGCGCTTTTGTGGCTTCCTCAGTGTGAGGAGACTCGCCTTTCGGCGAGCGCCGGGACCACGAGGGTGGCGGTGATGACGGCCACCGCCATGCAGAGGGCGACCATCGCCGCGGCGGGACGACCAACGACGACGTCCACGACGAAGGACGCCAGACCCACGATGAGCAGGCTGACTGCCACGAGCACGCAGCGGGCGACGATGTGCCCCACCCTGACCAGCTGGTCCTTGCGCTGCATCCGAAACAGGCGGCGGTGCACCGCGATCGGCAGGATGAGCAGGGTGGTCGTCAGGAAGGCCAGCAGGACCAGGGCGAGGTAGAGGCCCCGTTGGGTGCTGTCGAGGTCGCCGAAGGCGGACTGGAAGGGGAGCGTGAGCAGGAACCCGGCGAGGATCTGGACGCCGGTCTGCAGCACGCGGAACTCCTGCAGCAGGTCGTTCCAGTTGCGGTCCGCACGCTCGTCCGCCGTCTCTCGCCGGCCGGGCGTGCCCTCGTCCGGGCTGTCGTGGTCACTCATGGGTCCATCCTGCCCGGGCGCGCGGCGAACGCATGTCGAGAAGCCCAGCGGGTAGGCCCGCAGTCGACAGCACCTCGACAAAGGGAGAACAGCATGAACAACCACGACCAGGGAGGCACGCGCCGGGTGGCCGTCCTCGTGGCGATGGAGGGCATCGAGCAGGTGGAGCTCACCGGACCGTGGAAGGCCTTGGAAGAGGCCGGGTGGGAGCCGGTGCTCGTGGCGCCCGAGGCCGGGGAGGTACAAGCCTTCGAGCACCTTGATCGGGCCGACACCTTCCCCGTCGACACCACGGTGGCCGATGCCTCGATGGACGACTTCGCCGGTCTGGTGCTGCCCGGAGGCGTGGCGAACCCTGACGCCCTCCGCCTCGACGCGGTGGCGGTGGCCTTCGTGCGCGATGCGATCAGCGCAGACCGGCCGGTGGCCGCGATCTGCCATGCGATCTGGATGCTCGTCGAGGCCGACGTCCTCAGTGGTCGCCGGGTCACCTCGTGGCCCAGCCTGCAGACCGACGTGCGCAACGCCGGCGGCACCTGGGTGGACGAGGAGGTCGTCCGTGACGGTCGGCTCGTGACCAGCCGCAATCCGGACGACCTTCCGGCCTTCAACGCGGCTCTTCTGGACGTGCTCTCGACCTGACCCGATGGGGGCACACCCGGGCGGACGGGGACCTCACGCAGGTGCCCTGTCCGCGGTCGCGGTGACGCGGCACAGCGCGTCGGGGCTCAGGACGGGGAAGCGGTACTCGTCCCTGAGCGTGTCGAGGGTCAGCTCGTGCAGCTCGGGCCGGTGCGAGGCAATGGCGTCGCGCACCAGCGCGACCTCGATGTCGAGGGCGAAGGCATGCGCTGCGGTGAGCATGACGCAGGTGTGCGTGGAGACGCCGATGACGACCACCGCCTCGATGTCGAGGTCCAGCAGGGTTGACTCCAGGTCGGTCCCCACGAAGGCGTCGTCACGCGTCTTGGTGATCTCGATCGCCGCTGACAGGTCGAGCTCGGAGACGTTGGCGGTGTGCTCGTCCCCCTCGAAGAGGAAGCCCTGGTCGTCCTCGAGCATCGTGATCGTCCATGTCGACCGGTCGCGCTGGTGCACGGTGCGCACGTTGACGATCGGCAGGTGTTCCCGCTCGGCCCACCGGATGACCTGCCGGGCACGGGCCACGATCTCCTCGCGATGGGCCGCGAGAGCCTGGTCCTCGAAGAAGGCCTCCTGCAGGTCGACGACGAGGAGGGCGGTGCGGTCCAACGGCGCACGCCATGGTGCGCGGCTCCTGGGTGACGGGTCGGTCATGGCCCCTTCGTACCCCGTTGTGCGCCAGTCATGCCGATGGTGCATGTCCGTCGGGCCGGTGGGTAGACACAGG
Source organism: Janibacter limosus NBRC 16128 (assembly GCF_001570985.1). Classification (GTDB taxonomy): domain Bacteria; phylum Actinomycetota; class Actinomycetes; order Actinomycetales; family Dermatophilaceae; genus Janibacter; species Janibacter limosus. Next base: position 123,259 of record NZ_BCSS01000002.1, on the reverse strand, counting down.
GGACCCGACAGTGAGGACGTGGTTGAGATGCCCAAGGACAAGCCCGGACCCAGCGTCAAGGACGACGAGCTCTACGAGGAGCTGCGTGATGACGGCGCCAGCAAGGAAAAGGCAGCCCGCATCGCCAACGCGGCAGCCAACAGCTCCCGCTCCGAGGTCGGACGACGCGGTGGCGAGTCGGGCTCCTACGACGACTGGAGCGTCGAGGAGCTGCACGACCGAGCCCGAGAGCTGGAGATCGAGGGGCGCTCGTCGATGGACAAGGCCGAGCTGATCGACGCGCTGCGCAACCACTGACGCCATGACGAAGGGGACGGACCACCTGGTCCGTCCCCTTCGCTGCGTCGTGGATCAGTCCTCGGTGAGGACCGGGTAGACGCCGTTCTCGTCGTGCACCTCACGGCCGGTGACGGGGGGGTTGAAGACGCACGCGCAGTGGATGTCTTCCTCGACGGTCACGGTGTGCTTGTCCGCGTCGTCGAGCATGTACATCACGCCGGGCTCGAGGGGGTAGGTCTCGCCGGTGTCGCGGTCGAGGAGCGTGCCCTTGCCCTGGTAGACGTAGACCGCCTCGACGTGGTTGGCGTACCAGAACTCCGAAGAGGTCCCGGCCTTGAGGATGGTGATGTGGAAGCTGAAGCCGACCTTGTCCTTGGCGAGGACCATGCGCCGGCTCTGCCAGTTGCCGTGCGTGACGTCGTACTCGGTCCCGTCAAGGTCGTTGACGTTCAGAACCTTCATGTGGATCTCCTTGTCGTGGTCTGTCGGGGTTGTGGGGAGCAGGTGTCAGGCCGTCGCGCGCGCGGGCGCTCCGAGGACCTCGCGGGCGGCGTCCTCGAGCTGGTCCAGGCCTGCGGCCAGCTCCTCCTGCGTGATGGTCAGCGGCGGCATGATCTTGACGACCTCGCTGGATGGGCCGGAGGTCTCGACGAGCAGCTTGCGGGCGAAGGCGGCCTTGGCGATCTTCTCCGCGACCTCGACATCCTTGAAGGCGACACCGGACAGCAGTCCACGACCGCGCAGCTCGCTGCCCTCGGCGAGGCCGGCGAGGACCTCCAGGCGCTCGGTGAGCTGCTGGGCGCGAGCCGCGATGTTCTTCTCGAGGGCGTCGTCGGCCCAGTAGGTGCGCAGGGCCTTGGCCCCGGTGACGAAGGCGGGGTTGTGACCGCGGAAGGTGCCGTTGTGCTCGCCGGGCTCCCAGTCGTCGATCTCAGGCTTCATCAGGGTCAGGGCCATCGGCAGGCCATAGCCGGAGATGGACTTGCTCAAGGTGATGATGTCCGGGTCCAGGCCGAACTCCTCGAAGGAGAAGAAGGTCCCGGTACGGCCGCAACCGGCCTGGACGTCGTCGACGATCATCAGCACGCCGTACTCGCGGCACAGGTCCTGCAGCTCCTTGAGCCATTCGCCGCGAGCGGCCTTGAGGCCACCCTCGCCCTGGACCGTCTCGACGATCACTGCGGCGGGGAGACTGGTGCCCGAGCCGCTGTCGGCCCAGATGCGCTTGAGCCAGGCGAAGTCCGAGGTCTCGCCGATGATGTAGTCGTCGTAGGGAGCCGCCGTCGCGTGGTAGAGCGGCGTTCCGGCCCCGGCACGCTTGAAGGCGTTGCCGGTGACGGCCAGCGAACCGAGGGTCATGCCGTGGAAGGCATTGGTGAAGTGCACGACATCCTCGCGACCGGTCGCCTTGCGGGCGGTCTTGAGGGCGGTCTCGACGGCGTTGGTCCCGGTCGGGCCGGGGAACTGGATCTTGTGGGTCATCCCACGCGGCTCGAGGATCAGCTCGGTGAAGGCCTCGAGGAAGTCCCGCTTGGCCTTGGTGTGCATGTCCATCGAGTGGGTGACGCCGTCGCGCGAGATGTACTCGATGAGCGCCTCCTTGAGGATGTCGTTGTTGTGGCCGTAGTTGAGGGCGCCGGCGCCGGAGAAGAAGTCCGTGTACCGCTCGCCGTCCTCGGTGGTCTGGTAGGGACCCTTGGAGGTGTCGAAGACGACGGGCCAGTTGCGGCAGTAGCTGCGCACCTCGGACTCGCGCTCGGTGAAAATGGCTGTGGCGGGGTTGCTCATGGGGTGTCCTTCCGGGGAGGGATCGTCAGGGGTGGGTGCTGTCGATGCGGCAGGGATCAGAACGGTCCGATGCGGTGCAGCACCTCCGGGTCGTGGCCTTCGTCTGGGAAGTGGGCCTTCACGAAGAGGTCGATCTCCTCGTGCTGTGCGTCGTGGGTGCGGGCGAAGCCTGCGAAGAGGGCTCGGGAGGCGGCATTGTCGTCGGTGATCGTCGTCTCCAGGACGCTGACCCCGGGGACATGTGCGGCGAGGTGGTCGAGCATGCGCCCGGCCAGTCCGTGACCGCGCTGGTCCGCGTCGACAGCGACCTGCCACACCATGAGGGTCTGGGGAGCGTCCGGGCGGACGTAGCCGCTGACGAATCCGACGACCCTGCCCTCGCGCTCGGCGACCACACTGGTCGCGGCGAAGTCCCGTGCCCACAGCAGGTAGGCATAGGAGGAATTGAGGTCGAGTGTCTGCGAGTCCCTGGCCACGCGCCACATCGCGCCGCCGTCCTCGATGGACGGTGGGCGCAGGATGAACGGGGTCGACTGGGAGCTCTGGCGGGATGTCTCTTCGTCCTTGGTCACCTGTTTCAACCTAACGTGACCTGCGCAGAGATCAAATCCGCACCCCGCCAGATCCACGGAATCCCTTGTGTGGCAATGCTATTGGCGTGGACATGATCCGGGACACTTCGCGGGCGCGGCCGGCCGAAGAGGCGCGGGTCACTCCCTTCGTGCCGGTATGGAGCGCGCCATCCGCTCGATCGCCTCGGTCAGGAGGGCGGGGGAGGTGGCGAAGTTGAGCCGCGCGAAACCCCCTCCGGCGCCGAAGGGGGGTCCGGGCGTGAGGGCCACCCGCGCGACATCGCGGAAGTGGACCGCAGGGTCACTCCCCAGCTCCAGCCGTCGACAGTCGAGCCAGGCGAGGTAGGTGGCCTCCACGGGTTGCCAGACGATCTCCGGGAGGTGCTCGGTCAGCAGCTGCGCGAGCAGCGTCCGGTTGGCGTCCAGGTCGTGCACGAGGTCCGCGAGCCAGTCGCGACCACCGCGCAGGGCAGCGGTGTGGAGCCGCACCCCCAGGTGGCTCGTGGAGAACTCGAGGCCGGGCGGCAGCGCACGGATCGCGTCGGACGCCTCCGACCCCCCGAAGATGACCCCGGACTTGGCCCCCGCGAGGTTCCACCCCTTGGCGGCGGAGAAGACCGTCACGCCGGACTGGGCCTCCGGCAGGGAGAGAAGGGGGGTGAAGCCGGCCCCGGGGAGGACCAGCGGGGCGTGGATCTCGTCGCTGACGATCCTCACTCCATGGCGTTCGGCGGTGACGGCGACGTGCGAGAGCTCGCCGCGCGTCGGGACGGTGCCCGTCGGATTGTGCGGGTTGGCCAGGAGCAGGGCCCCGCGGCCGTGCTCGGCGAAGGCCGCGTCGAGAGCGGCGGGGTCGAGTCGGCCGGTGGACGTGAGGGGCACCGGGACGAGCCGACGGCCGATCTCGTGCACGGCCGCGTGGAAGGGCGGGTAGACGGGCACGGTGATGTAGACCGGGTCGTCCGGCCCGGTGATCGCCATGAGGCCGGCGCGGACCCCAGCCATGACGTCGGCCACCGGGCGAGCGCGCGCTGGGGTGACCTGGGCGCCCCACTCGTCGTAGAGGGCTGCGACTTCCTCCGTGTACGGCCCCGTCACCGGGTACCCGAAGTCGCCCTCGCGGGCGATCCGGGCCATCTCCTCGACCACTGCCGGCGCCGGCGCGACATCCATCTCTGCGACCCACAGGGGAAGGACGTCTGAGTCGTGGAGCTGCCACTTGATGCTCGTGCGGCGCCGCAGGGCCGCCTCGTCGAGGGTGAGGACGCGTCGTTCCATGCCTCCACTCTGACAGGGGATCGACCGCCTACGCTGGTGCGGGTGACCCACGAGGTCACGAAGGTCCCGTGACGGAAGGAGCGATGCGTGCGGTCAGACCTGCCCGACGATGCCCCTGCTCCTGACGAGATCCCCGCCGACGAGCTCGGCGAGGGGGAGGAGGACTACGCAGACGCTCGAGGAGTGGTTCACCCAGGGCCCCGCCCGGACGCCTCGATGACCTTGCTCACCTCGATGCTGGAGCGTCCGCTCGATCCCGGGTACCAGGCTGCGGCCGATGACCGACTGGCACAGGGGCTGCCCGCCAGCACCGGAACCCGCCGGACCAGGCTGTTGGTCGCACTCCTGCTCATCGGCCTGATGATCGGTGTGAGCACCGCTGAGCTGCGCGACCGTGACGGGACACGTGCCACCGCACGCGCGGACCTGATCCGTCAGATCCAGGATCGCCAGACGGTCGTCGACGAACGCGGCACCGAGGTCCGTGGGTTGCAGCAGGAGGTCGATGTGGCCACGGCCCAGCTCGACCCGACCCAACGCAAGGTGCTCGAGGACCGCCGGGTGACCAGCGGGCTCGCGGCCGTCACGGGCCCCGGGGTGCGCCTGACCCTCGACGATGCCCCGGGTACGGGGACCGACGCCGACGGTGACCCGCGGACGGGGGCCAAGGACGAGGGTCGAGTGCAGTCCCGGGACATGCAGCTGATCACCAACGGACTGTGGGCCTCCGGAGCGGAGGCGATCTCCATCAACGGACAGCGACTGACCTCCCGCACGGCCATCCGGTTCGCCGGTGAGGCCATCCTGGTCAACTTCCGTCCGCTGACGCGGCCGTACACGATTGAAGCCATCGGGGATGCGTCCCAGATGCAGACCACCTTTGCCGAGAGCGCGGCCGGCTCGTACCTCACCGGTCTGCGCAACAATTACGGCATCCAGACCTCGTTGACCTCGCAGGACGAGCTCCGGCTCCCGAGCGCAGTCAACGTCAGCACCCGGGAGGCGACGGTGGTCCCTGCCGGCGCCAAGCCCCCCCGGGTGACCCCGTTGAAGAAGGAGACCTCGTGATCCCCGCCCTCGGACTCGTGGCCGGGATCGTGCTCGGTCTTGTGCTGCAGCCTGACGTGCCGATCTGGATGCAGCCCTATCTGCCGATCGCGGTCGTCGCCGCCCTCGACGCGGTCTTCGGGGCAGTCCGGGCGACGCTCGACGGCATCTTCGACGACAAGGTATTCGTCGTGAGCTTCCTGTCCAATGTCGTCGTGGCTGCCTTCATCGTCTTCCTCGGTGACCAGCTGGGTGTGGGTTCGCAGCTGTCCACCGGCGTCGTGGTGGTCCTTGGGGTGCGCATCTTCTCCAATGTCGCCTCGATCCGTCGACACCTCTTCAAGGCATGACGGACACACCCGAGGGCGACCCCCGGCCCGAGACCGTGGAGCCAGAGGACGCGCGCAGCACGCCCAGCCCGTGGCGCCGCGTCTACCTCATGGCCCGACCCAGGGCGACGCGCGCCAATGCCTTTGCACTCCTCCTCGCTGCGCTGCTCGGTTTCGCCATCGCGACCCAGGTCCGGCAGACACAGGCCCAGGGTCTGGAGGACCTGCGTCAGGACGAGCTCGTGCGCATCCTCGACGACGTGACGCAGAACGGCGCCCGGCTCGACGATGAGATCACCGAGCTGCAGTCCACGCGTGATGGCCTCGTCGACAGCGATGCCAGCTCCCCGGAGGCCATCGCGGCCGCTCAGGAGCGAGCGGACACGCTCGGCATCCTGGCCGGCACGGAGCGCGCCACCGGGCCGGGGATCCGGCTGCGCATCGTCGACCACGACGACGAGATCACGGCAGCAGCCCTGCTCGATGCCGTGCAGGAGCTGCGGGACGCCGGAGCCGAGGCGATGCAGATCGGCGACGTCCGCGTGGTGGCCAGCACCTGGTTCCGGGACACCGACACCGGGGTCGAGGTGGACGGTGCCCGACTCGAGGCCCCGTACGAGCTCATCGTCATCGGCGATCCCCAGACGATGAGCTCCGCGATGGAGATCCCGGGTGGGGTTTCAGAGTCCGTCCGGAGCAAGGGCGGCGAGGTGACGGTCACCGAGTTCACGTCGATCAACGTGGAGGCATTGCACACCGATTCATCGCCTCGTTACGCTCGGCCCGTCCCGGAGCCGACCGACGGCTCGAAGTGAACGGATCGTTGAGGAGACAGATGAGCGACGCCACCTACCCCGAGAACCTTCGGTACAGCACCGATCACGAGTGGGTGAGCGAGGCGGGCGAGGGCACGGTCCGCGTCGGCATCACCCACTACGCCCAGGAGGCGCTCGGTGACGTCGTCTACGTGAGCCTGCCGGCCGTCGGCGACACCATCGAGCCGGGGGACGCCTGCGGCGAGGTGGAGTCGACCAAGACGGTCAACGACCTCTACGCCCCGCTGGGAGGGACCGTGACCGCCGTCAACGACGCGCTCGAAGCCTCTCCGGAGCTGGTCAACTCCGACCCCTACGAGCAGGGTTGGATGTACGAGGTCAAGCTGGCTGACGGCAGCGACACCTCCAGCCTGCTCGACGCCGCGGACTACCAGGCCACCCTCGGCTGAGCGCGCTGAACGACCGTGACCGGCCCGCCCGCGGGCCGGTCACGTAGGCTGGATCACACACGACAGGAGGAGCGCTGGATGAGCGGCAACGAAAACGCCCGGCCCGCACGACAGGACCCGGCGACGCAGCAGTTCACGGGGATCGAGGGCCGTCAGCCGGCCGATCTGCCGGACTCGGACTATCACCTGACTCGCGAGGAGCAGGCGACGGTCGATGCCCTGCGCCCGGGGACGGCGCTGCTCATCGTGCTGCGCGGCCCCAACACGGGCGCGCGCTTCCTCCTCGACGACACCGAGGTGACCACGGGACGGGGACCTGAGAGCGACATCTTCCTCGACGACGTCACGGTCTCTCGCAAGCACGCGGTGTTCTCCCGCGAGGACCAGGGCTTCGGGGTGCGCGACGTCGGCTCGCTCAACGGCACCTACGTCAACAAGGAGCGCATCGACCAGTCGGGGCTGCGCACTGGTGACGAGGTCCAGATCGGCAAGTTCCGCCTCGTGTACTACGCCAGCTCCACTGCCAGCTGACCTTGGCTGACGACCGCCTCGGCATCGGCGCCCTCATCCGTCAGCTCGAGGGCGACTTTCCGGACGTGACCATCAGCAAGATCCGCTTCCTCGAGAGCGAGGGGCTCGTCGAGCCGGCACGCACGGCGTCGGGGTACCGCAAGTACTCTGCCGCAGACGTCGACCGTCTGCGGTTCGTGCTCAGTGCCCAACGGGATCGCTTCTGGCCGTTGAAGGTCATCCGCGAACGCCTCGACGCCGTGGACCGCGGCTTGGCGGTGGCTGACGACGGCGTGGTCACGCCACCCCGCGACGTGCCGTCCGGCCAGGGGCGGCTCTCGGCGACCGCCCGTCCTCTGCGGATCACGGCGATCGAGTTGCAGCACGCGGCTGACATCGACACCGGGACCTTCCGAGAGCTCGTCTCCTACGGCTTGCTGCCCAAGAACCGCGAGCACTTCGACGCAGACGACCTCGACGTCGCCAGGGTCTGCGGCTCACTGGTCTCGGCGGGCATCGATGTGCGTCACCTGCGTCCCTTCAAGAGCGCGGCCGAACGAGAGCTCGACCTGGCCGACCACGTCCTGGGCCAGCAGGCCCTCCGTGGACGGCGCGCTGATGCGGCCGGTCTGGATGACGAGTCGGTCCGGCAGCAGGTCCTCGAGGACTGTCTCGACCTGCATGTCGCGCTTGTCCGACGAGGCCTTGACCGCCAGAGGTGACGAGCGGGATACGGTAGTCAGGTGAAGCCGCTCGACGTCCTCGGTGTCCGGGTGGAGATGCCCACCTCCCAACCGATCGTGCTCCTGCGTGAGCGCGACGGAGGTCGGCATGTCCCGATCTGGATCGGTGCCGCGGAGGCAACGGCCATCGCCTATGCGCAGGAGGGCGTGGTCCCCCCTCGACCGCTCACCCACGACCTGCTCGTCGACGTGATCGCCGCCGTCGGACGCGAGCTCGTCACGGTGCGCATCGACGCCGTGCTCGAGGGCGTCTTCCACGCGACCCTCGTCCTCGACGATGACACCGAGATCTCCGCCCGCACCTCCGACGGTGTCGCCCTCGCACTGCGGACCGGCGCCGAGATCGTCGCAACGGACGAGGTGCTGGACGAGGTCGGCATCGAGTCCTCCGATGATGAGGAGGACGAGGTGGCGAAGTTCAAGGAGTTCCTCGACGAGGTCTCACCAGAGGACTTCGAGGCCCCCGACCAGGACCCGCCGGCGAGCTGACGCACCTCTCCGCGACCCGATCGTTACCGACACGCAGTCGACCGTTCGGCGCGGATGTTTGACGGCCCCCTCGGCGCGCCGTAGCGTCGAAGACACACCGGTACGACATCGGTGTGATTCCCATCCGGTTCGGCTGGGACCGACGGTGAAGTGGGGAGGGCGCAGTGGACGCCACGAACGACGAGGGCAGGACTCCGGTCCGTACTCAGGGCGTGCTCTTCGACGACGACCTCCCCGAGCTGTCCGAGGACATCGGCTATCGAGGCCCCGCCGCGTGCACCGCTGCCGGCATCACCTACCGACAGCTCGACTACTGGGCTCGTACCGGACTGGTCGAGCCGTCCGTGCGTGGAGCCGCCGGATCGGGCAGCCAGCGCCTCTACGGGTTCCGCGACATCCTCGTCCTCAAGGTCGTGAAGCGACTGCTGGACACCGGGGTCTCCCTCCAGCAGATCCGGGTGGCGATCAACCACCTGCGGGAGCGCGGCGTCGAGGACCTCGCCCAGATCACCCTCATGAGCGATGGGGCCAGCGTCTACGAGTGCACGTCCGCGGACGAGGTCATCGACCTCGTCCAGGGCGGTCAGGGTGTCTTCGGCATCGCGGTCGGCCGCGTCTGGCGTGAGGTCGAGGGATCGCTCCTGGAGATCCCGAGCGAGCGCATGGCCAGCGAGGACAGCGCCCCCACCGAGCTGCCCGGTGATGAGCTGTCTGCGCGCCGCCGCGCCAAGCTCGCCTGACGCTCTGACAGGCATCGCGCGCTGATAGCCTTGAGCACGCTGCTCACCCCATGGGGGAGAGTCCTCGCGCTCGGCGCGGGGCGCCGAAGGGGCAAATCTCCCCGGAACCTCTCAGGCGCCAGGACCTCGTGGATCAGGCACCTCTGAAGCGTTGACCGTGACAGAAGGGGAGGCTGACTGTGTGTCCACCCACGCCCAAGGGAGCCTCATGAGCGCCTCATCCCCCCTGTCCGAGTTCGTCGGTCGCCATATCGGTCCCCGTGAGGACGATGTCGAGCAGATGCTGACCGAGATCGGGCAGCCCGGTCTCGACGCACTGTGCGATGCGGCCGTCCCGGGAGCCATCCGCCAGACCCAGGCCCTCGAGATCGAGGCCGCAGCGAGCGAGCTCGCCGTCCTGGAGGAGCTGCGCGGCTTGGCCGACAAGAACACCGTGCTGACCTCGATGATCGGGCTGGGCTACTACGGCACGATCACGCCGTCGGTCATCCAGCGCAATGTCCTGGAGAACCCTGCGTGGTACACGGCGTACACGCCCTACCAGCCGGAGATCAGCCAGGGCCGCCTCGAGGCACTGCTCAACTTCCAGACGGTGGTTGCCGACCTCACCGGCCTGAAGACGTCCGGCTCATCCCTCCTCGACGAGGGCACCGCCGCCGCCGAGGCGATGACGGTGATGCGCCGTTCGAGCAAGGTGGCCAAGGACGCCGTCCTGCTCCTGGACGCCAACACCTTCCCCCAGACCCGCGCCGTCATCACCACACGCGCCGTGCCCCTCGGCCTGGATGTCGTCGTCGCTGACCTGACCGCGGTCACCACGGCGGACGAGCTGCGTGCCGCTGCGGGTGACCGAGAGGTCTTCGGAGTCCTCGTCCAGTACCCCGGTGCGGACGGCATCGTCACCGACTGGCGCGCCCTGGCCGAGGCGGCGCACGAGGTGGGAGCGCTCGTGACCGCTGCCGCCGACCTGCTGGCGCTGACCCTGCTGACCTCTCCGGGGGAGTGGGGCGCGGATGTCGCCGTCGGGACCACTCAGCGTTTCGGCGTGCCCATGGCCTTTGGTGGGCCGCACGCCGGCTACATGTCGGTGCGGGCTGGGCTCGAGCGGACCCTGCCGGGCCGACTGGTGGGGGTGTCGGTCGACGCGGCCGGAGGCCCTGCCTACCGCCTGGCCCTGCAGACACGAGAGCAGCACATCCGTCGCGACAAGGCGACCTCCAACATCTGCACGGCCCAGGTTCTCCTGGCTGTCATGGCGTCGATGTACGCGGTCTACCACGGCCCCCAGGGTCTGAAGGCCATCGCCGAGCGCGTGCACGGTACCGCTGTGGGCCTCGCCGAGCGGCTGCGCGGTGCCGGCATCGAGGTCGCCGACGGCCCGTGGTTCGACACGCTGCGGATCAGCCTCCCGGGCGGTGCCGATGCGGCTGTGTCTGCTGCCGTGGCTGCCGGGGTCAACATCTGGAAGGCCGACGAGGACACTGTCCTGGTCTCCGTCGACGAGACGACTGACTCCAGTGAGGTTGCAGCGGTCGCCCGCGCCCTCGGTGCGCAGGACGCACCTGAGCCCGACTCCGCGCACGCCTCGCAGGTCTCCCCGAGCTGGCCGCCGGCATTGCTGCGCACCAGTGAGTACCTCACCCACCCCGTCTTCCACTCCCACCGGAGCGAGACCGCGATGCTGCGGTACCTCCGCCGCCTGTCCGACCGGGACTTCGCGCTGGATCGTGGCATGATCCCGCTCGGTTCGTGCACGATGAAGCTCAACGCCACGACCGAGATGGCGGCCATCACCTGGCCGGAGTTCGCCGCGCTGCACCCCTTCGCTCCGGATGACCAGACCGTCGGCATCCGCGAGCTCGTGGGCCAGCTGAGCACCTGGTTGAGCGAGATCACCGGCTACCACTCCGTCTCGCTGCAGCCCAACGCCGGCTCCCAGGGTGAGCTCGCCGGACTGCTCGCCATCCGCGCCCATCACGCCGCACAGGGCCAGGAGCAGCGCCGTGTCTGCCTCATCCCTGCCAGCGCGCACGGCACCAACGCTGCGTCCGCGGTCATGGCCGGGATGAAGGTCGTCGTCGTCAAGACCGCCGAGGGCGGTGACGTCGACATGGAGGACCTGCGGGCCAAGGTCGAGCAGCACAAGGACGACCTCGCGGCGATCATGGTCACCTACCCGAGCACGCACGGGGTCTTCGAGGACACGATCAGCGACCTGTGCGCGCTCGTGCACGATGCCGGCGGCCAGGTCTACGTCGACGGGGCCAACCTCAACGCTCTGGTCGGCCTCGCCCAGCCGGGCAAGTTCGGCGCCGACGTCAGCCACCTCAACCTGCACAAGACCTTCTGCATCCCGCACGGTGGCGGCGGCCCGGGTGTCGGGCCGGTCGCCGTGCGCGAGCACCTGGCTCCCTACCTGCCGAACCACCCGCTGGCCGAGGCAGCAGGCCCCGCGACCGGGGTCGGACCGATCAGCGCCGCGCCGTACGGCTCGGCCGGCATCCTGCCGATCTCCTGGGCCTATGTCCGGCTCATGGGCGGGGCGGGCCTGTCCCGCGCCACGCAGATCGCGGTGCTCAACGCCAACTACATCGCGCACCGGCTGGGTGAGCACTACCCGGTTCTGTACGCCGGCCCCGGCGGGATCGTCGCGCACGAGTGCATCATTGACCTGCGCGGCCTGACCAAGGACTCCGGGGTGACCGTCGACGACGTCGCCAAGCGGCTCATCGACTACGGCTTCCACGCCCCGACGATGAGCTTCCCCGTGGCGGGCACCTTCATGGTCGAGCCGACCGAGTCCGAGGACAAGGGCGAGATCGACCGCTTCTGCGACGCGATGATCGCCATCCGGAGGGAGATCGACGAGGTGACGGCGAGCGGAGACGTCGACTCCTCCGTGCTGCGTCATGCCCCCCACACCGCGGCGGAACTGGCAGGGGAGTGGACGCACTCCTACGAGCGCGCGACGGCCGTCTTCCCGGTCGGCGTGGACGCTGCCGACAAGTACTGGCCGCCGGTGTCCCGCATCGACGGTGCCTTCGGTGACCGCAACCTCGTCTGCTCCTGCCCCTCGCCGGAGGCCTTCGAGGACTGACCGTCCACCGTCAGGTGGCTCCCGTTCTCTCGGGTCACCCGATGGACCGCCCCTTCGCACGAGTTCATCCTCGTGCGGAGGGGCGGATCTCTTGTCGAGCGGAGAAGGGCGGAGCTCAGGCCACGTCGGTCTCAGGGCCGGCGGCGCCTTCGACATGGACCGTCGACCCGTGCTGGCTCTTGTCGATGCGCACCCGCGTGGTGATCCGGGTGCGCATCTCGGCGACGTGGCTGACGACACCGACTGCTCGGCCGCCATCACGCAACCGGTCGAGCACATCGAGCACCTGCTCGAGGCTGTCCTGGTCCAGGCTGCCGAAGCCCTCGTCGACGAAGAGCGTGCCGAACTCCTGGCCTCCGGACTCCTCTCGGATCGCGTCTGCCAGGCCGAGCGCCAGCGCGAGCGAGGCGGTGAAGGACTCTCCACCCGAGAGCGTGGTCGTGGGGCGACATCGACCGGTCCACAGGTCCTGCACCAAGAGGCCGAGGCCGCCGCGGCGTTGTCCGCGTGCTGACGAGTCATCGTGGGCGAGCTCGTAGCGTCCATCGGCCATGACGGCCAGCCGGTCATTGGCCAGCTCGACGATCCGCTCCAGGCGAGCAGCGAGGACATAGGTCGACAGCCGCATCCGCTTGTCGTTGTCGCTACTCGTGCCGGTGACCAGGTCGGCCATCCGTCGCACCACTGCGGCCTCCTCGGCCGCCGGTCCGAGAGTGGCGCACTCGACCCGGATGTGACCGGCGATGCCAGCGAACTGTCGCTGGGTGGCCGCAGCCGTCGCCTGCCGCTGCCCCGCCTCGTCGGCCCGGGTCCGCGCCGACCGGGCCGCTGCGGTCAAGGCCTCGACATCCGGGGCTTCTTCGGTGAGGGCCGTGACGACATCGTCCTCCTCGAGGACGGCCGTGGCGGCGCTCAGACGACGTTGGTGGTCCTCGACCTGCGCCTGGAGATCGGTGACCTCGCGTCGGGTCCGTGCGGCGGCCAGGACGGACTCGACGTCGGCGAAGTCGTGCCCGCACAATGCCGTCTCGAGCAGGGACGCCGCCTCGTCACGAGTCGAGGTCGCGCGGGTCACCTGACTCGTGGCGGTGACAAGTCGCTCGACGAGCGCGACAACCTCATGGTGGTGACGCGTGGTGGCCGTCAGCGCACGGGACACCGTGTCGGAGGCATCGTCAGCATCCGGATCGGTCAGCCCGCTCTGGGACAGCGCCTCGTCAGGGGAGCCGAGGAGCTCCATGCATGGACAGCCGGCTGCGTGCTCACCCAGCAGCCCACGGAGCCGCTCGAGGGTGGTGGCCCGATGGTCGCCGAGCTGCTCGTCACGGGCGCGCAGGGCGGTGAGTCTCGCCTCGATGGCGCGGACAGCCTCCTCGGTCTGCTCGACGGCTGCGGCGCGTGCCGTGACGTGACGGGCGACCTCATCGGCTCGAGCCGTCACCCGGGAGAGATCCGCCTGCTCCTGCGTGAGAGCCGCGTGCTGCACCACCTCGCGCGCGGACACCGTCTCGTCGTCGACCGCCGCGGCAGCGTCGGGCGCGGCTGGTCCCTCGGGGTCCTCGGTCATGTGCTCGTCGAGCAGCTGGGCGATCTCAGCACGCACGACGTCGAGCCGGGAGGTGGCCTCTGCACGCGCCTGTGCGGCACGCTCGTACTCCGAGGCCATTGCCGATGCCGCCTGCTCGGCCGCGCCGATCTCCTCGGGCGTGACCACACGGGCGGCTCGTGCCGGTTGGGGGTGCTCCGTGGACCCGCACACCGCGCAGGCGTCACCGTCGTGCAGCTGTGCGGCAAGCTCACCGGCCATGTTGTCCAGACGCGCTGTCACGAGATCCTGGACTGCCGCGCGCAGATCCTGGACGCGCTCGCGCAGCGACTGTGCGGAGTCGGTCGCCTCGTGCACCTCGATGGCGGCATGACGCAGTCGGGTACGCGACTCGATGACCTGGGTGAGGGTGCGCAGTCTGGGCGTCAGCTCGTCCAGCCGGGCTCGGGAACGGTCGATCTCGATCTGCTGCAGGGCTGCCTGCTGCGCCTGCTGACCAGCGGAGAGGGCGGCGTGCTGCGCACCCTCGAGGAGCTCGACCTGCTCGGTGATCTGCTGGGCGACTCCACGAGACTCGGATCCCAGCCGGGTCAGGGCCTCAGCGTCGTGCTGGGACCGGGTGAGCAGTACATCGTGCTCCCGAGCCGTCGCCACCCACTCGTCGGGCTCGATCTCACGCAGCGGCGCAGGCAGCGCGGCGAGGATGTCGGCCCGCTCGGCGACGGCAGCAGCGTGGGCAGTCGCTGACCGGGTGTGGGCCTCGATCAGGGGGAGGACCTCTGCCGCGGACTGAGCCCGCCCCAGGGTCGCCCGTCGCGCCTCGTGCTGTGGCGTCGCCTCCTCGAGCGTCGCCAGTGCTTGGCGCGCCACCGTCCCGCGGGTGCGCAGGTCGATGACGCGACGGGCCTGCGTCAGTGCGGAGGCCGCTCGGCCATCGGCCTGCTGGGCCTCGTCGACCCGGGTCATCACCTCGGTCGCATGGGCGTCGAAGACGGCGGCGATGCCCTCCAGGGCGAGGATGAGGGGCGCGGGGGCGAGCTGCGACCACTGGAGGTCCGGCTCCGGCAGCGCGAGGTCCACCGAGGAGAGCAGCTCGACGAGATGGGCCACGTGGCTGCCCAAGCGGGTCCGCGACTCCTTGAGCGAGCTCTCGATCCGCTGTCGACGCTCGACCAGGTGCGCCTCGATGCCGGTGTACTCCGTGATGTCGAAGAGTCGCTCGAGGACCTCACGGCGCTCCTCGTCGCTGGCCCGGAGGAAGGCCGAGAAGTCACCCTGGGGGAGCATCACGACCCGCCTGAACTGGTCCAGTCCCATGCCCAGGAGGTCGTCCAGGATCTGCGCGCTCTCGTCGATGCGGGTACTCACCGTGGTCCAGGAGTGCCCGATGAGCTCCTCGAGCTGGACGCCCGCGGGCTCCGTCGTGGTCCCCGTGCCTCGCTTCTTGGGGCGGTCGTGTGCCGGGTGACGGCGGATGCGCAGTCGACGGGCTGCCAGGGTCAGCTCGAGCTCGACGCGGGTCGGTGCCGACTCCGCGGCGTGCTGGCTGCGCAGGCTGGTGGACAGGCGCTCTCCTGGGACATTGGCATAGAGGGCGAAGCAGATCGCGTCGAGCAGGCTCGTCTTGCCCGAACCCGTCGCGCCGTGGATGAGGAAGAGACCTGCGGAGCTGATCTCCTCCAGATCGAGGTCTATGGTCCCCCCGAAGGGGCCGAAGGCGGTGGCCGTCAGCCGGTGCAGCCTCATGCAGCACCCCGGCGCCGGGTGCGCCCGCGGTCCTCGGCGCGGTCCTGCTCCCGCCGACCGGCCTCGAGCGCGCTGCGCAGCAGCTCGTGCTCGGCCTCGTCGACCTCGGCGCCGTGGCGCACATCGCTGACGAAGTCGCAGCAGACCTCGAGCGGCTCACGTCGGTCGACCCGTGAGGCGTAGCTGCGCACCGGCCGCACCATGCCGGTCGGCTCGAACCGCAGCTGGAGCAGGTGGGGGAAACGGGCACGGAGTCGCTCGAGCGCACCGATGGGCCTGACAGGGTCGGTCAGCGTGATCTGGACCCAGCTCGACTCGGCGCCGGCGTGCTCGCGGCCGCCGAGGACGTCGTCGAGGTCGCCCCGCAGGACGGCCAGCTCGCGGTGGACCGGAGCGGCCACCTGCTCGGTGTGGACCCTGCCGTCGGGCTCGAGGGTCAGCAGCAAGGAGCCCTTGGTGTGGGCCGTCTCGCTGAAGGACATCGCCACGGGGGAGCCGCTGTAGCGCACGGTCCCGCTCACCCGCTGAGGACGGTGCAGATGACCCAGCGCCGTGTAGGCCACGCCGTCGAAGGTGCTGGCCGGAACCATCGCCACTCCGCCGGTCGTGATGTCTCGCTCGGAGTCGCTGGCGGTGCTCCCGCTGGCGAAGCAGTGGGCCATGACCACGGTGCGCGGACCCCGTCCAGCCGCGTCGACCCGGACACGCTCCATCGCCGCACCGAGGACGGCCGTGTGGGAGCGCTCGGTGACGTCCAGGGCGTCGGTGACCGAGGTCGAGGCCGGCTCGAGGTAGGGGATCGGGTAGATCGCCGTGTCGTCGATGACGACGGGCTGGCCGATGGTCCGGGCGTCGGACCTGATGTGCAGCCCGGCACGCGAGAGCAGGTCCGACGCGAAGCCCAGCCGGATGGCCGAGTCATGGTTGCCGCTGGAGAGGATCACCTGGGCTCCGGCGTCGATGAGTCGTGTCGCCGCCTCGGAGAGCAGGCGGACGGCGTCGGGAGGAGGTAGCGCCCGGTCGTAGACATCGCCCGAGACGAGCACCGCGTCGACTGCCTCCTCGCGCACCGTCTGCACCAGGTGATCCACGTACTCCGCCTGCGCATCCAGCAGCCCCACCCCGTGGAAGGAGCGGCCCAGGTGCCAGTCGGAGGTGTGGATCAACTTCATGCACCCCACGCTATGAGGGGACGCTGACAACGCGACGGTGCGACACCCCCTTCGCACGACGAAGGGGTGGGACGGCTCCCCGCACCGTCCCACCTGATCGTGACCCGAACACTCCACGGCGAGGAGATTCGGGGGCAGCGGACGGCTGGTCGCGAGGAGCTGCAGGACGTGGCCCGCCGCGACGAGAGCGAAGAGCACCCACAGCCCGAGCACGAGGACCGCGTCGACGAGAGCTCGGTGCCTGCGCAACCAGCCCTTCACCCGGGCGAAGGGGGCCGGGGGCGAAGTCGGGGTCAGCGCTGCGCGCATCAGACCGTGGTCTGATCCTCGTCACGGGCCCGCACCGTGGGTAGATTCGTCGTCACCAGCCGCTCGGCAAGAGGTGGAGACATGGGCAAGGAAGTCACTGCGCAGAGCTACTCGCGCGAGGAACGCCAGCGCTACCGCGAAAAGGTCCGCCAGAACCTCGACGTCTTCGAGCGCATGCTCAGTGAGAGGGCCTTCGACGACGATGTGCCGCTGACCGGTCTGGAGATCGAGCTCAACCTCATCGACGAGGACCAGCAGCCCGCCTTCGTCAACGACGAGGTGCTCGAGGCCATCGCCGACGCCGAGTACCAGACCGAGCTCGCGCAGTTCAACATCGAGCTCAACGTCGCACCGCGTCCGCTGCCGGGCGACTCCGCGCTCCAGCTCGAGGAGAGTCTGCGCACCTCCCTCAACCGCGCCGAGGGCAAGGCGCGCGAAGCGGGCGCGAGCATCCTGCAGATCGGGATCCTGCCGACGATCCGCCCTGAGCACTTCCAAGGGGAGTGGATCAGCGCCAACAACCGGTACACGGCACTCAACGACTCGATCTTCGTCGCCCGGGGCGAGGACATCGTCATCGACATCGAGGGGCCGACGGGGGAGCGGCTGCACACCTTCGCCGACTCGATCGCACCCGAGTCGGCGTGCACCTCGGTCCAGCTCCATCTCCAGGTCGGACCCGGCCAGTTCGCCGACCACTGGAATGCCGCACAGATCATCTCCGCCCCGCAGATCGCGCTCGCCGCCAACTCGCCCTTCTTCTTCGGGCGGCGGCTGCACGCCGAGACGCGGATCGCACTCTTCTCCCAGGCGACCGACACGCGCCCGATCGAGCTGAAGAACCAGGGCGTGCGGCCTCGGGTCTTCTTCGGCGAGCGGTGGATCACCTCGATTTTCGACCTCTTCGAAGAAAACGTGCGCTACTTCCCGGCACTCCTTGCAGAGACCACCGAGGAGGACCCCGTCGCGGTGCTCGGCGCCGGTGGCACCCCCGAGCTCGGCGAGCTCAACCTGCACAACGGCACCGTGTACCGCTGGAATCGGCCCATCTACGACCCGGGCAACGGTCGCCCGCACGTCCGGGTTGAAAATCGGGTGCTCCCCGCGGGGCCCACGATCATCGACACCTTGGCCAATGCCGCCTTCTACTACGGCTGCGTGCGCACCCTCGCCAACGAGGACCGCCCGATCTGGACGCAGATGTCCTTCCCCGCGGCGCAGGCCAACTTCGAGGCGGCCGCCCGCGACGGCATCAACGCCCGCTTGTACTGGCCGGGGCTCGGCGAGCTCGGTGCCGATGAGCTGACCGTGCGCCACCTGCTCCCGCTGGCCCGCCGGGGTCTGGAGGACTGGGGCGTCTCGGACGCAGTCATCACGCGGTATCTCAACGTCATCGAGGGCCGGTGCACGAGCGGTGTCAATGGCGCGGTGTGGCAGACCGAGTGTGTCCGGCGGCTCGAGGAGGGCGGGCTCGACCGCTCTGCGGCGCTGGCCGAGATGACTCGGCTGTATTCGGAGCACATGCACCGCAACGACCCCGTGCACACGTGGCCGCTGCCTTGAGCGGCCTCAGCAGTTCCAGCTGATGATGCACGGGTCCTCGCGGTGGTGACCCAGCACCGACAGGTGCGCCGCGTCGAAGGTGAGCTGCGCAGCCAGCCGAGGTGAGGTCCTCAGCCACACCGTCGCGAGGATGCGAGAGGTGTGCCCGTGCCCGACGAGGACGACGTCCCCCTGATCGAGATGGGGCCGGACCCGCATGAGCACCCGTGAGGCTCGTGCCGCCACCTCCACGACGGTCTCGCCGGGTGTCTCCCCGGCGACGACGCCGTCGCCGAAGACATCCCAGTCGGTACCGGTGGACTCACGGATCTGCGCGGTGGAGCGCCCTTCGTACCCGCCGTAGTCCCACTCGTGCAGCTCCGGGTCGACTTGCGCGCTCAGCCCGGCGAGCTCGGCCGTGTCCCGTGCGCGCTGCAGGTCCGAGGAGAGCACGTGCACCGGGTCGATCCCCAGCTCCACCAGGCGCTGCCCGGATGCCCGTGCCTGGGACCGCCCGACATCGGTCAGCGGCAGGTCGGTCAGCCCGGTGTGGAGACCATCGCGGCTCCACTGCGTCTCACCGTGGCGAAGGAGGATGAGTCGTCCGGAGGGGATCACAGGCATGCGTTGAGACTAGTCGGGCACGGTCTGCGAGGATCGGACCGAGTGTTCGCAGAGGGACCCTCACCCCAATCTGGAGGTAGGCATGACGAGCGACGAGACGACGGGCGGCACCGGGCCCGGGCACCGCAGCGTGGAGCTGACGCGGCTGGCTCTGGGCAGCTACGAGCTGCGCAATGCGCGCGGTGGCACGATCACCATCGGCGACGGCTCGACCGACGACTTCACCCCGGTCGAGCTCCTGCTCGCGGCGCTGGCCGGGTGCAGCTCGGTCGACGTGGACCACATCACCTCCCGTCGGGCCGAGCCGGACTCCTTCGTCGTCGTCGCCGAGGGGACCAAGGCCTCGACGCCGGAGGACGGCAACCACATGACCGACCTCGAGGTCACCTTCCGGATCGGCTTCCCCGAGGGCGAAGGGGGCGACGCAGCTCGCGCCGCCTTCCCGCGATCGGTGGCCCAGTCGCGCGATCGCCTGTGCACCGTCTCGCGCACCGTGCAGATCGGGACACCGGTCGAGATGACCGCAGAGGACGCCTGAGCCTGTATGCGCCGTGACGTCGACGTCGCGATCGTCGGGGGTGGTCAGGCGGGGCTCGTGACTGCCTATCACCTGCGGCGGCTCGGCATCGAGCACGTCGTCCTCGACGAGCAGCGCGAGCCGGGTGGCGCTTGGCAGGCGACCTGGCCCTCCCTTCGTCTCTTCTCGCCGGCGGCGTACTCCTCGCTCCACGGGTGGCCCATGCCACCTCACCCGGACACCTTCCCGCCCGTCGATCATGTGATCGCCTACCTGCGCGCCTACGAGGAGCACTACGACCTGGCGGTGGAGCGTCCCGTGACCGTCCGCGATGTGCGCGCGGCGCCCGATGGGCTCACGGTGGTCACCGATCGTGGCGACGTGCGCGCGAGACATGTGGTCAGTGCCACCGGCACGTGGTCGGCACCCTTCGTACCCCTCGTCGAAGGACAGGCCAGCTTCGCCGGTCGCCAGCTGCACAGTGCCCACTACCGCGGTCCCGCAGACTTCGCCGGCCAGCGAGTCGCCGTCGTGGGCGGCGGCAACTCCGGGGTCCAGATCACCGCAGACCTCCTTGGTACCGCAGAGCGCGTCTCGCTGGTCTCGGCCCGACGGCTGCGTTTCCTCCCTGACGACGTCGACGGGAGGCACCTCTTCGACCGGGCCACCGCCCGGCAGCACGCCGTGGACCCCGAGACGATGGAGGCGGAGTTCGTCGGCAACATCGTCGCCTTGCCCCGGGTGCGCGAGGCCCGGGCCCAGGGTGCCCTTCGGGTCCGGGCGATGTTCGACCGGATCGTCCCCGACGGAGCCGTCATCGGCCGCGACCTGCTCGAACTCGACGCGATCATCTGGTGCACCGGGTACCGCCCGGCGCTGCGCCACCTGCGGTCGCTGCGGCTGCGCACCTCCGACGGCCACCCGGAGGTCGTGGACAACCGGGCGGTGAGGGATCCGCGGGTGTCCTTCGTGGGGTACGGCGACTGGACGGGTCCAGCGTCCGCGACCCTCATCGGCGTGGGCCGGACCGCCAAGAGGTTGGCGGCACAGTTGTCGCAGGAGCTGGGCACAGCGGCCTGAGGGTCCTAGGGTGGCGCCATGGCCACCTTCGTCGAAGTCCACCCCGACAATCCCCAGCCCCGCACCGTCGGCCAGGTCGTCGAGCGAGTGCGAGAGGGCGACCTCGTCGCCTTCCCGACCGACTCCGGCTATGCCCTCGGTGGGCGACTGGACGACCAGGCGATCAAGGACCGCATCCGCGACATCCGCCAGCTGGACGACAAGCACCACTACACGCTGCTGTGCGCGGACTTCGCCCAGCTCGGACAGCTCGTCCTCATCGACAACTCGATCTTCCGGGCCATCAAGTCCGCGACTCCCGGGCCGTACACCTTCATCCTCCCGGCGACCAAGGAGGTGCCCAAGCGGCTGCTCCACGCGAAGAAGAAGACGGTGGGTGTGCGCATCCCCAGCCATCCGCTGTCGCGGGCTCTGCTCGACGGCCTCGGAGACCCCATGCTCATCTCCACCCTGATCCTGCCGGGGGAGGATCAGACCCCGACCTTCGGGTGGGACGTCAAGGAGGCCCTCGACCACCAGGTCGACATCGTCGTCGACGCCGGTGAGGTGAGCACCGAGCCGACGACCGTCGTCGACCTGTCCTCGGGCGAGGCCGTCATCGCGCGGTACGGAGCAGGCGACCCGGCCCCCTTCGAGTGAGGAGCCGGACCACCGCTGCCGTCAGTCCGTGCCCAGGACCTCGGAGCGCGCCGCGATGAAGGCCCGCACACACGTGCGCACGTCCTCCTCGCTGTGGGCCGCAGAGAGCTGCACCCGGATCCTGGCCTGGCCCTGGGGGACCACCGGATAGCTGAAGGCGATGACGTAGACGCCGTGCTCGAGCATCACGTCCGCGATCTGCGCGGCCTGACGGGCACCGTCCTCCCCGGGAAACATGACGGGGGTGATCGGGTGGGTGCCCGGCAGGAGGTCGAAGCCGGCCTCGGTCATCAGCTCGCGAAACATCGACGTGTTGCGCCGCAAGGCCGCGCGGCCGTCATCGGCATCGCGAGCGATCTCGATCGCCTTGAGCGAGCCTGCTGCCACGACGGGAGCGACCGCGTTGGAGAAGAGGTACGGACGTGACCGCTGCCGCAGCAGTGCCACCACCTCGGCGGGACCGGTGACGTAGCCGCCGCTGGCACCGCCCAGGGCCTTGCCGAGGGTGCCCGTGATGAGGTCGACGCGGTCCATGACGCCACACGCCTCGGGTGTGCCGCGCCCGCCGTCGCCGACGAAGCCCACGGCGTGCGAGTCGTCGACGAGCACCATGGCGCCGTACTCCTCGGCGAGGTCGCAGATCTGCTCCAGGGGGGCGAGGTAGCCGTCCATCGAGAAGACGCCGTCGGTGACGATGACGGTGCGGCGTGCCCCCTGGGCCGCCTCGAGCTGCAGGCGCAGATCGTCCATGTCGGCATTGGCGTAGCGGTACCGGGAGGCCTTGGACAGGCGGATGCCATCGATCAACGAGGCGTGGTTGAGCGCGTCGGAGATGATCGCGTCACCCTCGCCGAAGAGCACCTCGAAGACGCCGCCGTTGGCGTCGAAACAGCTCGAGTAGAGGATCGTCTCCTCCCTCTGCAGGAAGTCGGAGATGCTCGCCTCCAGACGGGTGTGCAGCTCTTGGGTGCCGCAGATGAAGCGCACGCTCGCCATGCCGAAGCCCCACTCCTGCAAGGCTGCCGACGCAGCATCCCGGACGTCGGGGTGGTCGGCGAGCCCGAGGTAGTTGTTGGCGCAGAAGTTGATGGCCTGCGCCTTGGTCGTCGTGATGTGGGCCTGCTGGGGGCTGGTGAGCTCTCGCTCGGCCTTCCACAGGCCCGCGTCGCGGATCTCCTGCAGGGTGGCCGTGAGGTCGTCCTTGATCGTGTACATGCGTCAGCTCCAGTCCATGATGACCTTGCCGCACTCTCCCGAGGCGGCTGTGGTGAAGGCGTCCTGCCATTGCTCCGCCGGAAATCGGTGGGTGATGACCGCGGAGATCGCCTCGCGCAGCGCCGGCGAGGTCGAGAGCATCGAGCTCATCGTGTACCAGGTGTCGTACATCTCCCGTCCGTAGATGCCCTTGATGGTGATCATGTGGGTGATGACCTTGCCCCAGTCGATCGAGTAGGGGTCCTTGGGCAGGCCCAGCATGGCGATGCGGCCGCCGTGGTTGAGGTGGTCGAGCATGTCCGCCACGGCCGGCGGAGCACCTGACATCTCGAGCCCGACGTCGAAGCCCTCCTTCATCCCCAGCTCACGCATCGCCTCGCCGAGGTTGGACCGGCCGGCATTGACGAGCAGGTCGGCACCGGCGCTTTGCGCCAGCTCGAGACGGGTGTCGGACAGGTCGGTGACCGCGATGTAGCGGGCTCCGACGTGGCGTGCGACGGCTGCGGCCATGACGCCGATCGGTCCGGCTCCGGTGATGACCACGTCCTCGCCCGCGAGGGGGAAGGACAGCGTCGTGTGGACGGCATTGCCCAGCGGGTCGAAGACGGCACCCAGGTCCGGGCCGATGTCGTCGTGATGCACCCAGGTGTTGTCCGCGGGGATGACGACGTAGTCGGCGAAGGCGCCGTCGCGGTTGACCCCGACGCCGATGGTGTTGATGCACAGGTGGCGTCGCCCGGCGCGGCAGTTGCGGCAGCTGCTGCACACGAGGTGGCCCTCACCGGAGACCCGGTCACCGATGGCGACGGAGGTGACGCCGGGACCCGCCTCGTCGACCTCGCCGTAGAACTCGTGACCGATGACCTGTGGAGTGCTCGGGACCGCTCCGGCAGCCCAGTCGTCCCATCCGTGCAGGTGGAGGTCGGTGCCACAGAGACCTGCCCGGAGGACCCGGATCCTCACCTCGCCGTCCCCGGCATGTGGCTCGGGGACATCGACCAGCTCGAGGCCGGGTCCCGGTCGGGGTTTGACCAGTGCGCGCATCAACTACTCCTGTCGAGAGGGGTGCGGGGGTGACCGCGGTCACGACAGTATCGACCCGTGGCCGGGAGGGCAGTCCTCCCCATGTGCGTCTCTGCCTCGCCCGCCTACGCTGAGCAGCATCATGAGCATGCCGCCCCTCCCTCCGTCGTCGGGATACCAGCCTCCGCCTCCTGGGTATCACGCTCCGTACGCGGGTCAGCCGTCTCCATACGGGGGACCGCCGAACCCTCATGCATGGACACCCCCGATCAGCCATCCCCGAGCCACGACCGCGTTCACGCTGGCGCTCATCGGCTTCATGCTCTGCGTCTTCACCTGCCCCGTGGCCTGGTACATGGGCCACACGGCAGGGCGGGACATGGACGCCCAGCCGGGTGTGTTCTGGGCCAACCGGGACCACGCCAAGATCGGCAAGATCCTCGGGATGGTCGGGACCCTCTTCTTTGGCGGCCTCTTCGTGCTGTGGTCGGGCGCGATGATCCTGAGCATCGTCGCCAGCTAGCGTGGTCGCATCATGACGCAGCCTCCTCAGCTCCCACCCCCGTCGCCCTTCCCCGTCCAGCGCAGCCACGGCAATGCCACGGCAGCCATGGTGCTGGGCATCGTCGGCCTGACGCTCGTGCCGGGCGTCGGCATCGTCGCGTGGGTCCTCGGGGCCAAGGCGCTGGAGGAGATCGACGCACACCCGGAGGCAGGCTGGACCAACCGGGACCACGCCAAGGTCGGCAAGATCACCGGGATCGTCGGCACGGTCTACTTCGTCGGGCTGGTGCTCTTCGTCTGCTGCTACTTCGGATTCCTGATCTCCATGGTCGGCTGGTCCTCCACCTCCTGAGCCCGGCCCGCACCCTGTCGCGGAACCCGTTGACTCGCTAGGGTCACGAGGGTGCGCACAGCCATCGTCGCCTCGTTGTCCACCCTCCTCCTCGCCGTGGGCACGACCACGGCCGCATCCGCGCCCGCCACGGACAACCCGTGGCTCGGTCAACGGGTCATGGACATGGCGCACTCCGGTGGTGAGGACGAGGCACCGATGAACACCATGTACGCCTTCGAGCGAGCCGAGTCCCTCGGCGCCGACATGCTCGAACTCGACGTGCAGGTGACTGCGGACGACGACCTGGCGGTCATCCACGACGCGACGGTCGATGACTCGACGGACCACACGGGGCGCGTCGACTCCTACACGATGGACCAGCAGCGGGCGATGGACGCAGCCCACTGGTTCGTCCCCGGCCGCAGCACCGTGCACGACGACCCATCGGCGACGTACCCCCTGCGCGGCGCGCGACACGGCGATGTGGTCGTTGACGGCCACGAGCCAGCTGACTTCGGCATCGCCTCGCTCTCAGATGTCCTCGAGCGCTTCCCCGCCACACCGGTCAACATCGAGATCAAAGGCACGGGGACTCCGCAGTCCTTCCTCGACACGGCGCAGGTGCTCGGCGAGCGGCTGCAGGGCACGGACCGACGTGACCTCATCGTGGGCTCCTTCTCCGACGATGCCTTGATGCGCTTCCACGAGCTGGCCCCGGCCATCGACATGTCGGCGGGGCAGGACGCGATGATCGGCTACTACCTGTCGGGCACTCCGCTGCCCGAGGGCGTCGTCGCGCTGCAGGTGCCCATCACCTACTCCGGCATCCGGGTGGTCAACCGTGACTTCGTCGATCGCGCCCACCGCGACGGCTACGCCGTCCACGCATGGTTCAGCGGCAGCGCGCCGGATGATGCCGCGACCTACGCGCAGGTGATCGGCACCTGCGTCGACGCCCTCATGCCGGCCCGACCGTCCGTGCTCGAGGAGGTCTTCAACGACCTGGGGACGGAGCGCCCGGCACCGGGTGGCACGGCGCCTCGAGCAGAGTGCGCACCGGACACGGATCCCGAGCCCACGGATCCTGAGCCAACCACCCCCGAGCCGAGCTCACCGTCGCCCACGACACCGACATCCACGCCGCCGCCCGCCACGGATCCCGGCGACGACACCCCCTCGACGGTTGCACCGCAGGAGCCGGAGCGCCCCGCGATCGTGCAGACCGATGGATGGGTGCTCTAGGTCCTCTCGAGCAGCACCATGACCTCGTGGTGTCGCGTCTGCGGAAACATGTCGAAGAAGCGGGCTCGGGTCACCCGGTAGCCGGGGAGCTCGGACAGGTCGCGCGCGAGGCTCACCGCATTGCAGCTGGAGTAGACGAGGTGGTCGGGTGCGGCGGACTCGATGGCCGCGCACAGGTCACTGCCGACGCCCCGCCGGGGTGGGTTGAGCACCACCAGCTCGTGGTCGAGGGCGCTCAGCCCTCTCGCGTCTGCCGCCTCGAAGTCGACGTCCACGCCGAGCTCGCTCGCGGAGCGTCGGGCGCTGGCGACGGCGTCGGCGGACACCTCCACCCCGTGGACCCGTCGGTCGCGCCCGGGCGCCAGTGCTGCGGTGAGTGCGAACCCGCCCACCCCGCAGTACAGGTCGAGGACGCTCGCCGGGTCGATCTCGGTGATCCAGCCGCGGGCCTGCCGGTACAGACCGGTGGCGACGAAGGTGTTGGTCTGGAAGAAGCTGCGTGGACGCAGGTGCAGGGTGATGTCGTCCAGCCGCATGGGCAGCGTCTCGTGCTCGGTGAGGACGATCTCCTCCTCACCCTCCAGGACCGCCTTGTGCTCGGGCTGGATGTTGACCGAGACCACGCGCAGACCGGGGACGGCAGCATGCAGGTCGTCGAGCCCCCGCCGAACACGGGGCAGCTGGCCGGGCGAGCGCAGCACGAAGCGCACCATGACCTCGCCGTCGGGTGACCCGGTGACGATCAGGTGCTTGAGCTCACCCTGCCGAGCCGGGACGTCGAAGGGGGCCAGGCCCAACTCCGCGACTACCGGCAGCAAGCTGTCCAGCGCGTCCGCGAGCGCCGGTGTGTACAGCCCGCACTCGGGGAGGGGTACTCCCCTCAGGTCGGCGTCGAGGATGCCGAAGGTCGGCGCCTCCTTCGTCCCGCCGACCGCGAGCTTGGCCTTGTTGCGGAAGCCGGACGCCGGACCGACCAGGGGAGTGGACCACTGCTCGTGGGTCACGTGGTCGGCCAACCGGTCAGCGACCTCAGCGGCCAGCTCGTCGACCTGGGTCGCATAGGGGACTCCCATGAGGGTGCATGAGCCGCACTCGCCGGCGTCGAAGTGTGGGCAGTTCACCGCTCAGCCACTCCCTCCGCCTGTGTCCCAGTGCATGTGATCACCCTAACCATCGGGAAACGGTGACTTCCTCACCCGGCGCACGGCGCCGAAGGTCGTTACGGTCGCAGGGTAGGAAGTACTTCAGAACGTCAATGGGAGGACATCATGCAAGCGCAGAACTTCCTCAACGACATCGAGTGGGCGGGGTTGCTGGGCAAGGCCCTGTCTGCCCTGGCCATCCTTGTCGTCACGTGGTTGGTGGCGATGATCGTCAAGTCGCTGTTCACCAAGCTCTCCAGCAAGGTTCCCGCCCTCCAGCGGGCCGGCTCGGACGGTGCCAGCGTCGGCACGACGCTCGGCTCCATCGGGTCGCTCATCGTCTGGATGCTCGGACTCGTCGCGATCCTCCAGGTCCTGGGTCTCAACCAGGTCCTCGCGCCCATCCAGGGCATGGTCGACGGGGTCCTCGGCTTCCTGCCCAACCTCATCGGCGCGGGCATCGTCTTCTTCGTCGGTGCACTGCTGGCCAAGGTGGTCCGTCAGCTCGTCCAGACGGCCCTGGCCGCACTGCCCTTCGACAAGTGGCTCAAGACGGCTGGCTCCAAGGCCGGCTCGATCCCCGGTGCTCCGGCAACAGCCCCTGCCGGACCGCCCCCGCCGCCCCCGGGCCAGCCCGCCGCGCCGCACGCGCAGCACCAGGGCCAGCCGCAGCCGCCCGCCGGTTACGGCGCCGTGCCTGCCGGTGCTCAGGGTGCTGGCACGTCGATCCCCAAGACGGTCGCCACCGTCATCTACGCGCTCATCATGATCGTCGTGACCATCGCCGCCCTGCAGATCCTGGGCATCGAGTCGATCTCCCGTCCGGCGGAGCAGATGCTCCAGTCGATCTTCGACGCGATCCCGCTGATCATCGCGGCCGGCCTCATGCTGGCGCTGGGCATCTTCATCGCCAAGTTCGCCGGTGACATCATCGAGCAGATCCTCGACGGTGTCGGGGTGGATCGTCAGCTCGCCGAGCTGGACGTGCTGCCCGCCGGCACCAAGGTGGTCCCGGTCATCGCCAAGGTGGCGCAGATCGCGATCGTGCTCTTCTTCGCGGTCATGGCAGCGCAGTTGCTGAACTTCCCGCAGATCACGAGGTTCCTCAGCGAGGTCCTCAGCCTCGGTGGCAAGGTCATCTTCGGTGCAGCGATCATCGCTGCCGGCTTCTTCGTCGCCAACCTGCTGGCGAAGATGCTGTCCGGTGTCGGGGCGACGATCGTCAAGTACGCCACGATCGTGCTCTTCGTCGCGATGGGCCTGAAGTACATGGGCATCGCGGACTCGATCATCGAGCTCGGCTTCGGTGCCCTCGTCGTCGGTGGCGCGGCAGCAGCCGCCCTCGCCTTCGGCCTCGGTGGTCGCGACGCGGCCGCCCGTCAGCTGGACCGCCTCTCGGCCAAGGCCGAGGCGCAGCCCACACAGGCTCCGCAGCAGGGTGACACCCAGCAGCTCTGACCAGCCGCTGGACCACATGACGAAGGGTGGTACTCCCGATCGGGGGTACCACCCTTCGTCATGTGGTCACGAACCGAGCAGCTGCTGGGCCTGCTCTCGCATCTCGATCTTGCGCACCTTGCCGGTGACGGTCATCGGGAAGGCGTCCGTGACGTGCACGTACTTCGGGATCTTGTAGTGGGCGAGCTTGCCGGACGCGAACTCCCGCACGTCGTCGGCGGTCAGCGCCGCAGCGCCCTCGCGGAGCACGACCCAGGCCATGAGCTCTTCGCCGTACTTGTCGTCCGGGACGCCGATGACCTGGACGTCCGCGATGTCGGGGTGGCTGTAGAGGAACTCCTCGACCTCGCGCGGGTAGATGTTTTCGCCGCCACGGATGACGAGGTCCTTGATCCGACCGACGATGTTGACGTACCCGTCCTCGTCCATCGTCGCCAGGTCACCGGTGTGCATCCAGCGGGCAGCATCGATCGCCTCCGTGGTCTTGTCCGGCTGGTCCCAGTAACCCAGCATCACGCTGTAGCCGCGGGTGCACAGCTCGCCGGTCTCGCCGCGGGGGAGGGGGACGCCCGAAAGCGGATCGACGACCTTGGACTCGATGTGCGGCATCGAGCGCCCGACGGTCTCGGTGCGCCGGGCCAGGTCGTCATCGGTGCGGGTCATCGTCGACACCGGTGAGGTCTCGGTCATGCCATAGCTGATGGCGACCTCGGTCATGTTCATCTGCGCCACCACGCGCTTCATCACCTCGACCGGGCAGATGGAGCCGGCCATGATGCCGGTGCGCAGCGTGCTCAGGTCGTGGTCGGCGAAGTCGGGAAGGTCGAGCTCGGCGATGAACATCGTCGGGACGCCGTAGAGCGAAGTGCAGCGCTCCTGCGCGACCGCTCGCAGCGTGGCACCCGGGTCGAAGGACGGCGCCGGGATGACCATGCAGGCCCCGTGCGAGGTGGCCGCGAGATTGCCCATGACCATGCCGAAGCAGTGGTAGAAGGGCACCGGGATGCAGATGCGGTCCGCCTCGGTGTAGTCGATCATCTCGCCGACGAAGTAGCCGTTGTTGAGGATGTTGTGGTGGCTGAGCGTCGCCCCCTTGGGGAACCCCGTGGTGCCGGACGTGTACTGGATGTTGATCGGGTCGTCGGGCGTCAGGGAGGCGCCGCGCTCGGCGAGCTGCTCGTCGGTCACGGAGGCGTCGCCCGCGGCGAGCGCGTCCCACGTCGGGTCCCCGACGTAGACGACCTCGCTCAGGCCGGGAGTCTCCGAGCGGGCTTCCTCCACCATCGCGCGGTAGTCGGAGGTCTTGTGCGACACCGCGCTCACGAGCATCCGCATCCCCGACTGGTTGACCACATAGGTCAGCTCGTGCGTGCGGTAGGCCGGGTTGACGTTGACGAGGATCGCGCCGATCCGCGCGGTGGCGTACTGCAGGATCGTCCACTCGGGGCAGTTGGGCGCCCAGATGCCGATGCGGTCGCCAGCGGCCACCCCCTTCGCCATCAGTGCCTTGGCCACGGAGTCCACGTCAGCGAGCAGCTCGCTGTAGGTCCACCGGCGTCCGCTCGGTACATCAACGAGAGCTTCACGCTGGCCGTGGAGCGCCACGGTGCGCTCGAGGTTGGCCCCGATCGTGTCTCCCAGCAGGGGTAGCTCGGAGGTTCCTGACGTGTACGAAGGGAGAGTGGCTGCGGTCATTCGGGTCCTCCTGGAGATCGCCTCATTGCGAGGTCTCCACGATGCCACGACTCTGGCGATCGGACACCGGCTGGGGACGGGCCCGCCCACGTGAGTGGACGGGCCTGCGCCATCGGCTCGACGGGAGTCGACCCCGTTGACCGCTCAGGGGTGCTCAGCAAGCACCTCTGCGCTGGACCACCTCTCGAAGTGGTCGAGGACGTCGTGACAGACCTCTTCAGCGCTGTAGCCGAAGACGTCGTAGCCGCCGCCGGTCGGCAGGGCCACCTCGAGCCTGGTCGTGCGGTCGTCGGCTTCGATCATCCGGGTGCCGTAGCTGGGTGCGGCCACCCGGTGGGCCCGCACCGACCAGGTGAAGGGCGCCGGACCCTTACCCACGACGAGACGGGCTGAACCAGGCACCGTGGCACCGCCGTCGCCCACCTCGACGCGAGCCGTACGGCCCTCGCTCTCCATGGCCTCGGCCACCTCGTGGAGCGCCGGTACGACCACGGAGGTGAGTCGCTCGTTGGCCCGCTTGAGGCTGACGGTCCCGAAGGTGGTGGCCACGCGGCGGCGCCACGACCCCTGGTGACCGCTCTCCCGGCCAGCGAGATGGCTCGTCAGCGAGAGGCGTGCGGCACTGACCTGGGTGCGTTCGGCCTCGAGTGCCTTGTACAGCCCGATCATGACCAGGACCATGACGACGGCGAAGGGGAGACCCATGACGATCGTCGCGTACTGCAGTGCCACGATCCCCCCGACCAGAAGCATCGCGATGGTGAGCACCCCTGTCGCGGCAGCCCACCCGATGCGCAGCCAAGGACTGGCGTCGGTCTCGCTGTCGGGCAGGTCGGAGCTGAGGTTGGCCATGACGAGCGCACCCGAGTCGGCTGACGTCACGTAGAAGAGCAGTCCGACGAAGGTCGCCAGACCAACCAGGAACCACGCACCCGGGTACTGCTGGAGCAGGCTGTAGAAGCCCTGCTCCGGGGCGCTGGTCGCGAGCTCGCCGAAGGCCTTGTCCCCGTCGGCGATCTGCTTGACCGCGGAGTTGCCGAAGATCGAGACCCACATGACGATGTAGGTGAAGGGGATCGTCAGGGTGCCGAGCATGAACTGGCCGATGGTGCGCCCCTTGGAGATGCGCGCGAGGAACATGCCCACGAAGGATGCCCACGCGATCCACCACGCCCAGAAGAAGAGCGTCCACAGGCTCATCCACTCCGTCGGGTGGTCGAAGGCCATCGTGTCGAGGGTCATCCCGGGGAACATCGAGACGAAGTCACCGACATTCATCGTGATGGCGCGCAGGAGGAAGGCCGTGTCTCCGGTGACGAGGACCCACAGCGCGAGGAGGATCGCGAGGAGCACGTTGAGCTGGCTGAGCAGGCGGATGCCCCGGTCCACACCGGTCGTGGCCGAGGTGGCAGCGACCGCGACCGCGAGGACCACGAGAGCGACCTGGGCCGGGATGCCCTGCGGGACATCGAACATGACGCCCAAACCGACGTTGAGCATGACGACGCCGATGCCGAGTGACGTCGCGACACCGAAGATCGTGCCGAGCACAGTCGCGATGTCGACGGCGTCACCGATCGGACCTCGGATGCGCTTGCCGAAGATCGGGTAGAGCGCGGAGCGGACGGCCAGCGGCAACTTCTTGCGGTGGGCGAAGTAGCCCAGGGCAACGCCCATGAGGGCGTACATGCCCCAGCCGGTGATCCCGTAGTGGAAGAGCGTCCAGACGGTGGCCTCGCGGGCTGCCTCGACGGACCCGCCCTGTCCCTGCGGCGGAGCCAGGTACTGGCTCGCCGGCTCGGCGACGGCGAAGAACATCACATCGGTGCCGATGCCTGCTGCGAAGAGCATCGACGCCCAGGCGAAGGTGGAGAACTCCGGCCGGTCCTCGTCGTCCCCGAGGCGCACTCTGGCGTACCGGACCCCCACGTAGATGACGAAGACGAGGACGATCGTGGCGAGGGCGATGTAGAACCACCCGAACCAGTTGGAGATCCAGCCGACGAGGTCAGCGAGAGTCGCCTCGGCCCTCGCCGGCGCGATCAGGGCCCACGCCGCGACGATCATCGTCACAGCACCGGAGACGAGCAGGACGGAGACCTTGACGCGCGGCCTCGCCGGACGCTCGTCGACCTGGCGGGGGTCGATGTCGGTGCTCACCGGCCGGCCCCCTTCGCCTCGGCGTCCCGCAGGACGCGCGACGCGCTCGGCAGGTCGGTCCGCGCGTCCCACGCAGCATTGCGTGGGTCACCCTCCGGGTAGAGCGGCATGCCCTGACCAGCGCGGTACAGGGGCGGGCTCTCGGGGGCCAGCGGAGTGTTGCCGGCGATGAGATCGGCGGCCTTCTCCGCCACCATCATCACGGGCGCGTAGATGTTGCCGTTGGTGATGGTCGGGAAGACGGACGCATCGACGACCCGTAGACCCTCTGTCCCGTGGACCCGCATGGAGGCGGGATCGACGACCGACATCGCGTCGGTGCCCATCTTGGCCGAGCAGGAGGGGTGCAGGGCCGTCTCGGCGTCCTTGGCGACCCAGTCGAGGATCTCCTGGTCGGTCTGGACGCTCGGACCGGGCGAGGTCTCACCACCGTCGAAGGGGGCGAAGGCCGGCTGGTCGAGGATGTGTCGCGCTGCGCGCACGACCTCGATCCACTCGCGGCGATCCCTCTCGGTGGACAGGTAGTTGAAGCGGATCGCTGGCTTGTTGAAGGGATCGGCATCCTTGATCCTCAGGCTGCCGCGCACATCGGAGTTCATCGGCCCGATGTGCACCTGGTAGCCGTGCTTGCCCTCAGACGGGGTGCCGTCGTAGCGCACGGCGATCGGGAGGAAGTGGAACATCAGGTTGGGGTAGGCGACCTCGTCGTTGGTGCGGATGAAGCCACCGCCCTCGAAGTGGTTGGAGGCACCGACACCACGGTTGAGGAAGAGCCACTCGGCCCCGATGTACGGCGCCTTCCACTTCTTCAGCCACGGAGCGATGGACACGGGCTGCAGGCTGACGTGCTGCAGGTAGACCTCCAGGTGGTCCTGCAGGTTCTCGCCGACGCCCGGCAGCTCGATGTGCGGCGTGACCCCGGCGGTGCGCAGCGTCTCCGGGTCGCCGACACCAGCGAGCTGGAGCAGCTGCGGGGAGTTGAAGGCTCCACCACAGAGGATGACCTCGCCGGCATCGACGGAGTGCTTGCGCTTGTTGGCGCGGACGTAGTCGACGCCCGTCACGCGGTTGCCCTGCCACCGCAGACCGGTCACGGTCGCCAGTGTGGTGATGTGCAGGTTCTTGCGGTCTCGGATGGGACGCAGGTACGCCCGTGAGGCGGACATCCGGCTGCCCTTGTAGACATTGCGGTCGAAGGGGGCGAAGCCCTCTTGTCGATAGCCGTTGACGTCGTCCGTGCGCGCGAAGCCCGCCTGGGTGGTGGCCTCGAAGAAGGCCTGGAAGAGCGGGCTCTCGGCGGGGCCACGCTCGAGCTTGAGGGGACCGGCCCCACCACGCCATGCATCCGCGCCTGCCGTCGTGGTCTCCATGCGCTTGAAGTAGGGAAGGCAGTGCGCGTAGTCCCACTGGTCCATCCCGTCGAAGGAGGCCCAGGCGTCGTAGTCACCGGGATTGCCCCGCTGGAAGATCATGCCGTTGATGCTCGAGCTGCCCCCGAGGACCTTGCCTCGCGCGTGCTTGACGCGGCGGCCGTCCAGGTAGGGCTCCGGCTCGCTCTCGTAGGCCCAGTCGTAGAGGGGGTTGCCCGCCGGAAACATCAGCGCGGCGGGCATGTGGATCAAGGGATCGGCGATGAAGTCGGCCCGACCGGCCTCGAGGACGAGCACGGTCGTGCTCGCGTCGCTGCTGAGTCGGTTGGCCAGCGCCGAGCCGGCAGATCCTCCGCCGACGATGACGTAGTCGTAGCGCTTTGTCATGGTGGTGTCTCTCTCCCCGTTGTGTGTGTATGTGCGCTGGATGGCGCTCAGCCCTGCGGGTCGTGGAACCATCCCGCCCGGGCGGGCCGCGTGTTGTGCCAGATGTGCTTGGTCTCCTGGTACTCGTGCAGGCCGGCAGTGCCCAGCTCGCGGCCGATGCCCGACTGCTTCATCCCACCCCACTCGGCGGCGGGCACGTAGGGGTGGAAGTCGTTGATCCACACCGTGCCGTGACGCAGTCGTCGGGCCATCCGCTCGGCCCGGCCGGCGTCCTGGGTCCAGACGGCACCGGTCAACCCGTAGATCGTGTCGTTGGCGATGGCGATGGCCGCGTCCTCGGCAGCGTCGCGGGTCTCACCGGAGAAGGTCTCGACGGTGAGCACCGGACCGAAGGACTCCTCCTGCACGCACGTCATGTCACTCGTGCAGCCGTCGAGGATCGTCGGCGGGTAGTAGCTGCCCTTGGACAGGGCACCGCCGGGGCGCTCGCCGCCGCACCGCAGGACGGCACCCTCGGCGACCGCGGCCGCCACATGGGCCTCGACCTTGTCGCGATGGCCGTCGCTGATGAGCGGGCCGGTCTCGGCGCTCTCGTCGAAGGGGCCGCCCATCCGGATCGCCGGGGCGCGACGGACCAGCTCGTCGACGACCTGGTCGTGGATGGACTCCTCGACGACCAGGCGCGAGCCGGCGGAGCACACCTGTCCGGAGTCGAGGAAGATCGCCGTCAGGGCGTTGTCGATCGCTGCGTCGAGGTCGGCGTCGGCGAAGATGATGTTGGGGTTCTTGCCGCCGAGCTCGAGGGCGATCTTCTTCACGGTGCCAGCGGCGGCAGCCATGATCGTCCGGCCGGTCTCGAGACCACCGGTGAACGAGACGAGGTCCACCTCGGGGGCGCTCGTCATCGCCGCTCCGACCGTGGCTCCGGGGCCGAGCACCAGGTTGGCGACGCCCGCCGGCAGCCCTTCCTCGGTGAGGGCGCGCACGAGCCAGATCGCCGTCTGCGGGGTCAGCTCGCTCGGCTTGAGGACGAAGGTGTTGCCGGCAGCCAGGGCCGGCGCCACCTTCCACGCGGTCTGCAGGAGGGGGAAGTTCCACGGGGTGATGAGTGCGCAGACACCAACCGGCTCCGTGACGACCCGCGAGGAGATGTCGGGCATCCCCGCGTCGATGACCCGGCCCGCCTCTGCCTGGGCCAGGGAGGCGAAGTGCCGGAAGACGGCAACGATGTCCTGCATGTCCAGACGCGCCTCGACCATCCGCTTGCCGGTGTCGAGCGCCTCGAGACGCGCGACGTCCTCGAGCTCACGCTCGAGACGGTCTGCGATGCGGGTGAGCAGGGCGGCGCGTTCGGGGGTGGGGGTGCTCGGCCACGGGCCCTCGTCGAAGGCCCGGCGTGCGGCACGGACCGCCTCGAGGGCATCGGCGACGCCCCCTTCGTCCACGGTCACGACCACGGACCGGTCCGCTGGACAGGTGATCTCTCGCGTCTCTCCGGAGGCGGCGGCTCGCCATTCTCCGGCGATGTGCAGCGTTGTCATGGGGCTCCTTGGCTGGGGGCGGGGTGCCACCGACCGTAACGCACGTTTCACCCTTATGTGAAACGAGCGTTACGGTTAGGCTGACCCCATGACGACCGCACCCCGCAAGCGCCCCGCCAGGGAGCGGCTCCTTGCCGCAGCCGACGAGCTGATGTTCGTCGACGGTGTCGTCCTCACGCCGGTCGACGTGATCCTGCGCCGAGCCGGTGCGTCGCCGGCGACCCTCTACTCCAACTTCGGCAACAAGGACGGTCTCATCGCGGCCGCCCTCGAGCGCCGGCTCGAGGACTGGACGCAGGCGTGGGACGCGGCCATCGCCGCCGCGGACTCTCCGACCGGACGCCTCTTCGCGATCTTCCCGGCCCTGCGTGACTACCAGCGCGAGCGGCTGCAGGAACGGTGGTGCGCCTTCAGCGGGACGGCCGCCGCGATGGGCGACCCTGCGCCGGCGATCGCGCGCATGTTGGCCGCCGAGGACGAGCTCCTGCACTCGAGGTTGCTCGAGTTCGCAGCCGAGGTCGCCGGGCCGGAGCGCGCTGCAGACCTGGCCGACCAGGTGGCCGTCGCCTATCTCGGGACCCTCGCCGGGATGCTGCGGGGGGACCAGGAGATCGCCATCGCCCGTGGCGAGCTCGTGGCGCGGACCCTCGTCGCCTCCCTGGTGGGGGAGTGAACGGTGCGTCCTGTGCCGAGGATCTGCTTGGATCGTCAGGTCCCTCCCGACCACCCACAGGAGCGCCGATGCCGCACGACGCCGACAGCCACGACCTCATCCGCGTGCAAGGAGCGAGGGAGAACAACCTCAAGGACATCAGCGTCGACCTGCCCAAGCGGCGCCTGACGGTCTTCACCGGGGTGTCGGGCTCGGGCAAGAGCTCGCTGGTCTTCGGCACGATCGCGGCCGAGTCACGACGTCTGATCGACGAGACCTACAGCGCCTTCCTCCAGGGCTTCATGCCGTCCCTGTCCCGACCCGACGTCGACCACCTCGAGGGCCTGACGACGGCGATCATCGTCGACCAGGAACGCATGGGTGCCAACCCGCGCTCGACCGTGGGCACCGCGACGGACGCCAACGCGATGCTGCGGATCCTCTACTCCCGCCTCGGCCAGCCGCACGTCGGTCCGCCGACCGCCTACTCGTTCAATGTCCCGACCCGCAAGGCAAGTGGGTCGATGACGACCGACAAGGGCACCCACACCGAGCGCAAGACGGTCAAGCAGCAGGTCTACCTCGGAGGCATGTGCCCGCGTTGCGAGGGCATGGGGCAGGTCAGCGACATCGACCTCACCGCTCTCTACGACGACAGCAAGACGCTGCTTGAGGGCGCGCTCACCGTGCCCGGCTACTCGATGGACGGCTGGTACGGCCGCCTCTTCGAGGGCATGGGCCTGCCGATGGACAAGCCCATCGCGAAGTTCACCACGAAGCAGCTCGAGACGATGCTGTACGCCGAGCCGACCCGGATCAAGGTCGAGGGCGTCAACCTCACCTTCGAGGGGATCATCCCCAAGATCCAGAAGTCGATGCTGTCCAAGGACCCCGAGGCGATGCAGCCACACGTGCGCCGCTTCGTCGAGCGGGCCGTGACCTTCCAGACCTGCCCCGAGTGCGCAGGGACGCGCCTGACGCCCGAGGCCCGGTCCTCGAAGATCAACGGCCAGAGCATCGCCGACCTGTGCGCCATGCAGATCAACGACCTCGCCGCGTGGGTGCGCGAGCTCGACGAGCCCGGCTTCGAGCCGCTGCTGAAGGGGCTGCAGCACCTCCTCGACTCCTTCACCGAGATCGGCCTGGGCTACCTCTCGCTCGACCGACCCGCCGGGACCCTGTCCGGGGGAGAGGCGCAGCGGGCCAAGATGATCCGCCACCTGGGCTCCTCGCTCACCGATGTCACCTACGTCTTCGACGAGCCGACGATCGGGCTGCACCCGCACGACATCGCCCGGATGAACGACCTGCTCCTGCGGCTGCGCGACAAGGGCAACACCGTCCTCGTCGTCGAGCACAAGCCCGAGACGATCGCCATCGCCGACCACGCCGTCGACCTCGGTCCGCTGGCAGGGTCGAAGGGAGGCGAGATCGTCTTCGAGGGCACCGTCGAGGAGCTGCGGGCGAGTGACACCCTTACCGGCCGTCACCTCGACCACCGGGCTCACCTCAAGGACGAGGTGCGTTCTGCAGCAGGGAGGCTCGAGATCCGGGGCGCCGACACCCACAACCTCAAGGACGTCGACGTCGACATCCCGCTCGGGGTGCTCGCGGTCGTGACAGGTGTGGCCGGCTCCGGCAAGAGCTCGCTCGTCCACGGGGGCCTCGACCACCGAGACGAGGTCGTCGTCGTCGACCAGGCGGCGATCAAGGGCTCGCGTCGCAGCAACCCCGCGACCTACACCGGTCTGCTCGAGCCGGTCCGCAAGGCCTTCGCCAAGGCCAACGGCGTCAAGCCCGCGCTCTTCAGCTCCAACTCCGAGGGTGCCTGCCCGACGTGCAACGGCGCGGGCGTGATCTTCACCGAGCTCGGTGTCATGGCGACGGTCGAGTCGCCCTGCGAGGACTGCGAGGGGCGCCGGTTCCAGGACGCCGTGCTCGAGTACGAGCTCGCCGGCAAGAACATCGCTGATGTCCTCGAGATGTCGATGAGCGACGCGCTGGACTTCTTCGCCACGGACGGTCCGGCCAGCCTGCCGGCCGCGCACAAGATCCTCGCCCGCCTCGTCGACGTCGGTCTGGGCTACCTCACGCTCGGACAGCCGCTCACGGCACTGTCCGGCGGTGAGCGCCAGCGTCTCAAGCTCGCCGTGCACATGGGCGACAAGGGGGAGGTCTTCGTCCTCGACGAGCCCACCACCGGCCTGCACCTGGCCGACGTCGACAACCTCCTCGGCCTCCTCGACCGGCTCGTCGACTCCGGCAAGTCGGTCATCGTCATCGAGCACCACCAGGCCGTCATGGCCCACGCCGACTGGATCATCGACCTCGGTCCAGGGGCGGGCTACGAGGGCGGCGAGGTGGTCTTCGAGGGCACACCTACCGACCTCGTGGCGAAGGGAGCCACCCTCACCGCCCAGCACCTCGCCGACTACGTCGGGGGCTGACAGCTCGCTTCTTGAGCATCTTCTTCTGCACCCGCCGGCCCTGGGCCGTGACGAGTGGGAGTGCGGCCATCCCCACGGACGGGAAGACGTCGCCCAGCCGGCACACAGCGCCCCGCCAGCCGGGAACGGCGGTGACCAGTCGCGGGTTGTCGAGCACCTTGGCGACGGCCTCCACGACGTCCTCGGGCTGGAGCAGCTTCCCGGAGAAGGACAGGGCGGCTCCGGGGTCGTCGAGCTTGTCGTGCAGCATCGGTGTCCAGATCCCGTCCGGGCAGATGCAGGAGATGTCGATGTCCTTGACCTTGGCCGCCCGCAGGTCGGCGATGGTGCTGAGGCTGAACCCCATGACGGCGTGCTTGGAGGCCGCGTACACACTCTCACCCGGCACCGCCGAGATGCCGGCGAGCGAGGCGATGTTGACGACGTGGCCGCCTCCGGAGGACCGCATGGCGTCCACGGCCGCGAGCGTGCCGTTCATGGTGCCGAGCGCGTTGACCTCGAGGGTCAGTCGTCGCTGCTGCTCGTCGTGCTCCCAGACGGGTCCGGTGAAGAGGACACCGGCGTTGTTGACCCAGACGTCGAGGCGACCGGCCCACTCCACGACGCGGTCCCGGGCGGCGAGCACGGCGGCCTCGTCACGGACGTCGACCACCATGGCCTGCGCGCGCTCGCCGAGCTCGGCGGCTGCCGTCTCAGCGGCGTCCCCGTCGACGTCGGTGACCAGGACCTGGTACTGGCGCTTCACGAGCAGCTCGGCGATCTGCCGGCCAAGGCCACGACCTGCCCCGGTGACGACCGCGCCTGCAGGCCAACGGTGCTCCGGCGCGCTCATCGACGGCCGCCTGTGATCGTGCCGTAGTCGATGCCGCCGTGGTTGTAGGTGGGCACGACGGGCCAGAAGCGCTTCCAGGGGGCGAGCTCGCTGGAAGGGAGGATCTGCAGCCAGCGGGGGTCGTCCTTGCACGGGTCGGCCAAGGTCTTCTCCTTGATCATCGAGTCGTACTGGTCGAGCGAGTCCTCGAGGGTGTTGCCGTTGGGGCAGATCTCGCGACCGTACTGCTGGTGGTAGATCTTCACGCCGGGGATCTTCGACTGCTCGGGCTGCCAGTTGTCCAGGGCGATGCCGTTCTCGGAGGAGACCCACACGCCATCAGGGGTGTTGACCACGAGGGAGTGGTTGCCGTCGGTGTGGCCCGGGGTCCACAGCAGCGCGACGCCGGGGCCCAGCTCGATGTCACCCTCGAAGGTCGCGAACTTCGACAGGTCGACGCCCTCGAGGCTGCCCTCGACGTACCAAGCCCATTGCATCGGGTGCAGCGACTGCAGGGTCGCGAGCTCGCGGGAGTTCACGAGCATCTTCGCGTCGCCGAAGATCGGCTGGCGCGGAGCGCGCTCGCCGGGGATGGTCGCCGAGGAGCCCAGGATCATCCTCGGGTCCTGCACGTGCAGGTGGTCGAAGGCGCAGTAGTCGATGTCCTGCGCCGTCAGCCCGAGCTGGCGCAGCACGTCGTCGGGCTCGTTGTAGTAGTTGACGATGAACTTCTCGGCCCGGTTGGCGTAGGGGATCTTGTTGGTCAGCTTCTGCAGCTTGGCGAAGAAGGGCGCCTGGGCCGACCCCTCTGGCACGGTGGGTTCGAAGACGAGGGTGCGGGCGTTCCCGTCCCAGTCGTCGTACTGGACGACGACCATCCGGTTGAGGATCGGGATGAGGGGGCTGTGGGGCCCGATGACCGCGGTGTTGAAGCCGTACTTGACCGGGTAGGGGGCCGAGGCGATGTCGACCGACTTCACGGCCTTGACCTGGCCCTCGGCCTTGAACCGCGCCTTGTAGGCGAGCGCCGCCTCACGCACAGCAGCGAGCCGGTCTCCCCGCGGCCAGACGTCGTGCACGCCCTCGAACTCGGGGATGGTGCGGGCGCCGATCGTCTCGACGGGTGTGGTGCTCGTGCTGGTCGTCGTCACGTTGAGCCTCCTTGATCTCGGTGAATGGTTGGGCTGGGTCCAGCATCCCTTGATGACCGCCCCGACAACTTGACTCAGCGCGACATCGTGGCGGGGATCTCATCGGTGGCTCGCAGCTCGCGAGGGGACCTGCCGGTCCAGCGCCGCACCGCCCGACTCAGCGTGCTCTGGGCGGAGAAGCCGACCACGGTCGCGATCTGCGTCAGTCGCAGGTCGGTCGTGGTGATGAGGCGAAGGGCGGTGACGCGCCGGACGTCGTCGAGCACGAGCTCGTAGGAGGTCCCCTCGGCAGCGAGCGCTCGTTGCAGGGTCCGAGGATGGGTCCCCATGAGGCGAGCGACGTCGTGCAGGGCATGGCCGGTCGTCCCCACGAGCTCGGTGAGGAGGCGTCGCGTCCGGACGGAGACCATCTCGGCCGGGTCGCGGTGGTGCCGGGCGAGGTGGGCGATGGCCAGCCCGCGGATGGCGCTGTCGGCACCCTCGAAGCGCAGATCCATCGCGTGCCGGTCCATCCGCAGTGCGGCGACCTTGGTGTGGAAGCGCACCGGCGTGCCGAAGACCTCGTCGTACCTGTCGATGGGCGACATCGGCGCGTGGGGCAGGTCGATCGACCTCAGTCCGACGTCCGTGCCGACGAGAGTCGTGGCGATGCGCAAGAGCAGCCCCATCCCGAGCTCCATCGCCTGCGGGGAGTAGGGCGACTCCTGCAGCTCCTTGCGATAGGTGATGGCGACGACGCCCCGGACACCGCTCGGGTCGTCCTCGACCGCGATCCGCAGGGCCGGGCTGTGCACGAAGAGGAACCGGCTGGCGCACTCCAGGGCGGCGCTGACAGTGGGGGAGGACTCGATGGCGAGCGCCAGCGGGCCGAGGATGCTCAGGTCCTGCGCCCCTGAGAGCCGCAGCCCGAGGTCGGGGCAGCCCAGCTCCCTTCCCGCGGCGTCGAGCATGAGGTCGTGCGCCGTGATGGGGATGAGTCCGTCATCGTCGTGCAGGACCTGCGGGTCGAGCCCGAAGCGTCGCAGGAGCGCGTCAGGGTCACCACCCAGGCCCCGGACCAAGGGGCCAAATCCTCGCAGGCTGGCCGCCCGGATGACGGAGACATCACTGGGGGCCGACCGCTGCATCCGCCCAGTCTGGCCCAGACCCTGGTCCGTGGAGGATCGAGTCTCAGTGCAGGATCGAGTCCGGGTCGTAGCGGCGACGAGCTGCAGCGAGCTTGTCGTAGTTGCCGGCGAAGTACCGCCTCTGCGACTGGCCCGACTCGACGTAGCCGTAGTACCCGCCCCTGCTGTGGCTGCTGACGAGGTCGTGCGCGTGGGCGATCCACTCCTCGGCGGGGGTGTACCCGCTGGACGAGGCGACGCCCACGTACCATTGGACGCTCGCGACGTGGTTGCGCCAGGGGAAGGCGGTGGCGGCCAATGCCGGTGCGGCCATGGCACCGTCGAGAGGGTCGAGGATCGCCGACGCGGCCAGCCCCCGGGATGCTGCCGATCGCACCGCGCCCTCCACGGTCTGCGCAGCATCCGAGGTCATGGTGCGCACGATGTCCGACCCCGCGGAGAACCGCGTGCGCGGCGTGGTCGACCCGCCGCCCAGGTACCTGATGCCAGCCATGTGCGTCCGTGTCGTGGTGCTCGTGCTCAGCGGGGTGACGCCGACGGCTCGACGCAAAGAGGCCGCGCGGGTCGCCTCGAGCCCGACGGGGGTGACGCCGAAGACGCGCACCGAGATCGACGACCCTGCGGTGTCGACGTGCGCGTTGGCCCAGGTGTCCCTCGGCTGGTCGGCCATCCAGGCGGCCCATTGGCGCAGGACCGTCGCGGTGGAGCTTGCCGGGAAGGTGACGTTGAAGAAGCCCATCGACGTGGCGGGGATCGTGCGGTAGGTGAAGTCGGCGACCATCGCGGCTCCGGACCCGCCGCCACGCAGCGCCCAGAAGAGGTCGGGGTCGCGGTTGGCGTCGACCTTGCGGATGACGCCTCGCCCGTCGATGACGGTGGCGGACACCAGTCGGTCGACGGTCAGGCCGTACCGGCGGCTGTCGACGCCCAGTCCTCCGACGAGGGTGAGCCCAGAGGACCCCACTGTCGGGCAGGTACCTGTCGGGATGGACCGTCCGTAGCGGGAGATGCTGTCGTGCACGGAGTACAGATCTGCTCCGGACTGCACGGTGACCTGCGACCGGTCCGCAGTGGCGTAGACCTTGGTGTACGACCGGGTGTCGATGACCAGCGCGCCCGCCATCCTCGAGGCCCCGATGTACGAGTGGCCGCCGGAGCGGCCGGTGATCGTCAGGCCGTGGTCACGGGCGAAGGCGATGCAGGTGGAGATGTCCTGTCGGGAGAGGATCCGGGCCAGCGCTGCGGGCCGGCGGTAGTCCCATCTCGGGTCGAAGAGGGGGACCCGGCTCTCGTACCGCGTCGATCCAGGGAGCGACGCGCTCCCGGCCAGGGTGCGGTCGAGGTCGGCCCAGTCCCCGGGGCTGGGGCCGGTGACCGTGGGTGCCGCGAAGGCACTGCTGGCGGCGGCCAGGGGCAGCGCTGCCCCGGCGCCGATGACGGCTCGGCGGGAGATGTCCATGCGGAGTCAGACGTCTGCAGGGTGCACATGGTTGGGACCGTGACTCAGTCGTGACCTCCACCGTGTCCACACCCTCGGGATGCTGGCGACAGCCACCCACAGGCAGGAGCCGCACCCCGCGCAGCCTCGTTGTCGCGTCCAGTCTGGGACCACGACGACGAAGGGGGACGACGTGGCTGACACGACCACGGACGAGCCGGTGCTCGAGACCAACCAGGTCGAGATCACCGGGCGGGTGAGCGGCGACCCGACCGTGCGGGAGTTGCCCAGCGGTGACGAGCTGGTCACGCTGCGCGTGGTGGTGAGCAGGGGAGAGGGCCAGCCGGTCGACACCATCGACTGCGCCTGCTGGAGTGCCGGTGCCAGACGTGCCGCGCTCCGCCAGGTCGACGGCACGCGCGTGAGGGTCGAAGGGAGCTTGCGTCGCCGCTTCTTCCGCACACCCGGCGGGGCCGCCAGCCGCTACGAGGTCGAGGTCGCGCGGCTGGTGCGGGATCGACGGTGACGACGCGACCCGGGCTCAGGCCGACGGACGCGCCGGGATGCGGGAGGCATCGAAGCGCAGTGGACCTCTGCGGTGCGGTAGATCGGCCAGCTCTCGCACGAGGACGTCAAGGACCTCCACGACGGCCGGCTCGCCGGGGCACCGGTGACCGCGCTCGACGTTGCCGCCACCCTGTGGCACGAACTCGTAGGGTGCCGGCTCATAGCCAAGGAACCGCTCGGGTCGGAACGACCACGGGTGGTCCCACCGGGCGGGGTCATGGTTGGTCGCCACGACGTGCAGGAGCACCCGCTGGCCCCTGCGGACGTGGTGGCCGTGCCAGGAGAGGTCCTCGCGAGCCCGGGCGGCAAGCATCGGGACAAAGGGGTAGTGGCGACGGATCTCGTGGCCGAAGGCGCGGCACGACAGCGCGTCCCCGCCCGACCCCACACGCTCCACCCAGTCGGGACGTGTCCGCAGGGCCAAGGGCACGAAGGCACCGAAGTACGCCACCGCAACCTGCGGTCGGATCAGGTTGAGCAGCTCGACGGCCGCCACCTCGACCGGCAGGAGGCAACCCTGATCATCGACGGCCGAGGCGACGACGTCCACCGGAGCCGAGCCCTCGACTCCGCGACGCGCGGCTCGCACCGCGTCCGCCGCCCACGCCTCGCACCGTCGACGGGCCAGCCGGCCCCTCAGGTACCGAGTCGGGCTGCCCAGCCCTTCCACGATGGCCGTCAGGTCACGGCTGCGACGGATGGCCTCAACATCACCCAGACCAGCCCATCGCAGAGCCGCCACGCCGAGCACCTCGGACAAGCTGCCGAAGAGTTGCTCCGGAACCTGCTCGCCGTCCCGGTCTATCCGCTCGCGCCACGACCGGACGACCTGCTCCCGGACCGCCACCACACCGGCATCGTCCAGCGACTGCAGGTGGATCGCCTTGCGGTGCCGGTGGGCCGAACCGTCCAGGCCGTGGATGGTGCCGACGCCGAAGATCTCGTCCGACAACGTCGCAGGGACAGCTCCCTGCCTGCTCATGAGCTCCGTGTCGTAGAACAACCGCGCACCCTCGTCCCCGGCCACGAGCAGCGCGGGACGACCGAGGACCCGCACCCTGCGCGCCGCAGGACGTTCGGAGCTCTCAGCCATGAGGGGTTCGGCCAAGTACCCACGGGTGAG
This sequence comes from Janibacter limosus NBRC 16128, assembly GCF_001570985.1. GTDB lineage: Bacteria > Actinomycetota > Actinomycetes > Actinomycetales > Dermatophilaceae > Janibacter > Janibacter limosus. The sequence goes on along the minus strand of NZ_BCSS01000002.1, from coordinate 78,600 downwards.
CAGCTGCCACGAGATCTCCGGCGTCATCTGCTGTGCCTACCCCCCACCACAAACCCAAAACGCGGGGCTCGTGCTTCCGCAGCAGTTGCCGGTGAACCTAGTGTGGAGAGCATGATCCTGCCCACGCTCCGGGACACACGGCTCGTCACCATTCGGCGCGGCGGGACGCTCACCGACACCGACCACCAGCTGCTGGCTCGGTGGGCCGCCGACTGCGCCGAGCACGTGCTCGCGCTCTTCGAGCAGGACCGGCCGGACGACTCTCGCCTTCGGGAGGCCGTTGCCGCCACGCGTGCCTGGGCCGCAGGTGGTCTGCCGATGATGCAGGCACGGGCCGTTGGTGGGCACGCCATGGGAGCCGCCCGGGACCTGTCCGGGCCAGCACGATTCGCTGCCTACGCAGCCGGTCAGGCAGCCTGCGTCGGCCACGTCGCCGAGCACGATCTCGGCGCTGCCGCGTACGCCATCAAGGCCGCCGTCGCAGCCGCCCCGCACGGCGAAGGGGAGTCCGTCCGCCTCGACGAGAACGCCTGGCAGCGGGCCAGGCTCCCCGAGGCCGTGCGAGACCTGGTCCTCGAGGACCAGCGCCGACGCAACGACATCTGCTGGTCCGTCTTCGACGTCACCTGACCGACGCTCTCGAAAATGGGTGGCGACGATCACGCGCCACTGCTGGACTCGCTGCATGAGCATCCTCCTGCGCACCCCCTCGGCCGGCGAGCTCGCCGCGATCACCGAAGAGGTGGGGGAGTGGCACACCGACTCAACCCCCTTCCAGCTGCACCCCGGCGACATCGGGTGGTTCGGTTGGCGTGGGGACGAGGTGACCGCCGCGGCCCTGCGGACCTGGTGGCGTGACGGGCGGCTGGTCGCAGCTGGGCTGCTCGACGGACCGGGGTTGCTCCGGCTGGCCGTGGCGCCGGCTGCCATGACGGACCCGTACGTGGCCGACGCCGTGGCGAGTGACATCGTCCATGAGGACGGTCGGGCACTACCCGCCGGCGAGGCCGACGTGGAGGCTCCGTCCGGTGCCACCCTCCGGGATGCACTCGTCACCCGCGGCTGGACATCGGGTGACGAGTGGACCCACCTTCGTCGGGATCTCTCGAGGCCGATCACCGTGCCCACCGACCTGCGGATCGAGGCCGTCGACGCGCGAAATGCGCACCTCCGCACGGACGTCCATCGCGCAGCCTTCGTCAGCGAGGCCTTCACCGACGAGCGGTGGCGTTCCGTCGCCGCCACACCCGCCTACCGCAGCGCGCGGTGTCTCGTCGGACTCGTCGGGGAAGTGCCGGCCACCGCGATCACGGTCTGGTCGGCGGGAGAGGGGCGCCCGGGGATCATCGAGCCGATGGGCGTGAACCCGGCACAGCGCGGGCACGGCCACGGAGTCGCCATCACCCTGGCCGGTGCTGCTGCCCTCCGGGACATGGGGTGCTCCAGCGCGCGGGTCGGGACGCCATCGACCAACACGGCGGCGGTGGCCACCTATGTGGCTGCCGGCTTCGAGGCGTGGGCAACCGTCGACGACCTGCGGCGCGCGTAGAGACACCGCCCACCGGCTCGAGTACCTTGGGTGGCGAAGGGGTGTGATCCAGATGACATTCACCATCCGCAACCTCGACTCCGGTGTCGAGACCCGGCTGACGGAGCTCGCGACCAGCCATGGCCGCACGATGGAGGCCGAGGCAGCCGAGATCCTCACCGCTGCGACCCGAGGGGATGCCCCGGACAGCAGTGCCGTCATGGGGCTCTACGTCTCGGCCCGGCGCGTCGTCTCCAAGGAGGCCCTGGCCCCGCCGACGCAGGTCGACTTCTGCCCTGACGGGTTCTGAGGCCGTCCGTTCTGCGCGTGTGTCGTGAGCACGCGCGTTGTCCGCAGGCCCTTGCGTCCGCTGGGCCCGAGGAGAATGCTTGGCCCACCAGTCGTCGCCGGCGTCCGCCTGCCCGATCCCCTCGCATCACGGACCCGACCTGGTGCTCACGGAGGTCGCCATGCCGTTCCCTGCCCTGACCCACGTCGCCATCACCGTCACGGACCTGGAGGCCAGCACCAGCTGGTACAGCCAGCTCTTCGGCGCCGATCCCGTCCTCGACGAGGACGAGGAGTCGGGCGCCTTCCACCATGCGGTCTTCGCTCTTGGTGGCGGCACTCTCTTCGGGATCCACACCCACACCGGTTCTACCGCCACGGGCTCTTTCGACGAGAAGCAGACCGGGCTGGACCACATCGCCTTCGCGATCGAGCGCAGCGAGCTCGAGACCTGGGTGTCCACGCTCGACCGCCTGGGCATCGCCCACAGCGGGGTCAGGGACGCGTCCTACGGGTCGGGCATCTCCTTCCGTGACCCGGACAACATCGCCCTGGAGCTCTTCGCGCCGCCGGCCTGAGCGAAGGACCATGATGGGCGGATGACTCGACAGGGGAGTGGTCTGCGGACAGCGCTCGTCGTGGAGGTGCCCGAGGTCGAGCCGGCCGTGGGCGACATCCGACGCGATCTGGACCCGATGGCGGGCAGGGGAGTGCCGCCCCACGTGACGGTGCTCTTCCGTTCGTCCCGCTCGACGAGCTCGATACCACGATCGTGGCCCGGCTCGAGTCCGTCTTCCGGCAGGCAGCACCCTTCGAGCACTGCTTTGTCGGGACCCGATGGTGTGGCGACGAGGTCCTGTGGCTCGCCTCCGATGCGGACGTGTAGCTGCGCGGCCTCACCGACCTCGTCGTTGTCGAGTTCCCCGCGTGTCAGCCCTACGGTGGTGAGCACGCAGAGGTCGTGCCGCACCTGACGATCGCGGACCACGCACCACTCGATGCCATGCGCTTCGCAGCGGCCGAGGTGGGCCCACGGCTGCCGATCTGCGTGGTCACCACGTCGATCTCGCTGCTGGCCGAGCGACCGTCGGGCGACTGGACCATGGAGCGGCGCTTCGATCTAGGACGGGGCGCCGCCCAGCCCGTCGACCCGCTCGTCGACTGAAGCGGCTCACGGTCAGTAATCGCCCTTGATGACGAAATAGGTGCCGCGGATCGTGCCGGCCAGCTTCGACTTCTGGCGGGCCCACTTGAAGGCCGCGAGCTCCTCGGGCGCGTCCATGCCCTCCGAGAGCTTGAAGCCGACAGCACGCTTGCCGCCCTCGGCGAGCGTGTAGAGGACATTGACCGCCAGGCCGCACTCGTAGAAGACGTGCGCCCACCGGATCCCGTCGACCTCGGCCAGGCTGGCCTCGAGGGCGGGGGAGGAGATGACGATGTCACGCTCCTCGCGCAGGATCCGGGTCACCCATTCGACGATCTCCGTGGCCTGTGCTGCGGACTCGACCGTGAAGGCGTGGTCGTACTTGTTCTTGAAGTAGCGAGCCTCGTTGGCGCGCAGACCAGCGAGCGCGTCAGCCACCGGCGAGCTCTCGAGGCCTGAGGTGGAGACATCCTTGAAGTCGACGGTGTGAGCCATGCGGTCAGCATGCTCAGCCCTGCTCGTCGCGGCAACTGCGCTCGTGCGTTATGTCAGGTTGTGTGCTCGTCCGTCTAGTGGAAGCACAAGAGACCTGAGCAGGGAGGCGAGGCCAGGTCCAGGTCGCGGGACGGGCGGCACCATTTTGCCCGGACACACCTGCGTCGCTGATGCGCGTCATTCACCAGCGGCCTGCGCGTGGAGTGCAATCGTCGGCAACGGCTCTCAGAGGCAACCATGAGTGCGGCCGCGGGGCCCAAGGAGGGGGCCAGACGCACATCTCCTCACATCGCCGATAATCCACATTATGTCACTTCACGTCGTGAAGTGACACCTGCAGAGCGGCCGGGACCTGTCCCCTGCCGCACGATTCACACACGCTTGGCGACGAGCTCGACGAGTGTGCCGTCCGGGTCGCGCGCCATGGCGAGCGTCATTCCCGGTGTCCTGAGGTGGGCGTGTGTGCGGGAGTGTCCCGCCGGACCAGCGACTCGAAGGTCATGTCGAGGTCGTCTACCCAAAACACAAGACTCATCGCGGCAGCACCGACCTAGGCGTCGAGACCATGGCACCCGACGAGCGGCATCAGCGCTGCTGATGCGCGCCTCAACCCTGTGCCGACGAGGTGTCGGCGCAGACAATGCCTCGGTTGCCGTCCTGGTCGGCGATCACGGTCAGGCCCGGGGACTGGCTGTCGTCGACGACGATGCCGCCTGCTGCGACGGCTGCGGCGACCCGCTGCTCGACCACCTCGGGTGCCACGTAGACCTCGACGTGGAAGGACCGTGGCGCGCTGCCCCCTTCGTCAGCCTCGCCGAACCACAGGTTGGGTACCCGTCCCGTCACGTCGCGAATCTCGTCGCTCGGCGAACCGTGCCCTTGGGCATCGGCGTCACCGGTCAGCAGAGCCGCCCACACGGGCGCGACCGCGGCGGAGTCGGACGTGTCCAGACCGAGCTCGACATGGCTGACCGACGCTGGGTCGGCTGCCAGTCCCTGCTCAGCCGCGAGCTGCGTGATCCGCCGCGCGAGGTCGACGTCCTGCTGGGTCACCCACTCGAAGACGAGCTCGTTGCCGTCGTCATCGCGGTACACGGCGTCCGCGGAGATGAGCCTCAGGTCCACGAACCCGGGCCCCATCGACACCCTGGGATGGTGACCGATCGAGTCGCCCCCCTCCCCCACTGCCGCAACGAATCTCGCGCTCGTTGTGAAGTCATCTGCCAGATATCGGGCGTGCAGGCCCTGCGCCAGCTTGCGCCAGTCGGTCAGGCCGGCGCGGGCGATCTGCTCCCCCATGAGTGCGTCCATGACACTCGAGGCTAGCGCCGAGCCACGCCCTCAGGTGCTTTGTGCCCCGAGCTCGTGCCGGATCCGACGGAGGTCCTCCATGAGGGACCCGATGAGGATCCAACGCATTCCGTGGGGTGCGCTGACGTCCAGGGGCGCTGTGAGGGCCGGAGCCGTGTCGTCGAGGTGCTCGGCCCGTAGCGCTGGCACCGCCAGGCGCAGGTGCAGCCGGGTGTCGTGCGCGGCTCGCAGGAGCTCCTCGGCGATACCGGCGACGACCGGCTCCTCACGCACCTCGTCGTCGTAGTGGTCGACATAGGCACGGGTCATCCCCCGCACCTGGGTGCCGATCTTGGTCAGGAGGTCGAGACTCTCTCGCATGAGGGCGAGCTCACCGCGATAACGACGGGCCCTGGGGTTGAGGTGCAAGGAGTCATCCGCATCGTCCAGGGCCTCCAGCGCCTCGTCGAGCAGCGGGTGCAACCGTCGGGCATCGTGGAGCAGCAGGAGCCTCCCCGGCCGCGTCTTGCGTGCCACGAGCGCGTCGGCCAGCCGCTCGAGCGATTGGGCTGTCTCCTCCCCCAGCTCGTCGAGCGCCGCTCGAGCCGGCTCGAGCGCCACGGGCGGGACGAGAGCCAGATGGATGACGACGCCGATCACGGCGCCGATGATCGTCTCGATGACACGCACGAAGGCGTAGTCCGGGGTCGATGCCCCGATGGCGAGCACGAGGAGTGCGCTGATCGCGACCTGGTTGGCAGACCCGCTCGTCAGTCGCAGCGCCCACGAGATCGCCAGGGCCGCCGACACGGCGACGAGGACCACCCACGACGCGCTGCCGAAGGCCATCCCGAGACCCGTGGCGAGCATGACACCTGCGATGACGCCGGCGCTGCGCTCCACTCCCTTCGTCAACGACTGGTTGAGGCTCGGCTGGACGACGAGCATGGCGGCGATCGCGGCGAAGACCGGCGGCGGACCATCGGGGATGATCAGATCGGACACGACCCAGGCAAGGATCGTGGCGAGGGCCGTCTTGACCATCTGGAGAAGGGGGTCGCGATTCGTGGCGCGCACGGCTCCGGTCAGAGGCATGGACCTACCGTAGGGCGCGAGAGCGACATCGCGGCGGTGCCGGTCAGGTGCTGGTGAGTCCGGCCTCCGTGGCCTCGACCATCGGCTGCTTGTCGGTGGTCGGGCTCGTCGGTCGCCGTGACCGCGGGCCGCAGCGCGAGGAACGCCCATCGGCGGGGTGCCTTCCGTGACATACCTTGGGCCGTGTGAGCACGAGAGAGATCCAGTCAGTGGCCGTCGTCGGTGCCGGGGCCATGGGGGCCATGTACGCGGCGCACTTCGTCGAAGGGGGCGTGGAGACAGTCCTCGTCGCATCTGGTGAGCGTGCAGATCGGTTGCGGCGCAACGGCTTGACCGTCAACGGGACTGCCCTGTCCGCGGAGGTTGCCGACCCGGCACGTGATGAGCTGCCGCCCGTCGACCTGGCCATCGTGGCCGTCAAGCACCACGACCTTGCCGATGCGCTGGCCGATCTCACCCCCTTCGTCGGTCCTGACACCCTCTTCGTCTCCGTGCTCAACGGTCTCGACAGCGAGGAGGTCATCGCTGCCCGCTTCGGAGCCGGCCAGGTCCTGCTGTGCATCGCGCTCGGCATGGCCGCGGGGCGTGAGGGCAACGCGGTCACCTACCTCTCACCCGGCCGACTCGTCATCGGCACCTCAGACGGGCTGGCGCCCGGGTCCGCCGTCGATGCCGTGGGAGCCGCCCTCGGCCGGGCCGGGCTCGCCTGGGACGCACCCGAGGACATGCAGCACGAGATGTGGTGGAAGTTCATGGTCAACACCTGCATCAACCAAGCGTCAGCAGTGCTGCGACTGCCCTACGAGGAATTCACCCACGATGGCGCCCCCCGCTCCCTGATGGTCGCCCTGCGCGAAGAGGTCATCGACGTCGCCAACGCCGAAGGGGTCGCCCTCGGGGACGACGACCGCGAGCGCTGGGACCGGGTTCTGCTGGGACTCCCAGGCAGTGGCCAGACCTCGATGCTCCAGGACGTCCTGGCCGGGCGGCCGACCGAGGTGGCGCTCTTCGCAGACCGGGTCGTCGCGCTCGGCGAGCGCCATGGCCTCGAGACCCCCTACAACCAGACGATGTCCTGGATCTTGTCCTGACGCGCACGCCAGGACAGCGCCGCGGTCAGGCCGGCCACCGGCGTCCAGATGGCGCGCTCGACCGGCGAGCGGGAGGCGCCGTTTGCCAGAGTGCCCATGCACATGAGCGCCGTCAGTCCGGTGAACCCGGCGGCCCGGGTCCGCGGTGAACCGACCTCGCTGAGGACGAGCGCGGCAGCGCCGGTGTACCCGACACAGGCCACCGCGCTCACCCTGCGTAGATGTGTCGGGAGCCGACCATGGCGGGCTCCCCCGAAGGCCGCCCTGCCCCAGGGCGCACCCGCCACGAGCGCCATCTGGAAGGCGCCGACCCCCAGCAGCAGTCCGGCTGTCCCTCGTTCGGATCGGTTGAGAGTCATGTCCTCAGCATGGCGCACTGCGTGATCCGCCATGCCCACGTGGCGAGACGACCTTCCTCCACGCCTGACATCCTGAGGTGGTGAACGAGCTGCGCGTCCCTCCCGGTCCGGGGATCCCAGATGGACTGTTGATCCCCGGACCGGAGTTGTCCGAGCAGTTCAGCCGCTCCAGCGGTCCCGGCGGCCAGGGCGTCAACACGACCGACTCGCGCGTACAGCTCTCCCTCGACCTCGCCACGACCACAGCGCTCACCGACCGGCAGCGGGAGCGCGCTCTCGAGCGCCTAACCCCGAGGCTCGTGGGCACGATCCTGACCGTCGACGCGTCCGAGTTCAGGTCCCAGCGACGCAACCGTAGCGCTGCGCGTGAGCGGATGGCCTCCCTTCTGCGCGAAGCACTCTCACCTCCTCCCCCACCCCGGCGCGCCACCAAGCGCACCCGTGGTTCGCAGCGTCGGCGGCTCGAGGCCAAGTCCCAGCGTGGCCAGATCAAGCGTGGCCGCACGCGTCCGGCGGACGACGCCTAGTCCGGCGCAGGACGCGTCCGACGACACGCCGGCGCCCGCTTCCAGTTGACAGCGGCGCGCATCCGTTGTGATCTGGGTCACGGGAACCACGGCGCCACAACGGTGGCGCACCCGGGAGGAAGGCCCGCTCATGTCGGTCGACACAGCCAGCCCCGGGGGTGGCGCCCATGTCAACGAGGACTCCGAGCTCAAGCAAGGTGTCACCGGCCGCCTGCTCTACTTCTACGTCCTGGGCGACGTCCTCGGGTCCGGTATCTATGTCCTCATCGGTCTGGTCGCCGGCGCCGTCGGGGGCGCCTTCTGGGCGGCCTTCGCCGTGGGTGTCACGGTCGCGACGATCACCGGCCTGGCCTACGCGGAGCTCGTGACCAAGTACCCCCAGGCTGCGGGCGCCGCGCTCTACGTCAACAAGGCCTTCAAGAACAAGACGCTCACCTTCTTCATCACCTTCTGCATGCTCTCCGCGAGCTATGCCGCGGCCGGGTCTCTCGCCACGGGATTCGCGCAGTACTTCGGCGAGGTGTGGGCGGCAGCGCCGGCCCTCGTGGTGGCCCTGGCCTTCATCGTCGGACTGGCGATCATCAACTTCGTCGGCATCACCGAGTCGGTCGTGGCCAACATGATCATGACCTTCATCGAGATCACTGGTCTGGTCATCGTGCTCATCATCGGTGTCGTGGCCACCGTCCAGGGCAAGGTCGACTTCTCCCGGATCACCGAGTTCTCCACCGAGAGCAACCCCGCGCTCGGGTTGCTCGCCGGTGTCGCCCTGGCCTTCTTCGCCATGACCGGCTTCGAGAATGCGGCCAACTTGGCCGAAGAGACGCAGAACCCGCGTCGCGACTTCCCGCGAGCCCTCATCGGTGGCATGGCCACCGCCGGGGTCCTCTACGTCCTCATCGCGGTCACGGCGGCGATCACCGTCCCGATCGAGCAGCTGGCCCAGTCCGACGCCGCGCTGCTCGAGGTCGTCAAGGTGGGCATCCTACCCTTGTCCGTGGCCGTCCTGACGATCATCTTCGCCATCATCGCCATGGTCGCCATCACCAACACCTGTCTCGTCTGCCTCGTGACCGAGTCGCGCATCCTGTACGGCATGGCCCGCGAGGACGTCGTCCCCGCTCCCTTCGCCAAGGTGAGCAGTCGTCAGGTGCCGTGGCTGGCGATCCTCTTCTCCGTCCTGGTCATCGCGGGGCTGCTCGTCTCGGGCGCGGACCTGGCCCAGCTGGCCAATGTCACGGTCGTCTTCACCCTCCTGATCTACGCCCTGGTCATCATCTCCGCGGTCAAGCTGGACCAGCACGACCGGACCGAGGAGGCCTTCCGCGCATCACGTCCCTTGCTCGCCATCGGGGTGGTCGCCAACTTCCTCATCCTCGGCTACGTCATCTACGACGACCCGGGGTCGCTCATCTACTGCGCCGCCCTGCTGGCCGTCGGCGTCGTCCTCTTCATCGTCGAACGCCTCGTCGGCGGTCGACGCCCCTCGACCAACCTGGAGAGCTGACATGCACGTCCTCATCGCCACCGACGGTTCGCGCCAGTCCTTGCGCGCCGCCCGCCACTTCAAGTCCTTCGCCGATCCGAGCAAGGTCACGGGGATCCTCGTGCTCGCCGTGACGCGGCCGCTGGCCAGCGTCTCCTTCGTCGACGAGATCTCCGCCGACGCCAAGGCGCCCAAGCCCTTGCTCAGCAGCTCCTTCAAGGCAGAGGCCGAGGCGGCCGTTGCCGTCATCGCTGCCGAGTTCGACGACTGGTCGGAGACCACGGTGCGCACGCGGGTCCGCAGTGGCACGCCCTCGAGCGAGATCAACCGGGCGGCCAAGGTGTCCAACATCGAGCTGATCGTGCTCGCGAGCGGCAGCCGCGGCCTCACCGACACCGTCCTCATCGGCAGCACCGCGCAGCGTGTGCAGGCGACGGCACCATGTCCCGTGCTCGTCGTCCGGCCCGTCCCGCGAGCCCGACGCGGCAAGAAGACGTCCTGAGGTGCGCCTTGCCGTCGCCGGTGGCACCGGCGTCGTGGGTCGGACCATCGTCGCGGCCGCCGAGCGGCGCGGTCACGAGGTCGTCGTCCTCTCCCGTGCGAAGGGGGTGGACCTCACCTCGTCGTCCGGGTTGGAGCAGCACCTCGCCGGGGTCGATGCGGTCATCGATGTGACCTCCGTGCTCACGATGTCAGGTCCGAAGTCGGTCGCCTTCTTCGAGCGCGTGACAGGCAACCTGCTGTCGGCCGGCCGCGCAGCAGGAGTGCGCCACCACGTCGCGCTGTCGATCATCGGCGCACCCGAGATCGACTCGGGGTACTACGGCGGCAAGCGGGCCCAGGAGCTGGTCGTGCTCGCGGACCCCACCGGCACGGTGGTGCGAGCCGCACAGTTCCACGAGTTCGGTCTCCAGACGCTGGAGCGCACCCGCCTCGGCCCCATCGCCATGGTCCCGAGGATCCGGTCCCAGCCCGTCTCGACGTCCGAAGTGGCGCAGCTGCTCCTCGACGTCGCCGAGGGCGAGCCCCGGGGCGAGGGGCCTTCCATCGCCGGACCCGAGGTGATGACCGTCGCCGAGATGGCTCGCCTGGTCCTGGCAGTGCGGCGCGAGCGGGTCCGCGTCATCGAGTTCCCGATGCCCGGCGCCTTCGGACGCGGACTGCGAGGGGATCTGCTGCTCGCTCGAGCCGACAGCCACATCGGTGGGGTGACCCACGACCAGTGGCTCGCGGAGGAGCAGGCGTGATGTGCTCCACCGACAGGTAGGTTGCCGACCATGGACGCCCTCACCAGCACCTCCACCCGCATCGCCGTGCTCATCGACTGCGACAACGTCTCGGCCAAGCACACGGCGGCAGTCCTCGAGGAGCTCGCCAAGTACGGCACGCCGACGGTCAAGCGGGCCTACGGCGACTGGACGACCACCCAGTTGGGCGGCTGGAAGCCCGAGCTGCACCGCAATGCCATCCAGCCCGTGCAGCAGTTCGCCTACACCGTCGGCAAGAACTCCACCGACTCTGCCCTGATCATCGACGCGATGGACCTGCTCTGGCAGGGCAATGTCGAGGCCTTCGCCCTTGTCTCCTCCGACTCCGACTTCACTCGGCTGGCCACCCGGCTGCGTGAGTCGGGCAAGCGTGTCTACGGGCTGGGTCTGCGCAAGACGCCGGAGTCGCTGCGTCGCGCGGTCGACCAGTTCATCTTCCTCGAGCTGCTCCAGGAGCAGGCCCGAGACGAGGACGACAGCAAGGACGAAGGGGGTCGCGCCGAGGAGTCGGTGGAGGCTCCCGAGGCCACGGTCAACCTGCAGTCCGCGTTGACCAAGGCGATCAACGCGACCTCCGGGGATGACGGCTGGAGCACGCTCGGCACCGTCGGACAGCACCTGAGTCGCGCCCAGGCAGACTTCGACCCACGGGCCTTCGGCCACCAAAAGCTCTCCACGCTGGTCGAGGAGCAGCCCTACCTCGAGACCCGCGCCGAGGGCTCCCTGCGCCAGGTGCGGTTGCGGACCAAGGCCCGCAAGGTGGCCGCTCGGTCGACCGACTCCTCCACCACCCGAGCGACCCAGAAGTCCGCGACCAAGAAGGCCACGTCGAAGAAGGCAACGAGCGGCACCCGAGGGGGCTGATCCTCCGTGGCCGTGGGCTGCGTGCACGCGGTCCTGATCACAGGGCATGTACGCCAGTCCCCCATCGGGCCTAAGATGACCCCGGTCTGCTTTCAGGAGAACATCAATGCGTCGTGGCATCCGCCGTCCCAACGGCACCACTCGGGCTGTGCTCGCGCTCTGCCTCGCGAGCGGGATCGCACTCTCGCCATCGGCTGGCGCCGAGCCCACCATTCCCCCGACGGACACGACGACTGAACCCACCTCGGACACCACGACTGAGCCCACCGCCGACACGACTGATGACCCCAGCGTCGCGTGGACACCCGATGCCACGTCACCCGTCGGTGACACCAACGACACGCCTCTGGGCGGTGATGACCTCGACGCGCAGATCGCCGAGGCCGATCGGCTCACGGCCGACCTCGTCAAGGACAACAAGGACATCGCGGCAGCGGTGAAGTCCTTGAAGTCCTACTCCAAGAAGGCCAACAAGCTCCTCCAGAAGAAGGCGGAGGCTCGCGACGAGTACAACACCGCCAAGGACGAGGCGGACACGGCTCAGACCGAGCTCGACACCTACAAGAGTCGCCTCTCGGAGGGGCGTCAGGACCTGCGTGACTGGGCCTTCAACACCTACACGCAGGGCGGCTACTCCGACACGGTCACCATGCTGGGGACGATCACCAGCGGTTCACAGACCTCGGGCAACTCCGCCGGCGACCTCAGCTACCTGACGGACGAGCGGATCCGTTCGGTCGACCTCGTACGCGAGGACACCGTCACCCAGGCCTCGCTGACCAAGAAGAAGAACACGGCGCTGGCCAAGGCCGCCAAGGCCAAGAAGCGCGCCGACACGGCCAAGTCGCGCGCGGACAAGGTGCTCAAGGAGCGCAAGAGCGAGCTGGAGACATTGCGTCGCAAGCACTCCGAGGAGCTGCAAAAGGCCGGACCCGTCGTCAACGCGCTCATCGGCAGCCCCGACGACAAGGCCCAGGGCGCGAGCGACCGGCTGACCTCTGCGCTCAAGGAGCTGGGGCAGGACGTCACCCAGTTCGAGGACGCCAAGCCATGCTCGACCAACAGCGACACCTTCCCCAACGGTCAGATCCCGCCGAGCGCCATGTGTCCCCTCCTGGGCGGACCGGGTGAGTCCCTGCGGCCGCAGGCTGCGGCCGCCTTCAACGCGATGAGCAAGGCCTACCAACGCGACACCGGCAACCTGATCTGCGTCACCGACAGCTACCGCTCCTACGCAGAGCAGGTCGTGACCAAGCAAAACAGGGGCGGCTGGGCCGCGGCACCCGGCACGAGCAACCACGGCCTGGGCAAGGCCCTCGACCTGTGCGGTGGCATCAACAACTTCGGTCACCCTGCGCACGCCTGGATGCAGCAGAACGCGCCCCTGTACGGCTGGTTCCACCCCTCGTGGGCAGCGGCGGGCGGCACACTGCCGGAGCCGTGGCACTGGGAGTACTCGGGCTGAGTCAGCCGGCCTGCGGACCCACCTGCTCCTGCGGGGTCTTGACGGGGATGAGGACGGCCAGCCCGGCGACGAGGACGAGGGCGATCCCGAGGATCCCCCAGTACTGCGTGTTGTCGTCGTCGGTCACGACCGAGCCCACCCAGATGAAGAAGGCGAAAGCTGCAGGCGACAAGAACGACACGACCCGGCCTGTCGTCGCGTAGAGGCCGAAGATCTCGCCCCCCTGCCCCTCCGGGATGACGCGCGCGAGGAAGCTGCGTGCAGAGGCCTGCGCAGGCCCCACGAAGGCGGTCATCGCGAGCCCCATCGTCCAGAAGACGGTCTTGCCACCGTCGTGGAAGATGAAGATGCCGAGGCCGAGGACCGTCAGGGCGACGAGTGAGATGAGGATGACGCGCTTGGGCCCCAACACGTCGTCGAGCAGACCGAAGAGCATGGTCGCGATGCCTGCGACGATGTTGGCGACCGCGCCGAAGATGACGACCTCGCCGGCCGACATGCCGAAGGTCCCGGCAGCCAGGATCGCGCCGAAGGCGAAGACGCCGGCCAGTCCGTCACGGAAGAGGGCTGAGGCGCCGAGGAAGTAGACGGTGTGGCGCGACTGTCCCCACAGGCGACGCAGCGAGTCCCACACGAGCTTGTAGGAGTCGACGATGCCGACGCGCGGCGCCGCCTCCTTGGGGGTGTCCTTGAGCACCGCGAAGGCCGGCAAGGTGAAGAGCAGGATCCACAGACCGCACACGAGCATGGACACACGGATGTCGAGTCCGTCGGCGTCAGTGACCCCGAAGAGGCCCACGTCGGGCTGGATGAACAGGAAGTAGATGAGCAGCAGGACGAGGATGCCGCCGAGATAGCCCATGCCCCAGCCGAAGCCGGAGACACGGCCGATGTTGCGCGGCGAGGCGACCTGCTCGATCGACGCGTTGTAGTTGACGCTGGCGATCTCGGAGATGATCGAGCCAGCGCCGAGCAGGACCAGGCCCAGGACGAGGAAGCCAGGCTCGGGCTTGATGAAGAACAGGGCCGCCGACAGTGCGGCCAGGACCCACGTCTGGACGCGCAGGTTGCGCACGCCCTTGCCCGAGCGGTCCGAGTTCTGTCCCAGCACCGGTGCCAGCAGAGCGACGAGCAGCCCCGAGATGGCGGTCGCGATCGCCAGCGCTGTCGAGGTCGTGTTGGTGGAGCCGAAGCTCTCACTCGTCAGGTAGACCGCGAAGACGAAGGTGGTGATCACCGTGTTGAAGGGCTGGGCGCCCCAGTCCCACATGGCCCAGCCGAAGATGCGGCCGCGGCCTCCCTTGGGCTCGGCACGCAGGGCGGTGGTCGGCTCCGCAGGCCTCGTCGCGTCGGTCACGAGGCGAGGCTATCGCCCCGATCCGGCACAAGGTGCGCGACACGACCAAGACGCGCTATCCTGTGGGGTCGCCCCACCCGTTGACCCGTGAGGATCGCGGTTCGTCCGCTCACACGCAGGTCTGGCAGGGGCGCTGCGACGCAATGACGCGAGCAGCAGGAACATCCAACGCATCCACAGCGTTATGGGACATGAGACGTCTGCGCACGCAGGGGCGCAGACGTCGCGAGAGCACCAGGAGACACGCAACATGGCAGAGCGCACACTGCGCGGGACGCGCATGGTCAGTTTCAGCATGGAGACGACGGACAATGTCGTCCCCAGCGACCGTCAGATCACGGGCTATGTCTGCGACGACGGCCACAAGACCGAGTTGCCCTTCTCCGTCGAGGCCGACATCCCCAGCACCTGGGAGTGCCGCTGCGGCAAGCTCGGCAAGTTGATCGACGGTCCGGAGCCGGAGCTCAAGCCCGCCAAGCACGTGCGTACCCACTGGGACATGCTGCTCGAGCGTCGCTCCATCCCCGAGCTCGAGGAGCTCCTCGAGGAGCGTCTGGCGCTGCTGCGCGCCAAGCGTGGCGAGAAGCCGCGCAAGCGCACCGCCTGATCATCACGTAGGCATCGAAGAACCCGCACGACCGGATGGTCGTGCGGGTTTCTTCGTGCGCACTCATCGCACCTTTTGCTCCCTGAGGAGGTCGCGAAGCAACCGCCTCAAAGGGTCACTCGTCGACGATCTCGCCCTCCACGACGTCGCCGTCACCCTCGTCACGGTCACGTGTGCGACGCACCCGCGCCTCCCCGGGAGCCACCGACATCCCCGCGGCCAGCAACCGTCGGGCGACGAGTGTCTCGAGCCCGATGCGGGCGACCGGGCGGGTGAACGGCAGCACGAAGACCAGGCCGACGATGCCGGAGACGAAGCCGGGCAGGGTGAGCAGCACGCCGCCGACGAAGACGAGCACGGCGTCCGCGATCTCTCGACTGGGCATCTGGCCGCTGCGCAGTGCCGTCCGCAGCGACTGCCAGGTCTTGCGGCCCTCGCGACGCAGGAGCCAGGCGCCGAGCGCGGAGAGCACGATGACGAGGAGCAGCGTCGGCCAGAAGCCGATCCAGCGACCGACCGCGATGAGGACGGCCACCTCGAGGATCACCCAGAGCACCAGGGCAAGGGGCACCAGCGCCAGTCGGCGGCGGCGCCGTGTCGGTGCAGGTCCGTGGATCACAGTCGGTGCCAGGTCGGCTCTCGGTCGAGGAGTCGCAGCAGCTGTCCTCGGCGATGGGCCAGGCCCCAGCGCGTGATGCGCGCCATCGACTCGCGGACCACGTCCCCGTCCATCTTGGAGTCGCCGATCTCACGCTCGATGAAGGTGATCGGGACCTCGACGACCGTGAGTCCGGCACGCACGGTCCGCACCGTCAGATCGGTCTGGAAGACATAGCCCGCGCTCTCGACCTTGTCCAGACCGATCGTGCGCAGCGTCTCGGCGCGGTAGACGCGATAACCGGCCGTCGCGTCGTTGACCGGCATCCCGAGGATGGCCTTGATGTAGATGTTGCCGGCCATGCTGATCGCCTTGCGATCCAGCGGCCAGTTGACGATCTTGCCTCCGCGCACATAGCGCGAGCCGATGACCAGGTCGGCGTCTGCCGCGACCTCGAGCATGGTGGGCAGGTGCTCCGGGCGGTGGGACCCGTCAGCGTCCATCTCGACGACGGCGTCGTACCCCCGCTCGAGCGCCCACGCGAAGCCGGCGAGGTAGGCAGCACCCAAGCCCTCCTTGCCCTGGCGGTGGAGGACCTTGACGTGATCGTCGCCGGCCGCCAATGCATCGGCGACCTCGCCGGTGCCGTCAGGAGAGTTGTCGTCGAGGACCACGACATCGGCGGTCGGCACCGCGGCCCGCACCCGCTCGACGACGAGCGGCAGGTTGTCGCGTTCGTTGTAGGTGGGGATGAGCACGGCGACCCGCTCGATCGGCGGACGCGGCTGGAGGGAGTCAGGCACCGGTGGAGGCTTCCTCGATCTGGACGGTGGAGCGGTCGTCGGTCGACCGGGACTCGACCCTACCCGTCCGGGATCGGCGCAGTCGCCACGCCACGGCCAGGAGCAGCACGAGGCCGCTCCCCCACTCGACCCACGGTCCGAGACGGTCCGAGATCGTCAGACCACTGCGCAGGACGACGTCATCGACGGGCTGGGCCGCGGTGAAGAGCTCCGTGGTCGGGGTGCTCGACCCGTCGGGGTTGATGAACCCGGAGACCCCGACGGTGGAGACGTGCGCCACGCTGCGGCCGTGCTCGATGGCCCGGATCCGCGAGATGGCGTACTGCTGCGTCGACTCGGCGGAGTACCCGAAGGTCGCGTTGTTGGTCTGCACGACGAGGAGGCTGGGCTTCCCCTTCGCCTCGGCGTCCTTGACCGCCGAGCGCATCAGACCGTCGTAGGCCACCTCGAAGCAGATGGTCGGTACTGCGGTGAAGTCACCGTCTCGGCCCTGAATGGGGAAGGCGACATTGCGGTCGCCCTTGGCGAAGCCGTCCCGCACCAGGTCCACCTTGGAGCTGAAGAGCCGGTAGAACTCACGGTGGGGCACGTACTCGGCGAAGGGGACGGGGTGCTGCTTGACGTAGCGCTGCGGCTCTCCCCCGCCCGGCACGTACAGCAGCGAGGCGTTGGACACCGCCGGCGCCGGCTCGTCGAGGATCGCCCCGACGATGATGGGTGTGTCGACCGCGTCCAGGGCACGCTGGACCTGCTCCTTGGCGTCAACATTGCGCAGCGGGTCGATGTCGGAGGAGTTTTCCGGCCAGATGACCAGGTCGAGGTCCTCGTGCCGCTCCGCGAGGATCTCCGTGCCGGCGACGTGGTTGTCCAGGACCTGGCGCCGCTCCGCGTTGAAGTCCAACCCGGCCCGGGGCACATTGCCCTGCACGAGACCGACCCGCGCGCTCGACTCGCCGCTCGTGGGCACGGGAACGACGAAGGCCGCGAGCCCCGCCACGACGGCGAGCGCGACCGCGACGACAGGGACCCGTCGAGTGACGACGACGAGTACGACGGGCACGGCGATCAGTGCCACGACGAAGGTGATCAGGGGCGCTCCCCCGATGGCGGCCCACCGGGCGAAGGGGGTGTCCGCCTGGGAGAAGGCGATGCGCGCCCACGGGAAACCGCCGTACGGCAGGGTTCCGCGCAGCCATTCCTGCAGCACCCAGAGCACGGGGACGAGCAGTGCCGCAGGCAGGAGCCGACCGGCACGGATGAGCGGGCGTTGGACCGCGGCGAGGACCGCGCCCATCGCGGCGAGGTAGAGCCCCTCCGTGATGGCCAGGGCGAACCACGGGAACTTGCCGACGAAGATTCCCGACCAGCTGAGCGTCGGGACGAAGCAGGCGACACCGGCAACCAGACCCAGCAGCGCTCCCGTGCGCGGCCGTACGTCCCACATCGCGATCCCCACGAGGGCGACCCCGACGATCGCGAGGTACCCGAGGTCGTGGTCGGGGAATGACAGCCACAGGCACAGCCCGCCGGCGAGCGCCAGGAGGAGTCGCGCGGGCAAGGCCGTGATCACTCCCACGAGGTGCTGAGGACGACGGTGGTGCGGGTCGACACTCCCCCGCGGTTGCGGATCCTGCCCAGCAGCTCCTCGAGGGCCTGCGGTGTGCTCACCCGCACCCGGAGGAGGTAGTTGGCGTCCCCGGCGACGGAGTAGCACGCGTCGATCTCCTCGATGCCCTGCAGCCGATCGGGCACATCGTCCGGGGCGCTGGGGTCCAGCGGCGCGACCGAGATGAAGGCGGTGAGCGGCGTGCCCAGCGCGGAGGCGTCGACGACGGCGGTGTAGCCGGTGATGGCGCCGCGCTCCTCGAGCCGGCGCACCCGCTGGTGCACCGCGGAGGTGGACAACCCGATCGCCTTGCCCAGGTCGGTGTAGCTCATCCGCCCGTCGGCGCGCAGGAGGTCGATGATGCGTCGATCGGCCGCTTCCATGGGTGAACCATAGGCGAGGGACCCGTAGGGTCGGGGCCATGTCCGACTCGGCGCGTGACCGCCTGCTCCTGCTCGACTCCGCCTCGCTGTACTTCCGTGCCTTCTACGGGGTGCCTGAGCGGGCACCGGTCCCATCGGGTCTGCCGACCAATGCGGTCGCCGGCTTCCTCGACATGGTCGCGACCCTGATCACCCGCTACCGGCCCACGCACGTCGTCGCCTGCTGGGACGACGACTGGCGGCCACAGTGGCGGGTCGACGCGATCCCCACCTACAAGGCCCACCGGGTCTCCGAGGACGCCGCCGACGGCGAGGACGTCCCGGACGAGCTGTCCCCCCAGGTCCCGCTCATCGTGGCCGCCCTCGAGTCGATCGGCATCGCCCGCGTGGGTGCTGCCCACTACGAGGCCGACGACGTCATCGGCACCTATGCCATGCGCTACCGCGATGTCATGCCGATCGACATCGTCACCGGCGACCGCGACCTCTTCCAGCTCGTCGACGATGCCTCGTCCACCCGGGTCCTCTACACCGCACGCGGCGGGGTGCGCGACCCCGATGTCATCACCCAGGCCTTCCTCGAGGGCAAGTACGGCGTGAGCACGGGCGACGCCTATGCGGACATGGCCGCTCTGCGTGGGGACACCAGCGACGGGCTCCCGGGCGTCAAGGGGATCGGCGACAAGACGGCCGCGACCCTCATCCGGGACTTCGGCTCTCTCGCCGGGGTGCGCGAGGCACTCGCGGCTGGCGACCCGACGATCAAGGGTGCCCGACGGCTGCGGCTCGAGGAGGCCAGCGACTACCTCGACGTCGCCCCGCTCGTCGTGCGCGTCGCGCATGACGTCCCGGTCGGCGACGTGGACATCCACCTGCCGGCGGACATCGTCGACCCGGCAGCGATGAGCCGGCTGGCCGTCGAGCACGGCCTGACCTCAGCCTTCGACCGAGTCGCCACCGCGCTGCGTCAGTGAGTCACTGAGTCAGTCCAGCCGGTCGGCGGCGACGACGCCACGCATCACCTTGTCGACGGCGGTGCGGGCCACGCCGCGCAGGTGCGGCTCGGGTGCGGCATCGCCCACCTGGTCGAGCAGGTCGACGACCTGCTTGCAGCGACGCACGAAGTCGCCAGCCGTGAGCTCCGACCCCGACAGCACCTCGTCGAGGCGTCGGCCGCTGGCCCACCGGTGGATGGCCCAGGCCAGTCCCCCGTCGGGCTCCCCGGTCTGCTGCAGCGCATGCACACCCTCCAGGTCCTCGAGCTCGCTCCAGCGCCGGACCATGTCCAGCCACGCGTCGGAGACGCCGTCCGTGGGCATCCGGGGGAAGGCCTCGTGCTCGTCGCGCCGTGGCTCGTGCACGAGCATCGAGACGACGGCAGCCAGCTCGGCGGGGTCGAGCCTCGTCCACGCCCCACCGCGCAGGCACTCGGCCGCGAGCAGGTCCTTCTCCGTGTAGAGCCGACGCAGCCTGCTGCCGAGCTCGGTGACGCTCTCACCGTCCTCGCCCAGGTAGCCCAGCTGCACGAGCACCGTGCAGATCCGCTCGAAGGTCTGCGCCACCGAGTTGGTGCGCATCTCCACCTTGCGCTGCAGGGCGGAGTTGTCCCGCTTGAGCTTCCACCAGCGGGCCGCCCACCGGGCGTGGTCCTCCCGCTCCGGGCACTGGTGGCAGGGGTGCGACTTCAGCTCCCGCCGCAGCTGCTCGAGGCGCTCGTCCTCCCCCTGCGCGCTCTCCTTGGCGTGCCGCCGCACACTCGGGGCGTCCTCGTGGGGCGCCTTGATCCGCAGCGTCGCGGCGAGGTCGGAGCGCTGCTTGACCGACTTGGGGTTGAACCCCTTGGGCACCGCGAGTCGGCCGAAGGGAGTGAGCGGTCGATCGAGGTCCGTGGCGGTCAGGCGGCGGACCTGCTTGTCCTCCGTGAGGACGGTGGGCGCTGACATCTCTCCCTTGTACGAGCGCGGCGGCGCGATGACGAGCGCGACACCGGCCCGTCGTCCACCGAGGCGCACGATGTCACCGACGCGCAGGGCTTCGAGCGACACGGCGATCTCCGCGCGACGATTGACATTGCGCTTGCGCGAGCCCTCCTTCTCCAGATCCGTGATCCGGCGGCGCAGCGCCGCGTACTCGCGGAAGTCACCGACGTGGCAGTGCATCGCCTCGGCGTACGCCTGCAGGGACTCCTGCTGGTCGCGCACCTGGGTCGCGATCCCCACGACGGACCGATCGGCCTGGAACTGGGCGAAGGAGGTCTCCAGCACCTCCTTGGCCGTCTGCCGGCCCACCTGGGCGACGAGGTTGACGGCCATGTTGTAGGTCGGCTTGAAGCTGGAGCGAAGGGGATAGGTCCGGGTCTGCGCGAGACCGGCCACCGCCATCGGGTCCATCCCGCGCGACCACACGACCAGGGCGTGCCCCTCGACGTCGATGCCACGACGACCCGCGCGTCCGGTCAGCTGGGTGTACTCCGCAGGGGTGATCTCGACATGCGACTCGCCGTTGAACTTCACCAGCTTCTCGAGGACCACGGTGCGGGCGGGCATGTTGATGCCCAGTGCCAGGGTCTCCGTGGCAAAGACCGCACGGATGCGTCCGGCTGTGAAGAGCTCCTCGACGACCTCGCGGAAGAGTGGGAGCATCCCGGCGTGGTGGGCGGCGAATCCGCGCGAGATGCCCTCGACGAACTGGTGGTAGCCCAGGACGTCCAGGTCCTCCCCCTCGAGGGACGCGGTGCGCTCCTCGACGGTGCGCCGGTTGCGCTCGCCCTCGCGCTCGGAGACCAGGCGAACGTCGTTGCCCAGCAGCTGGCCCACCGCGCCGTCGCACCCGGCGCGGCTGAAGATGAAGGTGATCGCCGGGAGCAAACCGTCACGGTCGAGCTCGCGGATGACCTCGGTGCGCGAGGCTGCGCCACCGAAGCGGCCCCCACCCCCGCGCGGGCCCGGGGCGCTGTGGCCACCACGGCCTCGCGAGTCCCTGGTGTCACGACCGCCGCGGCGGTCCCGTCCTCCACGGCCACCGTGCCCCCCTCGACCCGGGCGCCCGTCCCTGCCACCGTGCGACGGACCGTCGCCACCTCCGGAGCGGACCTTGTCGCGGATGGCGTCGAGCAGCTCGGGGTTGACCTTGGCAGGCGAACCCTGCGCGGCACTCTCCTCGTCGACGAAGAGGTCGTGCACATCGCGCCCCACCTGCATGTGCTGCCACAGCGGGACCGGACGCACCTCGGAGACGACGACCTCGGTGCCGCCTCGGACCTCCGCGAGCCAGTCGCCGAACTCCTCGGCATTGCTCACGGTCGCGGACAGCGAGATCACCTGGACCGACCTCGGCAGGTGGATGATCACCTCTTCCCAGACCGCTCCACGGAATCGGTCGGCGAGGTAGTGCACCTCGTCCATGACGACGAAGGCGAGCGTGTCGAGCGTCGTGGACCCGGCGTAGATCATGTTGCGCAGGACCTCGGTCGTCATGACGACGACCGGCGCCTCGCCGTTGACGGAGGTGTCGCCGGTCAGCAGCCCGACGTTGTCGTGGCCGTGCCGCTCGGCGAGCTCGTGGTACTTCTGGTTGCTCAGCGCCTTGATCGGCGTGGTGTAGAAGGCCTTCTGCCCGCGGGCCAGCGCCATGTGGACCGCGAACTCACCGACGATCGTCTTGCCGGCACCGGTGGGGGCGGCCACGAGCACCCCGTGGCCCGCCTCGACCGCCTCGCAGGCCTCGATCTGGAAGGGGTCGAGCTCGAAGCCGACGGACGCGGCGAAGGCGGTCAGCTCCGCACCGCTGCGTCGACGGGCAGCGGCGTAACGGTCGGCGGGAGAGGACATGCCCCCACGCTATGCCAGCGAGTGCGACTCCTGCGCCCGGTCAGGTCAGCGGGGAGGCCTCGTCGTCGGACAGGTCCGACCAGTCGGGCTCCGCGCCCGACTGCACACGTCGTCTGTCGATGACCAGGCAGATGGCGAGGGCGATGAAGTACAGCGCGCACAGCGGACCCGCCAGGAGGAACATCGTGAAGGGGTCCGGTGTCGGGGTGATGACCGCCGACGCGATGAAGATGAGCAGGATCGCCATCCGCCAGGACTTCTTCAGGGTCCTGCCCGAGAGGATCCCCATCGCGCACAAGCCGACGAGGAAGACCGGCAGGAGCCACGCCAGGCCGAAGGCGAGGATGAAGCGGGTGATGAAGGTGAAGTAGTCGCTCGCCTGCTGGATGTTGCTCGACTTGTCGTCGTCGGGGGTGAACCCGAAGAGGATGAGCAGGGCCTTGGGCAGAGTCTGGTAGGCGAAGAAGCACCCGGCGAGGAAGAGCGGCAGGGCCGTGCCGAAGACCCCCAGCGAGAGGCGCCGCTCCTTCTTGGTCAGACCCGGGAGGATGAAGGCCCAGATCTGCCAGACCCAGATGGGGCTGGAGATGATCACACCCGTGAAGAGCGACAGGCCGAGCTGGGTGGTGAAGGCCGAGGTCGCGTTGCCGAAGTTCAGCGTGACGACACTGTCGGGATTGGTCGCCTTGTACTCGTCGAAGGGGTACGTCAGTTGGTCGTACACCCCTGCATACGTGAAGGAACCGATGTGCACTGGGTTGTAGATGATCCAGCCGACGACGGCACCGACGACGATCGCGAGGGCAGCCTTGATCAGCCGGTTGCGGAACTCGAGCAGGTGCGCCTTGAGCGGCATCCGCCCCTCAGGGTCCTTGGGCGTGCGCTCGCGTCTGGTCATGCGTGAAGGGGCGAAGGGGGCTGGCTCAGGCAACCGGGCCGGACTGGTCGTCCGTGCGGGGCTTGGCCTCGTCGATGGAGGGCCTGTCGTCGGCGGTGGGCGTGGCGCCGCTCTCGCGCGACTTCTTGGCCTCCTCGCGCTGGCGGTCCTCTTCCTTCATCTCGTTGACCTCGGACTTGAAGACCCGAGCGGACTTGCCGACGCTGCGCGCGGCATCCGGAAGCTTCTTGAAGCCGAAGAGCAGCAGAATGACGACGAGGATGAGGATGATTTCCATGGGGCCCAGATTGGGCATGGCAGAACCTTTCGGATGGCGACCAACGAATTCAGTGTATGCCTCGTCCCTGTGCGTCAGGGGACGACGCTCAGGGCGTGCCGTATGCCGACAGTGCCTCGCTCGCGTGGAGGACGACGGCCTCGCGCAGTGAACCGGGCCCGGTGACCTCGGCAGAACCCCCCAACCTCAGCACCAGGCGGCGCAGGAAACCCTCGTTGCTCGTGGGCAGGGTGACGACGAGGTCTTCGCCGGATGTTTCCCGAGAGGTCACCGGGTAGTACTCCGCGACCCAGTGGGCAGCCGGGCTCAGCCGCAGCGTGACGGCTACATCACCAGCGCCCTGCTGGTAGGCCCCGGCACTCAGGTCGCGTCGGGCCACGCCCTCCGGCGGCGTCGCTGCCTCGTCGAGGACCTCGACGGCCTCGATCCGGTCCGCGCGGAAGAGGCGCACGTCCTGGGCTCGATGGCACCAGCCCTCGAGGTACCAGTGCCCCTCGACGTGGGCCAGCCGCATCGGGTCGACATCGCGCTCGGTGCGCTCGTCGCGGCTCGGGACGACATAGGTCAGATGCACTCTGCGGGCGGCCGCCAGCGAGTCACGCAGCACGGCCGTCGTCTGCCCGACCTGCGTGTCGTCCTCGACGACGACCACGCGCTCCATCCCGGGGATGGATCCGGTGGCCTCCTCGAGCTTGGTCAGGGCGCGCTCGACAGCACTGCTCTCCCCCGCACCGCTCGCGGCCAAGGACCTCAGCCCGACGATGAGCGAGATCGCCTCGTCGACGCTCAGGCGCAGCGGGCGGGCGATCGCGTCGGCGTTGGTGACGAAGATCCGACCGCCCTCATAGCTGGCCTCGATCATCTCGTCGGGCATCTGCCCGTAGCCGCACATGAAGAGCAGGTCGAGGTCGGCGACGAGCTGCTGCTCGGTGATGCCCAGGCCGGCCGCGGCCTCCTCGATCTCGATGCCCTGACGGCTGACGAGCCACGGGACCATCGTCAGCAGACGCTGGACGCGGCTCGTCGCGGACTCCACGCTCGGACGACTCATCGCACGCTCCCTTGGTGCACCTCGACGACCGCGCGCAGGTGGTCGATGACCGCCTCCCGCAGATCGGCGGGTTCTTCGACGACGACATCAGCGCCGTGGCTGGCGATCTCGCTGGCGAAGCCATGCAGGCCGGCGTGCTGCAGGTGCACCCGGTCCCACTGCTCGTCGATCGGCTCGACCCGATCGGCTCGGCGGCGCAGCCAGTGACCGGCGTCGGTGCGCATGCGCAGCACGGCGGGCGACTGGGAGGGCTCACGGCCATCGATCGCGGCGATCATGCGCACCGGGTCGATGTCGTCGGGGATCGCCACAGTGATCGGGTCGCGTGTGACGGTCACGGCGGAGGTGACGCGCGAGAGCCGGAAGACACGGGTCGCTGCGCGGTCGAGGTCGTGCCCGACGAGGTACCAGCGACCGTGCCACGCGGTGAGGTACCAGGGCTCGACCCGGCGAGGGGCGGCCCCTTCGGTCCCGGGGCGGGCGTAGTCGAAGCGGACCGACGTCCCCGACAGGACGGCGTCCTTGAGCGGCTCGAAGGCCGGCTCGGCGCCTCCGAGCTGTGGCTCCAGACCGGCGAAGGGGTCCTCCCCCACCTCGTCGCTCGCAGCCACCTTGCGCCAGGCGGTCGCTGCCGTGCCGGCCATCGTCGCGTGCGCCCACGCACGGCTGGCGAGGCCGACGACGGCGCGCTCGTCCGCGGCGAGCTCGACGGGCGGCAGCGCGTACTCGCGCTGGTCGATGCGATAGCCCTGCTCGTCCTCGAAGATCCCGATGTCCTCGGTGACCAGCGGGATGCCCATGGCACGCAGGTCCTCCTTGTCGCGCTCGAACATCCGGTCGAAGGCCTCGTCGGACTCCACGAGCTGGTAGGCCTCGACCATGCGTCGGATCCGCTGCTTGGGTACCGGGATCCGCGACGAGAGCAGGCTCATCGTCAGGTTGAGCAGGCGCTCGGTCTTCGCGGCGGGCGTGTTGGGTGCAGCCACATCGCTCCCTTCGTCACGCTGAGGCTAACCTGCCGGACATGATCCACTGGCGCAGCGGCGTGGTCCGCGAGATCACCGGCTCCCGTCAGGGAGCCACTCGGCTGCGCGTCGAGGTCGACGGGAGCGACACGCCCGCCCTCGCCCTCACCGGTCTCGTGGGCTCGCCCCAGGTCGGCGACACGGTCCTGCTCAACATCTCGGCGTTGCGCCGGCGCCTTGGCACCGGGGGTCACGCGCTCGTCGTGGCCAACCGCTCGCAGCTCCCGACGGACCCGGCGGAGGCTCCCGGCCACATCGTCAAGGCTCGGTACACACCGCTGCAGGAAATGGTGCTGGCCCTCGAGGAGCAGGAGTCTGCGCACCACGAGGCGATGCGCGACCATCCCGACATCGCCGCCGGCGACCTGCACGGGATGCCGGTCGTCGTCGCGGAGCTGCACTCCACCCTTCCGGCCGTGCTCGCCGGGATCCGCTCGGTCGCGCCCGACGCCCGCGTGGCGTACGTGATGACGGACTCGGCGGCCCTCCCCTTCGCCCTGTCGGACAGCGCTGCAGAGCTCGTCGACGCCGGGTGGCTGGCCACGACGATCACCGCCGGTCAGGCCTTCGGTGGGGAGCACGAGGCGATCACCGTCCACTCGGCCCTGCTGGCCGCACGGCATGTCCTGGGGTGCGACCTCGTGGTCATGGCCCAGGGCCCGGGCAATGCCGGCTCGTCGACGACCTGGGGATGGTCGGGGCTGTCCACCGGCGACGCGCTCAACGCCGTCCACGTGCTGCGCGGCCACGCCATCGCGGTCCCGCGCGTGTCGGGCAGCGACCCTCGCCCTCGGCACCTCGGGCTGTCGCACCACACGACCACGGTGATCACGCGCGCGCTGCTCGGCCGTGCCGATGTCGTCGTGCCGGACAGCGATCAGGCGCCGTGGCCCCGGGTGCGCGAGCAGGTGACGACGGCGATGGCGTCTACCGCGGGATTCCCTCGGCTGGTGGTCCTGCCCCCTGACGGGGTCGCCGAGGCGCTCTCGAGCAGCCCGGTTCCCCTCGTGAGCATGGGCAGGGCCGCGGCGGAGGACATGACGCCCTTCCTCACCGCGGCCCTGGCCGGCCGTCATGCGGCCTCGCTGCTGTCCTGAGAGTCAGCCGACCTGCACGAGGTCGACGACGAAGATCAGGGTCTCGCCACCCTTGATGGCTGCGCCCGCGCCGCGGTCGCCGTAGCCCAGGTGCGGCGGGATGGTGATCTTGCGGCGACCACCCTCCTTCATGCCGAGGAGGCCGTCGTCCCAGCCCTTGATGACCTGTCCGATGCCTGCGGTGAAGGCGAGGGGGGCCCCGCGGTTCCAGGAGGCGTCGAACTCCTCGCCGGTCGAGTGGGCGACACCGACGTAGTGGGCTTGGATGGGCGACCCGGGGGTCACCTCGGCGCCGTCACCGACGGCGATGTCCTCGACGACGAGCTCGGTGGGCGCCTCGCCCTCCGGGAAGTCGATCTCGGGCTTGGTCGTGCTGGGGTCAAAGGGCATGTGCGTCTCCTTGTGGGTGTGGCGGGTGGGTGGGATCAGTAGGCGCCGAGGATGTCCACGACGAAGACCAGGTCCTTGTTGGGCTTGATGGTGCCATCCGGAGAGCCCTCCTTGCCATAGCCCTCCTTGGATGGCACGACGAGCAGCAGTCGGTCACCGACCGTGGCGCCCACGAGGGACTTGTCCCAGGCCGGGATGGAGGGCTCCACACCCAGACCGAAGGCGTAGGTGCCGCGCCCCTCCTTGAAGGTGGTGTCGAAGATCTTGCCGTCGTCCAAGGTCACGCCGGTGTAGTTGACGTAGACCTGATCGCCCTTCTTGAGCGTCTTGCCCTTGCCCTCGATGAGCTTTTGCTGGACCAGCTTCTTGGGCTTCTTGACGTCCTTGGGGATCGTGATGTCAGCAGGAGCGTCCTTGTTGACCTTGACCGTGGGCAGGCCCTTGGGCGGGGTCACCGTGGTGCCCTCGGCCTCGGTCGGCATGACACCACGCACGTCGTAGACGAGGACGAGGCTGTCCTTGCCGTCGACGCCGTACTGCGGCGCGCCCTGCTCACCGAAGACATCCTTGGGCGGCATGACGGAGACGCCGTGCGAGCCGACCTTTTGGTCCTTGATCGACTTGATCAGCCCCGGCAGAGCTCCCTGGGTCTCCATGGCGAGCACGATCGGTCCGCTCGAGTAGGTCTCCGAGTCGGCGATCATCTTGCCGTCCTTGCCGGAGTACATCGCCAGGTCGACCTCGACGAAGCCGGTGTCGGGCACGTCCTCGCCCGTGCCCTCGTCCAGGATCGTGCGGGTCGTCTCGCTGACCTTGAGCGGCTTGTCCTTGATCGAGATCTTGGGTGCCTTCTTGTCCGAGGCCTGTGTGACCTTGATGTCCTTGACCGCCTTGGCGTCCTCCGGCTTGGGATCAGCCAGGGTGACCGGCGACGGCTCGGACGACGAGGCCGATGCCGACGGATCGCTCGCCGCACTCGTGGGGTCTGACTCGGAGTCGCCGCCGCAGGCGCTCAGCGTGAGCAGCGCAGCGACGGACGCCGCGACGGCTGCGGTCAGACGGGTGGCCTTCTGGGGCACGATCAACCTCGATGGTTCGGGGACACTCTGGCCGGATCACCCTAACCACGGAGTCTGGACATCGCCTGACTCAGGGTCCGCGCGGACCTCGTGGTGCGGAGAGGATCTCCAGCAGCCGGTCCACCCGCTCGTCCACCGCGGCAAAGGGGTCCTTGCACAGGACGGTGCGCTGCGCCTCGTCGTTGATCTTCAGGTGCACCCAGTCGACCGTGACATCGCGGCCGTGCTCCCGGGCCGTGCGCACGAACTCGCCGCGCAGCCGCGCCCGAGTCGTCTGCGGCGGCGTGTCGACGGCTGCGGCGATGTCCTCGTCGGTCACGACCCGCGCGACCTTGCCCGCCCTCTGGAGCAGGTGGTGGACCCCCCGGCGAGGGTCGATGTCGTGGTAGGCGAGGTCGAGCTGGGCCAGTCGCGGGTCGGCGATGTCGAGACCGTGCTTGGCGGCATAGGCGTCGAGCAGCCGGTACTTGATGACCCAGTCGATCTCGGTGCCGACCGAGGCCAGGTGGTCGGCGGTGATGGCGTCCAGCGTGCGCTCCCACAGGTCGAGCACCTGCACGCTCACGGCGTCGTCGATGCCCTCGCGAGCGGCGTGGTCCTTGGCCCGGGACAGGTACTCGCCCTGGATCTCCAGGGCGCTCATCCGCCGACCGTCGGCGAGCTTGACCCGCGCGCGGCCGGTGCGGTCGAGGCTGATGTCGCGGATCGCCCGGATCGGGTTGTCCAGCGCCATGTCCGGCAGGGCCACCCCGTCCTCGAGCATCCGCAGCACGAGGTGGGCAGAGCCGACCTTGAGCAGCGTGGTGGTCTCGGTCATCGTCGAGTCGCCGACGATGACGTGCATCCGGCGGTAGTGCTCGGCGTCCGCGTGGGGCTCGTCCCGCGTGTTGATGATCGGGCGTGAGCGGGTCGTCGCCGACGAGACGCCCTCCCAGATGTGGTCGGCTCGCTGGCTGACGGAAAACGTGGCCCCGCCGCGTCCGTTGGCCATGAGCTTGCCAGTGCCCGCGATCAGCTGACGGGTGATGAGGAAGGGCAGCAGCCGCTCGGTCACCTCGCCGAAGTTGGACGTGCGCGCGACGAGGAAGTTTTCGTGGCAGCCGTAGGAGTTGCCTGCGGAGTCGACATTGTTCTTGAAGACATAGATCTCGCCGGCGACCTCGTCCTCCTTCAGCCGTGCCTGCGCGTCATCGACGAGGTCCTGGACGATCAGCTCGCCCGCGCGGTCGTGCGCGATGAGGGTGACCAGGTCGTCGCACTCGGCGGTCGCGTACTCGGGGTGGCTACCCACGTCGAGATAGAGACGGGAGCCGTTGGGCAGGAAGACATTGCTCGATCGCCCCCACGTGACGACCTTGCGGAAGAGATAGCGCGCCACCTCGTCCGGCGTCAGCCGTCGTTGCCCGTCGGTGACGGCGGTGATGCCGAACTCGGTCTCGATCCCGAAGATGCGTCGTTCCACGTCGGCAGGCTATCCGTCTGCGCGAAGGGGGGCACTGACCCGACGGAAGCAGCGTCGTGTCCGGTGTCGCTCCAGCACAGCCATCTCGAGGGCCTCGTCCGCGATCCGTTCGGCCGGGTCACCCCCTTCGGAGGGGAGGGAGAGCACGTCCACCGCCAGCGCGAAGGCGTCCTGCAGGTCCATGCCCGGGCGCCAGCGCTCACCGAGCGCCTCGTTGAGCCGCGTGCTGTCCCCGCCGACCGCCACCCATCCGTGCTCGTCAGCGACGGACCCGTCGTAGGTGAGGCGGTAGATGCGGTCATCGGCCAGGACCGCGCCCACCTCGGCGACGACGATCTCGACCTCGTAGGGCTTCTGGTCCTGCGTGAAGACGGTGCCGAGCGTCTGCGCGTAGGCATTGGCCAGACCGCGCGCCGTGACATCGGAGCGGTCGTAGGAGTAGCCGCGCAGGTCGGCGTAGCGGATGCCGGCCACCCGCAGGTTTTCGAACTCGTTGTACTTGCCGACGCCCGCAAAGGCGATGCGGTCGTAGATCTCGCCGATCTTGTTGAGCGAGCGGCTGCTCGGGTTGTCGGCGACGAGCAGGATGCCGTCGTCATAGCCCAGGACGACGACGGAGCGACCGCGGGCGATCCCGGCGCGGGCGAAGTCGGCCCGGTCGGCCATCACCTGCTCGGGCGAGACGTAGAAGGGAGGTTGGGTCACCGCGCTCCCCTCCCCTCGCGGCGGTCGGCGAGGATCGTGGCGACGATGCTCTCGCACTCGGCCTCGTCGACGAAGGTCACGCCCGCCGCGTCGACGACGCCGACCATCGGCCAGATGCGGCGGTGCACGTCGGGGCCACCGGTCGCCGAGTCGTCGTCGGCCGCGTCGTAGAGCGCCTCCAGGGCGACGCGGATCGCGCCAGCCCGGTCGAGGTCGGGCTGCCAGAGCTTTTTGAGGGCACCGCGGGCGAAGAGCGAGCCCGAGCCGATGCTGTGGTGCTCCTGCTCCTCGTAGCAGCCACCGGTGACGTCATAGGAAAAGATCCGTCCCGCGGCCCGACCGGCGTCATAGCCACCGAGGACCGGGAGGACGGACAGCCCCTGCATGGCCAGACCGAGGTTGCCCCGCAGCATCGCGGCGAGGCGGTTGGACCTGCCCTCGAGGGACATCAGGGTGCCCTCGACCTTGGCGTAGTGCTCGAGCTCGACCTGAAAGAGGCGCACCATCTCGATCGCCGGGCCGGCCGCGCCGGCGATGCCGACGAGGCTGTGGTCGTCGGCGGCGAAGACCTTGCGCATGTCGCGGTTGGCGATGAGGCTGCCCATCGTCGCCCGGCGGTCCCCCGCCATGACGAGCCCACCGGAGCAGGTCAGGGTGACGATCGTCGTGCCGTGCGGGACGTCGATCATCGGCGTGGCCGGCACCGCGCGCCCGCCGGGCAGCAGGTCCGGGTCGTGCTGACTCACGAACTCCGTGAAGGATGAGCCGCCGGCGGCGAGGAAGGCCGCCGGCAGTCGTCCCTGCGCGGGGTCTCGGCTCACTGACCGCCCTTTTGCACGAAGCCCTTGACGAACTCCTCGGCGTTGGACTCCAGGACACCGTCGATCTCGTCGAGCACCGAGTCGATGTCCTCGTCGCGGGCCGCGTTGGTCGCGCCCACCTGACCGAAGCCGTCCTCGGGCTGCGCGTCATCGCCGCCACCGTTGGACTGGGGTCGGATCTGCTCCTGCGCCATCGCTGCTCCTATCCGAAGGGGGTCTGCCCCGAGCCTATGCCCCGAGGGTCGCCACGAGGTCGTCGATGTCGCCTGCCGACACGAGCGCCTCGGTCGCCTCGCGTCCGTAGGCCAGCGGATCAAGCATCGACAGGCGCGCCACGCGACCGGCACCCGGCAGCCGCAGGACGACGGAGTCCCACGAGGCCGAGATGACCTGCGGCCCAAAGGCCTCGACGATGCGCCCACGCAGCCAGGCGCGGGTGTCGGCCGGCGGCGTGCTCACCGCGGCCGCCACGTCCTCCTCGGAGGTCAGCCGGGTGATCCGTCCGCCCGCCTCGAGTTTGTGGAAGATGCCCTTGTCGGGGCGCACGTCGGACCACTGGATGTCGATCGCGCGCAGTCGGTGGTCGTCCCACGCGAGTCCGTCGCGGTCCCGGTAGCGCTGCAGGAGAGCGAGCTTGGCGACCCAGTCGATGTCGGCGGCCGCGTCCATCGGGTCGCCGGCGAGGAGGCCGACGAGCCGCTCCCAGTGGTGCAGGACCTCGTCGGTGGCGGGGTCGCTCCCTTCGCGCTCGACGAAGGAGGTCGCCATCTCGAGGTACTCGGTGAGGATCTGCACGGCGGTGAGGTCGCGACCGTCGCGCAGCCGGACGGTGGCCCGGCACGTGGGGTCGTGCGAGATCACCTTGAGCGACTCGACCGGGTGGAGGATCTCCAGGTCGCGGTCGATCGCGCCGGCCTCGATCAGGCGCAGCACGAGCGAGGTCGAGCCAAGCTTGACGAGGTTGGCGACATCCGCCTGGTTGGCGTCACCGATGATCACGTGCAGCCGACGCCACTGGTCGGGGTCGGCGTGGGGCTCGTCGCGAGTATTGATGATCGGCCGCTTGAAGGTCGTCTCCAGGCCCACGGTCGCCTCGAAGAAGTCGCTGCGGGAGGCGATCTGGTACCCAGCGTGCTCGCTCTCCTGCCCGATCCCGACGCGCCCGGCACCGCACATCACCTGGCGGGCGACGAAGAAGGGCGTGAGCCCCGAGACGATGCGGTCGAAGGGGGTCACCCGGCTCACGAGGTAGTTCTCATGGGTCCCGTAGGACGCGCCCTTGCCGTCGGTGTTGTTCTTGTAGAGGTTGATCCCCGGCTCGCGCTGGGCCAGCCGCGCGACGATCTCGCGCATGACCAGCTCGCCCGCCCGGTCCCAGACGATGGCATCGCGCGGGGAGGTCACCTCCGGCGAGGAGTACTCCGGGTGCGCGTGGTCGACGTAGAGGCGGGCGCCGTTGGCGAGGACCACGTTGGCCAACGAGGGGTCCTCGGCGTCGGTCAGCTGCGAGATGTCGGCCCGCGCCCTCGGCATCTCGAACCCGCGCGCGTCGACCAGCGGGTGCTCGTCGCTGTAGTCCCACGCGCCGTGCCCCGCCCGTAGCCCATGTGCCCGGGCATAGGTCGTCACGACCTCACCCGATGCCGCCATCGGGTTGGCCCAGGGCTGCCCCGGCACCGCGATCCCGTACTCCGTCTCGATGCCCATGACCCGACGCACGCTCATGCCCTCACCCTAGGCGCGGTGGAGGTATACCCGCCGACCCTTCATCCGCGCGTATACCTCCACTGGGAAGACCGAGCCGCCGCGGTGGAGGTAGACCCGCCGACCTTTCGTCTGCGCGCACACCTCCACCAGAAGGGGTGCGGACATGCTGGAATGGGCGCGTGACGAGACCCTGGATGCCCTGGCGCACGCGGTTGCTGGACCGGCTGACCCGGTCGGCGGCGATCGCGGAGGAGATGACCCCTGCGGAGCTGTCGCGGATGCGCGGCAGCCTGCCGATGCGGCGGCCGTACACGTGGATCCTCGGCACACCCACCTCCGGAGTCACCTCGACATCGCAGCGGATCACCACCCGCGACGGGTACGAGCTCAAGGTCCGGGTGCACCGACCCGATGGCGCGAGCGGTCCCCTTCCGCTGCTCGTGCACTTCCACGGGGGCGGCTTCGTCATCGGCAACATCGGCGTCTACGACCCGTGGTGCACCGCCGTCGCGGCGCGGGCGCAGGTCGTCGTGGTCACGGTCGCTTACCGGATGGCGCCCGAGCACCGCGCTCCCCTGGCCGTCCACGACTGCCTCGACGCGACCCACTGGGCGATCGAGCACGCAGCCGAGCTGGGGGCACGGGCGGACTCCGTCGGGGTCACCGGGGACTCGGCCGGCGGAAACCTCGCCGCTGCGGTGGCGCAGCAGCTGCGCGACGAGGGCTTCGCCGGACTGCGGCACCAGGCCCTGGTCTACCCCGCACCGGACCTCACCGAGCGTGAGGTCGAGGCGCTCCAGGGGGCCGACCGACGCTTCGTCCTGCTGACGCCCGACATGATGCGGTCCTTCCGCAGCCTCTACCTCGGCGACGAGGGCGACGAGCGCAACCCGCTGCTCTCCCCCGCCCTCGGCGAGCTCACCGGCCTGCCACCGGCGCTCGTCCAGACGGCCGAGCACGACCCCCTTCGGCCTGACGGGTTGGCCTACGCCGCCGCCCTGCAGGACGCCGGCGTCGAGGTGCGCGCGACGACTTATCGCGGTGCGCCGCACGGCTTCATCACCTTCCCGGGGTTCGCTCCGGCCGCCCACGCGGCACTCGACGAGCTCGTCGCCGAGGTCACCCACCACCTGCACCAGGAGCACCCGTGAAGCGTCCCTACCCCGGCCTGGCCCCCCTGGTGGGTCTGGTGACCACCTTCCTCGACAACGTCGGGCGAGTATCGATCGTCGACGCCACCCTGGAGGACATCGAGGCGGCCAGGGTCAAGGTGTACCCGAGGTCGGCCCCCTTCTCCTGGATCACCGGTCGGGTGCGCGCAGACGTGGCCATCGACGAGGGCAGCGCTCCCGCCCGTGACGGTGCGTCGATCCCCCTTCGCTGGTACACGCCGTCAGGACGAAGGGAGGGACGCGCCCTCGTCGTGTACTTCCACGGCGGTGGCTGGGTGCAGGGCTCCACACCCATGTACGACCCGCTGTGCACCCACCTCGCGGCCGAGCTCGATGCGGTGGTCGTGAGCGTCGACTACCGGATGGCACCCGAGCACCGTGCTCCCACCGCCGCTTTCGACGCGATCGACGTCACGCAGTGGTTGCACGAGCACGCCGACCACGGCGTCGACCGGGAGCGGATCGCGCTGTGCGGGGACTCTGCCGGGGGCAACCTCTCAGCGGTCGTCGCGCAGCAGCTGCGGGACCTGCGCACGACGGACGGGGAGCCGGTCATCCGCCACCAGGCGTTGCTCTACCCGGCGACCGACCTGACGATGGCCTCGCCGTCCATCAAGGAGCACTCCGAGGGGGCGATCCTCACCGAGGCCAAGATCCTCGCCTTCCGCGCGCACTACATCGGTGACGCGGCCGATGCCGTCTCGCTGACCGACCCCCTCGTCTCGCCCCTCTTCGGCGATGTCGCAGGGGTGGCCCCCGCGCTCATCCAGACCGCCGACCTCGACCCGATCCGCGACGACGGGCTGCGGTACGGAGAGGCGCTGCGTGAGGCCGGGGTCCCAGTGCGGGTCACCAACTACGTGGGGCTGCCGCACGGCTTCGCCAGCTTCTCCGGAGTGACGCGGGCCGGTGCCCAGCACCGGGCCGAGCTCGTCGACGAGCTGCGCCGGCACCTGGCGCAGGGAGCCTGACATGGCTGGTGTCCGCGACGAGCTGCTGACCTCTCCCGGTCGCCGCACCGCGATCGCGGCCGGGCTCGACGTCCTCGTCGTCGCCGTCTTCACCCTCATCGGGCGACGCACCCACGCCGAGCCGCTCGACCCCGCCGGCTGGTGGGAGACGGCCTGGCCCTTCCTCGCCGGCCTGGCCATCGGGTGGACCGTCGTCGCCCTGTCGAGCCGCACCTGGCCGACCCGGCTGTGGCATGGGGCGACTGTGTGGATCGCCACCGTCTTCGGCGGGATGGCCCTGCGGGACATGGTCGGTCAGGGCACGGCCCTCCCCTTCGTCATCGTGGCCACGCTCTTCCTGGGCGTGACCCTCGTCGGCTGGCGGCTCGTGCTGTGGGCGCTCGACCGACGTCGACCGGACGCGCAGCGGCCCACGGGCTCGGGGCGCGGGCGCGTGCACCCGCCCGTGGAGCACACCCAGGTCGGTGATCCGCTCGGACTGGAGGACCTGCGGGGACCCGATGATCACACCCCCGGGCGCGGAGTCGTGCCGCCCGCCGAGCGCGGTCGGGTCGTCGGCGAGCTGGGGATCCGACAGCCCCGTCAGCCCGAGGGCGACTGACAGCGTGCTGATCAGTGTCGCTGTGCCCGAGCCGTCGCTGTGCCCCTGTCGCAAGCACTAGGCTTCGGACATGAACGCGACCGTCGCCCACGCAGGCGGCTCCCGATGCGCCCGCGCTGCGGTCTCGAGCTCCGTCACGCTGCTCTGGTTCGTCGTCACCGTCCCACTGGTGTGCGTCGCCCTCGTCGGCCTCACCCTGGCGCCGGGCGTGCAGACCCCGGGAGACCTCATCCCGGCAGCCACGACCGCGATCAGCTGGGCATGGGTCCCCGCCTTCTTCGTCGTCCCGTGTGCGGCCCTCGGGCTCATCGTCTCGCTGGTCGTCACGACAGCCACGGTGCACGGGGACCACATGCCCGGGCGCAGCACGATGGCCGTGGGGTCTGTCGGCGCCGCCATCGGCATGGGATTCGCGGCGATCATCCCCCTGCTGGTGGCCGTCGTACAGGTGTAGCCACTGGCGTTCCTCCTCGTGCGAACTGGCGCTCAGGGGTGAGCAGCACGCAGCAGTCGGCCATCTTCGCGCTGGTGTGAGCCCGCAGCCGCGCCAGTCGGAGGCCAGCGTCATCCGGCAAAGCGGTGGTCTCGACCCTCAGTGCCTGGAGATCGGCCAGCATCTGCTGGTCCCGGTTCTCCTGCGCCGCTCGGGCCAGCACCTCGGTCTGCTTGACGGGGCCGATGGTCATGGGCTCCGTCGGGTTGGCCGCGAACAGCGCCCCTGCGTCCAGCGCGACCACTCGGACCACTCCGCCCGCAGGTCTTCGAGGCCGGGCTCGTACAGGCCCGTGTAGGTCTAGAGGTACTGACCCGTCCGTGACCCCGTGTCGATCGAGCGACCCGGCTCGGCCCCGCCGGACTTGCCGCCGATGAGCGTGCGGATGTAGACGATCCGCTCGCCCTTCTTGCCCGAGATCTTGGCCCAGTCGTCGGGGTTGGTCGTGTTGGGCAGGTCCTCGTTCTCCTTGAACTCCGCGATGCACGCGTCGAGGACGTGGCCGACGCGCACCCCTTCGATGCCCGTGGTGAGGAAGTCCTTGATCGCGGCCTTCTTGGACCGGTCGACGATGTTTTGGATCATCGCGCCGGAGTTGAAGTCCTTGAAGTACAGGATCTCCTTGTCGCCACCCTGGTAGGTGACCTCGAGGAACTGGTTGGCGTCCGACTCCGCGTACATGTGCTCGACCGCGGCGTCGATCATCCCGTCCACCGTGGCCTGGCGGTCGCCGTCGTGCTCCTCGAGATCCTCGGGGTGCAGCGGCAGGTCGGCGGTGAGGTACTTGCTGAAGATGTCGCGCGAGCCCTCAGCATCGGGCCGCTCGATCTTGATCTTCACGTCGAGGCGCCCGGGACGCAGGATCGCGGGGTCGATCATGTCCTCACGGTTGGTCGCGCCGATGACGATGACATTGTCCAGGCCCTCGACGCCGTCGATCTCGGCGAGCAGCTGCGGCACGATCGTCGTCTCGACGTCGGAGGAGACGCCCGAGCCGCGGGTGCGGAAGAGGCTGTCCATCTCGTCGAAGAAGACGACCACGGGCGTGCCGTCGCTGGCCTTCTCCCGGGCGCGGTGAAAGATCACCCGGATGTGTCGCTCGGTCTCCCCGACGTACTTGTTGAGCAGCTCGGGGCCCTTGATGTTGAGGAAGTACGCCGTCGCGCTCTCCTGCCCGGTGCGCTCGGCGACCTTGCGCGCCAACGACGCCGCGACCGCCTTGGCGATCATCGTCTTGCCGTTGCCGGGAGGACCGTAGAGCAGGACCCCCTTGGGTGCCTTGAGCTGGTGGCGCTCGTAGAGGTCGGCGTGCAGGTAGGGCAGCTCGACGCTGTCGCGGATCGCCTCGATCTGCGCGCTGAGCCCACCGATGTCGTCGTAGTCGAGGTCGGGCACCTCCTCGAGGACGAGGTCGGCCACCTCCGCCCGGGGGATCCGCTCAACCGCGATGTTGCTGCGCTGGTCGACGAGCACGGCATCACCGACGCGCACCTGCTTGTCGGTGACCCGGCTGCCGCGGCGCACGACCCGCTCCTCGTCCTGGCGCATGAGCACGAGCAGGCGGTCCTCGTCGAGGACCTCCTTGACGACCACGACCTCGCCGGCGACGTCCTCGGCGTGGACGGAGACGACATTCATCGCCTCGTTGAGCCGCACCTCGCGGCCGACGCCGAGCTCGCTCAGCTCCACCGCCGGGGAGACGGCCACGTGCATCTTGCGTCCGCCGGAGAGCACGTCGACCGTCTTGTCGTCCTCGTGGACGTCGACGATCACGGCATAGGACGAAGGGGGCTGGGCCAGGCGCTCGATCTCCTCACGCAGGGAGACGATCTGCTGGCGGGCATCCTTGAGCGTGCGCACGAGGCGCTCGTTCTGCGAGGCGACGGTGGACATCTGCGACTGCTGGTGCGTCAGCTTGTCCTGCAGTGCCCGCACGTCCTGGGGGGTGGGGTCGGTGGTCATGGACTTGTGCTCCCTTCCCGCCGTGGTGACGGCGCTCCCTGCCAGTCTCTCGCGTCTGCTCAGCGTGGGGTCGGGGGGACCACTCCGCGAGTCAACTTGCGCATCTTCTTCTCCGACGCGATCCGCTCCCCCAGTGCCTCGGGGGTCCACTCGGCGTCGTCGGCACCCGGTGCCGGCTCGACCTGGGGGGCCTCGGTCTCGCTGCCCTCCTCCTGTGCGGCGTAGCCCTTGCCGGGGCGACGCTTGCGTGCGGGCGGGGTCACGCCGGGGGCCAGTCGACGGGTCGTGATCAGGAACCCGGTGTGCCCGTGCATGCGGTGCTGCGGACGGACGGCCAGGCCCTCGAGGTGCCAGCCGCGCAGCAGGGTCTCGAAGGCCTCCGGCTCGGTGAAGGTCCCGAAGTCGCGCATCGCCTCGGCGACCTTGCTCAGCTGGGTGGCCGTGGCGACGTAGCAGATGAGGACCCCACCGGGCACGAGCGCGTCAGCGACGACCTCGAGGCACTCCCACGGGGCGAGCATGTCGAGGACGACCCGGTCGACAGTGCCGGGCTCGACCGCATCCGGGAGCGACTCGACGAGGTCGCCCACGGTGACGGTCCACGCGGGGTGGTCCTCACCGAAGAAGGCCCGGGCGTTGGCCGTGGCGATCTCCGCGAAGTCGGCGCGCCGCTCGAAGGAGTGCACCGAGCCGGTGTCCCCCACCGCACGCAGCAGCGACATCGACAGGGCGCCCGAGCCCACGCCGGCCTCGACGACGCTCGCGCCGGGGAAGACATCGGCCATGGTGACGATCTGGCCGGCGTCCTTGGGGTAGACGACGGCCGCGCCACGCGGCATCGACATGACGTAGTCGGACAGCAGCGGGCGCAGCGCGAGGTACTCGGTACCGGCGGTGTTGGTGACCGTCGTCCCGTCAGGCGCGCCGATGAGGTCGTCGTGCTTGACGTGCCCCCGGTGGGTGTGGAACTCCTTGCCCGGCGTCAGGGAGATGGTGTGCAGCCGCCCCTTGGGGTCGGTCAGCTGGACGCGGTCCCCCTCACGGAAGGGGCCGCGACGGTAGGCAGATCCGGTGGCGCTCATGGTGCGCGAGTCTAGTTGCGCGTGAGGGCTGCGTTGACCCGCTCGACCCGCACGACGCCCCGCAGGACTCCCCCTTCGCTCACCGCGACGATCCGCGAGCGCGACTCCTGGAAGGCGGTGACCAGCTCGATCGCCTCCCGGCCCGGGGTGAGGTCGACGGCCCAGCCGTCGGGTGCATTGGCGAGGACGGCGGAGACCGGGGTGGAGTCCACCGCCTGCGGCGGCACGCTCCGCAGGGCGTCGTGGTCGATGAGGCCGAGCGGCGCCCCGGCAGCGTCGACGACGACCGGCAGGGCGCGAAGGGAGGTCAGCTCGCCGACCGGACGGTCGTGGGCGATGCCCGCGGCCGGCTCGAGGATCGCCCGGACGTCCAGCCCGGAGAGGGTACCGAGCGCCTTGCCGTGGCCGATGGCCTGCGTCGCGCCGGACCACAGGAAGGCCGCGACGAGGAGGGTCCAGAGCAGGGTCGAGGTGCTCGGCGAGCGTCCCTCGAGCAGCGGGACACCGATGACCGCCATGACGATGACGATGACCATGCCCCGGCCCAGGTAGCCCGCGACCACCCGGGCGCGCCCCTGGTCCTTGGTGATCCCCCACACAACCGCTTCGACGATCTGGCCGCCGTCCAGCGGGAGCCCGGGCAGCATGTTGAGCACCGCGAGCGCGCCGTTGACGAAGGCAATGCCGCCCAGGACCATCGCCGGGACCCCTGTGCCGAGCACCGTGGCGATCACCAGACAGATGATGGCGATCACGGCATTGGTGAGCGGACCCACGACCGCGATCGCAGCCGAGGTCATCGGGGTGGCTCGTGAGGCCTCGAATGCGGTGTGCCCGCCCCACAGGTCAGCAACGACGCGGTGGACGGTGTGTCCGAAGGACCTGGCCGTGACCGCATGGGCGGCCTCGTGGGCCAGCACGCTCAGCAGCAGCGCGAGGGCGTAGATCACCGCGACGGAGTAGCCGACGCTCGTGCCGTGGACCTGTGCGGTGGACGGACCGACGAGGAAGACGATGAGGCCGCCCATCAGCAACCAGGACCAGCCGAGGTAGACGGGCACGGAGCCGATCGTGGCCAGACGGATGCCGCGAGGAGGGTGGTCGTCCGGGGGCGCTGCCATGGACCTGACCTTAGGCGAGAGGCCCGGATGGGGATAATGAAGACGCACTCCGCCCCCTTCGACAGGATCTTCACGGTGACTGACACCGATCTGCGCCCCGACGCCACCGACCAGCTGAGGGAGACGCTGAGTCAGCGCATCCTCCTCATGGACGGCGGTATGGGAACCATGATCCAGCGTCAGGGGTTGTCTGAGGCCGACTTCCGCGGGGAGCGCTTCGCCGACTGGGCCAGTGACCTGCAGGGCAACAATGACCTGCTGTGCCTCACCCAGCCCGAGATCATCGCGGACCTGCACCGGCAGTACCTCGAGGCGGGCGCCGACCTGATCGAGACCAACACCTTCAACGCGCAACGCGTCTCGATGGGCGACTACGGCATGCAGGAGCTGGCGCGGGAGATCAATGTCGCCGCCGCGCGGCTGGCCCGCCAGGCCGCCGACGAGTTCACCGCCCGCGACCCGCAGCGCCCGCGGTGGGTCATGGGTGCCCTCGGCCCGACGGTGCGGACCGCGTCGATCTCCCCCGACGTCAACGACCCGGCCATCCGCAACATCACCTTCGACCAGCTCGTCGAGGCCTACCTCGAGCAGGCCAGCGGCCTCGTCGAGGGCGGGGTCGACATCCTGCTCGTCGAGACGATCTTCGACACACTCAACGCCAAGGCGGCGATCTTCGCCCTCGAGACCCTCTTCGAGCAGCACGGCCGTCGGTGGCCGGTCATCATCTCCGGCACGATCACCGACGCCTCCGGCCGCACGCTGACCGGGCAGACGACCGAGGCCTTCTGGAATTCCGTCCGCCACGCCCAGCCACTGGCCGTGGGGCTCAACTGCGCGCTCGGTGCCGAGGAGCTGCGTCAGTACGTCGTCGAGCTCGGCCGCGTCGCCGACACCTACATCTCCGCCTACCCCAACGCCGGGCTGCCCAATGCCTTCGGTGAGTACGACCAGGACCCGGCCTACATGGCCACCCTCGTCGCGGAGTTCGCCACCTCCGGGCTGGTCAACATCGTCGGCGGCTGCTGCGGCACCACGCCCGAGCACATCGCCGAGATCGCGAAGGGGGTGGGCTCCGCCGCCCCGCACGTCCCGGTCGAGGTCGAGCCGGCACTGCGGCTCTCCGGTCTGGAGGCCTTCAACGTCACCGCGGACTCCCTCTTCGTCAACGTCGGCGAGCGGACCAATGTCACCGGCTCGGCGAAGTTCCGCAAGCTCATCGAGGCCAACGACTACCCGGCCGCTTTGGCCGTCGCCGCCCAGCAGGTCGAGAGCGGCGCGCAGGTCATCGACATCAACATGGACGAGGGGATGCTCGACGGCGTCTCCGCCATGGGCACCTTCGTCAACCTCGTCGGCTCCGAGCCGGACATCTCCCGTGTCCCGCTGATGATCGACTCCTCCAAGTGGGAGGTCATCGAGACCGGCCTGCAGCGCACGCAGGGCAAGGCGATCGTCAACTCGATCTCCATGAAGGAAGGCGTCGAGCCCTTCATCGAGCAGGCCAGGCTGTGCCGCAAGTACGGCGCGGCGATCGTGGTGATGGGCTTCGACGAGGACGGTCAGGCCGACAACCTGCAGCGGCGCAAGGAGATCGCCCAGCGGGCGTACACGATCCTCACCGAGGACGTCGGGTTCCCCGCCGAGGACATCGTCTTCGACCCCAACATCTTCGCGCTGGCCACCGGCATCGAGGAGCAC
This sequence comes from Janibacter limosus NBRC 16128, assembly GCF_001570985.1. GTDB lineage: Bacteria > Actinomycetota > Actinomycetes > Actinomycetales > Dermatophilaceae > Janibacter > Janibacter limosus. The sequence continues at coordinate 36,904 of NZ_BCSS01000002.1, read as the reverse complement.
GCCGAGTACGGCACCGACTACATCGAGGGCGTGCGCTGGATCAAGGACAACCTGCCGGGCGTGCTCGTCTCCGGCGGCGTCTCCAATGTCTCCTTCAGCTTCCGCGGCAACAACCCGGTGCGCGAGGCGATCCACGCGGTCTTCCTCTTCCACGCGATCAACGCCGGCATGGACATGGGGATCGTCAACGCCGGGGCCCTCGTCCCCTACGACACGATCGACCCGGACCTGCGCGAGCGGATCGAGGACGTCGTCCTCAACCGTCGGGAGGACTCGACCGAGCGCCTGCTCGAGGTCGCGGAGAAGCACCGTGGCTCCGGGGCCAAGGAGGAGGAGGCCACGCAGGAGTGGCGCGAGTACCCCCTGCGCGAGCGGATCACGCACTCCCTGGTCAAGGGCATCGACACGTGGGTCGTCGAGGACACCGAGGCGCTGCGGGTCGAGATCGAGCAGGCCGGCGGCCAGCCGATCGAGGTCATCGAGGGTCCGCTCATGGACGGCATGGGCGTCGTCGGCGACCTCTTCGGCGCCGGCAAGATGTTCCTCCCCCAGGTCGTGAAGTCCGCCCGCGTGATGAAGAAGGCCGTCGCACACCTGATCCCGTACATCGAGGCCGCCAAGAAGCCGGGCGACGCCTCCCGCTCCAACGGGCTGATCGTCATGGCGACGGTCAAGGGCGATGTGCACGACATCGGCAAGAACATCGTCGGCGTCGTCCTCCAGTGCAACAACTACGACGTCATCGACCTGGGCGTCATGGTCCCGACGCAAAAGATCCTCGAGACGGCCCGCGAGCACGACGCCGACGTCATCGGGCTGTCCGGTCTCATCACGCCCTCGCTCGACGAGATGGTCGGCGTGGCCTCCGAGATGCAGCGCCAGGGCTTCGAGATCCCGCTGCTCATCGGTGGCGCGACGACCTCGCGCGCCCACACCGCAGTCAAGGTCGACCAGCAGTACGACGGGCCGGTCGTCTGGGTCAAGGACGCCTCGCGCTCCGTCCCGGTCGTCAGCCAGCTGCTCCACGAGACCCACAAGGCGGCGTTGCTCGACGAGGTGGCGGCCGACTACGAGGCGCTGCGCACCCGGCACGCGTCCAAGAACAACGAGCGCCCGATGCTCACCTACGAGCAGGCGCAGGAGGCTCGTACCCCGATCGACTGGGGCGCCGAGCAGCCGCACCTGGCCGGCGTGACGCCGACGCGCGTGGTCTTCGAGGACTACGACCTGGCCGAGCTGCGCGAGTACTTCGACTGGCAGCCCTTCTTCAACGCCTGGGAGCTCAAGGGCTCCTTCCCGGACATCCTCAACAACCCGGCCACTGGTGAGGTCGCCCGCAAGCTCTACGACGAGGCCCAGGAGATGCTCGACCAGATCATCGAGCACAAGTGGCTGACGGCCAAGGGGGTCATCGGCCTCTTCCCCGCCAACGCGGTGGGCGACGACATCGAGATCTACACCGATGAGTCGCGGACCGAGGTGGCGCACACGCTGCACATGCTGCGCCAGCAGGGCAAGCACCGCGCGGGCGTGCCCAACCGCAGCCTCGCGGACTTCGTCGCGCCCAAGGACACTGGCGTGCAGGACTGGATCGGCGCCTTCGCGGTCACCGGTGGCATCGGTGCCGCCGACAAGATCATGGAGTTCAAGGCCGAGCACGACGACTACAACGCGATCCTGCTCGAGGCGCTGGCCGACCGCTTCGCCGAGGCCTTCGCCGAGCGGCTCCACGAGCGCGTCCGCAAGGAGTTCTGGGGTTACGCGCCCGATGAGTCGCTCGACAACAAGGAACTCATCAAGGAGGCCTACGACGGCATCCGCCCGGCGCCGGGCTACCCGGCGTGCCCCGACCACACCGAGAAGAAGACCCTCTGGTCGCTGCTCGATGTCGACGAGATCGGCATCGAGCTGACCGAGGGGATGGCGATGTGGCCGGGAGCCGCCGTCTCCGGCTGGTACCTCGGTCACCCGGACAGCCAGTACTTCGTCGTGGGACGCCTGGCCAAGGACCAGGTCGAGGACTACGCGGAGCGCAAGGGTTGGACGATGCGGGAGGCCGAGCGCTGGCTCGGGCCCAACCTCGGGTACTCCCCCGAGTGAGGGCCGCGCTCTCCCCCTCTCGCGCAGCCGACTTCAAGCAGTGCCCGCTGAAGTTCCGCTTCCGCACGATCGACCGCCTCGAGGAGGCACCGTCACCGGCAGCGGCTCGTGGGACGCTCGTGCACGCCGTGCTCGAGGAGATCTTCGACCTGCCCGCAGCCGAGCGCACCCCCGAGGCCGCCCGGGCACTGGTGCCGGGTCAGTGGGCCGCCCTGGTCGCCGAACGACCCGAGCTGGCCGAGATGCTGGCCGACGACGCCTCGCTCAGCGAGCAGTCGTGGTTCCTCGCGGCTGAGAAGCTCGTCGACCGATGGTTCACCCTCGAGGACCCATCGAGACTCGAGCCCTCTCAACGTGAGGTCAAGGTCGAGACCGAGGTCGACGGGCTCGTCCTGCGCGGCATCATCGACCGGCTGGACGTCGCCCTCACCGGGGAGGTGCGGGTCGTCGACTACAAGACGGGGCGCACGCCCGCGGCGGGCTTCGAGGGCAAGGCGCTCTTCCAGATGAAGTTCTACGGGCTGGTCATCTGGCGTCGCACGGGTCGGGTCCCCGACCTGCTGCAGCTGGTCTACCTCAAGGACGGCACGGTCATCCGCTATGTCCCGGACGAGGCCGACCTCCTGGCCCTGGAGCGCAATGTCCGGGCGGTCTGGTCAGCGATCGAGCAGGCGGTGGCGGCGCGGGACTTCCGCCCCAACCCGACGAAGCTGTGCGGCTGGTGCGACTTCAAGCCGCTCTGCCCCGCCTTCGGCGGCACTCCCCCCGACCTGCCCGAGACGATCGAGATCATCACCCCCGAAGCCGAGACGCCCCCTTCGCCCGCTCGCCCTTAAGGTCGTGCGGGCTGCTGGGCACCGGTGGCCAACGCCATGAGGTCGAAGGGGGTGACCCCCACCAGCGTGGTCAGCGGCACCGCACCGTCGATGGCCGGGACCTCGACGACGTGCGGGACGGCCAGGGTCGGCACACCAGCGGCGACGGCCGAGCGGACGCCGGTCGGCGAGTCCTCGATGGCGACGCAGGCGGCGGGATCGACGCCCAGCCGGGCGGCAGCCGTGAGGTACGGCTCGGGGTGCGGCTTGCCCTGCGTGACGATGTCACCTGTCACCACGAGGCCGAAGGAGCCCGGCTCCGTCGCGTCGACGACGGCCTGCGCCAGGTCCGTCCACGACATCGTGACCAGGGCCGACGGGAGGTCCGCCTCCCGGCACGCGGCGAGCAGCTCGCGTGCACCCGGCCGCCACGGGATCTCGTGCGCGATCTGCTCGATGACCCGCGACTGGAGCCGGTGCACGACCTCCTCGGGTGAGAGGTCGACGGGTGAGTTCTCGAGGATGAACCTCGCCGAGACGAGCAGCGGGTTGCCGACGAGCTGGAGCGCCAGCTCGTGGGTCCACGTGCCGCCGAACTCCTCGACGAGCTCGTGCTCGGCGCGCATCCAGTAGGGCTCGGTGTCGACGAGGGTGCCGTCCATGTCCCACAGGACGGCAGCGGGCAGATCGCGCGACGCAGGCGCGGGGATCACAGTGCTCACAGGGCGACACGGTAGCCCGACGTAGGCTGGTGCAGGTGATCGAGATCGAGGACCTGCCCGAGCTGCACGACCCGGTGATGATCTGTGCCTTCGAGGGCTGGAACGACGCCGGCGAGGCCGCCTCCCGTGTCATCGAGCACCTGGGCGACCTCTGGGACGCCGAGACCGTGGCGGCGATCGACCCCGAGGACTACTACGACTTCCAGGTCACCCGGCCCCGGGTCATCAACCAGGGACAGGGGCGAGGCCTCCACTGGAACACCACCCGCATCCTGCTCGCCTCTCCGGACAGCCTCGGTCGGGACGTACTGCTCGTGACCGGGATCGAGCCCTCCTTCCGCTGGCGGGCCTTCACGGCCGAGATCCTCGACCTCGCCGCCTCCCACGGCGTGTCGACGGTGATCACCCTCGGTGCCCTGCTCGCCGATGTCGCGCACTCGCGTCCGATCCCCGTCACCTGCTCCAGCGAGGACGAGCCCACCGCCTACCGTCACGAGCTGGAGCCGTCCCGTTACGAGGGCCCGACCGGCATCACCGGCGTCGTCGCGGACGGGGCCCACCAGGCCGAGATGGTCTCGATCTCCGCGTGGGCGGCTGTCCCCCACTACGCCTCGCAGGTCCCCTGCCCCAAGGCATCCCTGGCGCTGCTCGCGCAGCTGGAGGACCTCCTCGACACGGTCATCGAGCACGGTGAGCTCGAGGACGAGGCCCGCGCGTGGGAGCGCGGCGTCGACGAGCTCGCCAACACCGACGAGGACGTCGCCGAGTACGTCTCCGCGCTGGAGAGCGCGCAGGACACCTCGGAGCTGCCGGAGGCCAGCGGCGATGCGATCGCCAAGGAGTTCGAGCGGTACCTGCGTCGCCGGGGCGAGGACACCGCCGGCCCCGGCTGATCCACGGGCTTGTCCGCGGGCGTCAGCGCCTCAGAGGCGGATGCCCAGCAGCGCGTCGATCGCCCGAGCGAGCTCACCGGGCGCCGAGCGCACGTCGCCGCTGGCACTGAGCGAGCGCTCGACCCACGCGTCGACCGCGGCCAGCGCCGCCGGGGTGTCGAGGTCATCCGCCAGGGCCGCGCGCACCGCGGCGACTGTCTCGCTCGCGTCTGGACCGCCATCCGTGGACAGGCCCGAGCGCCAGCGCTCCAGACGTGCCTGCGCCTGGGTCAGGTCCGCGTCGGTCCACTCCCACTCGCCGCGGTAGTGGTGCGCCAGGAGCACGAGCCGGATCGCCATCGGGTCCACGCCCTCCCCGCGCAGCGTCGAGACCCGCACGAGGTTGCCCTTGGACTTGCTCATCTTTTCGCCGTCGTAGGCGACCATCGCCTGGTGCGTCGTGTGCGCGGCGAAGGGCCGCTCCCCCGTGAGCGCCTCGGCCTGCACGACCGACATCTCGTGGTGGGGGAAGACGAGGTCCGTGCCGCCACCCTGCACGTCGATCCGGTCACCGAGGTGCGCCATCGCGATGGCCGTGCACTCGATGTGCCAGCCGGGTCGGCCGCGGCCGAGCGCGCCTGCGTCCCAGGCGGGCTCGCCGTCACGCTCGCCGCGCCACAGCATCGGGTCGAGGGGGTCGCGCTTGCCGGGGCGCTGCGGATCGCCGCCACGCTCGGCAGAGAACTCGAGCATCGTCTCCCGGCTCAGGTGGCTCAGCTCCCCGAGGCCGCCGGCAGCGGCGAGGTCGAGATAGGTGTCCCGGATGCCGCCCTCGACGACCTCATAGGTCATGCCACGAGCGACGAGTCCCTGCACGGCGTCGATGATCGCGGGCATCGACTCCATGACACCCATGAAGTGATCCGGGGGGATCACACCGAGCGCGGTCATGTCCTCGAGGAAGAGCGCGATCTGGTCCTGTCCCAGGTCCCGCCAGTCGATGCCGTCACGTGCAGCGCGCTCGAAGAGCGGGTCGTCGACATCGGTGACATTTTGTACGTACGTGACCGCTCGGTCGCCGTCACGCAGCGCGCGGCCCACGAGGTCGAAGGTCACGTAGGTCGCGGCGTGACCCATGTGGGTGGTGTCGTAGGGCGTCACGCCACAGACGTAGAGGCGGGCGGGGTCGGCCGCCTCGACCGGCGCCACCTCACCGCGCGCCACATCGTGCAGGCGAAGGGAGATGGGCTCTCCGGGGACGACGGGCAGGTGGGGGGACGGCCAGGCTCTCACGCGGACAGCCTACGAGGTCGGGGTCACAGCGGTGGCCACGGGATGGATGGCCACTCCCCTGAGGGTTCCGGGTGGGTGCCTGCGGTCAGCAGCCACTCCACCCGAGCGCCCAGGGCATCGACCTCCAGGCGGGTGAGCAGGACCGTGAGCTCGGCGACCACGTCCTCGCGCCCCAGGGCCTCGACCAGGTGCGTGAGGCGGTCCCGGTCCTCCTGCGGGATCGGCTCGCCGGCCCACCCCCACAGCACGGTGCGCAGCTTGGGCTCGGCACCCAGCCCCACCCCGTGGTCGATCCCCCACAAGCGGTCGTCGTGGGACAGGATGTGCCCGCCCTTGCGGTCGGAGTTGTTGATGACCGCGTCCAGCACGGCCATCGACCTCAGCCGGGGGTCATCGGGGTGCGACAGGAGCAGGGGGCGGCCCCCTTCGTCCTCGCCCTCCAGGACCACGAGATTGCCGTCGGGGACCGCGTCGGGCGGCGTCACCGCCACCGGGGTCGGGCACAGGCTGGTCACCTCACCGATCCAGCGCTGCACCGCTCCGGGGCCGAGCGGCCCGTCGCGCCAGACCGTCTCGGGCACGAGGCCGAAGCGGCCCCAGGCGTCGATGCGCGAGGCAGCGACCTCACGGGCCGCGAGGGTGCCGTCGGGGTAGTCCCACAGCGGACGTTCGCCGTCCACCGGCTTGTAGGCGACCGTCACGGCGGGAGCGTCCGCTCGTCGCACCTCAGCGACGAGCACGAGATTGCTGGCGAGCGGGTGACGGCCCAGGACGACGAGCTCACCGTCGGTGAGCGAAGGGGGTGTACCCACGGGTCAGCGCTTGTAGCCGTTGGCTCGGGGACAGATGTGGCCACCCTCGTCGACCGGTCCGCCGCAGAAGGGGCAGGGCGGACGACCGGCGCGCACGACGGTCTCGCACCGGCGGGCGAAGGCCCTGGCCTGGGCCGGGTGCAACGAGACCCGCAGGCTGTTGAGCTGCGTGAGCGGGTCGAGCTCGTCGACCTCGTCCGGGTCGTGGTCGTGCGCCTCGATGAGCACCATGTGCCGGTCGTCGTCCCACGACAGCGCGAGGGCGCTGACCCGGAAGTCCTCGTCGATCGGGGTGTCGAGAGGGGCATTGTCGGCTGCGGCCGCGGCCGCGGCGATGGTCGCCTCGCGCCCGGCGACCTGGTCGAGGAGCTCACCGATCCGCTCCGCGAGCACCTGGGCATGCAGCTTCTCCAGGGCAACCTGCACCCGGCGGGTGCCATCGCTCGCCTGGAGGAAGAAGGTGCGCTGCCCGGGCGCGCCCACGGTGCCCAGCACGAAGCGCTCCGGAGGGTCGAACTCGACGACGGTCATGACTCAGACCCTAGTCCTGCGCCTCCGCCGACCGCCGCGTCCCCACTCACCGGGGTGTCCTGCTGGGGAGCCGGCGGTCGCAGGGCGGAGCTGCCCGTGTCATTGCTGCGCAGCAGCATGGGTCGCGTGTCGGTGTAGTGGATGACCGAGATCGAGGCCGGGTCGACGTGCACCCGCTGGAAGTCGTCGAGGGGGGTCCCCACCGCGTCGGCGATGATCGCCTTGATGACGTCCCCGTGGCTCACCGCGGCCCACACGGCATGCGCTCCGTGCGCGCTGCTGACCTCGGCGTCGATCTCACGGATCGCGGCCACGGCCCGCTCGGCCATCGCCGAGATCGACTCACCCGGGTAGGACTCGCCATCGGGGAAGACAGCCTGGCTCGGCTGGTCCTGCACGGTGCGCCACAGCGGCTCGTCGACGAGCTCCTTGAGCGGACGTCCGGTCCATGCCCCGTACCGGCACTCCCCCAGCCCGTCATGGACCTGGGCGTCGAGGTCGTAGGCACCGAGCAGCGGCTGGGCGGTCTCCCGACAACGCTGCAGCGGGGAGGTCGCGAGGTGCACCAGCGGTGTGCCCTGCAGCCGCTCGACGAGCGCCTGCGCCTGCTCGACCCCGGTCTCGTCGAGAGCGACCCCCTCCGTCCAGCCCGCGAGGACTCCTTGGGTGTTGGCGGTCGACCGCCCGTGCCGGATGAGGATGCAGTACGCCACGCCACCCACCTTAGGCGCCGCGCGCGGGCACCTCCTGAGACGATGCCGGGATGATCGTGGACCAAGCCCGCTACAGCGCAGGACGCCGCCTGCCGTGCGAGGACATCGGGCAGACCTTGGCGCAGGTCCGCGAGAGCGACGGCGACGACTTCCTGTGGATCGGCATGCGCGATCCCTCCCGACGGACCTTCGCCGAGGTCTCCGAGCAGCTGGGGCTGCACCCGCTCGCCATCGAGGACTCCGTCAAGGGTGACCAGCGCCCCAAGATCGAGCGTTACGGCGACGTGCACTTCGTCGTGCTGCGGCCACTGCGCTATGTCGAGGAGACCTCGGACGTCGAGTCCGGGGAGATCATGGTCTTCGTCGGTCCCGACTACATCGTCACCGTGCGACGTGGCGGGGCCAGCCCGCTCGCGGGTCTGCGCACCCGGCTGGAGGACCATGGCCATGACGCGCTCCGGCTGGGGCCGTGGGGCGTCTTCCACGCCATCATCGACTTCGTCGTCGACCAGTACCTGGAGATCGAGGACGAGCTGCAGGCCGACCTCGACGACATCGAGGCCGCAGTCTTCTCCCCCGGCCGCACCGTCGACACCGGGGAGATCTACGCGCTCAAGCGCGAGGTCCTGGAGTTCAAGCGGGCCTCCCTACCCCTGGCGCGACCACTGTCCCAGCTCGTCGGCGCCGTGTCGCCGGTGCCGAGCGAGGAGCTGCGGTTGCTCTTCCGCGATGTCTTCGACCACCTGTCCCTGGTCAACGACAACACCGAGTCCCAGGACCGGCTGCTCTCGGACGTGCTGAGCGCCCACCTCGCCCAGGTCGGAGTGCAGCAGAACCAGGACATGCGCAAGATCTCCGCGTGGGCGGCCATGGCGGCCATGGCGACGATGGTCGCTGGGATCTACGGCATGAACTTCGAGGGCATGCCCGAGCTGTCACTGAGCGTGCACGTCGGCGACGGCGAGTTCTACTACGGCTACCCGCTCGCCCTGCTCGCCATGGCGCTGCTGTGCTTCGGGCTGTACCGCCTCTTCAAGCGGTCCGGCTGGCTCTGACCCCGGCCGGTCAGGCTCCGCTCTTGGACTCCTCGGCGTCGTAGTCCTCGCCGTCGAGACCGGAGTAGGACTGGTCGTCCTCGTCATCGTCGTAGTCGTCGGAGTCATCATCGTCGTCGTCGTCGACCATGAACTGCTCGTCGACGACCACGAGGGGCGTCATCTCTCCGGTCGCGTCATGGAGGGCGTCGTCGTAGGCCTCGAAGGCGTCGGCGAGGTCCTCGTAGGCGGCGACAACCGTCGGGTCGTCCTCGCCACGACGCTGGGAAGAGGCCTCGAGGTGGCGCTCGAAGGCGGCGATCAGCTGATTGAGTGCGGGGCGCGGGTCGCTCATGGGCCTGACGCTACAGCCCTTGGGCCACAATGGCACCGATGCCCGAGTACGAGTTCCGCACCGTCCAGTTCCCCAGGGGCGCTGGGCGCGCTGCCATCCGCCAAGAGCTGACCGATCACGCCGAGTACGGGCACTGGGAGCTGCACCGCACCGTCGTCTACCTGAGCGGGGTCCAGAGGGCCTGGCTGCGGCGCAAGATCATCCGTGTCCCGCGTCCGCCGGCCCGCCCGTCACGCTGAGCCCTGTCAGCAGTCCTCGACGAGGCGCCACAGGACCTTGGCCCCGAACTCCAGGGACTCCAGCGGCACCCGCTCGTCGATCCCGTGGAACATCGGCGCGAAGTCCAGGTCCGCGGGCAGCCGCAGCGGTGCAAAGCCGTAGCCGGTCACGCCGATCGTCGACAGCGCCTTGTTGTCCGTGCCGCCGGAGAGGCAGTACGGCAGGATCGACGCCTCGGGATCCTCCGCCAGCAGGGCTGCCCGCATACGGTCCACGAGGTCGCCCTCGAAGGGAGAGTCCAGCGAGATGTCCTTGTGGTCGACGACGACCTCGACGTGCTCACCGGCGAGCTCACGGATGGTCGCCATGAGGTCCTCCTCGTGGCCGGGGAGGAATCGGCAGTCCAGCGCGGCGGACGCCGTCTGAGGGATCACGTTGTGCTTGTAGCCGGCGTCGAGCATGGTCACATTGGCCGTGTCCTGCAGGGCGCCTCTGACAAAGCCGGCGGCCGGGCCGATGCGCTCGAGCAGTGCCTCGGCGTCCTCGTCGCTGTAGCCGACGCCGGTGATCTCGGAGAGCCCGTCGAGCAGGCCACGCACGGAGACGATGAACTCCCGTGGCCACTTGTGGGCGTCGATCCGAGAGATCGCCTCGGCGAGGTGGACGATCGGGTTGTCCGATGTCGGGACCGAGCCGTGGCCGGCTGTCCCCTTGGCCTCGAGGTGGAGCCAGGCGATCCCCTTCTCAGCGGTCTGGAGCAGGTAGGCACGGTGCGGCTGCCCCTGCGCGTCCTCGACGGTGACGCTGTAGCCACCGACCTCGCTGATCGCCTCGGTGACCCCCTCGAAGACCTCTGGGTGTTCCTTGACCATGAACTGGCTGCCGAGGACTCCACCGGCCTCCTCGTCCGCGAAGAAGACGAAGAGCAGGTCCCGCGGCGGCACGGTGCTGGTGCGCGCCAGCTGCCGCACGCACGCGAGCATCATCGCGACCATGTCCTTCATGTCGACGGCGCCGCGCCCCCAGAGGCAGCCGTCCTGCTCCACCCCGTCGAAGGGGGGAACGCTCCAGTCCTGCGCATCGGCCGGGACGACATCGAGGTGGCCGTGGATGCACAGTGCGCCGCGCTCGCGGTCGGCGCCCGGGATGCGGATGGAGACGGTGGTGCGACCGGGCTCGGACTCGAAGACCTGTGGCTCCAGCCCCACCTCTCGCAGCTGGGCGACGACGTAGTCGGCCGCCTCTCGCTCCCCCGGCCCGTCCTGACCTGGGCCGTAGTTGCTCGTGTCGATGCGCAGCAGGTCGCGGCAGATGCGCACGACCTCCTGCTCGGGCGCGGTGATCTCGCTCATGCCCCGCAGCCTACGTGTGGCCGGTGGTTGACTGGTGGCCGTGCACATCACCCGGATCGGCCTCACCCCGCTCAAGGGCGCTCGGCACGCGGCCCTGACGCAGGTGCAGCTCGATCGCCGGGGCCCGGTGGGCGACCGAGTCTTCTGCCTCGTCGATGTCGACCGGGCCCGGGTGCTGCGCACGGTCGAGCACCCACGCATGGTGCTCGTCGACGCCAGGTGGGACGGCTCCTCGTTGGCCGTCTGCACGCCCGACGCGGGCTCGGTCACGGGCGCACCCGAGCCGACGGGCGAGACGCTCGTGAGCGACTACTGGGGCCGTGACGCGCGGCTGGAGATCATGGACTCACCGCATGCCGAGGTCATCGCTCGCCACCTCGGCCGCGAGGTGAGGTTGGCGCGCGTGGGCCGTCCCGGTGAGGTCGTCTACGGCGCGCCGGTCTCCATCGTCACGACGGGCGCGCTGGCCACGCTGGGCGAGCAGGACAGCTCCCGCTTCAGGGCGACCTTCACCATCAGCGCCGACCACGACCCCGAGCCCGGGACCGTCCTGGCCCTGGGTGATGCCGTCGTCCGGGTCCGCGGCGCCGTCCCGCGCTGCCGGGTCATCGACATCGCCCCCGCGAGCGGGCTCCTCGACCGGACGCACCTGCGGACGCTGGCCGATCAAGCGCACCCGAGCGGCGAGCTCCCCTTCGGCGTGGACGCCGAGGTCATTGTGCCCGGGCTCGTGCGCTCGGGTCAGCCGGTCTCGGTCGTCCCCTCGTAGAGGCCGATCGGGTTGCCGTCGGGGTCGGACAGGACGGCGAACCAGCTCGTCTCCGAGATGGGTGACTTGTCCATCAGGACCGAGCCCCCCGACTCGACCACCCTGGTGAGGGTCTCGTCGATCGAGTCGACCTCGACATAGGACCTCGGGTGCTCGAAGCCCTCGCCGCGAGGCGCCAGCCCGCCACCGCTGATCCTGTTGGGGGCCTGCCACATGGGATAGCCCTCGTAGCCGGGAGCCTCGGCGATCTGCCAGCCGAAGAGGCCGCTGTAGAAGCTCGTGGCCGCCGACAGGTCGGTGACCGGGATGTCGATGTGCGTGATGTCTCCGTGTGCCATGTCATCGAGCATGGCAGTCAGGTGTGACAGCCGCCACACTTTGTGACTACTCCTGAGTAGCATCTGGTCATGCAACCTCCCGAGGCCGTCACCGTCGACGGTCACGACCCCTTCGCCGAGCCCACGACCCCCGTGCCGATCGGGTGGATCGCCCGGCTCGGCCTGGCCGGCGTCGGGATGTGCGCCGGCTGGTTCGGGCCGATCCAGGTGCTCCTCGGGCTGCAGGCCGCTGCGCTGACGCCCGACCACAAGGAGGCCACGCTCTCGCTCGTCACCGGTGTCGGCGCCCTGATCTCGACGCTGGCCAACCCGCTCGCCGGCGCCCTGAGCGACCGCACGACCTCACGCTTCGGCCGGAGAGTCCCGTGGGTGGTCGGTGGCACGCTCGTCGGTTCGGTCGGGCTCGTCCTGCTCGCCCTCGCCGAGACGGTCCCGACGATGATGCTCGCGTGGTGCCTGGTGCAGGCAGGGCTCAACGGCACGCTGGCCGCGCTCACCGCGGCGGTCCCTGACCTCGTCCCCGTCGAGCAGCGCGGGCTGGTCAGCGGGGTCGTCGGGATGACCCAGACCCTGGGGATCGTCGCCGGCACCGCCGTCGCCACGCTGGTCGTCGGCGTGCAGGGTGCCTATCTCGTCCTGGCCGTCCTCGTCCTCGTGGCGGTCGCCCCCTTCGTCCTGCGGTCGCTGGACCGTCCGCTCCCCCGTGGCCTGCTCCCGACGATGGGTGTCGGCGCCTTCTTCCGCGGCTTCTGGATCTCGCCCCGGCGCCACCCGGACTTCGCCTGGGCGTGGGCCACCCGCTTCCTCGCGACGATCGCCAACTCCATCTGCACCCTCTACCTGCTCTTCTTCCTCACCGACGCCGTGCAGGTCGAGGACCCCGAGCTCGGCGTGCTCGTCCTCACCCTGCTCTACGCGAGCGTCCTCATCGTCTCGGCGATCGTCGCGGGCATCTGGTCCGACCGGCTGGGAGTGCGCAAGCCCTTCGTCATCGGCTCCGGGCTCGTGATGTCCTGTGCCGCGCTGCTGCTCGCCTTCGTCCAGACCTGGCCGGCGGCCCTGGTCGGAGCCGTCATCCTCGGGCTCGGGTACGGCATCTACCTCGCCGTCGACTTCGCCCTCATCACCCAGGTCCTGCCACGCGCTGGCGACCGAGCCCGCGACCTGGGCGTCATCAACATCGCCAACGCCCTCCCGCAGGTCCTTGCGCCCGCGATCGCCGGCCCGATCATCACGTGGTTCGCGGCGCACCAGACCCATGCCGCCGGGTACCGGGCGCTCTACCTGCTCGCCGCCGTCATCGGCATCGGCGCGGCCCTGCTCATCCGCAACATCAAGAGCGTCGACTAGGAGATCCCCATGCCCCTCCCGCACGACTTCGTCTTCGGTACGTCCACCGCCAGCTACCAGATCGAAGGGGGCGTCACCGCCGGTGGTCGTGGCCGCAGCATCTGGGACGACTTCTGCGACCGTCCCGGTGCGATCCGGGACGGCTCCTCCGGCGCGGTCGCCTGCGACAGCTACCACCGCTGGGACGAGGACGTCGACCTGCTGAGCGGCCTGGGCGTCGACGCCTACCGCTTCTCGATCGCCTGGCCCCGCATCCAGCCGACCGGGTCCGGGTCGGTGAACCCGGCCGGGCTCGACTTCTACGACCGCGGCGTGGACGCACTGTGCGAGGCGGGGATCGCTCCCTTCGTCACGCTGTACCACTGGGACCTGCCCTCGGCCCTCCAGGCGAAGGGAGGATGGATGACCCGTGAGACGGCCGAGCGTTTTGGTGAGTACGCAGCGATCGTCGGCGAACGGCTCGCGGACCGGGTCGCGATGTGGCTGCCGGTCAACGAACCGGTCGTCGTCACCCTCTTCGGGCATGCCCTCGGCCTCCACGCGCCCGGCGAGGCCCGCGGCTTCGAGGCGCTGGCTGCCGCCCACCACCTCCTGCTCGGCCACGGGCTGGCCACACGCGCACTGCGGGCTGCGGGCGTGCGCGTCGTGGGTACCGCCAACAACCACACCCCGGTGCACGCCGCCAGCGACGCGGACGAGGACGTCGCTGCGGCAGCGCTGTACGACACGATCCACAATCGCGCCTTCGCCGAGCCGATCCTCCTCGGGGAGTACCCCAACGGCATGGGCGAGGGCATGCTCGGCCCGGTCGCCGAGGACCTGGCGATCATCAGCGAGCCCCTCGACGCCTACGGGGTCAACTACTACAACCCGACCACGGTCGGCGCACCCGGCTCGGCCGCGGTCGTCGCCGCGTCGACCACCTCCCCCGGCGAGGAACCGCCGATCGAGATCCCGGAGGGCATCCCCTTCGCCCTCGTGCCCGTGGAAGCGGCCGAGCGGACGGCCTTCGGCTGGCCCGTCGTGCCCGAGGGCCTCACCGAGCTGCTCGTGCAGCTGCGGGAGCGCTACGGCGACCGGCTCCCCCCGATCTACATCACCGAGTCGGGCTGCTCGACCCACGACGTGGTCGAGGACGGAGCCGTGCACGACGACGCGCGCATCAGGTACCTCGATGCCCACCTCGATGCCGTGGCGGACGCGATCGATGCCGGCGTCGACGTGCGGGGCCACTTCGTGTGGTCGCTGCTCGACAACTTCGAGTGGGCCGAGGGATACACGCAACGCTTCGGTCTCGTGCGGGTGGGCATCGGGGAGGGAGAGGAGCGCACTCCCAAGGACAGCTATGCCTGGCTGCGCGGTCGGATCAGCCAGGTGCGGGCGTCATCGTGACCGGAAGAAGCGGATCCGGTGGCCAGAGGGACAGCTGACGAAGGCCCGTGCCCGCCGTTGCAGGACACGGGCCTTCGCTCGAGGGTGGATCAGCCCAGGGTGAGCACCAGGTGCTCGGTCTCGGGCTTGCGCGTGCTGCGCAGACCCGCGACGACCTGGTCGCCGCCCTTGTCGATCACGAAGTCGACCTTGCCCGGGAGGAGGACCGGCTTCTTGAACCACACGTGGCTCGTGCACGGCCCACTGGTGACCGGGCCGATGGCACCGAGGACACGGGCATAGGTCCACATGCCGTGCGCGATGGCCTTGGGGAAGCCCATCGCCTTGGCCGTGACCGCGCTCATGTGGATCGGGTTGATGTCGCCGGAGGCGAGGCCGTAGGTGCGACCCAGGTCGCCCGGCAGGCTCCACTTGGCGACGGCCGGGCCGGGCGGCATCGCCGGCGGCTGCTCGCCACGCTCTGCGTCCGCGTCACCGCGACCGCGTGCGAGATAGGTCGAGCGACCCTCCCACGCACGCTCCCCGTCGACGTCCACCTCGGTGACCAGATCGACGACCTTGCCCTTGGGGTGGGCGCGCAGGTTGTCCGCCGAGACCGTGATGTCGAGGACCTCGTCGAAGCGGATCTCACGGTGGACCGTGATGACGTTTTCGACGTGGACCAGTCCCATCAGGGGCAGGGGGAAGCCCTTGCCCGCCATGAGCTGCATCTGCAGCGGGAAACCGACGACGTGCGGGTAGGTGTGCGGCAGCACGTCGCTGTTGTTGAACCCGCAGATCCGCTGGTACTGCAGCAGGTCACTCCGGTCGACCGTGTGGCCGACCAGGCGCAGCTGCGTGTCCGGCAGCGTCGTGCCGGGCTTCTTGCCCGGCAGCGCTGCCTTGGCGTAGATCGGGCCCAGGGCCGGGATGCTCTTGACGGTCTGGACAGCCATCAGGCGCCCAGGATCATCTGACCGCACACGCGCACGGTGTTGCCCGTGACGGCGCGGTTGCTGTCCCACGCGAACCAGCCGATCGTCTCGGCGACGTCGACCGGCAGACCACCCTGCGAGAGGGAGTTGGTCAGACGGCCGATCTCGCGGGTCGCGAGCGGGATCTTGGCGGTCATCTCGGTCTCGATGAAGCCCGGGGCCACCGCGTTGACGGTGACGCCCTTGGCCAGGACCTGCGGGTCCTTGGCCAGGCTCGAGGTCATCCCGATGACACCGGCCTTGCTGGCGCCGTAGTTGGCCTGACCGCGGTTGCCCGCGATGCCTGCGATGGAGGAGACGTTGACGATGTGGCCGCCCTCGTTGATGGCCGGGACGAGTGCCTCGTTCATCTTCAGGATCGACAGCAGGTTGACGTTGAGGACGGAGCCCCAACGGTCGGCGTCGGTGTTGACCAGGAGCTTGTCCCGGGTGATGCCGGCGTTGTGCACGACGATGTCGAAGCCGCCGTGCAGCGAGGTGGCGTGCTCGACGATCTTGGTCCCGGCGTCCTCGGCCGTCACGTCGACCTGCAGCGCGGAGCCACCGATCGTGTTGGCGACCTCGGCGAGCGGACCGCCTGCGGCGGGGATGTCGACGCACACGACGGTCGCGCCGTCGCGGGCGAGGACCTGGGCGATCGCCGCGCCGATGCCGCGGGCGGCACCGGTGACGACAGCGACCTTGCCCTCGAGCGGGGCATCCCAGCTCTGCGGGAGATCGATGTCGGCGACGGAGTCACCGACGTGCACGACCTGCGCCGAGACGTACGCGGAGCGGCCGGAGAGGAAGAAGCGGACGGTGGCCTCGGCGTTGGCGTCAGCACCCTCCGCGACGTAGACCATGTTGGCCGTACCGCCGGCGCGCATCTCCTTGCCGACGGAGCGCACGATGCCCTCGAGGGCGCGGCGCGCCGCGGCCTCGGCGACATCGTCGGTGTCCGCGACCGGGCGGCCGATGACGATGACCCGGCCCGTGGGCGCGAGGGTCTTCAGTGCCGGCGCGAGGATCCCGCGCAGGGTCTCCAGGTCGGCCGGCGTCCTGGCCTGCGTCATGTCCACGATGACACCGGCGACCGAGGTCGACGGCGACGTGGCGATCTGCACGCCGTCGGCGGACAGGACCTCGGTCAGCGCAGCGGCGACAGGTGCGTCACCGTGGCCGGCGAGGAGCACCGCGCCGTTGATGAGCGGCGCGCCGGCCTTGTGGCGGCGCAGGGTGGTCGGTCGGGGCAGGCCGAGGGTGTTGGCGATCTGCTTGCCCAGACCGGAGCTGACGAACTTGCCGTACTCGAATCCCATGAGGGTTCTCCTTGAAAGAGGTCGGGAAGGCTCAGGCGCCTTCGAGGATGGCCACGACGCCCTGCCCACCTGCAGCGCAGATGGAGATCAGGCCGCGGCTGCCCGCGCCCTTGGCGTGGAGCATCTTCGACAGGGAGGCCACGATGCGACCGCCGGTGGCGGCGAAGGGGTGACCGGCGGCCAGCGAGGAGCCGTTGACGTTGAGCTTGTCGCGGTCGATGGAGCCGAGCGCTCCGTCACGGCCGAGCTTCTCGCGGCACCACTCGTCGTCCTCCCACGCCTTGAGCGTGGACAGGACGGTGGCAGCGAAGGCCTCGTGGATCTCGTAGTAGTCGAAGTCCTGGAGGGTGAGGCCCTGACGCTCGAGCATGCGCGGGATGGCGTAGGCGGGAGCCATGAGCAGACCCTCGGCACCGTGGACGTAGTCCACCGCGGCTGCCTGGCCGTCGACGAAGTAGGCGAGCGGGGTCAGACCCTGCTCGGCGGCCCACTCCTCGGAGCCCAGCAGCACGACGGACGCGCCGTCGGTCAGCGGGGTCGAGTTGCCGGCGGTCATCGTCGCGTCGTCGCCCTTGCCGAAGACCGGCTTGAGCTTCGCGAGCTTTTCCATCGAGGAGTCGGCGCGCAGGTTCTGGTCCTTGGACACACCCATGAAGCTGGTCATGAGGTCGTCCTGGAAGCCCTCGTCGTAGGCGCGCGCGAGGTTGTGGTGGCTCTTCATGGCCAGCTCGTCCTGCGCCTCGCGGGTGATGCCCCACTTCTTGGCCGTGATGGCCATGTGGTCACCCATGGACAGGCCGGTGCGCGGCTCCACATTGGCCGGGGTGGAGATGCCGATGTCGGTCGGGCGGATCCTGGCCAGGGCTAGGGCCTGGGCCTTGCCACCCTTGGCGCGGTTGACCTTGAGCAGCTTCTTGCGCAGGGACTCGGTCACCATGATCGGCGCGTCGGAGGCAGTGTCGACGCCACCGGCGATGCCGGCGTCGATCTGGCCGAGCTTGATCTTGTTGGAGACGAGGATCGCGGCCTCGAGACCGGTGCCGCACGCCTGCTGGAGGTCGTAGGCGCTGGTGGTCGGCGCGAGGGCGGAGCCGAGCACCGACTCACGGGTGAGGTTGAAGTCGCGGGAGTGCTTGATGACCGCTCCGCCGACGACCTCGTCGAGGTGCTTGCCACCGAGGTTGTAGCGGGCGACGAGGCCGTCCAGGGCAGCGGTGAACATGTCCTGGTTGGACGCCTCGGCGTACGGGCCGAACTGGCGGGCGAAGGGGATGCGGTTGCCACCGAGGACGGCGGCGCGACGCGGCTGGTTGTTAGCCACCACAGGTCTCCTGGTCGTGAGTTGGAGTCGGTTCGGGACCAGGGCGGCGTGCCCGTGATCCCATGTCTGCACTTATACGATACGGACGGTAGCAGGTACCGCAAGTACCTGCTACCGTCCTTCGTTGTGAGCACCACCACCGACGGCCGCAGCGCCCGCTGGGAGGCGCATCGCCAGGAGCGTCGCAAGACACTCGTCGAGTCGGCGATCCGCACCATCCGCACGCGGGGCGCTTCTGTGGGCATGGACGAGATCGCCTCCGAGGCAGGGACCTCCAAGACGGTCTTCTACCGGCACTTCTCCGACCGGCACGGTCTCTACCAGGCCGTGGCCGATCGCGTGGACGAGCTGATCCTGCGCGACATCGGCACCGTCCTGGGCAAGACCACCCAGGGTGGCGGGCTGGGCACCCTCGACCTGGATCCCGGATCGGTCATCCGCGCGGCGATCGACGCCTACCTGCAGCTCGTCGAGCGCGATCCCGAGCTCTACCGCTTCATCGTCTCGGCCCCCATCGTCGGTGCGGAGAAGTCGGGCAACGCCGCACAGGCCGTCGCCAGTGCCACGGGCAAGATGGCCGGACAGATCAGCGACCTCATCGCGGGCGCCCTCGTCGACCGCGGCAACGACCCTGCCCCCGCTCGCCTGTGGGGTCAGTCGCTCGTCGGCCTGGTCCGCGCCGGCGCGGATGCCTGGCTGGCCGGCCTCGCCGGCGACTTCACCCGCGAGGAGCTGAGCGAGCAGCTGAGCAACCTGGCCTGGTCCGGCATCAAGATCGCGTGGAAGCAGTCCTCCGACTGACTACTGACGAGTAGTGTCTGGTCATGTCCACGATCGAACACCCCAGCGTCACCGCGCTGCGCGACCTCCTGCGCCTGCACACCGTCGCCTCCGCGGACGGCGGCGACACCGACCCCGCACCCTTCGTCGAGCTGCATCGACTGCTGCGTGAGCACTTCCCCCTGACCCATGAGATCGGTGAGGTCGTCGACGTACCGCCACACGGGTTGCTGATCCGCGTGCCGGCCGATCCTGAGTCCCCCACCGCCTCGGCCGACCCGGTCGTCCTCATGGCGCACATGGACGTCGTGCCGCTCGGGGACGAGAGTCGCTGGACCCATCCACCGCTCGCCGCGGAGGTCGTCGACGGCGAGATCTGGGGGCGCGGGACGCTCGATGACAAGGGGCAGCTCGTGGCCGTCATCGCCGCGGTCGAGACGCTCCTGGCCGACGGGCAGCGCCCGGCCCGAGAGGTCTGGCTCTCCTTCGGCAGCGACGAGGAGGTCATGGGCACCTGCGCGCGCAATGCCGTCGAGATCCTGCGATCCCGCGGCGTGACGCCGTGGTTCGTGCTGGACGAAGGCGGCGCCGTCGCGTCCGGCGCCTTTCCCGGCGTCACCCGACCGCTCGGTGTCGTGGGCGTCTCGGAGAAGGGAGTCCTCTCCCTTCGCCTCACCGCCAGCGGACGAGGCGGACACGCGTCCCGACCGGCGAAGGGGGGTCCCGCCGCCCGCATCGCCGCCGCCATCACCCGGCTGGAGCGGCACCCCTTCCCCGCCCACCTCTCCCCCGCGACAGTGGAGATGCTGCGCCGCCTGGCCCCGCACCTGCCGGCCCCCGTCCGTCCGCTGGTCGAGCGCGCGGACCGGTTCTCGACCGCACTGGCACGGGTCCTCGTGGCGGCCGGTCCCGAGGCTGCGGCCCTGGCCCGGACGACGGTCGCCGTGACCACCCTCTCGGGGTCCCCGGCGATCAATGTCAGTCCGACCTCGGTGCATGCCGGCCTCAACCTGCGGATCGCCGTCGGCGAGAGCACCGCCGCCGCCACCGAGCGCATCCGACGCATCGTCGGCAAGGACATCGCCGTCGCGGTCGACGAGGCCCACGAGCCCAGCCCCCTGTCCCCCACCGACGACCCCGCCTTCGCGCTGCTGGAGCGCACGGTCACGCAGGTCTTCCCCGAGGCGGTCCCGGTCCCCTATGTCATGTACGCGGCGACCGACTCGCGGCACTTCACCCAGATCTGTCCTCGGGTCTACCGTTTCGCGCCCTTCCGGATGAGCGCCGAGCAGCGCGAGTCCATCCACAGCTACGACGAGCGACTCGGTGTCGAGGACTTCCTCGACGGGATCCGGTGGTACCGCGCCCTGCTCGACTCGCTGGGCGCCGCAACGGTCGCACCCGACGGCGCCACGCCATGAGTCCCACCATCTGGCGGATCGTCGGGTTCCTTGCCGCTGTCGAGATCGCCTCCGGCATCCTGCAGGGCTACTACACGCCGATCTACAGCGACATCGCCGAGCACCTCCACATCGCCGACGGCGACGTCAACTGGTTCGAGGCGGCCCAACTCATCGTGGCCGCACTCGCGGTCCCGGTCCTCTCGCGGCTCGGCGACCTCCACGGGCACCGCCGCATCCTGATCACCGCGACACTGATCACTGCGGCGGGAGGATGGCTCGTGGCCTTCGCCCCGGGCTTCTGGACCTTCCTCATCGGCTGGGCCCTGCAGGGGGCGTACACCGTGTGGCTGCCGATGGAGATCGCGATCCTGCACGAGCGCTCCCGGGATGCCCCGGATCGACCTGCGCTCGTGCGCCGGGGTGCAGCCCTGCTCGTGCTCGCACTCGAGGTCGGTGTCATCGCGGGCGCGCTGAGCGCCGGTGCGCTGCAACCGATCCTGGGCATGACTGGCCTGCTGGCGATCCCGGCTGCAGCGACGACCATCGCGCTCGTGGCCATCGTCCTCGGTGTACGGGACGAGTCCGCGCCGGCGACCGGCCGGCTCGACCTGCCGGGCACCGGGCTGCTCAGCCTGAGCCTGCTGCTCGTGCTCGGGGGCCTCGTCGTCGTCCGGCTCCAAGGGCTTGCGAGTCCCCTTGCCTGGGCGCTCGTCATCCTCGGGTGCGCGGTCCTCTACGCCTTCGTCCGGGTGGAGCAGAGCAGCGCGTCGCCACTCATCGACGTGCGAGCCCTCGCCGCACCCGGCATGTGGCCCGTCCAGCTGGCCGCCGCCCTCTTCGGCATGAGCGTGCTTGGTGCCCAGATCCCCCTGTCGACCTTCGCCCGCACCGACCCCGCGGAGGTCGGCTACGGACTCGGGGTGGACGCCGCGTCGATCGCCAACCTCATCGGTCTCTACGTCGTCTGCATGGCGATCGGTGCGCTGTTGTCCCCCTTCGCCGCTCGTCGTCTCGGGGTGCGCTGGATGCTCGTCGCGTCCGCCGTGCTCGTGGCCATCGGCTACGCGACCTTCATCCCCCTGCACGAGGCCTTGGTCCACGCGATGCTCGCCATGGGGATCGCCGGGCTGGGCTCCGGCGCCCTCGTCGCATCGCTCCCGGCGGCCGCGGCAGCCGTCGCGACCCACGGAGGTACCGCGGAGGCCGCCGGGCTGACCAATGCGACCAAGACCGTCGGCGGCTGCGTGGCCTCGGCGCTCTTCGCCGTCGCGCTGGCCTCGACCGGCAGCATCTCGGACCCGACCGCCGGGCACGCACCGATGTCGGGCTACGTCACGGTGTGGGGCATCTGCGCCGGGTCGGCGCTGCTCGCGGCGCTGGCCCTCTCCCGCCTCCCCGTCGCCGACAAGGAGCTCGACAGCAGCGTCACCTAGACGCCGACCGCCCGTGCCTCACTCCCACTGGGGCCGTCTGGACGGGTCGCACTGGACGAGGTCCAGCGCGAAGTCGACGTAGGAGTCGGCCACCTGCTCCGGCGATGAATCGCCACCGTGCCGGTACCACTGCGGGATGGCAGTGCACATCGTCACGACCGCCCGAGCAGCTTCACGCGGCCGTGGGGTACCAAACGCACCGGCCAGGCAGGCGGCGAGGACCTCTGCATCGATCGTGGCCTGCTCCTGCCGACGCAACCGAGCGATGCGCTCCCGCGCCGGCCTCGCGAGGCTGCGCATCTCCGTCGCTCCGATGAAGCCCAGCTCGCGTCGATGGCTGTGGAAGAGCGCCTGGCACTCCACGAGGAGCGCGAAGCGAGTCCAGGGATCGGTGGCTGCGGTGCCCGCTGCCGTGGTCCGACGCTGCAGCTCCTCCATGGTCCGATCGAGGATCGTCACGAGGAGCTGCTGCTTGCTCGAGTAGTAGTGGTACAGACCGGCAACCGACAGCCCGGCCCGCTCGGCCACGCCCCGCATCGTCGACCCGTGGTACCCGAACTCGAGGAAGCTCTCCAGCGCTCCCCGCAGGGCGGGGTCCAGCTCGAGGGGCTCGTAGTGACGCCAGTCCTCGGGGTCCTCCCGCCCGGCACCGGCAACGGCCGGACCCCAGCGCTCGTCCCGGATCGGGTCCGCGATGCCGACGAGCAAGCGGTCCGCGCGCACACCGAGCGCATCAGCCAGGGTCACCACCCGCTCCGACGAGGTACCCACGTGTCCGTTTTCGATGGCGCTGACCGTGCCGACGCTGACGCCGATCTGGGTCGCCAGCTGCCGCACCGTCAGGCCCCGCCGGCGCCGCAGCTCACGCACTGCCAGACCCATGGCTATCCTGTGGAGCGATGGCTCCGCGCTCTCCCGCATCCGGCTCCTAGCTTCTCCAAAGCGTTCAGTATTGCTGAACATGATCACCGTTGACAACGGTCTGGCTGGCTAGCACGGTGGTCATGTCACTGCTTGAACCTAGTGATTGTTCTGGAAGTCCAGCGCTCAAGGAGGAGCCATGACCGACACCGCACCCGACCTGACCGACCTGCTCAAGGACGCCCCGTCGAACTGGGGCAAGTGGGGACCCGATGACGAGGTCGGCAGCCTGAACTACCTCGGCGCGGAGCAGGTGATCGCCGCCGCCGGTCTCATCCGCAGTGGCAAGGTCTTCCCGATCCAGCGGCTCATCGGCGACCCCAAGGGAGACCCGGTCTGGCCCAGCCGCAAGGCTGCCGTGCGCACCCAGCTTCTCGACGAGTCGACCTGGGACTCCGACGACGCACCGGCCTTCCCCGGTGGTCTGCACTACGCCGACGACAAGATCGAGGCCTTCCTCCAGGGGTCCACCCAGTACGACGCCCTCGGTCACGTCTGGTACGACGGCAAGCTGTGGAACGGGTACGACGCCCGGACCACGGTCGGTGGCATGGACAAGGCGAGCGTGCGCCCCATCGCCGACCGGGGGGTCGTGGGCCGTGCGGTCCTGCTGGACATGGCCCGGTACCTCGGCAAGGACAACCTGGAGTCGGCCGAGACCTACACGCACGAGGACCTCATCGCCTGCGCCGAGAAGCAGGGCGTCGAGCTGCGCAAGCGCGACATCATCATCATCCGCACCAACTACCTCGCCCTCTTCTTCACGCTCGGTGACGCCTTCTACGAGGACTTCTGCGAGCCGGGTCTGCAGTACAGCCCGGAGCTGGTGCAGTGGTTCGCCGACATGGAGATCCCCAACCTCGTGACGGACACCATCGCCAACGAGGTCACCACGGACCCCGACAACGGTGTGGCCCTGACGCTGCACAACGCGCTCATGCGCAACCTCGGGATCGCCTTCACGGAGATCGTCGACCTGGAGGCACTCGCCGCGGACTGTGCCGAGGACGGCGTCTACGAGCTCTTCTACGCCGCCGCGCCGCTCAAGGTCGACAGGGGCAGCGGCTCGCCCGTGAACCCCATCGTCATCAAGTGAGGCGGAGATGACTGCGTACGACGACAAGCCGTGGCTCGGACTGTACGGAGACCAGACCGCCACGATCGAGCCCGAGCACACCTCCGCCCTGGACATGTTCAGGGCGGGGGTGCGGGCCGACCCCGACGGAGATGCCATCAGGTACTTCGACGGCGTCCTCAGCCGGCGTGAGCTGGACGAGCTGAGCGATGCGCTGGCCTGCGGCCTGCTGGCCGAAGGATTCGCACCCGGTGACCGACTGGCGGTCTACCTGCAGAACATCCCGCAGTTCGTCATCGCGATGATCGCCGCCTGGAAGGCCGGCGGGATGCTCGTCTCGATCAACCCGATGAGCAGGGAGAGGGAGCTGACGTACCTGCTGGAGGACTCCGGGGCCACCGTCCTGCTGTCCCAGGAGGGCCTCTACGACCAGTTCGCGCGCCACGTCGTCCCGGAGTCGACCGTGCGTCTGGTCCTGACGACGAGTGAGCTCGAGTACCAGACCGAGGCGGACGCGCGGCTCTTCACCGGCACCACCCGCGCCCGTCACGAGGGCACGACCGACCTGGCGGAGCTCATGGACCGCCACCGCGGTCAGTCGCCGCCGCCGGTCACCCCGACGGCGCAGGACATCGCCTTCCTCACCTACACCTCGGGCACCACGGGACAGCCGAAGGGGGCGATGAACACCCACGGCAATGTCGTCTTCACCGCAATGGTCTATCGAGACTGTGCGAAGTTCGCGCCCGGAGGCTCCGTGCTGGGCATCGCACCGCTCTTCCACATCACCGGTCTCATCGGGCACATCGCCGTCAGCCTGTTGGCGCCGATGCCCTTGGTGCTCGCCTACCGCTTCGAGCCCGGCGTCATTCTCGACGCCCTCACAAGGCACCGTCCGACGTGCACGATCGGGGCGATCACTGCCTTCAACGCACTGCTCGATCATCCCGAGGCCACGGCTGACCACTTCTCGTCGCTGCAGACGGTGTACTCGGGCGGAGCAGCGATCTCGCCCACGGCCGAGCGACGATTCAGGGAGGCGACGGGTCGCCAGGTGCACAACGCCTACGGACTCACGGAGACGACGAGCCCCATGACGCTCACCCCCTTCGGGGCAGCGTCACCGGTCGATCCAGCGTCGGGGGCCCTCTCGGTCGGGGCTCCGGTGCCGTCGACGATCGTGCGCATCCAGGACGACAACGGGGTCGACCTCCCTCTCGGCGAGATCGGCGAGATCGTCGCCGAGGGTCCGCAGATCGTGGCCGGGTACTGGCAGAAGCCGGCCGAGACCGCCGCGTCCCTGCCCGGTGGAGCACTCCACAGTGGCGATGTCGGGTTCATGAACGAGGACGGCTGGATCTTCATCGTCGACCGCAAGAAGGACATGATCAACGCTTCCGGCTACAAGGTCTGGCCGCGGGAGGTCGAGGACGTCCTGGCCGAGCACCCCGCGGTCCGCGAGGCAGCCGTCATCGGGGTGCCGGACGACAAGCGCGGCGAGACGGTCAAGGCCTTCGTCAGTCTGCGGGCGGGTCAGCAGGTGGAGCCGGACGAGATCATCGCCTTCTGCAAGGAGCGGATGGCGGCGTACAAGTACCCCCGCCAGCTCGAGATCATCGAAGAGCTCCCCAAGACGGTGACGGGCAAGATCCTGCGCAGGCAGCTTCGTGGCTGATCCGACGGTCCCACCGGCCGAAGGGGACCTGCCGGGGCTCCCCCTTCGCCGCCTGGGTCCGTACCTGGCCGAGCACCTGCCCGAGGTCGGCGATGGGGCGCTGCACGCATCGCTGATCTCGGGCGGCCGCTCCAACCTGACCTATCTCCTGACCGACGGAGATCGGCGCTGGGTCCTGCGCCGCCCACCGCTGGGGGCCGTCCTCGAGACCGCGCACGACATGGGGCGTGAGTACCGCATGATCGAGGCGCTCCACCCGAGCAGCGTCCCGGTCCCGCGACCGGTGCACCTGGCCGGCGCCGAGGGCGAGGCCATCCTGGGCGCCCCCTTCTTCATCATGGGCTTCGCCGAAGGGGAGGTCCTCAGGGAGCGCGACCAGCTCGCCCACGTGGCGGATCCGGACATCCTGGCCCGCCGCCTGATGCAGTGCCTGGCCGAGCTGCACGCCGTCGATCCCGACGAGGTGGGTCTGGGCGACCTCGGGCGTCCCGAGGGATACCTGGAGCGACAGATCGATCGGTGGTTGCGACAGGTGGGATCAATCGACTCCCCCCTCCTCCCCCGTTTCGACGAGGTCGCTGCCTCCCTTCGCGGCGATCTGCCCAGGACCCAGCGCACGCGACTCGTCCACGGTGACTACCGCCTCGACAATGTCGTCGTCGATCGTGGAGACACGATCGTCGCCATCCTCGACTGGGAGATGGCCACCCGCGGTGACCCACTGGCAGACGTCGCCAACACACTCGTGTGGTGGGACGGCCTGAAGGGACTGGACTCACCCATCGCCGCCCACCCGGGCGACCAGTCCGGCTACCCGGGACGTCAGGCCCTCGTGGACTCCTATGCGGAGATGTCCGACCTGGACCTGGACCGGCTCGACTGGTACCTCGCCTTCGCGTCCTACAAGATCGCCGCGATCTTCGAGGGCATCCGCCATCGTCATGACGAGGGGATGACCGTCGGCGAGGACTTCGAGCGGATCGGCCCGCTCGTCCCCCATCTGCTCGACTCCGCCACAGCCGCTCATGCCGGCTCACACCCCTGAGGACCACCATGGCCGTCCACACCGCCCGTCCACTGGCCCCGCCGTCCGAGCACGCCGAGGAGCTGCGCCTGCGGATGCGCGACTTCATGCGGGACGAGGTCCTCCCCGCGGAGGCGACCTACGCGAGACAGCGAGCTCACGGAGGACTCCACGACGCGCCGCCGGTACTGGAGGACCTGAAGTCCCGCGCCAAGGAGCGTGGTCTGTGGAACCTCTTCCTGCCCTCGGAGTCGGGTCTAACCCAGCTCGAGTACGCCCCCATCGCCGAGCTGTCGGGGTGGAGCCTCGAGATGGGTCCGGAAGCCATCAACGGAGCCGCGCCCGACACCGGCAACATGGAGCTGCTCCACCTCGTGGGGACACCGGAGCAGCGCGAGCAGTGGCTCGAGCCCCTGCTGGACGGCCGGATCCGATCGGCATTCGCGATGACCGAGCCGGACGTGGCGAGCAGTGATGCCACCAACATCCGCACCAGGATCGAGCGCGACGGCGACACCTACGTCATCAACGGCCGCAAGTGGTGGACGAGTGGTGCCATGGACCCGCGGTGCACGGTCCTCATCGTCATGGGCCGGACCGACCCCGACGCCGACGCGCATCGTCAGCAGTCCATGATCATCGTCCCCACCGACACCCCCGGTGTCGAGATCGTGCGCGACCTGCCCGTCTTCGGCCACCACGACCAGCACGGCCACGCCATCGTCACGTTCACCGACGTGCGCGTCCCGGTGACCAACCTCCTGGGCGACGCAGGGGGTGGCTTCGCCGCGGCCCAGCTGCGGCTCGGGCCGGGCCGCATCCACCACTGCATGCGTGCACTCGGTGCTGCCGAGCGAGCCCTGGCCCTCCTGGTGGCCCGCGCCAAGGACCGTGTGGCCTTCGGCGGCCCGCTCAGCGACCAAGGGGTCGTCCAGCAGCAGATCGCCGAGTCGCGACTGGAGATCACCCAGGCCCGGCTCATCTGCCACCAGGCCTGCCAGGTGATCGACACCGAAGGCAACCGGGCCGCACGAGACCTCGTCGCCATGGCCAAGGTGGCCGTGCCCCGCGCGGCCACGCAGGTCATCGACCGGGCCATCCAGGTCCACGGCGGGGCTGGCGTGACGGATGTGACGCCCTTGTCGGCGATGTACGCCTGGCACCGGGCGATGCGGCTCTTCGACGGCCCCGACGAGGTCCACCTGCGCTCGCTGGCCCGCACCGAGCTGCGCATCGAGCCCGAGCTGCCGCCGGGGGACATCAGCGTCCCGGAGTGACCGGGGCGAGGTGACCGGGTGGGGTCACCCAAGCGGGGTCTCCCCTGCGGCAGTGGGGTCTGCGAGGATGCGGGGCATGAGCGCCGAGCAGACCAAGGACCCCGTCGCCGAGCAGATCCGCATCGTCCTCGACGGTCGATGGGGGGCCATCAGGCAAGAGCTGCGTGCCGACCCACGCTTCCCCGTCGCTGTGCCCGATCTACGACTGGGACTGGACGAGCACCGTCAGCGCACCCTGGAGCTCGTCACCGCGTTGAGCACGACGGAGCTGGTGCGCGCCACCCTCCCGGAGTCCGTCGGTGGCACCGGCGACGTCGGCGCCTCGGTCACCGGTCTCGAGATGACCGGGCACGGTGACCTGTCGGTGTTCGTCAAGGCCGGAGTGCAGTTCGGGCTCTTCGGGGGCGCGATCGCCAACCTCGGCACCGAGCAGCACCATGAGCGCTACCTGCCGGGCATGGCGGACCTGTCCATCCCCGGGTGCTTCGCGATGACCGAGACGGGTCACGGCTCCGACGTGCAGTCGATCCTCACCACGGCCACCCACGACCCCGAGACGGACGAGCTGGTGATCCACTCCCCTTCGCCCGCTGCTCGCAAGGACTACATCGGGGGCGCCGCCAGGGACGCCCGTCTGGCCGCCGTCTTCGCCCAGCTCGTCGTCGGCGGCGAGAGCCAAGGCGTGCACTGCGTGCTGGTGCCGCTCCGTGATGAGGCGGGTCAGGCGATGCCCGGGGTCACCATCGGTGACTGCGGCTCCAAGATGGGTCTGCTGGGCGTCGACAACGGCCGGCTGATGTTCGACCAGGTCCGGGTGCCGCGCGCCAACCTGCTCAACAAGTACGGCGACATCGACGACGAAGGCCGCTACTCCTCCCCCATCGAGAGCATCAACCGGCGCTTCTTCACCATGCTCGGCACCCTCGTCCGCGGCCGGGTCACGGTCGCTGCCGGCGCAGGGGCGGCCGCCCGCAGCGCTCTGACGATCGCCGTCCGCTACGGCCTGCAGCGCACGCAGTTCCACTACCCCGACGGTGAGCACGAGGTCGTGGTCCTGGACTACCGCGCCCACCAGCGCAAGCTGCTCCCGCGCCTGGCGAAGTCCTACGCGCTAGCCCTCGCTCAGAACGCACTGGTGGAAAGGATGGCCGCCATCAACACCGGGGAGATCACCGACGAGTCCGCACAGCGCGAGCTCGAGGCACGGGCGGCCGGGCTCAAGGCGATCACGACCGAGCACGCGACGGACACCATCCAGGTCTGCCGTGAGGCCTGTGGTGGAGCCGGCTACATGACGCTCAACCGGTTCACCGACCTCAAGGCGGACACCGATGTCTTCACCACCTTCGAGGGTGACAACACGGTGCTCCTGCAGCTCGTGGCCAAGGGCATGCTCACCGAGTACAAGAGCGACTTCCAGGAGCTCGACACGCGTGGGGCCATCCTCTTCGGCGCCCGTCAGGTGACGACCTCGGTCATCGAGCGCACCATCGGTGGCTCGCTCATCCAGCGCCTGATCTCCGGCGCACCGGGCAAGGACGGGGATGACGCCCTGCTCGAGCGGGGTGGCCAGCTCGCCTTCTTCGAGGATCGCGAGTCGCACCTGACCGAGACCCTCGCCATGCGCCTGCGCGGGGCGGGCGACGAGGACGCCGACGCCTTCACGGTCTTCAACGAGGCGCAGGACCACCTGCTCGACGCGGCTCGGGCCCACGTCGACCGGATCATGCTCGAGGCCTTCGTCACCGCCATCGACGAGGCACCTCAGGGTCCTGGCCGAGACCTGCTCGACCTGGTCTGCGACCTCTTCGTCTTCAGCACCGTCGAGGCCAACCGGGCGTGGTTCATCGAGCACGGCCGACTCAGCTCCAGCCAGTCCAAGGGAGTCGTGGCGCGGGTCAACCAGCTGTGCGGCGAGCTGCGTCCGCATGCTGCCACCCTCGTCAATGGCTTCGGCATCCCCGACGCGTGGCTGACCACCGAGATGATGGCGGACCTCGCCGAGTTCTGAGGGTTGCCCCGACGCCGCGTGCGCCACGGGCCGGCCTGACGTCACCGGGCGCGGGTGACCCGCCCTTCGTCCCAGACGGGTTCGTCGGTCTCCCGCACGCGCCCGTCGGCGCCGTAGACGAGGTACCGGTCGAAGCCGCGGGCGAACCAGCGGTCGTGAGTGACCGCGAGGACGGTCCCCTCGAAGGCGTCCAGCCCCTCCTCGAGCGCCTCGGCGGACTCGACGTCGAGGTTGTCGGTCGGCTCGTCGAGCAGGAGCAGCGTGGCACCGGACAGCTCGAGGAGCAGGATCTGGAAGCGCGCCTGCTGACCGCCGGAGAGTGACTCGAAGACCTGCTCGCCCTGGTGGGCCAGCTCGTAGCGGTCGAGCACCCGGCTGGCCGCCTCACGCCCCAGCCCGGAGCGGTGGTCGTCACCGCGGTGCAGGATCGTCAGCAGCGTGCGACCGATCAGCTCGGGGTGCTCGTGCGTCTGCACGAACCAGCCCGGGCGCACGCGCGCGCCGAGCCTGGCCAGGCCGCTGTGGGCGACGGGAGCGATGACGGCCTCGCCGACCGGCAGGTTGTCGATCTCGGGGTCGCTCCCACCGGCCGCGAGCAGCCGCAGGAAGTGCGACTTGCCGGAGCCGTTGGACCCCAGCACGGCCACCCGCTCGCCGTACCAGACCTCGAGGTCGAAGGGCTGCATGAGATCGGTCAGCTCGAGCCGCTCGCAGACCACGGCACGCTTGCCCGTACGGCCACCGAGCAGGCGCATCGTGACCTTTTGCTCACGCGGCTGCTCGGACGGGGGGCCCTCGGCCTCGAAGCGCGCCAGCCGGGTCTGCGCCGACTGGTAGCGCGTGGCCATGTCGGAGTTGTACTTCGCCTTCTGCTTGTACATGAGGA
Organism: Janibacter limosus NBRC 16128; assembly: GCF_001570985.1. Lineage (GTDB taxonomy): Bacteria > Actinomycetota > Actinomycetes > Actinomycetales > Dermatophilaceae > Janibacter > Janibacter limosus. The sequence goes on along the minus strand of NZ_BCSS01000002.1, from coordinate 6,159 downwards.
CGAGCGCCTTGAGCTTGACCCGCTCCTCGTCCCACCGCTTGCGCAGCTCCTCGAAGCGGGCGAAGCGCTCCTGCCGGGCCTCGTGGTAGCTCCCGAAGCCACCCGGGTGCGTCCACACCCGGTTGCCGGCGCTGCCGAGCTCCACGGTGACGACGCGCGTCGCGGTGTTGGCCAGGAGCTCGCGGTCGTGGCTGATGTAGAGGATCGTCTTGTCCGAGGCACGGATCTGCTCCTCCATCCAGATCTTGCCCGGCACGTCGAGATAGTTGTCCGGCTCGTCGAGCAGCAGCACCTCGTCGGGTCCGCGCAGCAGGTACTCGAGGACGAGCCGCTTCTGCTCGCCACCGGAGAGGGTCGACAGCTCCCGGTACTTGCATCGCTCGAAGGGGACAGCCAGCGCTGCGATCGTGCACACGTCCCAGACGACCTCTTGGTCGTAGCCTCCGGCATCGCCGTAGTCCGACAGCGCGGTCGCGTACTGCATCTGGGTGCGCTCGTCCTCGGTCTCCATCAGCCTCAGCTCGAGCCGATCGACCTCGGCGGCAGCGTCGCGGACGGCCTTGGGAGAGACCGACATCAGCAGGTCGGCGACCGTCGGCGCCTCCCCCAGCCCGGCTCCGACGTGCTGGCGCATGATCCCGAGCCCACCGGTGCGGGCGACCGCCCCGGCGTGCGGCGTGAGCTCGCCGGTGATGATGCGCATCAAGGTGGTCTTGCCGGCGCCGTTGGCGCCCACGAGCGCGACCTTGGCGCCCTCGCCGACGCGGAAGGAGACCTCGTCGAGCAGCACCCGTCCGTCCGAGAGCTCGTATCGGACTCCGGTCACGTCAACATGTCCCACGAAGGGGGATCCTCCCCGATATCTGGGGTGGGCACCACCGAGTTGCGCCCAGCACACTCCCTGCCCTTCGAGACGCTCGGCCGTGGGCGGCCTCGCTCCTCAGGAACCGTCTCCCGCTCCCTGAGGAGGTTGCGCAGCAACCGACTCGAAGGGCCGTCTCCAAGGGTCAGCGCACCTCGAGGATGCGGTGCTCCTTGATCGACATGACGAGCGCGATGATCCACCCGACGACGGTCCAGCCGAGCAGCAGGTTGATCCAGAAGACCGACCACGCGTTGCGGGTGCCCCGCACGGCGGCGATGGCCCACGGCAGCATGTAGCCGGCCGAGAGGATGGCGACGATGATCGCCACCGGAGCGCTGACGACTCGGGTCTTTTGATCAGTGACGATGCGTGCCATGCGTGTCAGCCTACGGTCAGAGGCTGATGGTTCCCCGGATGAGGGTGGTCGTGGCGCCACCGACCCAGACGGCCCCGTCATCGCCGACATCGATGGCGACGATGCCCTCTCGCCCGACCCGGGTCCCCTGTGTGGCGACGTAACGCTGCGGGGCCTCCCCTGCACCGACAAGCCACTGGGCGAGGCTCGCGTTGAGGCTGCCGGTGACCGGGTCCTCGACGGCCAGGTCGCCGACGAGGGCGCGGGTCTCGTACAACGCCTCGCTCCCCTGCGGGTGGAACCCGACGACACCCAGCTTGCGCCCGCTCAGCCGTGACCAGTCCGGCTCAAGCGCCAGGACGTCCTCGGCGCTGGCGAGCCGGATCGCGGCCCAGCCGGGTCCGTTGTCGACCCACTGGTGGGCCTCGACTGCGTCGCGTGCGATGCCGAACCCCTCGCAGATGTTGTCGAGCTCGACAGCGTCGAGGGGCCCCTCGCGCACGAGTGGTGGCGCCGCGAAGGCCAGGCCGGACTCCCCCCTGCGCACCTCGATCAGTCCCGCAGCGCACTCCTGCACGACACGGTCCTCTGCACGTGGACTGCCGCCGTGCTCCAGCCAGGCGTGGGCCGTGCCGAGCGTCGGGTGACCGGCGAAGGGAAGCTCCCGGGATGGCGTGAAGATGCGCACCCGGTAGTCCGCCGCGGTGGTCGTCGCAGGCAGGACGAAGGAGGTCTCCGAGAGATTGGTCCACAGGGCGAGGCGCTGCATCTGCTCGTCACTGAGCCCATCGGCGTCAAGCACCACGGCGAGCGGGTTGCCGCGGTATGGCTGGGAGCCGAAGACATCGACCTGGGCGAAGGGGCGGGTGCGGGGCATGCCCTCATCATCGCGCAGGCAGGATGGAGACATGAGCGACCACACGGATGTGTACCTCGACCACAACGCGACGACCCCGATCGCGCGGGAGGTCGCGGACGCCATGTGGCCCTACCTCACGGAGCACTTCGGCAACCCGTCGAGCGCCTCATCCCAGGGCCGCACGGCCCGCGCTGCCGTCGACCTGGCTCGTGAGCAGGTCGCCCAGCTCATCGCGGCGCATCCTGACGAGGTCGTCTTCACCTCCGGAGGAACGGAGTCCAACAACCTGGCGATCCGTGGCAGCGCTGCCGTCGCCACGCCCCACGTCGCTGTGACCTCGCAGATCGAGCACCCCGCGACCGTCGAGCCACTGGCCCACATCGCGACCCAGCACGGATGGGCTGTCCACGAGTTGCCGGTGGACACTGAGTGCCGAGTCCGCCTTGACGAATTCCCCTCAGGCAGAGTCGGGTTGGGCACGCTGATCCTGGCGCACAACGAGACGGGTGCGATCCAGCCGGTCGCAGAGTTTGCCGCACGCGTGCACTCGGCCGGTGGCGTCGTGAACGCAGACGCGGCGCAGAGCGTGGGCAAGATCCCGGTCGCGGTCGACGACCTCGACGTGGACCTGCTGTCGATCGCGGGGCACAAGCTCTACGGGCCGAAGGGCGTTGGCGCCCTCTACGTGCGACGTGGCACCGGGCTCACGCCCGTGATGCGTGGTGGCGGGCAGGAAGGGGGGATCCGGCCTGGCACCGAGGACGTCGCGAGCATCGTCGGGCTCGGCACGGCGGCCGAGCTCGCGGCCGGGCTGCTGGTGAGCGAGGCCGACCGGCAGAGCGACTTGCGGGACCTCCTGTGGGACCGGCTGGCTGCTGCGGTCGCGGGCCTGGTCCGGGTCTCCCCCGTCGAGGGCTGTCTGCCCAACACGCTCATGGTGGCCGTACCAGGGCGCTTGGGCGCGCAGCTCCTCGAGTCGATGTCGGGCCTGTCGGCCTCCACCGGCAGCGCCTGCCATGCCGGGACGCACACTCCCTCTGCGGCGCTGCTGGCGATGGGGATCGACCACGCCACCGCACTCGGGGCGCTGCGGCTGACCCTCGGGAGGGGGACGACGCGCGACGAGATCGACCATGCGGCCGCCGCGATCGTCGAGGCCGTCCGCGCCTCCTGAGTCCCGGGCCCACGGCGGCTGACGACCGCCGGGTGCCGGGTGCCGGAGCGATGACCTCGTTCGGCACACGCACGCTCCATCAGGCCCGGCGGCGCAGCGGTCACAGGCCCAGGATCGAGATGGCCACGAGGAAGTAGACGAGCAGGCCGCTGGCGTCGCAGAAGGTCGAGATGAACGGGGTGGAGAAGACCGCCGGGTCCACGCGACACGCTCTGGCCACGATGGGGACGACCCCGCCGACGGTGGCAGCGATCGGGCAGTTGACCACCAGGGTCAGGCCGATGACCGCACCGATCCCCGGCCCGTAGACCAGTGTCGCGATGGCGAAGGCGACCGTCGCCAGCAGCAGGCCGAGGCACACACCGATGCGCACCTCCTTGAAGGCGACGCTGGCAACGTCCCGCTTGCGGACCTCCTCCATGGCGAGTGCGCGGGTCACCGTCGTGGCCGCCTGCGACCCGGTGTTGCCACCGATGCCGGTGAGCAGGGGGATGAAGAGGGCCAAGGCCACCTGCTGCTCGAGGGTGGCCTCGAACATCTCCAGGACCTGCACGGTGAGCACCGCAGAGATCGCCAGGACGAAGAGCCAGACGACGCGGGCGCGGGCGATGACATGGATCGGTGTCAGGAGGTAGGGACGCCGCAGGGGCTCGGTGGCTCCGGCGCGCGCTTGGTCCTCTGCCACCGCCCTCTTGTCCAGGCGTGCGGCATCGGTGATGGGCAGCACCCCCACGAGCCGGCTCTCGAGGTCGACGACGGGCATGAGCAGCTGACCGGTGTCGAGGATCCGGCGAGCCGCGTGCTCGGCGTCGTCCTCGGTCATCACGGATCGTGGATCACGGTCCATGACGGCCCCGACCGTGGTCTCCCTCGGGTGCCGCAGCAGGTCCACCATGTCGACGCTCCCGAGCAGGGTGCGGCCACGGCTCGTCACGGGGATCACCGACACGACGTCTGCGTCGCCGTCGTGTCGTCCCACGGCGTCCAGCACCTCACCGAGGGTCTCGTCCTCCGTGGCCCGCACGGCCACCGATGACATCCGTCTGCCCACGGAGCCGACGGGGTAGCCCAGGAGCTCCATGGTGGCGTCGAGCTCGTGCTCGCCGAAGGCGCCCACGAGCCGGGTGGCCACCCGTGCCGGGAGCTCGTCGAGCAACCGGGCCTGCTCATCGGGGTCGAGTCCGGCGAAGACCATGGTGAGCGGGGCGTGGCCGAGGTGGCTGATCAGGTCCGCTTGGGTGGCTGTGTCCAGGTCGTCGAAGACGGCTGCCGCGAGGTCCTTGTCGAGCAACCGGAACATCACGGCCGAGTCGGAGATCGGCATCGACTCGATCCCCTCCACCAGCTGTCGCACCGACAGGGCGCGAGACCTCTCGGACAGGAGGGTGAGCTCACGCTCCTGGACGAGTCGGCGCACGCCGTCGATGTCGAGGTGCTCGGGCTCGGGCTCGGGCATTGCTACCCCACGCTGCTGATGACGGCCAGCCGCCACAGCGAGGTGACCTCACCGCGACGGGCCTCGTGGAGCGCGTCCTTTGCGTCGTCAGCGCGACCATGGCGCGGCACCGTCTCGAGCCGGTCGGTGACGCGCAGCCCGGCATCGACGATCCAGCCGAGCAGCTCCTCGCGGGTCCGCAGCCCGAGCCGCTCGGCCAGGTCCGACAGGACCAGCCATCCCTCACCTCCGGGCTCGAGGTGCTCGGCCAGCCCGGAGAGGAAGCGACGCAGCATGTCGGAGCCGGGGTCGTAGATGCCGGCCTCGAGCGCGGAGGTCGGCTCGCCCGGCAGCCACGGAGGGTTGCACACGACGAGGTCGGCGCGGCCCTCTGGGAAGAGGTCCGCCTCGAGCGCGGTCACCCGCTCGGAGACGCCGAGCCGGGCGATGTTGTCGGCGGCGCTGGCCACCGCGCGCGGGTTGATGTCGGTCGCGACCACGTGACCGATGCCCCTGCGCGCCAGCACCACGGCCAGGACGCCCGTGCCCGTGCCGAGGTCGAAGGCGGTCCGGGGAGGGGTGTCGCCCAGGGGCGCATTGACGACGAGGTCAACGTACTCGCCTCGCACGGGCGAGAAGACGCCATAGCCGGGGTGCACGCTCTCCCCCAGACCCGGGACGTGCACTCCCTTCGCCTGCCACTGGTGCGCGCCGATGACCCCGAGCAGCTCGGTGAGCGCGATGACCTTGCCGCTCGGCTCGCCGTAGGCGGCGGTGCACGCCTCGCGGACGTCCGGAGCGCGTCGCAGGTCGAGCGAGTGGTCGTCCTCGAGCTCGACGAGCAGGCGTCCGAGGAGGGTGGCGCGCTCGGTGCGCACGACTCGGTGGCTGGCGAAGGTCACCTCGCCGCGCTCACGCTTGGCGGTGCGTCGCTGGACGCGACGATCCAGCGCCTTCAGCAGCTGCCGAGCATTGTGATAATCGCCGCGCCAGAGGATCGCGGTCCCCGAGCGCACCATGCGCATGGCGGTGTCCGCAGTCAGTGCGTCATTGGCCACGACGACCTTGGTCGGAGCGGGGGCGCCGCTCTCGGAGTGCCACCCGGTCAGCCGATCGGCGCCGTCCTCGACCCAGCTGATGTTGTCCATGGTCCAGCGAGTCTAGGTGCTGGCCCCGGTTGCCACGTGCCACGTGCCGACACAAGAAGCTGGTTGGGGCGCAGCCCTCTACGCCGCGTCGAGCAGCACCTCGTAGTGGACCTCGATCGGTGAACGTGTCGTCTCGAAGGCACCCTCTCGATGCCATGTCTGCGTGCGGCACGACGGGTCGGGGTCACGCGATCGGCCATGCCCCAACAAGGGTGGCGCCACGCAGGAGTAGTCCGTGCCGGTCGGGGTCGTGAGGGCGACTTCGTGCGGTCCACCGCCGGGATCCAACCCGGTCGAGACAACCTGCGCCCGCCAGCCGGGTG
>NZ_BCSS01000001.1 GCF_001570985.1 Janibacter limosus NBRC 16128 | reverse complement strand
TGAAGTGTTTGTGTTGCATTCATGGCCCCTTAGGGGGAGTGTTGCCCTGACAGGGGCACCAGGTCGAGAGAGGTTGTTGGACGTGGACGAGAGGTCGAGCAGGCCGGACCGTGGCCGAGGTGCGTCCGGTGGGCGCCCCGAGCGCAGTGGCGGTGGACGCCCCAGTGGCGGTGGTCGACCAGGAGGCCCGTCGCGTGGCGGTGGTCGCGATGACCGCGGAGGACGTGGCGGCTGGGATCGCCGCGATGACCGCCGTGACGATCGTGGGGGTCGCGGCGATGGATCCCGTTCGGGCCCTCGGCCCGAGCGTGGTGGTGCCAACCGAGAGGACGACGACAACCGCGGTGGCTCTCGTCTCGTGCCCAAGGAAGGGCGAAAGCCGGAACCCGCGATCGCCCCCGAGGTGACGGGAGCGGAGATCGACCGCAGCGTGCGCCAGCAGTTGCGCACCCTGAGCAAGGAAAATGCCGAGGGAGTGGCCCAGCACCTGGTCATGGTTGCGGCACTGCTCGAGGCCGAGGACCTCGATGGGGCGTTGGCCCACGCTGAGACTGCCGTCCGCCGAGCAGGCCGGGTGCCGGCGGCGCGTGAAGCCCTGGGGTTCGTCGCCTATCGCATGGGTGACTTTGCGCGTGCGCTGACCGAGTTCCGCACCGTGCGTCGTCTCAGCGGGTCCTCGCACCTGCTGCCCCTCATGGTTGACTGCGAGCGTGGCCTGGGTCGTCCGGCCCGCGCGCTGGAGCTCTTGGGGTCGCCGGAGGCGCGTCACCTCGGGCAGGAGGAGCAGGTCGAGCTGCTCATCGTGGGTTCGGGGATCCGTCGAGACATGGGTCAGCCGCAGGCGGCGGTGCTCGCTCTCCAGGGCCAGGTGGACAAGGTCGCCACGAAGCCGTGGGCTGCGCGTGTCTGGTACGCCTATGCCGATGCCCTCCTCGATGTCGGCCGGAGCGATGACGCACGTGCGTGGTTCGCCAAGGCAGCCGTTGCAGATCAGGACGGTGAGACCGATGCGATCGAGCGGGTCGACGAGCTCGACGGCATCCGTCTGGAAGAGGTCGACCTGCCGCAGGATCCCGGAAGCCACGACGGGGCAGGCTCCCAGGAGTCGTGACGGCGGGGGGCCTGGCGGGACGCTTTGCCGGACTAGTTTGTGACCTGGACGGTGTCGTCTATGCGGGAGATCGTGCGATCGCGCATGCACCGGAGACGCTCAGCGCCCTGAACGTCCCCGTGGTCTTCGCAACGAACAACGCATCGCGGACGCCTCATGACGTCGGTGAGCACCTGCGTCGCCTCGGGGTCGACACCACCGATGATGCGGTGCTCACCTCCTCGCAGGCCGCAGCGAGGGTGCTCGCTCGTGACCTCCCTTCGGGTAGTCCGGTCCTGGCCATCGGAGGTCCGGGTGTGGGGGAGGCGCTGCGTGCGGCCGGACTCCGGCCGGTGGACTCTGACGGCGAGCTCGCCGTGGCGGTCGTGCAGGGCTTCGGCCATGCCGTGACTGCCGCGGACCTCGCTGAAGCGGCTCATGCCATCCGCGCCGGAGCGCGGTGGGTGGCCACGAACGACGATGCCACCGTGCCGACGGAGCGCGGCCCGGCGCCGGGTAATGGTTCGCTGGTCGCGGCTGTCCGCATGGCGGTCGATGTCGACGCGGAGGTCATCGGCAAGCCGCATCCGCCGATGTACCAGATGGCTGCCGAGGTGCTGGGCATCGCACCGTCGCGGATGATCGCGGTGGGGGACCGTCTCGAGACGGACATCCGCGGCGCCGTCGTGACGGGGATGTCCGGCGCGCTCGTCCTGACGGGGGTCCATGGACCCGCTGACGCTGCAGCTGCGCCTCGAGAGCTTCGTCCTGACTTCATCGTGACCGACCTGCGCGGCCTGCTCGAGGAGTACCCGGCGGCGGTGCGTGACGGGGACTGGTACACACGCGGCACAGCGCGAGCGCGCCTGACAGCCGATGGGTTGGTCGTCGAGGGCGATGACATCAATGCAGTCCGGGCGTCGCTCGACGCGCTGTGGGCGGCGGTCGACGCCGGCCACCTCCGCGGGGATGAGGCGGGGGAGCTCCTGACCAGCGGGTAGCGTGGTCTGCAGCCAACTTGAGGAGTGACGTGGACCCTGTACGCGGACTGATCCATCTGGGCCTGAAGATGACCGAGACGACCCTGGACCGGGCCCTCGACGTCGTCCGACTGGCAGACACGCTGCTGGTCGCGACTGCGGTCCCGCCGATGCACGAGCGCGACGCCGATGCGTCTGCATGGCCGGACGAGGAGCAGGCAGACCTGGACGCTCTGAGCGCCACCCTGCGGGCGCGCCGGTCCGAGCCCGCCACGACGAGCGAGGCGCAGGTGAGCACCACGCGCACGACGCCGCGAAAGAAGACCACTCCTCGCAACACCAGCACGAAGAAGGCGGCGCCTGCACGCAAGGCACCAGCGAAGCCGGCTTCGGCCAAGAAGAGGACCGCCACGAAGGCGACCACGTCACCGGCCAAGAAGACGGCGAAGAAGACGACAAGGAAGGCGGCCACGACGCCCGCCAAGACGGCCAAGAAGGCAGTGAAGAAGACCGCCACGTCGGCCCCGGCGCCGACTCTGAGCGTGCTGCCCGATGCCTGAGGTGCCGCTCCCGTCCGCTCCGAGGCCCGGACCTCCACCGACTGCGACGGCCGTGCCGACTGCGCCCGAGAACTCTGTCACCGCACAGTCCGCGCCCGGGGGCGCGCACGGCACCACCCCGCAGACCGGCGACCTCGTCGTCGACGCCGTGCTGGATGACCTGGCGGGCGTGGACACGGCAGATCTCGATGCGGTGCTGGCCGCCGGGGACGCGGTGCACACCACGCTCACCTCGCGCTTGTCCGACCTCGGGTCCTGACGCGGTGGCCGAGACGACGCGACTGGATGTCGCCCTCGTCCAGCGTGGCCTCGCGCGGAGCCGGACACGAGCACGAGAGCTCGTCGAGGCCGGAGAGGTCGCCGTCGGCGGTGTCGTGGCCACCAAGATCTCGCTGCGGGTGCGACCAGACGACGAGATCGAAGTGCGATCCGACCGGGACCACTGGGTCGGGCGTGCGGCCGGCAAGCTCGTCGGCGCACTGACTGACTTCGACATCCCCGTCGCCGGACGCCGATGCATCGACATCGGCGCGTGCACGGGCGGCTTCACCCAGGTGCTCCTCGAGCGCGACGCGGCGCATGTCATCGCGCTCGATGTCGGTCACGACCAGCTCGCTCCGGAGATTGCTGCGGACCCACGGGTGGTCGACCGCAGCGGGACGACGATCCGCGGACTGACGCCCGACGACATCGCGGGCGCGGTCGATCTCGCGGTGGGAGACCTGAGCTTCATCTCCCTTCGTCTCGTGCTGGCCGAGATCCACGGGCTGCTCACGGCGCAGGGAGACGCGGTGCTGCTCATCAAGCCGCAGTTCGAGGTCGGTCGGCACCGACTCGGACGTCGTGGCGTGGTGTCCGACCCTGCTGCACGTCGTGAGGCGATCGAGGACGTCCTCGCCGCAGCCGCTGAGGTCGGCTTCGGCGTGCACGGGTTGACCCGCAGCCCCCTGCGCGGGGGAGAGGGCAACCACGAGTACCTCGTGCACCTGACCCGGCGCACTGGGGAGGGGCTGACGTGGCAGGCTCTACAGGTGATCGCGCACGAGCTGACGCAGGAGGAGGAGCGATGACTTCGACCCCGCGACGGGTGCTGCTGCTCGCGCACCCGGGCCGAGCCGAGGCGCTCGAGGTCGCCCTGGGCGTCGCTGACCGACTGGCCGAGGCCGGCATCGAGGTCCGTCTGCCCGCGGGCGAGCTCGCTGACACCATCCTGGCTCGCCACCCGGCGGTTGCCGTCCACGACGGCGAAGATCCTGCCCGTGACGTCGAGCTCGTCGTCGTCCTCGGCGGCGACGGGACGATCCTGCGCGGCGCCGAGATGGCGCGGAGCGCCAATGTCCCGGTGCTGGGCGTCAACCTCGGGCATGTCGGGTTCCTCGCCGAGGCCGAGCGTGAGGATGTCGACGCGACCGTCGACCACATCGTCGGGCGGGCCTATGACGTCGAGGAGCGGATGGCGCTCGATGTCGTCGCCACGCACCAAGGGCGCGAGATCTCCCGCAGCTGGGCGCTCAACGAGGTCACCGTCGAAAAGGCTTCGCGCGAGCGGATGCTCGTCCTGACCGTCGAGATCGATGGTCGCCCCCTGTCCACGTGGGGCTGCGACGGTGTCGTCATGGCCACCCCGACCGGGTCGACCGCCTACGCCTTCTCCGCTGGCGGGCCGGTCGTCTGGCCCGGGGTCGAGGCCATGCTGGTCGTCCCGATCAGCGCGCACGCGCTCTTTGCCCGGCCGCTCGTCGTCGCACCGACGTCGGACCTGGCTGTCGACCTCGTGCCCGGCACCGAGGGCCATGGTGTCCTCTGGTGTGACGGGCGCCGAGCGGTCGACCTGCCTCCCGGGGCCCGCATCGAGGTCAGCCGCTCCGCGCAGCCGGTCCGTCTCGCCCGACTGAGCAGCTCGCCCTTCACCGACCGGCTGGTCGCCAAGTTCGACCTGTCCGTCCACGGCTGGCGCGGCCGCAGCCGGGCCGGGAGCTGACATGCTGCGCGAGCTGCACATCCGCGACCTCGGCGTCATCGAGGACGCGACCCTCTCCCTGCACCCGGGGCTGACCGTCGTCACGGGTGAGACGGGCGCCGGCAAGACGATGGTCGTCACCGGCCTCGGGCTCGTCCTCGGTGGGCGAGCCGATGCGGCACTGGTGCGCACGGGCAGCGAGGAAGCCTTCGTCGAGGCCGAGCTGGAGCTGGCCGAGGATCACCTCGCCCGGCAGACGGCCGCCGACGCCGGTGGTGTCGCCGACGAGCCGGAGCTGCTCCTCAGCCGCACGGTCTCCGCCGCGGGACGCAGCCGCGCCCACGTGGGCGGTCGCCGGGCACCGATCGGGGTCCTCACCGAGCTGGGCGAGGGGCTCGTCGCCGTCCATGGGCAGGCTGACCAGTGGCGGTTGAAGCGCCCCGCCCAGCATCGCGCGCTGCTCGACGCCTTCGGTGGCGACGACGTGGGCTCGGCCGTGGTCGCGGTCGCAGCCGCCTTCCGCGAGTGGCAGCAGGCGAAGGGGGAGCTGACCCAGCTCGTCGAGAGCGAACGCACGCGCCTGCAGGAGATCGAGCTGCTCACCCACCAGCTCGAGCAGATCGACGCGGTCGACCCGGTGGCCGGTGAGGACGCCGAGCTGGCCGGTGAGGCCGAGCGGCTCGGCCACGCCGAGGAGCTGCGGACCGGCACCGACACAGCGCACCGACTGCTCTCCGACCAGGACAGCTTCGCCGGCGACGATGTCGTCGGTCGCATCGCCCGGGCGGGCGAGGAACTGGCCCGCCTGGTCGAGCATGATCCCCGGCTGGGCGACCTGCAGCGACGGCTGGCAGAGGTCGGTGTCCTCGCCTCGGAGCTGGCGGCCGACCTGTCCGCCTATGCCGCCGACATCGAGGTGGACCCGGCGCGGCTGTCGACGACGCAGTCCAGGATCGCCGCCGTCCGGGACCTCACCCGCCGGTACGGCGAGGACGTCGACGCCGTGCTGCGGCACCGCGACGAGGCACGGCAGCGGCTGCTCGGGCTGCAGGGGGCAGACGATCGGATCGAGGAGCTGACCCGCACGGTGAGCGAGTCGGCAGAGAGCCTGGTGGCTGCGGCAGGGGCGTTGACCCGGGCCCGCGTGGCCGCCGCGACCCGCCTGTCCAGCGCCGTCGAGGACGAGCTCGCCCATCTGGGCATGCCCAAGGCCCGGGTCGAGGTCGTCGTGGAGCCGCGCTCCGACGAGGGCGCCGTCGAGGTGATCACCGGATCCGGAGAGACGCTGCGAGTCACCGCGGACGGCGCCGACTCCGTCGAGGTGCGGGTCGCTGCCAACCGAGGTACTCCGCCACGATCGGTCGCCAAGGCGGCCTCGGGCGGTGAGCTCAGCCGGATCATGCTGGCCATCGAGGTCGCCACGGCTGGCACGACGGGCAGCCAGGTCCCCACCTTCGTCTTCGACGAGGTCGACGCCGGCGTCGGGGGCAGGGCCGCGCTCGACGTGGGCGCACGTCTGGCCGCGTTGGCCCGCACCAGCCAGGTCATCGTCGTGACGCACCTGGCGCAGGTGGCCGCACACGCGGACCGACACCTCGTGGTGCACAAGGCCCACGGTGACCAGGTCACCTCCAGCGGGGTGCGACAGGTCGACGGTGACGAGCGTCTCGCCGAGCTCTCCCGGATGATGGGTGGGGACGACACCAGCGTCGGTCTGCGGCATGCGGAGGAGCTGCTCCAGCAGTGTCGTCGCTGATTGTCCACGGCTTCGTGGGACGATGCACCGGATGGCCATTCGACTGACCCGTGACACGTCCCGTGAGCCGGCCCTGCCCGGTCTCAGCGGTCCCGTGAGGGTCGACCGACGGACCAAGGACCTGACCAAGCGTCTGCGGCAGGGCGACATCGCGGTCATCGATCACACCGACATCGACCGCGTGAGCGGTGAGGCGCTCGTCGCGCGCCGCCCTGCGGCCGTGGTCAACGCCGGCCGCTCCATCAGCGGCAGGTACCCCAATGTCGGTCCACAGATCCTCCTGGATGCCGACATCCCGCTCATCGATGTCGACGACGACACGCTCATGGACCGGCTCAAGGACGGTGTCCCGGCGAGCGTCGACGGGGATGTGCTGCACCTCGCCAACGGTGAGTCCTTCGTCGGCCAGAGGTGGGAGTTGGACGCGCTGAAGGAGACGATGGACTCTGCGCGGGCCGGTCTGAGCCAGCAGCTCGAGGCCTTCGCCGCCAACACCATGGAGTACATCAACCAGGAGCGCGACCTGCTCTTCGACGGTGTCGGCGTGCCCGAGATCGCGACGGACATGCTCGATCGGCACGTCCTCATCGTGGTGCGGGGGTACCACTACAAGGAGGACCTGGCCGCCCTTCGCCACTACATCCGTGAGTACAAGCCGATCCTCATCGGTGTCGACGGGGGTGCAGACGCACTCGTCGAGGCCGGGCACCGGCCGGACATCATCGTGGGCGACATGGACTCGGTGTCCGATGCTGTGCTGACCAGTGGGGCAGAGGTCGTCGTGCACGCCTACCGCGACGGTCGGGCGCCCGGGGTCGCCCGGGTCGAAGCGCTGGGGGGCACCCCGGTGGTCTTCCCGGCGATGGGCACCAGCGAGGACATCGCGATGCTCCTCGCCGACGACAAGGGGGCGATGCTCATCGTGGCGGTCGGCACCCACGCCACGCTCGTCGAGTTCCTGGACAAGGGGCGGGCGGGGATGTCGAGCACCTTCCTCACCCGACTGCGGGTCGGCAGCAAGCTCATCGACGCCAAGGGCGTCAGCCGTCTCTACCGCACCCGGATCTCGTCGTGGTCGCTCGTCGGCCTGGCCGTCGTCTGCCTGCTCTCCCTCTTTGTCGCCCTCTGGTCGACGCCGACCGGGCAAGCCACCCTCCAACTGCTCGGTGCCCGCTGGGATGACCTCTGGGCGCTCGTCGAAGGATTCGTCACGTGATCGACTTCAGGTACCACCTCGTCTCCCTCGCAGCGGTGCTCATCGCCCTGTCGATCGGGATCGTGCTCGGTGCGGGACCGCTCAACGACAACATCGGCAGCACGCTGTCGGGCGAGGTCAACAAGCTCCGGCAGGAAAAGGAGGCCCTGCGCGCCGAGGGCACCGACCAACGCCGCCAGATCGAGGGCCGTGACGCCTACGACGAGGAGACCCTGGCCGCGGTCGTCGGCGGTCGGCTCACGGACCGTCGCGTCACCGTGGTGTCACTGCCACAGGCCGACGGCGAGGACGTGACGTCGATCCGCGACACGCTCGAGCAGGCGGGTGCCACCGTGGGGGACACCGTCGAGGTGACCGACGAGTGGTCCCGTACCGGTGATGCAGCCACGAGCACCCGCAGCGGGGCCGGCGAGTCGGCGCTGCGGGAGCTCGGGGTGGACCCGGCCGTGCCCGACGGAGCGCAGCGCGTGGACCAGGCCCTCGCGATCATCCTCACCGGCCAGGGCGCACCGGAGGGCGGCAGCGTGTCCGCGTCGCAGCGCACCCAGGCCTGGACGGACCTGCGGGAGGCCGGGCTGATCGAGGGGCCGCAGGAGGCGCCGCCCAGCGCGGACCTGCTGGTCGTGGTCGGGGGACCGGTGCCCTCCGAGTCGTCCGGCCCGAGCGACAGCATCGACCGGGAGGCTGAGCGCACCGCAGGGTTCTGGGTGGCCCTGACGCACCTCCTGCAGACCCACTCGGAGGCCACGGTGCTCGCGGCAGCAGAGGCCGAGGCCGGGACGGGGGATGCCTCCCCACTCACGATGGCCCGGACCCGCGGAAGCCTTGCCGAGGGTGCCTCGACCGTCGACGTCCCCTCGATCCCGATGGGCAGAGCCGCCATCGTGCTCGCCCTCGTTCAACAACTCGACGGCGATGCCGGCCACTATGGCCTCGGGCAGAGCGCTGACGGCCCGGTTCCCGTCCTGAAGTGAGTGACGTGGCCAGGGCACTCACGATCACGCTGGCCACGGCGCGGGGACTCACCACCCTCGTCCGGGCCCTGCCGGACGGCCTGAGTCGTCCATGGGCCCGCACCAACCACGCCGGTCGCCCGGTCACGCTCCTCGAGGGACCCGTCGTGGTGGGCGCCGCCCTCGCAGGGGTGCTCGCCGGGCCAGCCCCTCGCAGCACCGCGGTGCTCGTGACCCTCGCGCCGGGCGTCCTCGGCGGCGTCGACGACCTCGCCGGGGACTCGACGACCAAGGGACTGCGTGGTCACCTGGGTGCGCTGCGCTCGGGCCGCATCACGACCGGTGCGCTCAAGGTCGGCGGGCTCGGTGCGGTGGCGATGGTCGCCGCGCTCATGGAGTCGGCATCGACGACGAAGGGGGAGGGGAGCCCCCCCTCGTGGCTCGTCGCTGGAGCTCCTCGCACCTCAGGACGGCGCCTTCGGCAGGCTGTGGTGGACTCCGTGCTCATCGCCGGGAGCGCCAACCTCATCAACCTCCTGGACCTGCGTCCCGGACGGGCGCTCAAGGTCACCACCGCGGTGGGGGCCGTGCTGCTCGTACCGGCCGGCTCCCGACCCGTCGCCGCGGCGCTCGTCGGTGCCGCCGGTGTCCTGCCGGAGGACCTGGCGGGGGAGTCGATGCTCGGCGACTGCGGGGCCAACGCCCTCGGGGCCCTCCTGGGTCTGGCCTTGGTGCGCGGTACGGACCCGCGCGGTCGCCTCGTCGCGGCCGGGGTCGTCACCGGACTGACCCTGGTCTCGGAGCGGGTGAGCTTCACCCGCGTCATCGAGTCCACTCCCGTGCTGCGTGAGATCGATGCATGGGGTCGGCCCCAGTGAGTCGCGTCGCCCGCGACGCGGGGACCGTCGCCGCGATCACCGTGGCCGCGCGCATCATCGGCTTCCTGCGCTGGATCGTCTTTGCGTGGGCCGTCGGCGCCCAAGGCGTCGGCACGGTCTACCAGAGCGTCAACACCGTGCCCAACATCGTGTACGAGATCGCAGCCGGGGGGATCCTCGCCGCGGTCGTCGTCCCGCTCGTGGCGAGCCGGATCGCCACCCGTGCCGCGGAGGGCCCCGACGAGGTCGCCTCAGCGCTGCTCACCCGAGCCCTGGCCGTGCTCGTGCCCCTGGCCTGCCTCGTCGCGCTCGCGGCCCCGCTCATCAGTCGGGCGCTGCTCGGTGACCTCGACGCCCAGGTCGACGGCGCCGTGGACCTCGGCACACGCCTCCTGATCCTCTTCAGCCCACAGGTGGTCCTCTACGGGGTCGGCATCGTCGTCTCCGGGGTGCTGCAGGCCCACCGCCGCTTCGTCGCCGCCGCGCTCGCGCCCCTGCTGTCCAGCCTCGTCGTCATCGCCACGTACATCATCTGGGCCCTCACCGTGCCTGCCGGCACCGCGCCTGAGCAGGTCGGCACCCGAGAGTGGCTGCTCCTCGGCGGCGGCACGACCCTGGGAGTCATCGCCATGTCGGTGCCGCTCCTCGTCGTGGCTGCGGCGGCGGGGATCCGCCTGCGTCCCCGCTGGCGCCTGTCACCGGAGATCGGGGCACGAGCCCGGTCGCTGGCCGGCGCCGGCGTCCTGGCGCTCCTCGCGCAGCAGGTGACGGTGCTCGTCACGCTCGCCGTGGCCAACCGCTCAGGCGGCGACGGCGCCCTCGTCGTGCAGAACTACGTCCAGGCCCTCTACCTCCTGCCCTACGCCGTGCTCGCCGTGCCGGTGGCCACGGCGGTCTTTCCCGTGCTCGCCGCCAGCGCCACCGGTGACGGCCGCGAGCAGGACGCGGCGGCATCGACCCTGGCCGCCTCCCTGCGAGCCGTCGTCGTCCTCTGTGCCGCGGCCGTCACGGGTCTCGTGGCCGCGGCCGGACCCATCGGTGCGGTCTTCGCCGAGATCGACCGGGGCGGCGAGGGCGCGCGTGCGCTGGAGGCCATGCCGGTCGCCCTCATCGCGATGGCCCCCGGGCTGGTCGCCTTCGGTGTGAGCGCCGTCGCTCTGCGAGCGCTCTACGCCCGCGGGCGTCCACTGCTGGCCGGGGCACACATGGCCGTCGGATGGTTGGTGGCGGCCGCCATCCCGCTCCTCGCGCTCGGGGACGAGGCGGGGGCGCGCCGCACGCTCGTCACCCTCGGTCTCGCGTCGACCGTCGGCATGACGATCGGCGCACTCGGTCTGCTGATGCGGGTCCGGGCCGACTGGGGACGCGGAGCCCTGTCCGGAGTGCCAGGCGTCGGGCTCCTCGCTGCCGCCGGGGTGGCTCTGGGGCTTGCGGTCCATGCTCTCGGGCGCGGCCACTGGCCGGAGTCGGCGGTGCCTGCGACCGCGGTCGGTGCCCTCGTCGCGCTCGTGCTCGCCGTGCTCGTGCTGTTCGTCGGACTGCGCCTCGATCCCGCGCTGCGCGGCCGGGTCCCCGGACTGCGACGCTCCGCGGGAGCGAGATGATGAGGTCATGAGGATCCTGCTCTGCCTGGCCAGTGCGGCTGGCGGTATCGGCACCCATGTGGCCGACCTCGCTGCATCGCTGTCACGAGCGGGCCACGAGGTGCAGGTGGCGACCGACCCCGACACGCGGGCGCGCTTCGGCCTGCCGGGGGAGGCCCCGCTCACCGTTGGGGCGGTCAAGGACCTGGCCCGGGGTGCTGATGTCGTCCACGCGCATGGCTTCCGGGCCGGGCTCGTCGCCGCCACGGTGGTGGGCGGGCCCGCCCTCGTCATCAGCCTGCACAACCCCATCCGTGGCCGGGGAGCCTCTCCGCGACGCCTCGCCGGGGAGGTGGCTGCACGCGCGGTCATCCGCCGTGCGGACCTCGTCACGGGAGCCAGCAGCGACCTCGTCGACGATGCACGGGCCCTCGGGGCACGTCGGGCCGAGCTGGCGCCGGTGCCCTCGCCCCGGGTGCCCGGCCTGCTCGCCACGGACCGGGTCGCGTGGCGGCGTGCCCAGCGGACCGACGTGCTGACAGCGCACGGCCTCGAACCTGCCCAACCCGTCGTGCTCACGATCGCCCGGGTCGCTCCGCAGAAGGGCATCGATGTCCTCGCCGCGGCTGCCGAGCAGGCCCGCGGCCAGTGGGTCCTCGTGGGGCCGGGGCAGGACCACCTGTCGCAGCGGGGAGCGCTGCACCTCGTCGGGGAGAGCCGCGACGTGCGGCCGTGGCTCCTTGCGGCGGACGTCCTCGTCGTCCCCAGCGAGTGGGAGGCCAGAGCACTCGTGGTCCAGGAGGCGATGGCTGCCGGTACCCCGGTCGTCGCCCGACGCGTCGGAGGACTGCCCGACCTCGTGGACGGCGTGGGGCTGCTCGTCGACGGTCCCCAGGCGGAGGCAGCGGGGCCGATCGCCCGCGCTGTGGCGGCGACGCTCGAGCATCCGCGACGTGCGGCAGAGGCCGCAGAGCGGGCCCGGGAGCGGGCTCGGGGCTGGGACGGACTCGACGAGAACGCCACTCGATGGACCCTGCGGTACTCAGCCGTGCAAACGTGACGTAGATTGGAATCCCGTGGTGGCACTGACGAAACACATCTTCGTGACCGGAGGAGTTGTCTCCTCTCTCGGCAAGGGACTGACGGCTTCGAGCCTCGGGCACCTGCTTCGAGCGCGTGGCCTCTCGGTCACGATGCAGAAGCTGGATCCCTACCTCAACGTGGATCCGGGGACGATGAACCCCTTCCAGCACGGTGAGGTCTTCGTCACGGAGGACGGAGCGGAGACCGACCTCGACATCGGTCACTACGAGCGCTTCCTCGACACCAACCACAACGGCTCTGCCAATGTGACGACCGGCCAGGTCTACAGCCGGGTCATCGCTCGCGAGCGCAAGGGCGAGTACCTCGGCGACACCGTCCAGGTCATCCCGCACATCACCAACGAGATCACCTCGCGGATGCGGGCGCCCGCCGCCGGAAGCCCCGGGATCCAGGACGCGGACGCGCCGGACATCATCATCACCGAGATCGGTGGCACCGTCGGTGACATCGAGTCGCTGCCCTTCCTCGAGGCCGCGCGTCAGGTGCGCCACGAGCTCGGCCGTGACAACTGCTTCTTCCTCCACGTCTCGCTCGTGCCCTACATCGCGCCGAGTGGCGAGATGAAGACCAAGCCGACCCAGCACTCCGTCGCCGCGCTGCGCCAGGTGGGCATCCAGCCCGATGCCCTCGTGCTGCGCGCGGACCGTGAGATCAGCGATGACATCAAGCGCAAGATCTCGATGTCCTGCGATGTCGAGCAGGACGGCGTCGCCGCCTGTGTCGACGCCCCGAGCATCTACGACATCCCCAAGGTGCTGCACCGCGAGCACCTCGACACCTTTGTCATCCGCCGTCTCGGTCTGAACTTCACCGATGTCGACTGGGGCAGCTGGGACACCCTGCTGCGGCGGGTCCACCAGCCTCGTCACGAGGTCGAGGTCGCGCTCGTCGGCAAGTACATCGACCTGCCCGACGCCTACCTGTCGGTCACCGAGGCCTTGCGCGCCGGTGGCTTCCACAACGATGCCAAGGTCCGCATCCGGTGGGTCCCGTCCGACGACTGCGAGACCGATGCGGGCGCGACCAAGGCGCTCGGCGGGGTCGACGCGGTGCTCGTCCCCGGAGGCTTCGGGGTCCGCGGCATCGAGGGCAAGCTCGGCGCCCTGCGCTGGGCTCGTGAGCGCCAGGTGCCGACCCTGGGCATCTGTCTGGGCCTGCAGTGCATGGTCATCGAGTACGCCCGCAATGTCGCCGGCATCGAGGGTGCGAGCTCCACGGAGTTCGACCCGGCGTCATCGGCCCCGGTCATCGCGACCATGGAGGAGCAGAAGTCCTTCGTCGACGGCGCCGGCGACCTCGGCGGCACGATGCGCCTGGGGTCCTACCCCGCTGATCTGCGAGAGGGTTCCGTCACCGCAGAGGCGTACGGCAGCATCAAGGTCACCGAGCGTCACCGTCACCGCTACGAGGTCAACAACACCTACCGGGACCAGCTGGAGCAGGCCGGGCTCGTCGTGAGCGGCACCCACCCCCAGCTCGGTCTCGTCGAGTTCGTGGAGCTGCCCCGCGAGGTTCACCCGTTCTACGTGTCCACGCAGGCCCACCCCGAGTTCAAGTCCCGCCCCGACAAGGCCCACCCGCTCTTCGCCGGGCTCATCGGTGCGGCCGTGCAGGCGCAGAAGGACTCGCGACTGGTCGAGGTCGAGCCGACCGAGGCTGAGCCGACGCCGGCCGAGGCCGACTCGACGCCCTGACGGGCGTCGAGGGGGTCACTGGTAGGAGACGAACCAGGGGACCGGCGCGACATCCCGGACCGTCGCCTCAGGTGTGAGCGTCGGGGTGTCCTCGTCGATGAAGTTCTTCCAGCCGAGTCGCATCTCCTCGGGCAGGTCCTGACGGATCGCGGCCCAGGTCTCCTGCTTCATCTCGGGGGTGCCGTGGCCGTCGACGTGCACCACGACGGCCAGCTCCGGAAGGTCGGTGCGGATCCGGTCACGATCGCGCAGCATCTGCAGCTGGAACTGGTGGAGGGTGAAGACCTTTTGCGGCAGTCCGTGGTCGCGGGTCAGCTGCGCCAACCAGGTGGCGACCTCGTTGACCTCGTCGGCCTCGACGTGCCCGATGCGCTGCAGCGGCCTCTCGTCCGGCCCGATGCGCCACTCGGGATCGAGCGCGAGACCCACGTGGGGCTCGGTGAGCAGGCTCGTGTAGCGCTTGGCCTGTGAGAGGAAGTCGGATCGTCCGGGCTGGAGGTCGAGGACGACGTAGACGCCCGCCTTGCCGGCCGCGTCGACCCAGGCACGCAAGGTCTCCGGGTCCGACTCGCTGGAGTAGTCACCATCTGATCCGGCGCCGGAGTCGGCGACCGTCGCGATGATCTCGAAGGCGGGCACCACGCTCTCCTCGACGAGGTCGTCGTACTCCCGCGCGAGGTCTGCGGCACGCTCGATCGCGGCGTCGACGTCCTGCTCACCCAGCAGTCCGAGCCCGGGAACCCCGGGATGCCCGTACAGGGCGATCATCCGTCTCCCGGGGAAGGGCAGGACTCCGCCGCCCGGCAGCTCCGACGCCGTCGTCGCCATCAGCGCAGCGCCAGCCAATGACGCGCTCGGCAGGGCGGGGGAGTCGCCGACGACCACGAGGTGTCGTGGCGGGTCAGCGCGCACGGCCGTGACGACCTGGTCCGCACGCGGGTCGTCTGCTCGCAGGACGTCGACCGCGTCGCCCGCACCCAGGGCCGAGCGCACGGTCGCGACAGCTGCAGCATGGGCGGCCGGGTCGGAGGTCGCCACGATGACAGGGTGCGGCGCGACGGTGGACGCCGGGAGGTCATCCACCTCGTCACGGTCGGTGACCGCCTCGCTCCACCCCGGCTCCTCGCTGCCCGGGCCCCGACGGATCAGACGCTCGCACCCGAGTCGGTCGAGCTCCTGGGCCAACCCGTCGCCGTCGACGAGGCAGGGCACGCCTGCCTGTGTCGCGAGGGCACCCGCTGCATCGAGCTCGTCGCCCTCGAGGGTCGGCGTCACGACGACGGCGGCAGGGGCCGAGACGAAGAGCTCGCGAGAGACAGCGAGCGCGCTGGCCGCAGGGTCGCCGGCCGCGATGACCGGCCCGGTCGGCGGGGCGACCCGGACGCCACCGGGGCCGCTGCTCCCGGTCTGGGTCGTCAGCCAGGTTGCGCCTGCCGCCACACCGAGGACGGCCGCACCTCCGACGAGGACGGCACGACGTCCGGGCGTGCCACCAGCAACTCCTGAAACCCCTGCACGTGCCATGCTGCCGACCATAGGTCTCCCTCGGCCCCCCGCCCGTCAGGACCATGCCCACGCCGTCGGCGTGTTCGACCGTACGATCGTCAGCATGACCTCAGGACCCGATGTGCTGCGCGACGAGCTCGTGACCCCCTCTGTGACCTCGAGCGATGTCGTCTTCGACGGCGCGGTCTGGGACGTGCGGCGCGACACCTTCGACCTCGAGGGGCAGACCCTCGTCCGGGAGGTCGTCGACCACCCGGGCGCTGTCGCCGTCCTCGCGCTGGACGAGCACGAAGATGCACTGCTCATCCGGCAGTACCGCCACCCTGTCGCCGCCCACGAGTGGGAGATCCCGGCAGGCCTGCTCGACATCGAGGGCGAGGACCCGCTCCTGGCCGCGCAGCGGGAGCTCCTCGAGGAGGCGGATGTCACGGCGGACCACTGGGCCGTGCTCGTGGACTACTTCACGTCGCCGGGCGGCATGGACGAGGCGATCCGGGTCTACCTGGCCCGTGGACTGCGACCCGTGCCCGATGCGGAGCGCCACGAGCGCGACGGGGAGGAGGCGCACATCGTGCAGCGGCGAGTGTCCCTCGACGATGTGGCTGCCGGTGTCCTGGCCGGAGACCTGCACAACTCGACCCTGATCATCGCCGCTCTGGCAGCCAGGTCCGCGCGAGCAGGGGAGTGGTCCTCCCTGCGTCCCGCGGACAGCCCGTGGCCGGCGCACCCCGGGCGCCGGACCTCGTCGTGAGTCGCCCGCTGCCGAGCGCAACTCACGGTGCCACAACCCGTTCGCGGGAGAGGGCCCGCTCTTCGTAGGATGGGGGCGTCCGCGCGACCCGCCGGGCGCTGTCGAAGGACAAGGAAGATCACCCCGTGCTCCGCACCCACGAAGCCGGCACCCTGCGTGCCGAGCACTCCGGCCAGACCGTCACCCTCACCGGCTGGGTGGGACGCCGACGTGATCACGGCGGCGTGGCCTTCCTCGACCTGCGCGATGCCTCCGGTGTGGCCCAGGTCGTCGCGCGTGACGAGGTCCTGACCGGCGCGGCGCACGACCTGCGCAACGAGTACGTCGTCAAGGTCATCGGTGAGGTCACCCCGCGCGACCCCAAGGACATCAACCCCGAGCTGCCGACCGGTGAGATCGACGTCGTCGCCACCACCATCGAGGTGTTGAGCACGGCCGACCCGCTGCCCTTCCAGATCGACGAGCGTGTCAGCGTCGGCGAGGAGGCGCGACTGAAGCACCGCTACCTCGACCTGCGCCGCCCGGGCGCCACCAGCGCCGGCGCCGGCCTGCGCCTGCGCAGCAAGGTCAACGCCGCCGCCCGCTCCGTGCTCGCGGACCGCGACTTCGTCGAGATCGAGACGCCGACCCTCACGCGCTCCACGCCCGAGGGCGCGCGTGACTTCCTCGTGCCCGCGCGACTGGCGCCGGGTGAGTGGTACGCCCTGCCGCAGAGCCCGCAGCTCTTCAAGCAGCTGCTCATGGTCGCCGGCATGGAGCGCTACTACCAGATCGCGCGCTGCTACCGCGACGAGGACTTCCGCGCCGACCGTCAGCCGGAGTTCACCCAGCTCGACATCGAGATGTCCTTCGTCGAGCAGGACGATGTCATCGAGCTCGGCGAGGCGATCGCCAAGGCCGTCTGGGGCACCATCGGTGTCGAGCTGGAGGCTCCCTTCCAGCGGATGACCTATGCGGAGGCGATGGAGCGCTTCGGCTCCGACAAGCCGGACCTGCGCTTCGGCGTCGAGCTCGTCGACTGCACGCAGTACTTCGCCGACACCCCCTTCCGTGTCTTCAAGAACGACTACGTCGGTGCCGTCGTCATGCCCGGTGGTGCCAGCCAGCCGCGCCGCCAGTTCGACGCCTGGCAGGAGTGGGCCAAGCAGCGCGGCGCCAAGGGCCTGGCCTATGTCACGGTCGGCGAGGACGGCGAGCTCGGCGGCCCCGTCGCCAAGAACATCTCCGACGAGGAGAAGGCCGACCTGGCCGCGCACGTCGGTGCCCAGCCGGGTGACTGCATCTTCTTCGCCGCGGACAAGCCCAAGGCCGCCCGTGCCCTGCTCGGCGCCGCCCGTCAGGAGATCGCCAAGCGGTGCGAGCTCATCGACGAGAGTGCCTGGTCCTTCCTCTGGGTCGTCGACGCCCCGCTCTTCGAGCCGGCTGGTGACGCCGTCGCCGCAGGCGACGTGGCCGTCGGTGGCGGTGCGTGGACCGCGGTCCACCACGCCTTCACCAGCCCCAAGCCCGAGTTCCTCGACAGCTTCGACACCGACCCCGGGCCGGCACTGGCCTACGCCTACGACCTCGTCTGCAATGGCAACGAGATCGGCGGAGGGTCGATCCGTATCCACCGCAAGGACGTGCAGGAGCGGGTCTTCGCGGTGATGGGTCTGGACGAGCAGTCCGCGCAGGAGAAGTTCGGCTTCCTCCTCGAGGCCTTCAAGTTCGGCGCTCCGCCGCACGGCGGCATCGCCTTCGGTTGGGACCGCATCTGCATGCTGCTCCTCGGGGCTGACTCGATCCGCGATGTCATCGCCTTCCCCAAGTCCGGCGGCGGGTACGACGCCCTGACCGACGCGCCCGCCCCGATCACCCCGGAGCAGCGCAAGGAGGCCGGCATCGACTCGAAGCCGCGCCGGGACGAGGACGCGGAGCAGGCGGGATCCTGACCCGATGAGCACGCCGGTCGAGACGCTGCTGTGGGACTGCGACGGGGTCCTGCAGCACGGACGCTTCGACTGGCGTGCTCGCCTCGACGGTGCCGTCCGGCCGGGCTTCGCTCGCCGGGTTTTCGAGGCCGAGCTGCCGGCACTGCGGGGGGAGAGACCTCTGCGGGACGTGCTCGAGGAGCTGCTCCACGTGGAGGGAGAGGGCGGCGGCCACGTGCCGGTCACCGTCGAGGACCTGCTCGACATCTGGGAGCAGTTCGACCTCGACCCGGAGGCGGTGGCCGTGCTCACCGCGGTGCGCGAGCTCGGCGTGCCCTGCATGCTGGCGACCAACCAGCAGGACCACCGGGTGCAGCACATGCGTGAGGTGCGCGGCTACGACGACTTGGTCGACGGCTCGTACTACTCCAGCGAGATCGGTGCCATGAAGCCCGATCCGGCGTTCTTCGAGCACATCCTCGAGGACCTGGACCTGCCGCCCGAGCAGGTCGGCTTCGTCGATGATCTCCAGAGCAATGTCACTGCGGCGCAGTCCGTGGGGATCCGGGCGGTTCGCCACGACCCGGAGTCCGGTGCGATGGGTCTGGTCAAGGTCCTGACACCACTCGTGCCGCAGCTGGCGCGCCTGCGCGGCGCCTGAGAGCCGACGCAGGGGGCGGGAGGGGACAGCCTCGTGCCTAGTCCCCGTCCACGTGCGCGTCCAACCGGTCGAAGAAGGCTGCCTGGGCGGCCACGACGAGCTCGCGAGCCGCGTCGAGGTCGTGCCACTGCGCCCGGTCCAGCTCGGGGAAGGACTGTCGCCGACCGGATCGGGGTGGCCACTCCATCTCGAAGCTGCCGCCGCACACGAGACGCACGCTCTCCGGATCGGCCACCCGCACCGCCCAGACGTGCACGACCTTGCCTGCGGACTGACGGATCTCTCCCAGAGGGACCCGTGGTCCGAGCGGCGGCGGCACGCCCGTCTCCTCGGCGAACTCCCGCTCGGCAGCGGCGAGGAGCTCCTCGCCGGGCTCGACCTCACCCTTGATCACCGTCCAGCCGCGTGGGCGGCGGCTCCACAGCGGCCCTCCCATGTGACCGAGGAAGACCCGGATGTCCCCGCTCTCGAGGACGAAGGGGAGCAGCCCCGCGCTCGTGCGGGCCATCGCCTCAGGCCTCGGTGAGGATCGCGCGGACGCGACGCAGGTCGTCGGTGATCGCCTCTGCAGGACGACGCCGGGTGACGGGGTGCTGGGTGAGGTCCGCGAGTGCCTCGCGGGCCTGACCCATCAGCTCGCTCTGGCCGCGCACTCGCGGGTTCCACGTCGCGCCGAGGACGAGATAGCCGATGGATGCGAGCAGCTCCTCCATGTGCCGGTAGGGACCCACGGCCTCCGGCGCATCGGCGAGGGCACGACGGGCCACCTGGTCGGAGGCGAGGAGCTCGACGTACAGCTGTCGGCAGTGCTCGAGGTGAGCAGCCATCCCCTCGTCGGTGCGGGTACGACGCTCGGCGAGGTCGGTCAGGACGTCGTCGAGGGCGAGGACGACCCGGCGCGCATGGGCCCGCAGCAGCAGCTCGGGCCGGCCCAGCCGGCTGGAGACGACGAGCACGAGCACCGCCGCGCCGACGCCGATGACGGTGTCGATGCCGCGGTCCAGCAGGATCATCGTCGTGTCCATGCCGGTCACCGCCTCGGAGATGACGAGGGCCAGAGGCGTGAGGAAGACGACGGCGAGCGCGTAGTTGCGGGTGATGAGCATCTCGACGACGAACTGCAGCCCGATGACCACCGCGACGGTCCACCAGTGGGAGAGGTCGAGGCGCAGCAGCAGGGTGAAGGCGAGCAGGCCCAGAGCGGTGCCGACGGTCCGCTGGAAGGCTCGGTGCAGCTGCGAGCTGCGGGTGCCCCCGACGTGGACGATGAGGACCGCGAAGGCCGCCGCCCAGTACGCATGCGCGTTGTCGAGCAGCAGGGCCACGGATCCGGCGATGATCGCGGCGGCCGCGACCCGGACGCCGACGAGCAGGTCCTCGCTCGGCCAGCGCAGGGCCTGGCGCAGAGACCAGCCGGGGCGCGGGCGGCCCAAGGAGACCTGACGCACCCGGGCGGCTTCGTGCAGTGCCAGCTCAGCGGTGATGTCCTCGTCCGGACCGCCGATGGCGCGCGAGACGGCGCTGGCGTAGCGGCTGTGGACCCGCTGGAGACGACCGTCGAAGCGGTCCGAGCCGCCATCGGTGACCGCGGTCCACGCGGTGTTGAGTGCCTGCGCGGCTGCGCGCCGGGCGGCGGGCACCGCGCCCCTGGTCTCGGAGAGGTACTGCTCGACGACGACCTCGGCGTGCCCGACGGCAGCGTCCTCGATGCCGTGCCCGCCGAACCAGACGTCGGAGGTGCCGACGAGCACTGCCGACAGGACGCCGACGGCGGCGAAGCCGAGGATCGTCATCGGGTCGGCGCCGTGGCTGGCTGCGATGTTGGCGATACCCGTGACGAGGGCGAAGAAGAAGGCGCCCGGAGGTCCGACCTGCAGGGCATAGGAGAGCACGGCCGCGATCGTCGCGGCCAGGGCCATGCCGAGCACCGCGAGCAGGGGGTGACCCGCGAGCAGGATGCCGAGCGTCATCGAGGCCAGCAGCCCGAGTCCGGCGAGCGGAGTGACGACGAAGCGTCGCCGCACGGGGGCCGCCGCGCCGTAGAGCACGGCGAAGACCCCCATGCCGGCCAGGAACCCCTGCTGACCGTGGCCGGCCAGCGTGAACCCCACGAGGGGCAGGGCGACGGCCGCGGCAGCGCGCAGGGCGATCCAGCGTCGGTCGGGGCCGGGGTTCCACCGGACCAACGGACGCAGGTACTCCTCGACGCGACCGACCATCAGCCCAATCTCCCCAATCTCCCGCTGCTCCACTCGGCATGGACGACATATCCCACTGAACGGTAGACCTCGCGGGCCCGGTCGTTGTGGGAGTAGATGCCCAAGGTGCACCAGCCGTGGTCGGCGACGGCCTGCCGGGTCAGCTCGGCGGTGACGCCGCGGCCCAGCGCCAGACCACGCGCCCGCGGCACCACCGTGATGCCGGACAGGACGGGAGCGCCCGAGGTCTCGAGCTCGCAGCACCCGACCGCCAGGAGCGCACCGGAGCTGTCGCGGACGCCGACCCAGCGCTGACCGGGCCGGCCGAAGGGGTGACCGTCGGTCCCGGGGTTGTGCTCGTCGAGGAGTGCCTGGAGCTCGGCCTGCCGGGTCTGGTCGAGCTCGACCAGACCCTCCGGGGCAGCCACCGCAGGCACCTCGGTCGTGGACATGAACTCCCAGCGCCCCTGGACCTGTGGCAGGAGCCCAGCCAGATCCTCGACGGAGCGGGGCAGCGTGACGCGGTCGGCTCCCTTCGCCCGCGCGCGCTCCGCCCACGGGCCGAAGGGGGAGGACCCCACGAGCTCGTGGAGGAGGGCATCCTCGCCCCGAAACATGAGCGAGATGCCGTGGATGAGCGTCGGGCGCAGGAAGGCGAGCGCTCGGCTGTCGCCGCGTCGCAGCCCGATGGCCGGCTGGTCCGTGGTGGGGGAGGCCTCGGCCCGCACCACCGGGTCGGCGTCGCTCCAGTCGAGCAGCCGGTCCATGGGGACGTGCTCGATGCTCATTCGGTGATCCCGAAGCGGGTGTGCAGGCGCTTCATCCATCTGGGGGCCCACCAGTTCCACTCGCCGAGGACCGACATGGTCGCCGGGACGAGCAGCATCCGCACGAGGGTCGCGTCGATCGCGATGGCCAGGACGAGCGCGACACCCGTCTCCTTGACCGCGAGCACCTTGGCCAGGACGAAGCCGGAGAAGACGATGATCATCAGCAGCGCCGCGCTCGTGATGATCTTGCCGGAGCGCTGCAGCCCCAGGCGCACCGCGTCATTGGTCGAGTGACCCCGCTCGTGCAGCTCGACGATCCGTGAGAGCAGGAAGACCTCGTAGTCCATCGACAGGCCGAAACCGAAGGCGAGCACGAGGACGGGGATGGACACCTCGACGGCGCCGACGGAGGAGTACCCGAGCAGGCCCTCGAGGTGGCCGTCCTGGAAGACCCAGACGAGGACCCCGAGCGAGGCGCCGAGGGACACGACATTCATCAGCAGTGCCTTGATCGGGACGACGACCGACCCGGTCATGAGGAAGAGCAGGGTGAAGGTGGCGAGGATGACGGTGCCGATGGCCAGCGGCGCGTTGTCGGCGATGGATCCAGTGAAGTCCGCAAGGTCCGCCGCCTGACCACCGACCTTGGCGTCGAAGGGGGGCCCCTGCGACCGCAGCTGCGTCACGAGGTCTCTGGTCTCGTTGCCGAGCGGACCGTCGGAGGTCCGCAGGTCGACGCTGCGGACGCTCTCGCCGTCGAGCGTGCCGACGGTGGTGACCTCGGCGGACTCGACGCCGGGAAGCGTCGTGGCCTCCGTGGTCCAGGCACGCACCTCCGTCGCGTCCGCGGTGGTGACGACCCGGACGTCCGGGGCGGCGAGCAGGGGATAGTCGTCGGCCAGGTCCTCGAAGAACTGGCGTTGCTCGCTGCTGGTCGGCAGCAGCTCCACCCCTGACGAGGTGACGTGCATCCGGGTGGCCGGCAGCGCCATGACCACGAGGGCCGCGAGGACGAGGGCCATGACGACCCAGGGGGCCTTCTGGACCGTCGCGGCGAGCGTGGCGAAGACGCCGGTGTCCGGGGTGCGCTCGGTCCTGCCCCGCAGGAGGCGCCGGGCGGAGAGCGCGCACAGCGCCGGGATCACGGTGGTGGCGACCACGAGGCACAGGATGACGACGGACACCCCGGCAGCGCCAGCGGCACGCATGAAGACGGACGGGAAGAAGAGCAGGCCCGACAGCGCGATGGCGACCGTCACGGCGGAGAAGACGACGGTGCGCCCGGCCCGGTCGACGGTGCGGCCCGTGGCCTCGATGACGAGCTCACGCGAGTCCTCGCCCAGCGGCGCCCCGTCGAGCAGGTCACGCATCTCCTCCCGGAACCGGGAGACGACGAGCAGTCCGTAGTCGATGCACAGACCCAGCCCGAGCACGCTGACGATGTTGACGACGGTCGCGTCGAGGTCGAGCACGTGGGAGAAACCCCAGAGCGACGCGAGCGCGCCGCCGATGGAGGCGATGGCACCGATGATGGGGATCCCTGCGGCGAGGAATCCTCCAAAGACGAGGACCATGACGGCGAAGGAGATCGGCAGCGCGAGACCCTCACCGACCTTCATGTCGCCCGCCACCTGACCGACGACCTCGTCGATGAGCCGCTTGAGGCTGCCGCGCTGGCTGTCGGTCGCCTGGGATGCCGTGACGATCTGGGTGAACTGGACGTCCACGTCGCGGCGCACCTGCTGCAGCTCCTCCTCGCCCAGGCCGTGCTCGTACTCGACGACGGTGAGGAACCCGTAGCGGCGATCCCCGGGCTGGTCGAGGACGAGGGGGGCCCCCTTGGGGTCCTTGACGCCGTCCTTGAGCACGAGCGGGTTGACGACGCTCTCGACGCCGTCCATCTCGTGGATCCGCTCGACGGCCTCGGCCACGCCCTTGCGGACGAAGGGGTCCGTGGCGGGTGATCCCGAGACCATCAGGGTGTCGGAGTCGAGGTCCCCGCCACCGGCGTCGCTGATGAGCTCGCGGGCGTCCTGCGCCTCGCCGGGGGTGGTCATGTCGCCGCTGTGCAGCTGGTCGAAGAGCCCGGTGCCGGTGACCCCGCCGAGGGCGAGCGTGAAGAAGGCGACGACGAGGGCGATCCAGGTGGCGACGACGGCCTTGGGGTGGCGCCCCGTGCAGGTGCCGAGACGGTGCAGCAGCGACGTCCTGGAAGCGGGTTGTCTGCTCACCGGGATAGCGTGCCACTTGTGGATTCGGACGACCTCTTCGCCTCCGCCGCCAGTGACGCACCACACGCTGGGGCGGACCTCAATGCACCCCTCGCGGTGCGGATGCGTCCGCGCAGCCTCGACGAGGTCCGCGGCCAGCGCGAGGTGCTGCGTCCCGGCTCGCCGCTGCGTCGGCTCGTCGAGGGCAGCGTCAACGCCGTGGCCGGTCCGATGTCAGCGATCCTCTGGGGCCCGCCCGGCACCGGCAAGACGACGCTGGCGCATCTCGTGGCGACGGCGGCCGAGCGCGAGTTCGTGCAGCTGTCGGCGGTGACGGCCGGGGTCAAGGACGTGCGTGCCGTCCTGGAGCGGGCCGCGACGAGCCGCTCGATGTACGGGCGCCAGACAGTGCTCTTCCTCGACGAGATCCATCGCTTCAGCAAGGCCCAGCAGGACGCCTTGCTGCCCGGCGTCGAAAATCGTGAGGTCGTGCTCGTCGCCGCGACGACCGAGAACCCCTCCTTCGCGGTCATCTCGCCACTGCTCTCCCGCTCGATCCTCGTCACGCTCGAGTCCCTCACGCGTGAGGAGGTCGGGGAGGTCATCGACTCGGCGCTGACCGATGACCGCGGTCTCGCCGGGGGCTACGACCTCGCGAGCGAGGCGCGCGATCACCTCGTGGACGTCGCCGGGGGCGACGCGCGGCGGGCGCTGACCTCGCTGGAGGCAGCCGCCGGCGTCGCGGGCGAGGACTTCCCCTTCGGTCGTGAGGTCCCCGACGCAGGAGTGCCGCTGACCCTGGCGCACGTCGAGCAGGCGGTGGCGCGGGCCGCGGTGCGCTACGACCGCACCGGTGACCAGCACTACGACGTCGCCTCCGCCTTCATCAAGTCGATGCGCGGGTCCGATGTCGACGCCGCGCTGCACTACCTGGCCCGCCAGCTGGAGGCAGGAGAAGACCCGCGGTTCATCGCCCGACGCATCGTCATCTCGGCGTCCGAGGACGTCGGCCTCGGCGATCCGACGGCGCTGCAGACCGCGGTCGCCGCGATGCACGCGGTCGCGCAGATCGGCATGCCGGAGGCGCGGATCATCCTCGCCCAGGCCGTCGTGCACAACACGCTCGCGCCCAAGTCCAACGCGGCCTACACCGGCATCAACGAGGCCGTGGCCGATGTGCGCGCGGGCAAGGTGCAGGCGGTGCCGCCGCACCTGCGGGGCAGCGGGTACACCCAGGCCTCTGACCGTGCTGCCGGTGCGAGCGGGGGAGCCAAGGTCGAGGGCTATGTCTATGCCCATGACCAGCCCGATGGCGTGGCCGCGCAGCAGTACCTCCCGGACGACCTGCACGCCGAGCTAACCGACCGCTCGTACTACCGGCCGACGGACCGGGGCTTCGAGGCGCGGCTCCAGGAGCGCTGGTCCTGGCTGCGAGGACGGCTGCGCGGTCACTGATGGCCGGCCCCGTGACGGATCACGGGTCGGCCACGACCGGTGGGTAAGGTAGGGGCATGACCGTGCCTCTCGGACGGCCGCGCCGGACCACCGCGCGGCGAGCTATCTCGGGGTCGGCCCGCGCCTGACGCGCCGGTCGCCCCCTTCGCTCCTGCCCGAGACATCCCCGCACCGTGCTCTTGCGCGAGCACTGATTGGACACGAGACACCCATGGAAACTGCCGAGATCCGGCGCCGCTGGCTCACCTTCTTCCAGGCCAAGGGACACACGGTCGTCCCCTCGGCCCCGCTGATCCACGAGGACCCCACACTCCTCTTCGTCAACGCCGGCATGGTCCCCTTCAAGCCCTACTTCTCCGGGCAGGAGACGGCCCCCTTCGACCGCGCCACGAGCGTGCAGAAGTGCGTGCGCACGGGTGACATCGACGAGGTCGGCAAGACCTCGCGCCACGGCACCTTCTTCCAGATGAACGGCAACTTCTCCTTCGGCGACTACTTCAAGCGCGAGGCGATCACCTTCGCCTGGCAGCTGCTCACCACCCCCCAGCCCGAAGGCGGCTACGGACTGGATCCCGAGCGCCTGTGGGCCACCGTCTACGAGGACGACGACGAGGCCGAGCAGCTGTGGCTGGAGATCACCTCGATCCCGGCCGAGCGCATCGTGCGTCGCGGCAAGGCCGACAACTACTGGCACATGGGCGTGCCGGGACCGGGTGGCCCCTGCAGCGAGATCTTCTACGACCGCGGCGAGGAGTACGGCGTCGACGGAGGTCCCGCGGTCGACGAGGACCGGTTCATGGAGATCTGGAACCTCGTCTTCATGCAGTACGAGCTGTCGCAGGTCCGGTCCAAGACCGACTTCGACATCGCGGGACCGCTGCCGGCGAAGAGCGTGGACACCGGCATGGGCCTGGAGCGCATGGCCAGCATCCTCCAGGGCGTCGACAACATGTACGAGATCGACGAGGTCTACCCGGTCCTGGAGAAGGCCGCGGAGATGACCGGTCGCAACTACGGTGCCTCTTCCGGGCAGACCGCCGGCGACTCCCACCCCGATGACGTGCACCTGCGCGTCGTCGCGGACCACATCCGCTCCTCCCTGATGCTCATCGGTGACGGCGTCACCCCGGGCAACGAGGGTCGTGGCTACGTCCTGCGCCGGATGCTGCGGCGCGCGGTGCGCGCAATGCGTCTGCTCGGGTACGACGAGCCGGCACTGCCCCACCTCATGCCCGTGTCGATGGAGCGGATGAGCGCGTCCTACCCGGAGCTGCGCACCGGCTTCGACCGGATCGCGCAGATCGCCTACGCCGAGGAGCAGGCCTTCCGCCGCACCCTGGCGTCGGGCACGACGATCCTCGACACCGCGGTGAGCAAGACCAAGCAGGGCGGCGGCGACACCCTCGCCGGCGCCCAGGCCTTCGCGCTCCACGACACCTATGGCTTCCCGATCGACCTCACTCTGGAGATGGCGGCGGAGCAGGGCCTGAAGGTCGACCGCGACGGCTTCGTGCGGCTCATGGACGAGCAACGTCAGCGGGCCAAGGCCGACGCCAAGGCCAAGAAGGGCGGGCACGCCAACACCGAGGTCTGGAAGGATCTGCGCTCGCTCGGTGCCACAGACTGGCGCGCCTACGACGAGCTGACGACCACGGGATCGGTCGTTGGTCTGGTGCGCGATGGCGCCCGTGTCGAGGAGCTCGAGCCCGGGCAGACCGGCGAGGTCGTCCTCGACCGCACGAGCTTCTACGCCGAGTCCGGTGGTCAGATCGCCGACTCCGGAGTCATCGTCGTCGACGGGGCCCGACTGCTGGTGCGCGATGTGCAGCGCCCGGTCAAGGGCCTCGTCGTCCACACCGTCGAGGTGGCCGACGGTCCCGTCCGCGTCGGGACGGACGCGTCCGCCGAGGTCGACCCGCAGTGGCGCATCGACGCCTGCCAGGCGCACTCCGGCACCCACGTCGTCCACGCCGCCCTGCGCCAGGTGCTCGGCCCGTCCGCGCTGCAGTCCGGCTCGTACAACAAGCCCGGTTACCTGCGGCTCGACTTCGCGTGGAACCAGGGGCTGTCCGCCGACACGCGTGCGGAGATCGAGCACGTCGCCAACCTCGCCGTCCGTGACGACCTGTCGGTCTCCGCGGACTGGATGACCCTGCCCGAGGCCCGTGACCGCGGTGCGCTCGCGCTCTTCGGTGAGACCTACGGCGAGCAGGTCCGGGTCGTCGAGATCGGCGGCGAGTGGTCGCGCGAGCTCTGCGGTGGCACCCACGTGCGTCACTCCAGTCAGATCGGAGCACTCACCCTCACCGGTGAGTCCTCGGTCGGCTCCGGCGTGCGCCGCCTCGAGGCCTTCGTCGGGATGAACGCCCTGGCGCACCTGGCGACCGAGCGCGCGCTGGTCGCCGAGCTGTCCGCCATCGTCAAGGTTCCGTCCGCCGATCTGCCCGAGCGGGTGAGCGAGCTCGTGGCCCGCCTGCGCGAGGTGGAGAAGGAGCTGGACACGGTGCGTCGGGAGCAGGTCGCGGCCTCTGCCGGCTCGCTCACCGACCAGGCCCGCGAGGTCGCTGGCGTGACCTTCATCGGTCAGCACATCGCCGGCGGCTCACCCGACGACCTGCGCCAGATGGTCACGGATGCCAGGGCCCGGTTGGGCGAGGAGCGGCCGAGCGTCGTGGCCCTCACCGGCGACGGCCCCGGCAAGCCGGTGATCGTCATCGCCACCAACGAGTCCGCGAGGACGAAGGGGGTCAAGGCCGGCGCGCTCGTGCGGGTCGCGGCCCAGGTCCTCGGCGGCGGCGGTGGCGGCAAGGATGACCTCGCCCAGGGAGGCGGTCAGGACGTCACCAAGGTCGAGGACGCACTGTCGGCGATCGAGCGGGAGCTCGGTGCCTGAGGCGGTCGACGTCATGCGCCACGGAGTGCGGATCGGTGTCGACGTGGGGGATGCCCGGGTCGGGGTCGCGTCGAGCGACCCCTCGGGCCTCCTCGCGACGCCGGTCGAGACGGTGCCCCGTGACCTCGAGCACGACAGTGACGTCGACCGGGTCGTGCAGATCGCCACGGAGCTGGGCGCCATGGAGTTCGTGATCGGCCTGCCGCGCTCCCTCGACGGGAGCGAGGGGCCGGCCGCGGACAAGGCGAGATCGTGGGCCAAGCGCCTGCGGTCGGTCCTCGCCGAGGCACCGATCGGCAACACGCCGATCCGGCTCGTGGACGAGAGGCTCACCACGGTGGATGCTCATCGTGGCCTGCGGGAGAGCGGACTGGACGGGCGCCGCCATCGGCAGGTCGTTGATCAGGCAGCAGCCGTCCTCATCCTGCAGACTGCGCTGGACACGGAACGCGCAACCGGTAGACCCCCCGGCGAACGGGTCGGTCGGCCGCGCCGACGCACACCGCTGAAGGGCAAGGACGCATGAGCGAGCTGCACGAGGACATCTTCGACGAGGAGCCGGCAGACGCACGGCACACCCGTCGTCATCGACGGGCCAAGGAGACGCGGACGTCTCGACGTGGCGGGGTCGGTTGTCTGGCGATGCTCCTGGCCGCAGCCGTCGTGCTGGTCGCGGTCTTCTTCGCCTTCGGCTCCCTTCGCTCCCTCCTGCCGGGCTCCTCCGAGGCGAAGGACTTCGACGGGCCGGGCCACGGCTCGGTCGAGGTCGCGGTCACGTCCGGGATGGCCGGCTCCGAGATCGGCGAGACCCTCGTGGAGGCTGGCGTCGTGAAGTCGACGAGCAGCTTCACCCAGGTCGCGACCGCGCAGCCGGACAAGGCTGCCTCGATCCAGCCGGGCACCTACGCCATGCTCAAGGAGATGAAGGCCTCCGACGCCTTCGACCGCCTCCTCGACCCGGCCAACCGGGTGGCCAAGGGCATCACGATCCCCGAGGGACTGTGGCGCTCGGAGATCTACACGAGGCTCTCCGAGGGCACTGGCACCCCCGTCGCCGAGTACGAGAAGGCGGAGAAGTCCGCCAAGCTCAAGCTGCCCGAGCAGGCCGGCGGTGACGTCGAGGGGTGGCTCTTCCCCTCGACCTACGAGTTCGACGAGGGCACCAGCGCCGTCGCGCAGCTGAACGCGATGATCGCCCTGACGACTGACCACCTCACCGAGGCCGGTGTCGCCAAGAAGGACTGGGAGCGCACGCTCATCGTGTCCTCCATCGTCGAGGGCGAGTCCGGGGCGGCTGACCGCGGAAAGGTCGCTCGCGTGATCGAGAACCGGCTCGAGGACGTCACCGGCCCCACCGTCGGGATGCTCCAGATGGACTCGACGATCCACTACATGCTGCAGAAGCGGGGGACGATCACGACCTCTGACAAGGAACGCGACACCGAGAACCCGTACAACACCTACAAGAACAAGGGCCTGCCTCCCGGTCCGATCAACAACCCCGGCGCCAAGGCCATCGAGGCTGCGGGCAACCCTGACGACGGCGACTGGCTCTTCTTCGTCACCGTCGACCCGGACACGGGCGAGACGAGGTTCACCGCCGACGAGTCCGAGCACCAGCGCAATGTCGACGAGTTCTGCCGCAACACCGGTAGCTGCGAGAACTGACGTCGTGGCCTCGCGCGCCGGCGTCCTCGGCTCACCGATCGCCCACTCGCTGTCTCCGACGCTCCACCGCGCCGGCTACGCGGCAGCGGGTCTCGCGGACTGGGGCTACACCGCTCACGAGATCGACGAAGGGGGACTCGCCCCCTTCGTCGCGGGGCTGGACGGGACCTGGCGCGGGCTCAGCCTGACGATGCCGCTCAAGGTCACGGCCTTCGACGTGGCCGACGAGGTGAGTGACCTCGCGCACCGAGCGGGGGCGATCAACACGCTCGTGCGCACCGATGCCGGCTGGCGCGGGGACAACACCGACGTGCACGGGGTGACTCGGGCGCTGGCGGATGCGGGCGCCACGGACATCGCGTCGGCGACGATCGTCGGGTCAGGAGCCACGGCACGCTCCGCCCTGCTCGGCCTCGTGGGGCTCGGAGCCACGCGCATCACGGTCGCCGCCCGCACGCCGGAGCGAGCCGAAGAGCTGCGCGATGTCGCTGATGTCGACCTGCGGATCGTGCCCCTGGCCGACTGGTCCCTAACGGGCGACGCGGCGATCGTCTCCACCGTGCCGGGAGGACCGGCCAACGCAGCGGCAGCCGGGCACCTGACCGGAGCCCTCGACGGGGTGACCCTCCTCGATGTCGTCTATGCGGACTGGCCGACGCCGCTGGCGAGGGCCGCGCGCGAGCACGGCGCGACGATCGTCTCCGGGCTCGAGATGCTCGTCCACCAGGCCGCGCGGCAGTTCGAGCTGTTCACCGGGACGCCCGCGCCGGTCGAGGCGATGCAGGCGGCAGGGCGCGCGGCGCTCGGCCACACCCCGGACGCCTGACGGCGCCCCACGATCGAAGTGCGAGGATTGCGCCCATGTTGCGTTGGTTGACCGCTGGTGAGTCGCACGGCCAAGCCCTCGTGGCGACCCTCGAAGGGCTGCCCGCCGGGGTCGAGGTGAGGACCTCGGACGTGGCTGCTGCCCTCGCCCGGCGCCGCCTCGGGTACGGCCGTGGCGCCCGGATGAAGTTCGAGCAGGACCAGGTGACCTTCCTCGGCGGTGTCCGGCACGGGAGCACCCTCGGCTCGCCGCTGGCCGTCATGATCGGCAACACCGAGTGGCCCAAGTGGGAGACGGTCATGGGTGCCGACCCGGTCGAGAGCGATGCCCTGGCCGCCGCCGACGACATCGGTGCTGACAAGGAGATCGCCCGCAACCGTCCGCTGACCCGCCCGCGTCCGGGGCACGCCGACCTCGTGGGCATGCAGAAGTACGGCTTCGACGAGGCCCGCCCGATCCTCGAGCGCGCCTCCGCGCGCGAGACCGCGGCGCGCGTCGCCCTCGGCGAGATCGCCGAGCGTTTCCTCGAGCAGGCCTACGGCATCCGCCTCGTCGCGCACACCGTCGCCATCGGTGAGGGCGAGGCGCCCGCGGACGGACCGCTGCCCACACCCGATGATGTCGACGCGCTCGATGCCAACCCCGTGCGGGCGATGACCCGCGAGGGTACCGACGCGATGGTCGCCGAGATCGAGGCGGCGAAGAAGGACGGTGACACCCTCGGCGGCGTCGTCGAGGTGCTGGCCTATGACCTGCCGCCGGGGCTGGGCAGCCACGTCCACTGGGACCGGCGGCTCGATGCGCGTCTGGCCGGCGCCCTCATGGGCATCCAGGCGATCAAGGGGGTCGAGGTCGGTGACGGCTTCACCACCGCACGCCGCCGCGGGTCCGCGGCCCACGACGAGATGGAGCGTGACGCCGAGGGCGTCATCCACCGCCGCACCGGCCGTGCCGGTGGGACCGAGGGCGGCATGAGCACCGGTGACGTGCTGCGCGTGCGCGCGGCGATGAAGCCGATCAGCACCGTCCCCCGCGCCCTGGAGACCATCGACGTGGCCGGCACCGACCCGGCGACGGCCATCCACCAGCGGTCCGACGTGTGCGCGGTCCCGGCTGCCGGGGTCGTCGCGCAGGCGATGGTCGCCCTCGTGCTGGCCGAGGCCTGCGTGGAGAAGTTCGGCGGGGACTCGGTCGCTGAGACCGCCCGCAACCACCGGTCCTACCTCGAGTCGATCCCCGAGCTGATGCGGACGTGGGAGGCGTGAGCGGGGCTCCCTTCGTCGTCGTCATCGGACCTCCCGGAGTGGGCAAGTCGACGGTCGCCCGAGGGCTGGCCGAGCGCCTCGGCCGACGCCTCGTCGACACCGACGCTCTCGTCGAGGAACGGGAGGGGCGCAGCATCTCCGACGTCTTCGTCGAGTCTGGCGAGGACCACTTCCGCGCAGCGGAGCGAGAGGCGGTGCTCGACTCGCTGGGGGAGGACGGCATCGTGCTCGCGCTCGGCGGCGGGGCGCCGATGATCCCTGACGTCACCCGGGCGCTGGTCGGGCACACGGTGCTCTTCCTCGACGTGGGCATCGCTGACGCCGCCAAGCGGATCGGCTTCGACAAGAGCCGGCCGCTGCTGTCGGTCAACCCGCGACAGAGCTGGATCAAGACCATGGAGGCTCGCCGCCCGACCTACGAGTCGCTGGCCACCCACCGGGTGGACACCGCAGGGCGCGGGGCCGACGAGGTCGTCGCCGAGGCACTGACCCGGCTGGAGGACGCATGAGCGGCGTGACCAACGATGTGACGACCATCCCTGTCGGGGAGGACTACGACGTGCTCGTCGGTCACGGGGTCTCCGCCCGCGTGGCCGAGGTGCTGCCAGCAGGCGTGGCCCGGGTCCTCGTCGTCCACGGCGAGCCCCTGGCCTCTCTCGCGGCCCCGGTGGTCACGGCACTGCGTGATGCGGGCCTCGAGGTCCACGTCGCCCCGGTCCCGGACGCCGAGGCAGCCAAGACCGTCACCGTCGCCGCCGGGCTGTGGGCGACCATGGGGCAGGCCGGGTTCACCCGCAGCGATGCCGTGGTCGCCGTCGGCGGTGGCAGCGTCACCGACCTGGGCGGCTGGGCCGCTGCGGCATGGTTGCGCGGAGTGGCCGTCGTCCACGTGCCGACGACCGTGCTCGGCATGGTCGATGCCGCCGTGGGTGGCAAGACCGGGATCAACACGGCCGAGGGCAAGAACCTCGTCGGAGCCTTCCACACCCCGGCCGCCGTCCTGTGCGACCTGGACCACCTGAGCACGCTGCCGCCGGCAGACCTGTCTGCGGGGCTGGCCGAGGTCGTCAAGGGTGGCTTCATCGCCGATCCGCGCATCCTCGAGATCGTCGAGGTGCACGAGTCCGCCGTCCAGGACCCCGGGTCCTCGGCCCTGCGGGAGGTCATCGAGCGCAAGATCGCGATCAAGGCCTCGGTGGTCGCTGCGGACCTGCGGGAGTCGCACCTGCGCGAGATCCTCAACTACGGCCACACGCTCGGGCACGCCATCGAGCACCACGAGCACTACCGGATGCGGCATGGCGAGGCCGTGTCGATCGGCATGGTCTACGCCGCCGAGATCGCTCACCGGACCGGTCGGATCGATGCCGACCTGCTCGAGCGTCACCGCTACGTGCTCGGCCTGCTCGGTCTGCCGACGACCTACTCGGCCGCGAGCTTCGACGAGCTGCTGGTCGCGCTGCGCCGGGACAAGAAGACCCGCGGGGCGACCCTGCGCTTCGTCGTCCTCGACGGGCTCGCCGAGCCCGCTCGGCTCGAGGGCCCCGACGAGTCGCTGCTCCGCGAGGCCTACGCCGCCCTGGCCTGATCGCCGCCCTGGCCTGACCGCGGGTTCAGGCAGGAGCGTCCAGCTCGGCCTCGTGCACGGTGATCGCCACCTGCACCCGGTTGTCCGCGCCCAGCTTGTCGAGGATGCGCCCGACGTGCGCCTTGACCGTCGCGACGCTGAGGAAGAGCTGGCGGGAGATGTCCGCGTTGGACAGGCCCGAGCCGACGGCTCGCGCGACCTCCAGCTCTCGATCGGTGAGCGCGGCCAGCTTGGCCCGGGCATCATCGCGCGATGTGCCTGAACCGGAGCCTCCGCTCGCTCGCACGGAGCTGAGCACCGACGCGGTGACGCCCGGGGAGAGGATCGACTGCCCGGCCGCCACGAGACGGACCGCCTCGACCAGGCGGTCCGGAGGAGTGTCCTTGAGCAGGAATCCGTCTGCGCCGTGCTGCAGTGCCCGCATCACATCGTCGTCGGCGTCGAAGGTCGTGAGGATGATGACCTTGCTCGACGACCCGCTGCGGACCAGCGCGTCGGTGGCGGCCAGCCCGTCCATCCGCGGCATCCGGATGTCCATGAGGACGACATCGGGGGAGTGCTCGGCGATGACCGCCAGGCCTGCTCGACCATCGTGCGCCTGCGCGACGACGGTGATCTCGGGTGCACCCCCGAGGATCATCGACAGCGCGGTGCGCACCATCGGATCATCATCGACGAGGACGACGGAGATCGGGTCGCTGCTCGGGGTGCTCACGAGGCCCACGGTAGCCACACCACCAGCCGGTGGTGGTCCTCACGCCATCCGTGCTCCATCCGCCCACCTGCCAGGGTCACGCGCTCGGAGAGACCGAGCAGCCCGACCCCCGCACCGGGGACGGGGCGCGCATCTCGGTGCAGGGAGCGCGGGTTGGTGACCGACACCTCCAGCTCGCCACCGGACCGGCCGGCGAGGTGGATGGACACCATGGCGCCCGGTGCATGCTTGCGGGCATTGGTCAGGCCCTCCTGGATGACGCGATAGGCCGTCCGGCTCGTCGTCTCAGGGAGCGTCGTCAGGTCGGGCCCACCCTCGGTGAGGCTGACCCGGGTGCCCGCGGACCGGGCGTCGTCGAGCAGCTCCGGCAGGTCGGCGAGAGTGCTCTGCGGGCGAAGGGGGGAGCCCTCCGCGTCCTCGCGCAGGACTCCGAGCACCTCACGCAGGTCCGTCAGGGCCGCCCGGGCATTGGTGTCGATCGCCGTGATGGCCGCTCGGCGCTCGTCCTCTGGGAGGTCCTGTCGATAGCTGAGGAGACCGGAGTGCATGGTCACCAGCGAGATGCGGTGGGCGAGGACATCGTGCATCTCCCGGGCGATGCGGCTGCGTTCGGCCGTCTGTGCCTGGGCCACCCGGGCGCGCTGCTCCGACTCAGCCGTCTGGGCCCGCTCCACCCAGGAACGCACGAGGGCACGGCGCGAGCCGATGGAGTACCCGACGGCGACGATGACGCCCACGACGAGCACGTTGACCAGGGCCTCGACCCAGACCGGCAGCGAGCCGGGCCCGGGTTCCGGGTAGATGATGCGCGCGGAGAAGAGGCCGGCCGCCACGGTGAGCCCGCCCACCGGGAGGAACTCGCGCCAGCGCTGACGCGTGGCCAGTGACGCCAGGGCGATGGTCTGCGCGCCGGCGGCCACCGTCGAGAGAGCGGTCATCACCGTCATGACAGCCGTGATGGTGACGGGCCACCGTCGGCGGAGCAGCAGGCCCCCTGTGGCGATCAGCCCCAGGAGCGGGTCGACGAGGATGAGCCAGAGACCACGCAAGGTCTCGGGCTCATTGTCGGGGTCGGGGAAGAGGAGCGCCGCGGTGAAGGTCCAGAACACCAGGCCCAGCAGGAGGGCCACGCCGAGCCGCCACGTGGTGTCCCACCACGTCAGACGGTCCGGGAGCCGCTCGTCGAGAGCTGGGGTGGAGGTCACGCCCCCACCGTAGGTGGCGGGGGAAGGAACCGGTATCCGCCACAGGTCGTGCCCTGGGGGAGCGACCCCCTCCCAAAGTCGTGGGTGGGTTCACGACCTGCGGGCGATGCCGCACTCGCCTCCCACGACGCATCGTTGGAGCATGATCACGGCCACCAACCTCACCAAGCGGTACGGCGACTTCA
This sequence comes from Janibacter limosus NBRC 16128, assembly GCF_001570985.1. GTDB lineage: Bacteria > Actinomycetota > Actinomycetes > Actinomycetales > Dermatophilaceae > Janibacter > Janibacter limosus. The sequence goes on along the minus strand of NZ_BCSS01000001.1, from coordinate 142,480 downwards.
CCGCCGTCCACGACATCTCCTTCACGGCCCGCCCGGGCAGCGTCACCGGGTTCCTCGGTCCCAACGGCGCCGGCAAGTCCACCGCGATGCGGATGATGACCGGCCTGACGCCGCCGACCTCCGGTGAGGCGCTCGTCCTCGGCCGCCGCTACCGGGAGCTGCCCAACCCCGGGCGCCATGTCGGCGTCATGCTGGACGCCTCCGCCCAGCACCCCGGACGCACCGGCAAGGAGGTCCTGACCCTCGCCGCCAGGACCATCGGCGTCGGGCCGACCGCGGTGGCCCACGGGCTGGCCACCGTCGGCCTCACCGACAAGGAGGCCGGCCGGCGGGTGCGCAACTACTCGCTCGGCATGCGTCAGCGTCTCGGTCTGGCCGCTGCCCTCATCGGTGATCCCGAGGTGCTGATCCTCGACGAGCCGGCCAACGGGCTGGACCCGCAGGGCATCCACTGGATGCGCGGGCTGCTGCGCGGCTTCGCCGACCGCGGCGGCACGGTGCTGCTGTCCTCGCACCTGCTCTCCGAGGTGCAGATCGTCGCCGACGAGCTGGTCATCATCGGCAACGGCCGCATCGTCGCCGAGGGCACGGTCGAGGATCTGCTCCAGCAGCAGGGCACCCGCGTGCGATCCACCGATGATGCTGCGCTCGCCGACGCACTGACCCGAGCCGGCGTCGAGGTCACCTCGAGCCCCGCCGGGCTGCTCGCGCAGACGAGCAGCGAGGCGGTCGGCCGCGTCGCGCTCGACGCCCGCATCGTCCTCACCGACCTCGCCTCCGGTTCCGCCGGTGGCCTCGAGGAGCTCTTCCTCACCCTGACCGCCAACGAGTCCCGAGAGGGGATTGCCGCATGAGCACCGCCACCGCACCCACGCAGTCCGCACCGCAGCCCATGTCGTCGAGCACCGCAAGGCCGCCCGTCGACGTGTCCGACGACCGGGTCCCCTTCGTCAGGCTCGTCACCATCGAGGTACGCAAGATGGTGGACACCCGCGCCGGGCTGTGGATGCTCATCACCATGGCCGGGATCGGCTTCCTGGTCGCCGGCGGTCTGGTCGTCTGGGGCCAGGAGCAGGACCACCGGTACCCGACCTTCCTCGGCTTCATCACGATGCCCCTGATGATGCTGCTGCCGATCATGGGCATCATGTCCGCGACCCAGGAGTGGAGCCAGCGCACCGGCCTCGCGACCTTCACGCTCGTGCCCCGGAGAGGACGGGTCATCGGCGCCAAGGTCGCGGCCGCACTCGTCCTGTGCCTCGTCCTCCTGGCTGCCGGCGCCGGTGCCGCTGCGCTGGCGACCCTCGTCTCCGGTGGGGAGTTCACCCTGACCGGCATCTCGCTCGCCGGCGTGGTCCTCACCGCACTGATCTTCACCCTGCAGGGCGTCGCATTCGGCGCGGCCTTCCTCAACACCCCGATCGCCATCGTGGCGAGCCTCGCACTGCCGACGGTGTGGACGATCCTCGGCGCGATGATCTCGTGGATGTCGGATGTCGCGACCTGGCTCGACCTCAACCTCGTCACCGGCCCGCTCACGGAGGGGACAATGACCGGGGAGAACTGGGCACAGCTGGCCACGGGCTCCGCGCTGTGGGTCGGCCTGCCGCTGGTGATCGGCAGCTACCGGATCCTCACCCGCGAGATCAAGTAGCCGGAACCTCTTCGTCCTCGCCCGAGGGCGCGGTCTGCGACATCACCGCGATGATCGCGGCCGCGTCCTCGTCGCCGAGCCTGCCCCACCCGGGCTCGTAGCCGTAGACCTCGCCAAGAGGAGTGGCCTTGCGGGCGCCCAGGAGCAGGTCGACGTCGTCGACCGTGAGCAGGCCCGGGTGCCAGACGCCGCAGGCCTCCGACACCTTGAGCAGGTCGCGGCGCAGGGTGCGGATGTAGTTGTGGACGCGCTGCGCCTTGAGGGTGGGGTCAAGGCCGCGGGAGAGCCACTGGTTCTGCGTGGCCACCCCCGTGGGGCAGTGGTCGGTGTGGCACTTCTGCGCCTGGATGCACCCGATGGCCAGCATCGCCTCGCGGGCAACGTGCACCATGTCGACGCCCATGGCGAAGGCGACGAGCGCATTTTCGGGCAGGCCGAGCTTGCCCGAGCCCACCCAGACGACGCGATCGGTCAGCCCGGCCCGGGCGAAGATGCCGTACACGCGGGCGAAGCCGAGCCGGAAGGGCAGTGCCACCGCGTCGCTGAAGACGAGGGGAGCCGCGCCGGTTCCCCCTTCGCCGCCGTCGATCGCGATGTAGTCGACCCCGCGGGAGCCGTCGGCCATGGCGTCCGCCAGGTCCTCCCAGAAGCTCAGGTCGCCGACCGCGGACTTGATGCCGATCGGCAGGCCGGTCTCGTCGGCGAGCCGCTCGACGAAGTCCAGCATGGAGTCGATGTCGTCGAACTCCGTGTGGCGGGAGGGGCTGGCGCAGTCCTCGCCCTGCGGGATGCCGCGGGTCTCGGCGATCTCGGGGGAGATCTTCGCTGCGGGCAGCATGCCACCCAGCCCGGGCTTGGCGCCCTGGCTCAGCTTGATCTCGATCGCCTTGACCGGAGCGGACTCGACGACGGCCTTGAGCTTGGCCAGGTCGAACCGGCCCTCGTCGTCGCGGCAGCCGAAGTAGGCGGTGCCGATCTGGAAGATGAGGTCGCCGCCCTGACGGTGGTAGGGCGACAGCGATCCCTCACCCGTGAGCTGCATGCACCCGGCGAGCCGCGCACCCTCGTTGAGGGCGTGGACAGCGTTGCCCGAGAGGGAGCCGAAGCTCATCGAGGAGATGTTGACGACCGACTCCGGTCGGAAGGCGTGACGCCTGCCCCGGGCCGCACCCAGCACCTTGGCGCAGGGGAGGGGGCTGTCCTCGCCGTCGTGGGTCTGGGTGGAGGCAGAGACATCGGAGAAGGTGCGGTGCTTGAAGATCGGGTAGCCCTCGGCCTGCTCGACGTCGTTGTCCGTGCCGAAGCCCACGTAGTTGTTCTCCATCTTGGACGAGGCATAGACCCACGAGCGCTGGTCGCGGCTGAAGGGCCGCTCCTCGTCATTGCTCGTCACGATGTACTGCCGCAGCTCGGGCCCGATCTTCTCGAGGAGGTAGCGGGCATTGGCGACGACCGGGAAGTTGCGCTTGAGCGAATGCTGCTTCTGCAGAAGGTCTCGGGCGGCGACCCCAGCGGTACCGGCGGCGATCAGGAGAAGGGCAGACGTGGACTTCATGCCCGCCATACTGCCCCCTGTGGCACGCCTGATGGGAAGATGCGGCAGGTGAACGCCTCCTCGACTCCTCATCCACGCCGCGGCCTCCTCGTGGCGTGCCTGCTCGTCATCGCCCTGGTCGTGACGGTGGTCGTGTGGCGGGTGCGCGAGGGAGACGACGGACGACAGGTGGCGACCGGCCCGGCGGGAGCGGCCTTTTACGAGGTGAGCCCGCAACAGCTGGCCACGGACCGCCACGGCACGCTCATCTGGTCGCGCCGCGTGGTCGACGGTCCGACGATCGGTGGGACCACCCACCTCGTGATGTACCGATCGATGAGTGCGAAGGGGGAGCCCGTCGCCGTGTCCGGGGTGGTCTCCATCCCGTCGGGTGAGCCGCCCGAGGGTGGGTGGCCGGTCATCAGCTGGGGGCACGGTACGACGGGGATGGCCGACGACTGCGCCCCGTCGCGTTCGCTCGTCGACCAGCAGACCGGCATCTACACCGCCTCGATGGACCAGACGACGACCGACCTCGTCGGGGACGGGTATGCCGTCGTGCGGACCGACTACGAGGGACTCGGCACGCCGGGGCCGCACCCGTACCTCATGGGTCAGTCCGCAGGTGCGTCGATGACCGACATCGTCCTCGCCGCACACGAGCTCTCCCCGGACCTGTCCCCACGCTGGGTCGCGATGGGGCACTCGCAGGGCGGGCAGGCGGCCCTCTTCACCAGCAGGTTCACCGACGCCTACGCGCCCGGGCTGGACCTCGCCGGCATCGTCGCGCTCGCTCCGCCGAGCCAGCTCGGCGTGGTGGTGGAGATGGCTGGTGGGCAGGCTCCGGCGGGGACGACCGAGGAAGAGCAGGCGGCCGCGACCGACTCGGCGTCGGGGGCCGGATTCCTCGGCCCGCTGGTCGTCGCAGCGGCCCGGGTCACGGGCGTGGACGTCAAGGACGTCGTGACGCCCGCGGGTCAGCGGCTGCTGCCCCAGCTCGAGGACCGGTGCATCGCCGAGCTCTTCCGCGAGGACTCCTTCGGTGGCATGCGCCTGGAGGACTTCTTGCGCGAGGACGCCGACCTGAGCCGGATCCGGCGCACCGTCGGCACCAACGACGCCGCCGAGCTGCACCCGCACGCCCCCGTCCTGATCGTCCACGGAACCAAGGACACGACCGTGCCGCCGCTCCTCAGCGACCGGCTCTCGGAGCAGTACGAGCAGCAGGGGGCCGATGTCGAGTACGTCCGGGTGTCCGGAGCGGACCACATCTCCGTGCTCGAGGCCTCGCGGCCCCGGGTGCAGGAATGGGTGTCGGCTGCCTTCGTCGAAGCCGGTTAGGATGCTTGGCGGCCCGCGCGTGCCCATGGCGCAGCAGCGGGAGACCTCAGAGACGACGACGCGAAGGCGAGCTACACGTGGCAACGACGAATGACCTCAAGAACGGCATGGTCCTCAACATCGATGGCCAGCTCTGGAGCGTCGTGGAGTTCCAGCACGTCAAGCCCGGCAAGGGCCCGGCCTTCGTGCGGACCAAGCTCAAGAATGTCACCAGCGGCAAGACCGTCGACAAGACCTTCAACGCCGGCACCAAGGTCGAGACGTCCAATGTGGACAAGCGCACCATGCAGTACCTCTACAACGACGGCACCGACTACGTCTTCATGGACAGCGACACCTACGACCAGATCCCGGTCCCCCCGGAGGTCGTCGGCGACGCGAGCAAGTACATGCTCGAGAACCAGGAAGCCGTCATCGCCCGTCACGAGGGCACCGTCCTGTACGTCGAGCTGCCCGCCTCGGTCGTCCTGGAGATCACCTACACCGAGCCCGGCCTGCAGGGTGACCGCTCCACCGGTGGCACCAAGCCGGCCACGCTCGAGACCGGCGCGGAGATCTCCGTGCCGCTCTTCCTCGAGCAGGGCACCAAGGTCAAGGTCGACACCCGTGACGGCTCCTACCTCGGTCGAGTGAGCTGAGTGGGAGCACGCACCAAGGCGCGTCGGCGGGCCGTCGACCTCCTCTTCGAGGCGGAGTCGCGTGGTCTCAACGCCGGTGATCTGGCCAGCGAGCGCGCCCAGACGCCGGTGACTCCGGCGCCGCTCAACGAGTACACGATCACCGCCGTCCAGGGCGTGGTCGGGCACTGGAACGACATCAACGACGCCCTGACGACGTACAGCCAGGGCTGGACCCTGGACCGGATGCCCGATGTCGACCGTGCGATCCTGCGGCTGGGCACCTGGGAGATCCTCTTCAGCGACGATGTGCCCGACGAGGTCGCGGTCAGCGAGGCCGTGGTCCTGGCGACCGAGCTGAGCACCGACGAGTCCCCGAAGTTCATCAACGGCCTGCTGGCCCGCATCGTCGAGGTCAAGCCCACCCTCGTCTGAGGAGACACATGAGCACGCTGCACGAGAGTGACATCCGCACGGAGCCCGCCGACCGCGGCGCCGTCATCGGCGACGGCATCTCGTGGCTGGCGCGGTGGTCGATGCGGCTGCTGCTCGTCGCGGCGGGCGCCTTCATCATCTGGTGGCTGCTGTCCACGCTGTGGGTCGGGGTCTTCCCCGTCCTGCTCGCGCTGATCGCCGCCACCGTCCTGTGGCCCCCGACCCGGTGGCTGCGCAGCAAGGGTGTGCCCGCGGCGTTGGCCGCGGCCCTGGTGATCGTCGGTGCCCTGGTGGTCTTCTTCGGCGTGCTCGGTGCGATCACGCCGTCGCTCGTCAGCCAGTCGGGTGACCTGGCCAGCCAGGCCAGCAAGGGACTGACCGAGCTGCAGGATCGCGCTGCCCGGCCGCCCTTCAACATCGACAGCTCGACGATCAACGACGCCGTGACGTCAGCCACGACGTGGCTGCAGGACCAGAGCGGTCAGATCGCCTCCGGAGCACTGGCCGGTGCCTCGGCCGTCGGCTCGGGCATCGTGACCCTCGTCCTGGTGCTGGTGCTCGTCTTCTTCTTCATCAAGGACGGGCCGCAGTTCCTCCCCTTCGTCCGTCGGCTCTCGGGCGAGCGGGCCGGTGCCCACCTCACCGAGGTCGCCACCCGCTCGTGGAACACGCTCGGCGGGTTCATCCGCACCCAGGCGCTCGTCTCCGCGGTCGACGCGGTCCTCATCGGCAGCGGGTTGTTCCTCCTCGGAGTGCCCCTGGCTTTTGCGTTGGCCATCCTCACCTTCTTCGGTGGCTTCATCCCGATCGTCGGTGCCTTCGCCGTCGGCTTCCTGTCCGTCCTCGTGGCACTCGTCGCGCAGGGCCCGATGACCGCGCTCTTCGTCCTGATCCTCATCATCGCGGTCCAGCAGCTCGAGGGCAATGTGCTCTCGCCGATGCTGCAGGGCCGGTCGATGCAGCTGCACGCGGGCGTCGTCCTGCTGTCCGTCGCGGTCGGCAGCACGATCTTCGGCATCGTCGGCGCCTTCCTCGCGGTGCCTGTGGCGGCGGTGGCGGCGGTCGTGCTTCGCTACCTCAGCGAGCAGGTCAACCTCAAGGCGGGCATCGTCACGGCTGACGACGTCGAGCCGGAGTCCGACGAGGGCGAGGAGATCGCCGAGGCCGTCGAGGAGGAAGCACCGGTCGCGGAGTGACCGCGGTCGTCGTGCGGCCGGCCGTCAGCGTCATCCCCGTGCGTGACGGACGCGAGGGCCTGGAGGTCTTCGTCCAGCACCGCCAGCACACGATGGACTTCGCCGCCGGAGTGGCGGTCTTCCCCGGCGGTCGGTGCGACCCCGGCGACGAGGCGAAGGGGGCGGACCTGCCCCTCTCGCAGGAGCTCGAGAGCGAGCACGTGCGGCGGTGGTCCGACCTGGACGGCCCGGTGGCGGACGCGACGGGCCGGGCCCGCACCCGGATCGCCACGGGGCTGCGGGAGCTCGCCGAGGAGACGGGCTACGAGGCCGGGCCGGGCGATCTGCTTCCCTGGGACTGCTGGGTGACGCCCGAGGGTTCGCCCAAGCGCTTCGATGTGGCCTTCTTCGTCCTGGCGATCGGACCCGATGGGCCGCAGCCGCGCCACCAGACCACCGAAGCCGTGGACTCGCGCTGGGAGGGCATCACCGCCCTCCTGACCGATCACGCGGCGGGGCGGACGCGACTGATGACGCCGACCCGGGTGCTCCTGGAGGAGCTGCAGGCCCTCGGCGATGTCGCGACCGTCCTCGCGCTGCGCCCGGTGATCACCGGTGTGCGTGACGACCGAGCCGGCGGGCGGCCACGCGCCACCCAGTGACCGTCCGCCGGGTGGGGATCAGAAGGCCGGCTGGACCTCGCCGTCGGGCCAGGTCTTCTCGATGTAGGCCTTGACCTCGGGGGAGTGGAGCAGCTCGTCGAGCTTCTTCAGGCCGGGGTTGTCCTCGTTGGCCTTCTGCACGGCGAGGAAGTTGGCGTAGGGGCTGTCCTTGCCGTCCTCGACGAGGATCGCGTCCTTGGTCGACAGGTTCGCCTCGATGGCGTAGTTGCCGTTGATGACGGCCGCGTCCAGGTCCTGCAGGGAGCGAGCCAGCTGGGCCGGGTCGGTCTCCTTGAACTTCAGCTTCTTCGGGTTGTCCGCGACGTCGAAGATCGTGGCATTGGTCGCGTCCTTGCCGTCCTTGAGCGTGATGACGTCGTTGTCGGCGAGCAGCTGCAGGGCCCGGCCCTGGTTGGACGGGTCGTTGTTGACCCCGATCTGGGCGCCGGACTTCAGGTCCTTGACGTCCTTGACGGTGTCCGAGTAGAGCGCGAAGGGCTCGAGGTGGATGCCCGAGTAGTGCGCGAAGTCGTACCCGCGGTCCGTGACCTGCTCCTCGTAGTAGGGGAGGTGCTGGTAGTAGTTGGCGTCGAGCGTGCCCTCGGAGAGCTGGACATTGGGCTGGATGTAGTCGTCGAAGGTCTTGATGTCGAGGTCGAGCTTCGCCTCCGGCGCCAGCTCCTTGTCGACGAACTCCAGGATCTTGGCGTGCGGGGTCGGGGAGGCCCCGACGGTGATGGTGGTGACGCCCTTGTCGTCGGCCGCGGGGCCCTCGGAGTCACCCTTGGCCAGCCCGCAGGCCGAGAGGCCGAGGGAGGTGACGATGATGACCGCGGCAGCGCGGGTCGTGGTGCGGAAGGGGGACATGGGTGTCCTTTCGAGTCGTGGTGCGGTGGCGTGGGAGGGGTGGGTGATCAGCGGCGGTCGAGGCGGCGGGCGACGAGATCGCCGACGACCTGGACCACAGTGACGATGACGACGAGCAGCACGACGCAGACGATCATCACGTCGGACTCGAAGCGGTTGTAGCCATAGCTCATCGCCACGGCGCCGAGACCGCCGCCTCCGACGGCGCCGGCCATGGCCGTGTAGCCGATGAGGGCGATGACGGTCGTGGTCAGGCCGGCGACGAGCCCGGACCGGGCCTCGGGCAGCAGGACCTTGCGGGTGATCTCTCCCCGGCTGGCGCCCATCATCGTCACGGCCTCGACCTTGCCGGCGGTGACCTCTCGCAGCGAGGTCTCGACGAGCCGCGCGTAGAAGGGGATCGCGCCGACGGTCAGGGGGACGACCGCGGCCTGCCAGCCGATGGAGGTGCCCACGACGAGGCGGGTGAACGGGATGATCGAGATCATCAGGATGAGGAAGGGCAGCGAGCGGCCGATGTTGACCACGGCCCCGACGACGCGGTTGAGGAAGGCGTTGGGCGCGGTCCCTCCGGGGGAGGTCGTGAAGAGCAGCACGCCGAGGGGGATCCCGAGGAGCGCCGTGAGGACGCCGGCGACGGCCGTCATCGCGAGGGTCTCCCAGATCGCGGTCGGCACCGCCTGCTGGATGATCGGGTTGTCGAGCCACCGTCCCTCTGTCGTGAGGGTGGCGAGGGCGATCATGCCGCCACCTCCGGGGAGAGGTGTGCAGCCTCGAGGAGGTGGACCGCGTCCTGGGTGCGGGCCGGGTCGACCTCGAGCTGGATGCGTCCGACACGACGTCCGGCGATGGTCTCGAGGGTGGCCGCAGCGACCTCGGCGGGCACACCCCCTTCGCGCAGGAGCGCCAGGACTGCGTCCACGCTCGCGGCTGCGGAGCGGGCGTCGCCGAGGGCGACCTCGACGTACCCGCCGTCGTGCTCCAGCGGCAGGGGCGGCAGGGGGACGAGGTCGCGGTGGAGCTGACCGCTGGCGTCGGCGACGACATCGCTGATGGCGCCGGTCTCGAGGACCTTGCCGTCCGCCAGCAGGGTCACGGTGTCGCACACCTCGCGGACGACGGAGGGCTCGTGGGTGATGATCACGACGGTGATCCCGAGGCGCTCGCGCAGGTCGCGCAGGAGGCCGAGGATCTGGCGGGTCGTGCCGGCGTCGAGGGCCGAGGTCGGCTCGTCGCACAGCAGGATGTCGGGCCCTGTCGCCAGGGCGCGGGCGATGCCGACACGCTGCTGCTGGCCGCCGGAGAGCTGGCCTGGGTGGTTGTCGGCGCGGTCGGTGAGGCCGACGAGGTCGAGCAGCTCGGCGACCCGGGCGCGTCGCTCGGCGGTGGTCCAGCCGGCGATCTCCAGGGGCAGGGCGATGTTGTCCGCGGCGGAGCGCGAGTCCAGCAGGTTGGCGTGCTGGAAGACCATGCCGAAGCGTCGACGGACGGCGCGCAGGGCATCGCCGGTGAGCGCCGGGATGTCGGTCCCGTCGAGGTCGACGGTGCCGGCCGTGGGCTGCTCGAGGCCGGTCAGGCAGCGGATGAGCGTCGACTTGCCGGCGCCGGAGCGTCCGACGATGCCGTGGATGGAGCCGCGCGCGATGGACAGGGTGATGTCCTCGAGGGCGACGACGGGTCCGCGCGGGGAGGGGAACTCCTTGCGCAGGCCGCTGAGGCGGAGCAGGGGTGGTGTCTCGGTCACGAGGTAGATAATAGGAAGTTATGTCTCCCATAAGCAAAACGATTGTGTGCTTATTGCGGTCCAGATCGGTGGGACGGGTTCGAGTCGCGGGGCGACCAGCGGTAGAGTCGCCCCGACCGACATCCTTTAACCGCTGTCCTGTGAGGCAGAGAAGGAGGTCTTGAGACACCCATGTGTCCGGAGACATCCGCTGAGGGCCCGCCCCAGCCACCCGCCCGCGAGGTCATGAGCGCCTCTGATGTCGCGCGCGCACTGCGCCGCATCGCCCACGAGATCGTCGAGCGCAACAAGGGAGCCCAGGACGTCGTCCTGCTCGGCATCCCCAGTCGCGGCGTCGAGCTCGCCCAACGCCTCGCCACCCTGATCAGCGAGATCGAGGGGGCATCCGTGCCCGTCGGCTCGCTGGACGTGACGATGTACCGCGACGACCTGCGCGGTCGCCCGACCCGTGCGCCCGCCCAGACGACCTTCCCGCCCGCTGGCGTCGATGACCGGATCGTCGTCCTCGTCGACGACGTCCTGTACTCCGGTCGCACCGTCCGGGCCGCGCTGGACGCGTTGTCCGACTACGGCCGCCCCCGCGCCGTCCGCCTCGCGGTCCTCGTCGACCGCGGCCACCGCGAGCTGCCGATCCGCGCCGACCACGTGGGCAAGAACCTGCCGACCTCGCAGGCGGAGCGGGTCACCGTGCGCCTCACCGGTTACGACGACGTCGCTGACTCCGTCACGATCTCGGGAGGTGACCCTCGATGAACCGTCACCTGCTCTCCGTCGCCGACCTCACCGACGCCGACCTGCGCGCAGTGCTCGACACCGCTGCCGAGATGCACGAGGTGCAGCACCGCGAGGTCAAGAAGCTGCCGACCCTGCGCGGCCGCACGATCATCAACCTCTTCTTCGAGGACTCCACCCGCACCCGCAGCTCCTTCGAGATCGCGGGCAAGTGGATGAGCGCGGACACGATCAACATCACCGGCAAGGGATCCTCCACGTCCAAGGGAGAGTCCCTCCGTGACACCGTGCGCACCATCGCGGCCATGGGCGTGGACGCGATCGTCATGCGTCACCAGGCCTCCGGTGCTGCTCACCAGGTCGCGCGCTGGTTCGACGAGTCGGGCGTGCGCGCCGCCGTGGTCAACGCCGGTGACGGCACGCACGAGCACCCCACCCAGGCCCTGCTCGACGCCTACACGCTGGAGCGTCGGCTCGGAACCCTCGAGGGCAAGCGGATCGCGATCGTCGGGGACGTGACGCACAGTCGGGTCTTCCGCTCCAATGTCCTGTCGCTGCCGCGCCTGGGGGCCGAGGTCACCGTGGTCGCGCCGCCGACCCTCATGCCGAGCGGCTCCACGCGCTGGGCGGAGACGGACGGCTTCACGCTGAGCGACGACCTCGACGAGGTCATCGACTCCGGTGTGGACGCCCTGATGATGCTGCGGGTGCAGCGCGAGCGGATGGCCGGTGGGTTCTTCCCCACGGCCCGCGAGTACACGGTCGGCTACGGGCTGACCCGCGATCGGCTGGCCGCACTCACCGCGGTCAACCCCGAGGCGGTCATCTGCCACCCCGGCCCGATGAACCGCGGCCTCGAGATCGCCGCCGACGCGGCCGATGCGGCCGGCAGCCTGGTCCTGGACCAGGTGAGCGCCGGTGTCGCCGTGCGGATGAGCGTCCTGTACCACCTGCTGGCCTCCGGCCTGACCGACGAAGGGGGCGCCGCATGAGCGACCTGTTGATCACCGGCGCCTCGCCGCTGGGTGGCCCGACCACCGACGTCCTCGTGCGAGACGGCGTCATCGCCGCGCTGGGCGCTGACGCGGCCGGCGATGCACCGACGGATGTCGCGCGGCTCGATGCCGAGGGACTGGTCCTGCTCCCGGGCCTCGTCGACCTGCACACGCACCTGCGCGAGCCCGGCCGTGAGGACGCGGAGACGGTGCGCACCGGGTCCGCCGCGGCTGCGGCCGGCGGGTTCACCGCCGTGCTCGCCATGGCCAACACGAGCCCGGTCACCGACACCGCTGAGGCCGCCGAGCGCGTCCTCGACCTCGGGGTCGCTGCGGCACACTGCGATGTCCAGCCGATCGGCTCGGTGACCAAGGCGCTCGAGGGTGCCGAGCTCGCCGAGCTCGGCCTGATGCACCGCTCGCGGGCACGGGTGCGCGTCTTCTCCGACGACGGGCGCTGCGTACACGACGCCCGCGTCATGCGACGGGCGCTGGAGTACGTGCGCGCCTTCGACGGGGTCATCTCCCAGCACAGCCAGGACCCGGCTCTCGCCGGGCCGTCGGCCTGCTGCCACGAGGGTGAGATGAGCGGCCGACTGGGTCTGACCGGCTGGCCGGCCGTGGCCGAGTCGAGCATCATCGCCCGTGACGCCGAGCTGGCACTGCACACCGGCTCGCGCGTGCACGTCGCCCATGTCTCGACCGCCGAAGGCGTCGAGGCCGTGCGCTGGGCCAAGCGACGCGGAGCCCGGATCACCGCCGAGGTCACCCCGCACCACCTCGTGCTCACGACCGACCTGCTCACCGGCTACGACCCGGTCTACAAGGTCAACCCGCCGCTGCGTCCCGCCGAGGACGTCGAGGCGCTGCGCGAGGCCCTGGCCGACGGCACGATCGATGCGGTCGCCACCGACCACGCGCCGCACGCCCGTCACGACAAGGAGCATGCCTTCCCCGATGCGGCCTTCGGCATGCTCGGGCTGGAGACGGCCTTTGCCGTCGTCCACGACGTCATGGTCACGTCGGGGCGCACCGATCTGGCCACGCTCGCCGAGCGGATGTCCCACGCCCCGGCCCGCATCGCCGGGCTCACCGATCACGGACGGGCGATCGAGGTCGGCACTCCCGCCAACCTCGTCCTCGTCGACACCAGCGCCCGGGTCACCGTCGATCCGTCCGCCTCGCAGTCACTGTCCCGCAACACCCCCTTCGCCGGGCACACCCTCACCGGGGCTGTCCGTACGACGATCCTGCGCGGCCGCGTCACGGCCACCGATGGAGAGGTCATCAATTGAGTCAGCACAGCACCAGCCCAGCGGTCCTGGTCCTCGAGGACGGCCGGACCTTCACCGGCACGGCCTACGGCGCCGTCGGTGAGACCGTCGGCGAGGCGGTCTTCTCCACCGGCATGACCGGGTACCAGGAGACGCTCACCGACCCCAGCTACCGCGGCCAGGTCGTCGTCATGACTGCCCCGCACGTCGGCAACACCGGGTGGAACGACGAGGACGACGAGTCCTCCCGCATCCACGTCGCCGGATATGTCCTGCGCGACCCCGCGATCCGCCCGAGCAACTGGCGATCGCGCCGCCCTCTCGAGGAGGAGCTGACCACGCAGGGCGTCGTCAGCATCGCCGGGATCGACACCCGGGCCCTCACCCGCCACCTGCGCGAGCGCGGCGCGATGCGCGTCGGCATCTTCTCCGGGGACGCCCTCGTCGACGAGGCGACCCTCCTGCAGCGGGTGCAGGCCGCACCCGAGATGGCCGGCTCCGCGCTCGCGGCCCAGGTGAGCACCACCGAGGCCTATGTCGTCGAGGCCCAGGGGGACAAGCGCTTCACCGTCGCCGCGATCGACCTGGGGATCAAGACGATGACCCCCACCCGGCTGGCCGAGCGCGGCATCGAGGTGCACGTCCTGCCCGCCACCGCGACGCTCGAGGAGGTCATGGCGGTCGCTCCCGACGGTCTCTTCTTCTCCAACGGACCCGGGGACCCGGCGACGGCCGGGGACCAGGTGGCCCTGCTGCAGGAGGCGCTGCGCGCCGGTCTGCCCTACTTCGGCATCTGCTTCGGCAACCAGCTCTTCGGTCGGGCGCTCGGCTTCGGCACCTACAAGCTGAAGTACGGCCACCGTGGCATCAACCAGCCGGTCTTCGACCGGACGACCAACAAGGTCGAGGTGACCGCGCACAACCACGGCTTCGCCGTGGACGCCCCTCTCGACGAGGCGACGCAGACCCCCTTCGGCACGGCGAGCGTGAGCCACGTCTGCCTCAACGACGATGTCGTCGAGGGACTGGAGCTCCACGACGACAGCGGGCGCCTGCGCGCCTTCTCCGTCCAGTACCACCCGGAGGCGGCGGCCGGTCCGCACGACGCCGCCTACCTCTTCGACCGCTTCATCGATCTGCTGGCGGCTGCCGGCACCAAGGAGACCCAGGCCTGATGCCCAAGCGCGACGACATCAAGAGCGTTCTCGTCATCGGCTCCGGGCCGATCGTCATCGGACAGGCCTGCGAGTTCGACTACTCCGGCACCCAGGCCTGCCGCGTCCTGCGCGAGGAGGGGATCCGGGTCATCCTGGTCAACTCCAACCCCGCGACGATCATGACCGACCCCGAGTTCGCGGACGCCACCTACATCGAGCCGATCACCCCCGAGGTGATCGAGAAGATCATCGAGCGCGAGCGCCCCGACGCGGTGCTGGCCACCCTCGGCGGGCAGACCGCGCTCAACGCGGCCATCGCGCTGCACGAGGCCGGGATCCTCGAGAAGTACAACTGCCCGCTCATCGGCGCCAGCGTCGAGGCCATCGAGCTCGGTGAGGACCGTCAGCGCTTCAAGGGCGTCGTCGAGCGCTGTGGTGCGAAGTCGGCGAAGTCGATCATCTGCAATGCCAACGAGGCCCCCGCCGGGTCGACGCCGGGCGAGCAGGTCCGGTTTGCGTTGGACAAGACCCTCGCCGCGGCGCAGGAGCTCGGCTACCCGGTCGTCGTGCGCCCCTCCTTCACCATGGGTGGCCTCGGCTCCGGCTTCGCCTACGACGAGGACGACCTGCGTCGCATGGCCGGCGCCGGCCTCCAGGCCAGCCCGACGACCGAGGTGCTCCTCGAGGAGTCGATCCTGGGCTGGAAGGAGTACGAGCTCGAGGTCATGCGCGACACGGCCGACAACGTCGTCGTCGTCTGCTCGATCGAGAACTTCGATCCCGTCGGTGTCCACACCGGTGACTCCATCACCGTCGCGCCCGCGCTCACCCTCACCGACCGCGAGTACCAGAAGATGCGTGATGTCGGCATCGCCGTCATCCGCGAGGTCGGCGTCGAGACCGGCGGCTGCAACATCCAGTTCGCCATCGACCCCGTCGACGGTCGGATGATCGTCATCGAGATGAACCCCCGCGTGTCGCGCTCGTCGGCGCTGGCGTCGAAGGCCACCGGCTTCCCGATCGCCAAGATCGCGGCCAAGATGGCCATCGGGTACACCCTCGACGAGGTGCCCAACGACATCACCCAGGAGACGCCGGCCGCCTTCGAGCCGAGCCTGGACTATGTCGTCGTCAAGGTGCCGCGGTTCGCCTTCGAGAAGTTCCCGGCAGCCGACCCGACGCTCACGACGACGATGAAGTCCGTCGGCGAGGCGATGGCCATCGGTCGCAACTTCACCGAGGCCCTGCAGAAGGCGCTGCGCTCCGCGGAGCGCAAGGACGCCACCTTCCACTGGGACGGCGACCAGCCCACGCCCGAGGAGGGACGCGCGCTCCTCGCGGCCGCGCGCACCCCCACAGACGGCCGCATCGTGCAGGTGCAGCAGGCCATGCGTGCCGGTCTCTCGGTCGAGGAGGTCTTCGAGGCCACCAAGATCGACCCCTGGTACCTCGACCAGATGGAGCTCATCAACTCCGTCGCGCAGGAGGTGCACGACGCCGACGAGCTCAACCCGCAGGTGCTGCGCCTGGCCAAGCGGCACGGCTTCTCCGACGCCCAGATCGCCCGTCTGCGGCGGATGGACGAGGCCGTCGTGCGCGGTGTGCGCCACGCCCTCGGTGTGCGCCCGGTCTACAAGACGGTCGACACCTGCGCAGCGGAGTTCGCCGCACGCACGCCCTACCACTACAGCTCCTACGACGAGGAGAGCGAGGTCGCGCCGCGCGAGCGTCCGGCCGTCATCATCCTCGGCTCCGGGCCCAACCGGATCGGGCAGGGCGTCGAGTTCGACTATTCGTGCGTCCACGCCAGCTTCGCCCTGCGCGACGCCGGGTACGACACCGTGATGGTCAACTGCAACCCCGAGACCGTCTCGACGGACTACGACACCAGCAGCCGGTTGTACTTCGAGCCGCTGACCCTCGAGGACACCCTCGAGGTCATCCACGCCGAGACTCAGGCCGGCCCGATCGCGGGCGTCATCGTCCAGCTCGGCGGGCAGACCCCGCTCGGCCTGGCGGCTGCGCTCAAGGCGGCCGGAGTGCCGATCGTCGGCACCTCGCCCGAGGCCATCGACCTCGCCGAGGACCGCGGCCACTTCGGCCGGGTGCTCCACGAGGCCGGGCTCAACGCGCCCAAGCACGGCACCGCCTTCAGCGCGGAGGAGGCCGTCGAGATCGCCCGCGAGATCGGCTACCCGGTCCTCGTCCGCCCGTCCTATGTCCTCGGTGGGCGGGGCATGGAGATCGTCTACGACGACTCCACCCTCTCCGAGTACGTGACGCGTGCGGCCATCGCCAGCCCCGAGCACCCGATCCTCGTCGACCGCTTCCTCGACGACGCCATCGAGATCGACGTCGACGCGCTGTACGACGGCAAGGAGATGTACCTCGGCGGGATCATGGAGCACATCGAGGAGGCCGGGATCCACTCCGGCGACTCGAGCTGCACCCTGCCGCCGGCAACGCTCGGTACCTCGGAGCTGCAGCGGGTGCGCGAGGCGACGCTCGCCCTCGCCGAGGGCATCGGGGTCCGCGGCCTGATGAATGTCCAGTTCGCACTCGCCCAGGACGTCCTCTACGTCCTCGAGGCCAACCCGCGCGCCTCGCGCACCGTCCCCTTCGTCGCCAAGGCCACGGGCGTCCCCCTGGCCAAGGCCGCGGCCCGGGTCATGCTCGGCACGAGCATCGCCGAGCTCAAGGACGAGGGCATGCTGCCGCGTCACGCCGACGGTGGTTCGATGCCGGCCCACGCGCCGATGTCCGTCAAGGAGGCCGTGCTGCCCTTCAAGCGCTTCCGCACCAAGGAGGGCGATGTCGTCGACTCCCTGCTCGGTCCCGAGATGCGCTCCACCGGGGAGGTCATGGGTATCGACGCCGACTTCGGCGCCGCCTTCGCCAAGAGCCAGCTCGGGTCCCTCTCGAGCGGCCTGCCGACGACGGGGCGGGTCTTCGTCTCGGTCGCCAACCGGGACAAGCGCGCGATGATCTTCCCGATCAAGCGTCTGGCCGACCTCGGTTTCACCATCCTCGCCACGCAAGGCACCGCCGATGTCCTGCGCCGCAACGCGATCGAGTGCGAGGTCGTCACCAAGCACTCGGAGCGGGTCGAAGGCGAGGAAAGCGTCGTCGACCGGATCCTCGCCGGCGAGATCGACGTCGTCTTCAACACCCCGTCCGGGCAGAACGCCCGGGCCGACGGTTACGCCATCCGGGCCGCGACGACCGCCATGGACAAGCCGATCGTCACCACGGTCCAGCAGCTCGGTGCAGCGGTGCAGTCGATCGAGGC
The DNA here is from genome assembly GCF_001570985.1 of Janibacter limosus NBRC 16128. Lineage (GTDB taxonomy): Bacteria > Actinomycetota > Actinomycetes > Actinomycetales > Dermatophilaceae > Janibacter > Janibacter limosus. Next base: position 125,004 of record NZ_BCSS01000001.1, on the reverse strand, counting down.
ACGCATCAACGGCGAGCTGCGGGTCAAGCCCCTGCAGGAGCACGCGCGCGACCTCGACCTGTACGGGGTGGGCCGGTGACGGCACGCACCATCGCGGCACGTGAGGGTGCGGGAGTCGTCCAGGTCGACGCCGAGGTCCTCGGCAACACGGCGGTGGGGGCCTACCGGCACCTGACGCTCGTGACGCCCGGGCTCGCGGAGATCGCCCGTCCCGGTCAGTTCGTGGCCCTGGCGGTCGGCGACGGCACGAGCTCGATGCTCCTGCGTCGCAGCTTCTCCATCCACCGGGTCAGCCCTGCCGGGACCTACGGGGCGACGACCGAGGTGGTCGTCGCCGCGGCCGGACCGGGCACCCAGGAGATCACCCGGCTCGAGCCGGGGCAGAGCGTCAGCGTCATCGGGCCCCTTGGCAAGGGCTTCCCCCTGCCGTCGCAGCCGGTCCCGTGCATCCTCGTCGGCGGTGGCTACGGCTCCGCTCCGCTCTTCTGGCTCGCCGAGCAGCTGCGCGAGCGCGGGTGCCCCGTCGAGATCGTGCTCGGTGCGGCCTCGGCTGATCGGCTCTTCGGGGTCGTCGAGGCGCGCCGGGTCGCTGACGGCGTCACCGTGACGACCGATGACGGATCCGCCGGCACCCAAGGCTGGGTCTCGGATGTCCTGCCCGACCTCATCGCCCGCACCGGCGCCGGGGTGCTCTACGGGTGCGGACCGATGGGCATGCTGCGCTCGATGAGCGCGATCGCCGCCGACCACGGCATCGTCGCCCAGGTCGCGGTCGAGGAGGCCATGGCCTGCGGTGTCGGCATCTGCATGACCTGCGTCATGCCGGTCACCGACCAGCACGGCACCACCAAGATGGTCCGCAGCTGCTTGGAAGGCCCGGTCTTCCGGGGCGACCGGGTGCGCTGGGAGGCCTTCGACGACGGACTGTGCCGGGTTCCGGCCGACGCCGTCGGTGCCCCCAAGGAGGCGCGCTGATGACTGCTGTGTCACCCCCTTCGGCCGTGGACATGTCGCTCGACCTGGCCGGCGTCCGCCTGCCCAACCCGATGATGACGGCGAGCGGATGCGCGGCCAACGGCCGCGAGATGCACCGATTCATCGACATCACCCAGCTGGGAGCCTTCGTCACCAAGTCGGTGAAGTCCCAGCCGGTGTCCGGCCGGGGCACGCCGCGCATGGCCGAGACCCCGTCCGGGATGCTCAACTCGATCGGCCTGCAGAGTCCGGGAGTCCAGGCCTTCGTCGAGGAGGACCTCGCGTGGCTGCACTCGATCGGTGCCCGCGTCATCGTGTCCATCGCGGGCAGCACCGCGTCGGAGTTCGCCAATGTCGCCAAGGCGATCGTGCGCAGCCGGTACGCGAGCGCCGTGGCGGCCATCGAGGTCAACATCTCCTGCCCCAATGTCGCCAATCGCGGGCTCGTCTTCGCCTGCGACCCGGCGAGCTCGCACAAGGTCATGACGCTCGTGCGCGAAGAGGTCCCGCGGGGGATCCCGATGCTCGCCAAGCTCAGCCCTGATGTCACCGACATCGTCGGGATCGCCGACACCGTCCTCAAGGCCGGAGCCCACGGGCTGACGATGATCAACACCACGCTGGGCGTGGCGATCGACATCGACCGACTGCGTCCGCACCTCATCGCCGCGACCGGTGGCCTGTCCGGTCCGGCGATCCGTCCGATGGCCGTGCGCGCGGTGTGGCAGGTCGCCGGAGCGATGCGTGCCGGCCGGATCAAGACCGTGCCCATCGTCGGCGTCGGGGGAGTGCGGCACGGCCGCGATGCCCTCGAGCTGGTCGCTGCCGGAGCGAGCGCGATCCAGGTCGGGACCGCTGCCTTCAACGACCCGACGGCACCCGAGCGGGTCGGTCGTGAGCTCGAGCAGCTCATCGCCGAGCGCGGTTTCACCCGACTGTCCGATGTCGTCGGCATCGCCCACGAGAGGTTCACCCCATGAGCACCGACACCGCTCCCTTCGGTGCACGACTGCAGACCGCCATGGTGCAGCACGGTCCGCTCTGCGCCGGCATCGACCCGCACCGCGGGCTCGTCGAGTCGTGGGGCCTGACCTACGACCTCGCCGGCGTCGAGCGCTTCACGATGACCTGCGTCGAGGCCTTCGGCGGGGTCGTCGCCGCGGTGAAGCCACAGTCGGCCTTCTTCGAGGTCTTCGGGGCGAAGGGGGTGGCCCTCCTCGAGCGGGCCCTCACCGACCTGCGCGACGCCGGCACGCTCACGGTGCTCGACGTCAAGCGCGGCGACATCGGCACGACCGTCGAGGCCTATGGCGAAGCCTTCCTCGGCAAGGACGCGCCTGCGGCCGCGGACGCCATCACGCTCAGCCCCTATCTCGGGTACGGCTCGCTGCGTCCGGCCATCGACCTGGCGCACGCGACCGGTCGTGGGGTCTTCGTCCTGGCCCTGACCTCCAACCCCGAGGGGGCGCAGGTCCAGCACGCGCGCCTGTCCGACGGCCGCTCCGTCGCGGGAGCGATCGCCGATGACGCCGCTGCCGACAATGCGGAGGCCCTCGGGCGCGGCGAGCTCGGCAGCGTCGGCCTGGTGGTCGGTGCGACGGTGGGCTCGGCGGTGCGGGACCTCGGTGTCGACCTGCCCGCCATGGCCGGCCCGGTCCTGGCGCCCGGTCTGGGTGCGCAGGGTGCCACTGCGGCCGACGTGCGCTCGGTCTTTGCCGGGGCCCTGCCCCAGGTCCTGGCCAGCAGCAGCCGCGATGTCCTGCGTGCAGGTCCGGACGTGGCCGCCCTGCGCGCTCGTGCGCGTGAGGTGGCGACGGAGGTCGCTGGCATCACCGCCTCGTGAGATGGTGGGCGGATACCCGCCACCCGTTCACCCGGAGGACTCCTTGGTTGCGCCCGTTCCGACGCTCAGCCCGCAGCAGCGGACCGACGCGCTGGCTCGGGCGACCGCGGCGCGCCGGGCACGGGCCGAGCTGCGCCAGGGGCTCAAGAGCCGCGCCATCGGTCTGGCGGAGGTCCTGGAGGCTGGTCGCACCGACCCTGTCGTCGCCCGCATGCGGGTGACGACGGTGGTGGAGTCGATGCCGGGCGTGGGCCCGGCGACCGCAGTACGCATCATGCAAGAGTTGGGGATCGCGGCGTCCCGCCGCATCCGCGGGCTGGGTCCGCACCAACGCACCGCACTCCTCGAGAGGTTCACCCGGGTATGAGCTCACCCCGTCTGACCGTGCTGGCCGGTCCCACCGCCGTGGGCAAGGGCACGGTGGCCGCCTGGGTCCGTCAGCACCATCCGGAGGTCTGGCTCTCCGTCTCCGCGACGACGCGCCCGCCGCGCCCCGGTGAGGAGGACGGCGTGCACTACCACTTCATGTCCGGCGACGAGTTCGCCGACAAGGTGGCCACGGGGGAGATGCTCGAGTGGGCCGTCGTCCACGGCCGTGCCTCCTACGGCACCCCGCGTCGACCGGTCGAGGAGGCACTGGCCGCCGGCAAGCTGCCGCTGCTCGAGATCGACCTGCAGGGGGCGCGACAGGTGCGCGCCTCGATGCCACAGGCCTGCTTCGTCTTCCTGGCGCCGCCGTCGTGGGACGAGCTGGTCGACCGGCTGGTGGGCCGCGGCACCGAGACGGCGGAGGAGCGGGCCGTGCGGCTCGAGACCGCCAAGGTCGAGCTGGCCGCCCAAAACGAGTTCGACCGGGTGGTCGTCAACGACGACATTCGTCGTGCGGCCGAAGAACTCGTATCATTGATGAAATCCCACTGACCTCGACGACAAGGACCACCTCGACGTGTCCGGCACCAAGGCAAACCCCATCGGCATCACCAACCCGCCGATCGATGACCTCCTGACCAAGGCCGACAGCAAGTACGCGCTGGTCATCTTCGGCGCCAAGCGCGCTCGTCAGATCAACGCCTACTACTCGCAGCTGCAGGAGGGCCTGCTCGAGTACATCGGCCCGCTCGTCGACGCCCAGGTCCACGACAAGCCGCTGTCGATCGCCCTGCGCGAGATCAACGAGGGCCTGCTGACCAAGGAAGCCAGCGCCCCCGAGGACGACGTCACTGCGCCGGCCGCCACCGGCGACCAGGCCTGACGGAGCCCCCTGCGTGCGCATCGTCCTCGGTGTCGGTGGCGGCATCGCCGCCTACAAGGCTGCCCTCCTGCTGCGCCTGTTCACCGAGGGCGGTCACGAGGTCACGGTCGTCCCGACCGAGGCTGCGCTGAAGTTCGTCGGCGCCCCGACGTGGGAGGCCCTCTCGGGTCATCCCGTCCAGACCGATGTCTGGAGCAACATCACCGATGTGCCGCACGTGCGCATCGGGCAGGAGGCAGATCTCGTCGTCGTCGCACCGACGACCGCGGACCTGCTGGCCAAGGCCGCCCACGGCCTCGCCGGTGACCTCCTGACCAATGTGCTGCTGACCGCCCGCTGCCCGGTCGTGCTGGCACCTGCGATGCACACCGAGATGTGGGACCACGCAGCCACCCGGGCCAATGTCGCGACCCTGCGCGAGCGCGGCGTCACGGTCATCGAGCCCGACTCCGGGCGCCTGACGGGCGCCGACACCGGCCCCGGTCGCCTCCCCGAGCCCGAGGCCATCCATGAGGCCGCTCTGGCTGCCCTTGCCGGGGGCGCGGACGCGCCGGCTGACTTGACGGGCCGACGAGTGCTCATCAGCACCGGTGGTACCCGCGAACCGCTCGACCCCGTGCGCTACCTCGGCAACCGCTCCTCCGGCAAGCAGGGGCTGGCGCTGGCGCAGACCGCCGCCGCACGCGGTGCGAGCGTCACCCTGGTCGCGGCCAACCTCGAGCTGCCCGTGCCCGAGGGCATCGAGGTCGTCCCCGTCCAGACCGCGCTGGAGCTCCAGGAGGAGGTCCGCTCGCGATCCGCTGCGCACGACGTCGTCGTGATGGTGGCCGCTGTCGCTGACTTCCGGCCGGCCGAGTACACCGACAGCAAGATCAAGAAGACGCACGACCCGGCGGATCCCGACGCGGCCCCGACGATCCGGCTGGTGCGCAACCCGGACATCCTGGCCGGGATCGTGGCCGACCGGGGCTCCGCCTCGAGCCCGGTGATCGTCGGCTTTGCCGCCGAGACCGGTGATGCCACGGGATCGGTGCTCGACCTGGGCCGGGCCAAGCTCGCCCGCAAGGGCTGCGACCTGCTCGTGGTCAACGAGGTGGGCGTCGACAAGACCTTCGGTCAGGACGAGACGAGCGTGCACGTCCTCACCCGCGGCAGTGACGCTGTCGTCGACCTCGGACCGGCCAGCAAGTCGCAGGTCTCGCAGGGAATCTGGGACGTCGTCGTGGGATCATTGGCCGCGCACTGACCGCGGGTGCTTAGACTGGGCCAGCCCTACCGGACGGTCACGTCGACCGTCCATCCACGAGCCTGGGAGTTCTGCGTGTCCGGACGTCTCTTCACCTCCGAGTCGGTGACCGAGGGTCACCCCGACAAGATCTGTGACCAGATCTCCGACTCGATCCTCGACGCCATGCTCGAGCAGGACCCGCGCAGCCGGGTCGCCGTGGAGACGATGGTGACGACCGGTCTGGTGCACGTCGCCGGCGAGGTCACCACCGAGTCCTATGTCGAGATCCCCAAGCTCGTGCGCAAGGTCATCGCTGACGGCGTCGGCTACGACTCCTCCGACAAGGGCTTCGACGGACGCACCTGCGGCGTCTCGATCTCCATCGGTCAGCAGAGCCCGGACATCGCCCAGGGCGTCGACACCGCGTACGAAAACCGCACGGGTGGCGTCGACCCCAAGGACAAGCAGGGCGCCGGCGACCAGGGCCTGATGTTCGGCTACGCCTGCGAGGACACCCCAGAGCTGATGCCGTTGCCGATCTTCCTGGCACACCGGCTCTCCCAGCGGCTGACCGAGGTGCGCAAGTCCGGCGAGCTGGACTACCTGCGGCCTGACGGCAAGACCCAGGTGACCATCGACTACGACGGTGACCGGGCCGTGCGCCTGGACACCGTCGTGCTCTCGACCCAGCACGCCGCCGAGATCGACCACGAGCGCCAGCTGCCGCAGGACATCCAGAAGCACGTCTTCGAGCCGGTCATGGCTGCGCTCAAGGACTCCGGCGTCGAGCTCGACACCTCCGACTACCGCAGCCTGATCAATCCCACCGGCAAGTTCGTCATCGGGGGCCCCATGGGCGACGCGGGTCTGACCGGCCGCAAGATCATCGTGGACACCTACGGCGGCATGGCCCGTCACGGTGGCGGTGCCTTCTCCGGCAAGGACCCCTCCAAGGTCGACCGCTCCGCCGCCTACGCCATGCGCTGGGTCGCCAAGAATGTCGTCGCCGCCGACCTCGCCGGGCGCTGCGAGGTCCAGGTCGCGTACGCGATCGGCGCCGCCCAGCCGGTGGGCCTGTACATCGAGACCTTCGGCACCGAAAAGGTCGCCGTCGACAAGATCCAGGCGGCGGTCGACGCCGTCTTCGACCTGCGGCCCCTGGCCATCGTCGAGGAGCTGGACCTGCTCCGCCCGATCTACGCGCCGACCGCCGCGTACGGCCACTTCGGTCGCACCGAGGCCGCCGGGTACGACAATGCCTTCCCGTGGGAGCAGATCAACAAGGTCGAGGCGCTGCAGGCCGCAGCCCGCGCCTGATCCACAGCCAACTGACCGGGCGGGGTGTCGTTGACACCCCGCCCGGATACGTTTGTCCCCGTGCGCATCGCCCAGGTACTCATCGACTCAGGGCTGGTCCATCTGGACCGGCCCTTCGAGTACCTGGTGCCCGAAGAGCTCGACGAGGCGGCTGCGCCGGGGGTACGCGTCAAGGCGCGCTTCGCCGGACGTGATCTCGCGGGGTATGTCGTCGAGCGCACCGATGTCGCCGAGCACACGGGCCGTCTCGCCCCGATCCGCACGGTCGTCTCCCCGGAGCAGGTCCTCACCCCGCAGGTGCTTGAGCTGGCCCGTCGCGTCTCCCGCCACCAGGCCGGCACCGTCATGGATGTCCTGCGCCTGGCCATCCCTCCGCGTCACGCGCGTGCGGAGAAGGCCCTGCCGCTGGAGCCGCCGGAGCCCCGCCCCGCGACGGTGAGGGAGCCGGTCGAAGGGGATGACACCCCCCAGCCCATTGCGGCACCAGAGGTGTGGGCCGGCTACCGAGCAGGGTCGGCGTGGTGGTCGCGGGTCGCTGCTGGCGAGTCGCCGCGGGCGGCCTGGGTCGCCGGTCCGTCGCGCCCACCGGAGACGGACTGGCCGATGGCCTTGGCCGAGGCCGCTCGCGGTGCCCTGCTGTCCGACCGGGGGAGCGTCATCGTCGTCCCTGACCAGCGTGACCTCGCCCGGGTCGACGCTGCGCTGACCGAGCTGCTGGGCGCCGGTCAGCACGTCCGCCTGACAGCGGACCAGGGGCCGCAGGCTCGTTACACGGCATGGCTCAAGGTGCTGCGCGGCCACGTGCGCATCGTCGTCGGGACCCGCGCCGCCGCCTACGCACCCGTGCAGGACCTCGGGCTCGTCGCGTGGTGGGACGACGGCGACGACCTGCACCAGGAACCCCGATCCCCCTACACGCACGTCCGCGACGTGCTGATGACCCGTGCCGATGTCGAGGGCTGCGCGCTCCTCGCTGCCGGTCTGGCGATGTCGACCGATGTCGCGGCGCTCGTCGACGCCGGGCGCGTCCACCTCGTCGGAGGATCGACCCCGCGACGTGAGGCGCCGCGGGTCCTCATCGCGGGCGAGGGGGTCGACGAGGAGCGGGATGGGCCGGGTGCTCGTGCGCACATCCCGTCATCGGCGCACCGGGCCGCAGCAGCAGGACTGGCGAGCGGGCCGGTCCTGATCCAGGTGCCTCGGCGGGGATACCTGCCCGCGATGTCCTGCGCCACCTGCCGGGCACCGGCCCGATGCCCGGAGTGCCAGGGCCCCCTCGCGCTGCCTGCACCAGACCGCCCGCCCGAGTGCGGGTGGTGCGGACGATCCCCGCGCGGCTTCCTCTGTCCCCACTGCGACGGTGACCGGCTCCGAGCCGGGATCATCGGGGCTCGCCGCACCGCGGAGGAGATCGGTCGGTCATTCCCCGGCACCAAGGTCATCACCTCGGGCGCCGGCGAGGTGCGCGAGGTCGTCGGCGCAGAGCCGGCGATCGTCGTCGCGACGCCGGGGGCCGAGCCGGTGGCGACCGGAGGCTATGCCGCAGTCCTGCTCCTGGATGCCTGGGCCAGCCTCGACCGCCCCGACCTGAGGGCCTCGGAGGAGGCCGTGCGCCGATGGTTCGCCGCGTCCGGGCTGGCCCGGTCATGGGTGGACGGGGGAGTGGTGGTGCTCTGCGGGGCGCCCTCGCACGTGACGATCCCTGCCGTGGAGGCACTCGTGCGGTGGGACCCCGAGTGGTTCGCAGCCCGTGAGCTCGCGGAGCGAGCGGAGCTGTCGCTCCCGCCCACGACGTGGAGCGCCGAGATCGTCACCGACCGTCAGCGGATCGAGTCGATCGAGCAGTCCGTGCGGGGCGTCTCGTCGGCAGCCGCGCTCCTGGGCCCGCTGCCCGTCCCCGGATCCGACCGTCGGCGTCGAGTGGTCGTCACCGCCCCCTTCGCCGACGGGCCGCTCGTCGCCGCCGCCCTCAAGGACGTGCGCGCAGGGGAGAGCGCGCGCAAGACCTCCGACCTGACCTCGGTCAAGGTCGGACACCTCACGACGGGCTGAGGTCGTCGGAGTCGGGCTCAGGTTCGAGGCACCTGTGGCCCGACATGCGCAGGAGTGGTCGGCGCCCGGCCGGCCGCGGATGCCGGCGCCACGGCGGGCCACCTAGACTCGGCCCCGTGCGACTGATCTTTGCCGGGACCCCTCAGGTCGCCGTCCCCTCCCTTCGTGCCCTGCTCGACTCCGACCACGAGGTGGTCGCCGTCGTCACCCGACCCGATGCCAGGGTGGGCCGCGGCCGCAAGCTCGAGCCCTCGCCGATCAAGGTGGTCGCGCAGGAGGCCGGTCTCGAGGTCCTCACCCCGGGCAGCCCCAGGGACCCGCAGTTCCTCGCGCGCCTGCGTGAGCTGGCGCCCGACTGCTGCCCGGTCGTCGCCTACGGAGCCCTGCTGCCCGCCGAGGCCCTGGACATCCCCGCGCACGGGTGGGTCAACCTGCACTTCTCCCTGCTGCCTGCCTGGCGCGGAGCCGCCCCGGCCCAACGCGCCCTGATGTCCGGCGACGAGATCACCGGTGCCAGCACCTTCCTCATCGAGACCGGGCTCGACACCGGGCCGGTCTTCGGCACGATGACCGAGCGGATCCGTCCCGACGACACCTCGGGCACCCTGCTCGATCGGCTTGCCGATGCGGGGGCTCCGCTGCTGCTGGCGACGATGGACGGGATCGCCACGGGCGACCTCGAGCCACAGGCGCAGCCGAGTGAGGGCATCAGCCACGCGGCCAAGCTGAGCGTCGAGGACGCGCACATCGACCTGACGCACCCCGCCCTGGCCGTCGACCGGCGCATCCGCGGATGCACCCCCGAGCCGGGCGCGTGGACGACCTTCCGCGGGGAGCGCCTCAAGGTCGGACCCGTCACCATCACCGACGAGCAGCTGCCCATCGGGTCCATCGATGCCCGCAAGCGTGAGGTCCTCGTCGGCACGGCCGACCGCGCCGTGCGCTTGGGCGAGGTGACCCCCGTGGGCAAGAAGCCGATGGCGGCCGCCGACTGGGCCCGCGGGGTGCGCATCGAGTCCGGGGACCACCTCGGAGAGGAGACGGCATGACATCCGAGAACCACCACAGGGGACCGCGCCAGAAGTCGCGGACGGCGCCCTCCGCGCGAGCGCGCCGGGCAGACCTGCCTCGCTCGACCGCCCAGCAGGTGCTGCGAGCCGTCTCCACGGACGGCGCCTACGCCAACCTGGAGCTGCCCAAGGCGTTACGCCGGGCACGCCTGAGTGGGCGCGACGCCGCCTTCGCCACCGAGCTGACTTACGGCACCCTGCGCATGCAGGGCCTCTACGACGCGGTCATCGCCCACGCCTCGCAACGACCCGTCGGGCAGCTCGACGGGGGAGTCCTCGACGTCCTGCGGATGGGTGCCCACCAGGTCCTCGGCATGCGCGTCCCCGAGCACGCAGCCGCCGACCAGTCCGTCGCCCTCGCGCGCTCTGCCGCAGGCCAGGGCGCCGCTGGCCTGGTCAACGCCGTCATGCGCCGCATCGGCGAGCGCAGCCGGGAGGAGTGGCTCGAGCTCGTCACCCCGACCGAGCCGGTCGTCGAGCGACTCGCCGTCTCCCGCTCCCACCCCGTGTGGGTCATCAAGGCGCTGCGTCAGGCACTGATCGGCCACGGCGTCGCGACCAAGGACGACGCGGACGACGTCCTCGACCAGGTGCTCGAGGCGCACAACATCCCGGCCGAGGTCTCGCTCATCGCCCGTCCCGGCCTGTGCGAGGTCGACGAGCTGCTTGCCGCCGGCGCACAGCCCGGACGGTGGTCCCCCTTCGCCGCCGAGCTCGAGAGCGGTGACCCCGGCAGCATCGACGCGGTCCGCGAGGGCCGCGCTGCGGTCCAGGACGAAGGGAGCCAGCTGCTGGCTCTCGCTCTGGCCGCTGTTCCGGTCGCCGAGCATGCCAACGGGGCCCCCGAGCGCTGGCTGGACCTGTGCGCGGGGCCCGGCGGCAAGGCCGGCCTGCTGGCCGCGCTCGCCCTGCGACAGGGCGCCGACCTCGTCGCCAACGAGGTGAGCGAGCACCGCACGGAGCTGGTGCGCCAGAGCCTGCGGGCTGCGATGGTCAAGGCCAGGGACCACGGTCGTGAGCTCGTCGTGCGTTCCGGCGACGGGCGCGAGGTCGGCGAGGACGAACCGCAGACCTACGACCGGGTGCTCGTCGACGCGCCGTGCACCGGGCTCGGTGCCCTGCGCCGTCGGCCGGAGGCGCGGTGGCGTCGGCAGCCCGGCGACCTCGTCGGGCTCGGCCCGCTGCAGCGAGACCTGCTCACAGCGGGGATCGACGCCACCCGGCCCGGTGGGGTCATCGCCTACGCGACGTGCAGCCCGCACCTGTCGGAGACGACGTTCGTCGTGCGCGATGTGCTCAAGAAGCGTGCTGATGTCGAGGTCCTCGACGCGCGTGAGCAGCTGTCCGCGGCAGCCATCGCGACGCTCACCGGCCTCGGCGATGGTCCGCACGCGCAGCTGTGGCCGCACCTGCACGGCACCGACGGCATGTTCCTCGCGCTGCTGCGCAAGAAGGCCTGAGATGAGGCCCATCGTCACGGGCGTGCACGTCACCGACCCGGTCCGCGCCCATGCCTTCTACACCGAGGTCCTCGGGCTGAGCGAGGTCGTCGTCGTGCCCGACCAGGAGCTGTACATCCTCGGACCGAGCACCGGGTGGGAGCAGGGCTGCCAGATCGTCCTCGAGCCCATCGTGGATCCCGTGACGCGTGCCTACTGCGAGCAGGAGCACCGTGAGGGCCACTCCGCGATCATGCTGGGAGTCCCTGACGCCGAGCTCGAGTACCGCCGGCTCACGGCCCGCGGCGATGTGACCTTCCACGAGGAGCTGACCAAGGACGTCCTCGGGCTGCACTTCCAGATCGACGACACCGTCGGCAACATCCTGTCCATCCACACCGCCTGACCCGCACCCAACAAGGAACCCCCGTGCAGATCTCCCCGAGCATCCTGTCCGCCGACTTCGCCAACCTGCAGTCCGAGCTGGGCGCGATCAGCAACGCCGACTGGGCGCACGTGGACGTCATGGACGCCCACTTCGTCCCCAACCTCACCCTCGGCCTGCCGGTCGTCGAGTCGCTGCTCAAGGTCAGCCCCATCCCGATCGACTGCCACCTGATGATCGAGGACCCCGACCGGTGGGCGCCGCCGTACGCCGAGGCCGGCGCTCAGAGCGTCACCTTCCACATCGAGGCGGCCAAGGACCCGGTGACGCTGGCGCGTGACATCCGGGCCCAGGGCGCTCGGGCGAGCATGGCGATCAAGCCCGGCACTCCCTTCGCTCCCTACGAGGAGCTGCTGCCTGAGCTCGACATGGTGCTGGTGATGACCGTGGAGCCCGGGTTCGGCGGGCAGTCCTTCATGGCCGACCAGATGGCCAAGGTCGCGCAGGTGCGCGAGGCGGTCAAGAAGCACGGCGGCGAGATCTGGATCCAGGTCGACGGCGGCGTCTCGGCCAAGACCATCGAGCAGTGCGCCGAGGCCGGCGCCGATGTCTTCGTCGCCGGGTCGGCGGTCTACGGGGCCGAGTCGGCTGCCACCGCGGTCGACGCGCTGCGTGAGCTCGCCCAGCGTCACGTGCACTGACCGCGCCGGCGGGAGCTCGAAGGGGGCGCTCCGTCCCGGTGTGATGGGCTGACGGTGGTGGGCGGGGACACCCTTGGTCCCCGCCCACGGGGACGAACACCCTTGGTCCCCGCCCACGGGGACGAACACCCTTGGTCCCCGCCCACGGGGACGAACACCCTTGGTCCCCGTGGGGTCAGATGCTCGGCCCCACGAAGAGGGCGTCCGGGTACTCCTCATTGACGGCGAGGATCGTCACATCGAGGTCGGGCGACGGGCGGTCCCCACCGACATGGGAGACCTCCACGCAGATACCGCTCTCGACGTCGAGCGCCACCTCGTAGGAGGTCGGGTAGTCCGCCGTCGGGACGAAGGGAGTGTCGTCGCTGCCGTACTCGTTGCGGTCCGAGACCTCCGACCACAGCAGGGGGCAGCACCCGCACCGCGGCCAGTAGGCGTCCGTCGGCACGGCCCTCGTCCACCACGTGAGCCGCCCACGCCGCTGCGACTGGCGCAGGTCGGTGAGTGTCGTGCCGGGACGGTCGTCCTCGCCATCGGCCAGCTCGACGGGCGCGAGCATGGCGACCCAGTCGTAGGACTCCCACATGGGATCGGTCCCTCGCTCAGCCTCGACCTCGTCAGTCGCGCCTCGCACCACGTGGGTCCCCTCGTCGACGACGAGCATCAGGTCGGGGCGCCGGATCCAGGCCTCCACGCCGCGCACGCTCGGGGGGCCCTCGGACTCGCGGACGAGGTGGACCGAGCGCCAGCGCCACGGTGAGGTGCGGGCCAGATCACGGAAGGTCTCCTCGGTCAGGTCCACCAGCCGAACCTATCGTGTCGCGCATCACGGAACCGCGGAATTGCCTGGAGGTCCCGCCCTTCGCACAATATCCCTGCACGTGCCACGTGACTCGGTGAAAATCCGAACCGGCGGTGAGAGCCCGCGACCCGGCTGCTGAGGCAGACGGTGAACTCCGGTCCAGAACCCCGGGGCCGACGGTCAAAGTCCGGATGAGAGCGGCGCGTGCGGACAAGGACGACGCATGTCCATCATCGAATGGATCTACTCGGCCGGCGTCGACATCGCCGGCTATCGCCTCTCGCTCATGGAGGTCATCGGGATCTCCTTCGGCCTCGCCTCGGCGGTCGGCGGGATGCTGCGCAAGGTGTGGGCCTGGCCCATCGGGATCGTCGGCAACGCGATCCTCTTCTTCGTCTACATCGGCGTCACGATGGGTGTCGACGACAAGGCGCCGCTCTTCGGGCAGTCCGCCCGCCAGATCTTCTTCATCATCACCTCGCTCTACGGCTGGTGGCGCTGGCGACAGGTCAAGCAGGCCGACCACTCCGGACACGCGCACGCGATCACTCCGCGCTGGGCGACCTGGGCCGAGCGGGTGGGGCTCGCGGTGACGATGGTCATCGGGGTCGTCGTCGTGCAACAGGTCTTCTCCATGCTCGGTGCCGGCTGGCCTGCCCCGAGGTGGTACCACGTCGCCGACGCCTGGATCTTCATGGGCTCGCTGCTGGCGACCTACGCCATGGCGCGGGGCTGGAACGAGTTCTGGCTCATCTGGATCGGGGTCGACCTCGTCGGCGTGCCCCTGCTGTGGCACAGCGACTACCTGCCCACCGCCGTCCTGTACGCGATCTACGCCGCCTTCGTGCTCTACGGCTTCTTCGTCTGGCTGCGCGCCTCACGCATCGAGCGTCCGGACGGTGAACCCGCGGGCGGCGCACCGTCACCAGCGAACTAGGCTGGACTCCCGTGAAGACCTTCGAGACCCTCTTCGACGAACTCTCCCGCAAGGCCGCCGAGCGGCCGGAGGGATCGGGCACCGTGGCGCAGCTGGACGCCGGGACCCATGCCATCGGCAAAAAGATCGTCGAAGAGGCCGCCGAGGTCTGGATGGCGGCGGAGTACGAGAGCAAGGAGGAGCTGGCCGAGGAGATCAGTCAGCTGCTCTACCACCTGCAGGTGTTGATGATCGACGGTGGCCTCACCGTCGAAGACGTCTACACCCACCTCTGAGAGGACCGCCGTGCGCATCGCTGTGCCCAACAAGGGCTCCCTGTCCGAACCCGCCGTCGAGATGCTCCGCGAGTCGGGATACCGCGTCCGCCGCGACAGCAAGGAGCTGATCGTCGCCGACCCGGACAACGACGTCGAGTTCTTCTACCTGCGTCCGCGGGATGTCGCGCTGTACGTCGGCAAGGGCCAGGTCGACGCCGGCATCACCGGTCGCGACCTGCTCCTGGACTCCGGGTCCGCAGCCACCGAGGTCATGGGCCTGGGCTTCGGCGGGTCGACCTTCCGCTTCGCGGGCCGTCCCGGTGAGGCGAGCAGCGCGGCCGACCTCGACGGGCGCCGGGTGGCGACCTCGTACTCCGGCCTCGTGCGTGACCACCTGGCGGCGAAGGGGGTCACCGCGGAGGTCGTGCGTCTGGACGGAGCCGTCGAGACCGCCATCACGCTCGGCGTCGCCGACGCCATCGCGGATGTCGTCGAGACGGGAACCACGCTTCGCCAGCAGGGTCTGGAGGTCTTCGGTGAGCCGATCCTGCGCAGCGAGGCGGTGCTCATCCGCCGCAGCGACGCCAGCGAGGCCGGCATCGATGTGCTCCACCGCCGCATCAAGGGTGTCGTGACCGCCCGCGAGTACGTGCTCCTCGACTACGACTGCCCCGCGGAGCTCGTGGAGCAGGCCGTGCAGCTGACGCCGGGCCTCGAGTCGCCGACGGTCAGCACCCTGCACGACGAGCGCTGGTGTGCCGTGCGCTCGATGGTCCCGCGGGGTCGGACCAACCGGATCATGGACGAGCTCTACGACCTGGGCGCGCGGGCGATCCTGGTCACCGAGATCTCCGCGTGCCGACTTTGACACTGCCGGACAGGGCGAGCGCTCCCACCTTCCGCCCCACCCGAGGTCGAGTCGTGTCGGCCACCCTCGGCGCGGCGATCCTCGTGGGCTCGGTCGTGCTGGCCATCGCGATGCCTGAGCGCTTCGGGATCATGGACCGCGTCACGTGTGTCCTGATCGGGGGCGGTGTCGCCGTCTTCATGACTCGCTACGCGACGATCCACGCGCGACCGACAGCCGAGGGGCTCTGGGTGCGCAACCTCGGCCCGGGCGAGCTGGTGGCGTGGGAGGACATCACGGCCGTCCGCTTCTCCCAGGGGATGCCCTGGCCCCGGCTCGACCTGGCCGACGGGATGGACGTGGCGGTCATGGCGATCCAGCGATCCGACGGTGCGGGGTCCATCGACGAGGCGCAGCGCCTCGCCGATCTCATCGGCCGGTAGGTCGATCGTCGACGGGTCCCCCTGCGGGGGACATCCCGAACGTGAGGTGGGCTCGCTCGCGGGTGCGATCAGCGGCGAAGAGGGCTGCCTCCTGCTCCGCCCACATCTCCCAGTGCTCGGCGAAGACCGCGCCGTCGCGGTCGAGCGCACGCTGGCGACGCAGGTCCGCGGGACCGTCGAGCCACACCCGCGTGCCCTCGAGGCGTGCTGCCGCACCGACGCTCGACCCGCATCCCTCGATGACCAACCGATCGTCGACGCCCAGGGGCAGGACCGGCCCCGACCGGTCGGCGAGCCAGTCCCAGGTGGGGACGACGGGGTGCCCGCCCTCGGCCAGCGGCTGCAGGACGTGGGTGACCAGCAGGGGAGTGGCGGCGGCGAGGCCCGACCAACCGGGATAGATCGCATCCATCGAGACGACCGGGGCTCCCCACTCCCGAGCCACCTCACCAGCGAGCGAGGTCTTGCCTGACCCGCTGCGCCCGTCGATCGCAATGACGCGGACGACGCCGCAGGAGGGTGGGCCGGCGGCGGCGTGGGCGAGGATCTGCTCGAGGGGCGACATCGCGCCGAAGCGTATCCGTCGCTCTCGGTAGGCTGCCCGTGTGTCTCTCGCCGTGCGTGTCATCCCCTGCCTCGACGTCGACGCCGGACGGGTCGTCAAGGGCGTCAACTTCGAAAACCTGCGTGACGCGGGCGACCCCGTCGAGCTCGCTCGACGGTACGGGCGCGAGGGCGCCGACGAGCTGACCTTCCTCGACGTGACCGCGAGCAGCTCCGACCGCTCGACGACCTATGACGTCGTGACCCGCACCGCGGAGGAGGTCTTCATCCCGCTCACGGTGGGCGGGGGAGTGCGCACCGTCGAGGACGTCGACCGACTCCTGCGCTGTGGCGCGGACAAGGTCGGCGTCAACACGGCCGCGATCAACCGGCCCGAGCTGATCAGCGAGGTGGCCGACCGCTTCGGTGCCCAGGTCCTGGTGCTCTCGGCCGATGTGCGCCGTCGCACCGCCGCAGACGGCTCCCTCGCAGGAGGCTTCGAGGTCACCACCCACGGCGGACGGACGCGCACCGGCGTCGACGCCATCGAGTGGTGCGCGCGCGCGGCGCAGCTGGGGGCGGGCGAGATCCTGCTCAACTCCATGGACGCCGACGGCACCAAGGCAGGCTTCGACCTCGAGCTCATCCGGGCCGTGCGCGCCGAGGTGAGCATCCCGGTCATCGCGAGCGGAGGTGCCGGCTCGGCCGCGCACATGCCGCCCGCAGTCGAGGCGGGCGCCGACGCGGTCCTCGCCGCCAGCATCTTCCACTTCGGCGAGGTCTCGATCGGTGAGGCCAAGGACGCTCTCGACGCCAGCGGTTACCCGGTGCGTCGGGGACGAGCCGACTGAGGGGTCAGACGCCGTAGCGGGTGGTGCGCACGACCTCGACGGCCTCCGGAGGCCCGATGAGCTCGACCTCCGCCACGGCCTGGCGGCCGAAACCGAAGAGGATGATCTCGCCGGGGCGGCCGTGGATCTCCACGACCGGACCCTTGCCGGACCCGACCCGCGTGCGGCGCTTGGCCGTGACGAGCTCGAGGTCGGCACCCGTGGTCCGGCGGAAGAGCATCTTGGCCATGACGGCGAGGCGGTCACCCAACGCGGAGACCATGGCCGGGTCCAATGAGCGCCGCGGGGCGCCCAGATCCGCCCGCAGGACGTCCTCGTGGTGGACGAACATCTCGACGAGGTTGGCCTGCTCGTCGACCAGGGGGAGGCTCATCGGATGCCAGCGCGGCGGTCCCTTGCGCAACCGCTCCACGAGCGTCTCGAAGTCGTTGTCCCGCAGCAGCGCGGCCATCGCTGCCTCGGTGCGGCCTGCGAGCGGCGCTGCGAGGATCCCGGCGGCCTGGTCAGGTCGGCCCTCCCGGACGAGGAGATGGGCCAGCAGATCGGCGCTGGTCCAGTCGCCACACAGCGTGGAGACGTCCGGCCCCACCCGCAGGAGGGTGTCGCACAGGGCAGAGCGCTCGGCGCGGGCGTGGCGGATCATCGGGCCTCCGAGAGGGAGAGAGGAGTGGTGACTGACTGTGCAGCGTAACCCCGAGCGGACGGCAGGGCGATGCGCGGGAAGGGTGGCCGCGTGGGCGGTTCGTCGTCGCCTGTGGAGGAAGTGCCAGAATGCCAAGGGTGTCCACCCCTTCGTCCTCGCCCCTGCCCGAGCAGCTCGCGACCCGGCTGCGCCGCGACTCCGCCGGCCTCGTCGCGGCCATCATCCAGCAGCACGACACCGGTGAGGTGCTCATGCTCGGGTGGATGGACGACGAGGCCGTGCACCGCACCCTGACCGGCGGGCGGGTGACCTTCTGGTCCCGCAGCCGTCAGGAGTACTGGCGCAAGGGGGACACGTCCGGGCACGTCCAGCACGTGCGTTCGGTCGCGATCGACTGCGACGGGGATGCCCTGCTCGTGCGGGTCGACCAGGTGGGCGCCGCGTGCCACACCGGCGACCACACCTGCTTCGATGCCGGGGACCTCGGGGCCGTCGTGGGGGAGTCGCGATGACCGCCGCTGAGACGGCGCTGCCCGACCTGACGCCCGGGCGTACCTGGCCGGACCTCGACACCTTCCAGGTCCTGGCGCGCGATCGCCGGGTGGTGCCCGTGGTGCGGCGCCTCGTCGCCGATGGTGAGACACCCGTCGGCGTGTACCGCAAGCTCGCCGGTGACGCACCGGGCACCTTCCTGCTGGAGTCCGCTGAGCACGGTGGGGTCTGGTCGCGGTGGTCGATCATCGGCGCGCAGAGCCGTGCCACGCTCACCGAGCTCGACGGGCAGGCCCACTGGATCGGCGAGCCGCCGGTCGGTGTCCCCACCGACGGCGACCCGACCGCAGCCCTGCGCGCCACCCTCGAGGCACTGTCCACCGACCCGATCGACGGGTTGCCGTCGCTGACCGGTGGGATGGTCGGTGCCATCTCCTACGACGCCGTCCGTCGCTGGGAAAAGGTGCCGTCCGAGCTCCCCGACGTCCTGGGCGTGCCGGAGCTGGGCATGATGCTCGCCACCGATGTGGCAGTGCTGGACCACAGCGACGGCTCGCTCCTGCTTGTCGCCAATGTCGTCAACTACGACGACACCGACGAGCGGGTCGAGGAGGCGTGGCAGGACGCCGTCGAGCGCCTTGACTCGATGACCGAGCGGCTGGCCGCACCCGCACCCAGCACCGTGGCGACCGTCGACCCGGACCTGGTCGCGGCGGCCCGGACCGAGGTGACCAGCGATGTGAGCGTCGAACGCTTCGAGGAGATCGTCGAGCAGGCCAAGGAGGACATCCGCGCGGGCGAGGTCTTCCAGGTCGTCCTCTCCCAGCGATTCTCCATGCCCTGCCCGGTCGACGCGCTCGAGGTCTACCGCGCTCTGCGCCGCAGCAACCCCAGCCCCTACATGTACTTCGTGCGGCTGCCGCACCCCGACGGCTCGGTCTACGAGGTCGTCGGGTCCTCGCCGGAGGCCCTCGTCAAGGTCACGGGCCGGCGGGCCATCACCCACCCGATCGCGGGCACGCGTCCGCGCGGGAAGTCGCTCGAGCACGACCTGCAGCTCGAGGAGGACCTCATCGGGGACCCCAAGGAGCGCTCCGAGCACGTCATGCTCGTCGACCTGGGACGCAATGACCTCCAGCGGGTCTGCACGGCCGGCACGGTCGACTGCGTCGAGTTCATGAACCTGCGTCGCTACAGCCATGTCATCCACCTCGAGTCGACCGTCGTCGGCGAGATGGCGAAGGGGGTCGACGCCTTCGACGTCCTCGTGGCCACCTTCCCGGCGGGCACCCTCTCCGGGGCGCCGAAGCCGCGTGCCCTCCAGCTCATCGAGCAGTACGAGCGCAGTCGCCGCGGCATCTACGGGGGAGTCGTCGGCTACCTCGACTTTCACGGCGACATGGACATGGCGATCGCCATCCGTACGGCGCTGGTCAAGGACGGCGTCGCCCACGTGCAGGCAGGCGCCGGGATCGTCGCCGACTCCGTGCCGAGCCTCGAGCAGGAGGAGACCGTCCACAAGGCGGGGAGCGCCCTGGCTGCGGTCGCGTCCGCGCGAGCGGTCCGCCCGGTCGGAGACGCCCGATGAAGCTGCTGGGTCGCAAGCTCGTCGTCGTGCTGCTGGCGATCGCCGGCGGCATCGTGCTGCTCGCCGCCGGCCGCGCCGAGTGGATCACCGGCACCGTCGACGGGGTGGCCGGACCGGTGCGCACCTCTGCGATCGGCACCGAGGCCGCGCCGGGACTGGCCGGCCTGGCGCTGGTGGCGATGGCCGCCGCGATCGCGGCGACGACCTCGGGCCGGGTGGCGCGCTGGATCTCCCTGGCGATCCTGGGGTTGGTTGCCGCTGGGGTGGCCGCACTGTCGGTCCGTGCCATCGTCGATGCGCCGCACGTGCTCGGCACCGCCGCCGCGACCCACTCCGGTGGGACGGCGACCCTCGAGTCCACGGGCTCCGCCACGGCCTGGCCATGGATCGCGATCTTGGCGGCACTGATCCTGCTGCTCGCCCTCGTGGGCGGCATCGTCGGCGGGCGCCGCTGGGGCGGTCTGGGCCGCAAGTACGAGCGGCCGGGTACCGATCCGGACGCCGACTCGGTCAGCGGAGAGCGCGGCGAGCGCGTGGACTCCGACTGGGACCGGGTCACCCTCGGGGACGACCCGAGCGTCGACTAGCCTGTCGTCATGCCCAGCGTCCTCGACCAGATCATCGCAGGGGTCCGTGAAGACCTCGCCGGACGCGAGGCCCACACCTCGCTCGAGCGCCTGCAGCGGCAGTGCGACGGGATGCCTGCCCCGCGGGACGCGGAGGCGCTCCTGCGCAGCCCCGGACTCTCCGTCGTCGCGGAGGTCAAGCGCACCAGCCCGAGCAAGGGCGCGCTCGCGGAGATCCCCGACCCCGCCGCGCTCGCCAGTGCCTACGAGGCCGGGGGAGCGAGTGCCATCTCCGTCCTCACCGAGCAGCGCCGCTTCAACGGTAGCCTCGAGGACCTCGACGCCGTGCGTGCGGCGGTCGATGTGCCGGTCCTGCGCAAGGACTTCATGGTCAGCGAGTACCAGGTGTGGGAGGCCCGCGCCCACGGCGCGGACATCATCCTGCTCATCGTCGCGGCACTGGACGACCGACGCCTGGCCGATCTCATGGCGCTCGCCGGGTCGCTCGGCATGACCTGCCTCGTCGAGGTCCACGACGAGGCCGAGGCGACGCGAGCGGTCGACGCAGGTGCCACGGTCATCGGGGTCAACAACCGCAACCTCAAGACGCTGGCCGTCGACACCGACACCTTCGCCCGCCTGGCGCCGCTGATCCCCCCTTCGTGCGTGCGGGTCGCCGAGTCCGGCGTCCGTGGGCCGCAGGAGGCCGCGCTCTTCGCGCGGGCCGGCGCCGACGCGATCCTCGTCGGTGAGGCCCTCGTCATCGGTGGCGACCCCGCTGCCGGAGTCCGGTCGATGATCGAGGCGGCAACCCGCGCATGAGTGAGGACGAGATGACCACCGAGCAGCCAGCGACCGAGCAGCCAGAGGCCACCCCCGCGCAGGTCCACGTCCCGGGCCGCTTCGGAGCCTTCGGTGGGCGATATGTCCCCGAGGCCCTCATCCCCGCGCTCGAGGAGCTGGACGAGGCCCGGCAGAAGGCGCTGGTCGACCCCGAGTTCATCGACGAGCTGGCCACGCTCCACCGCACCTACACGGGTCGCCCGAGCATCATCACCGAGGTCCCGCGCTTCGCCGAGCACGCCGGCGGTGCCCGGATCATCCTCAAGCGCGAGGACCTCAACCACACGGGCAGCCACAAGATCAACAACGTGCTCGCCCAGACGCTGCTGACCAAGCGCATGGGCAAGCGTCGGGTCATCGCCGAGACCGGGGCCGGGCAGCACGGAGTGGCCACCGCCACCGCCGCAGCGCTCATGGGCCTGGAGTGCACGATCTACATGGGCAAGGTCGACACCGAGCGGCAGGCCCTCAATGTCGCGCGGATGAAGATCCTCGGCGCCACCGTCGTGGCCGTCGAGCACGGCAGCGCGACGCTCAAGGACGCCATCAACGAGGCCATGCGCGACTGGGTGACCAATGTCGACCACACGCACTACGTGCTCGGCACCGTCACCGGACCCCACCCCTTCCCCGAGATGGTCCGCGACTTCCACAAGATCATCGGCGAGGAGGCCCGCGGACAGGTCCTCGAGCTGACCGGCCGTCTGCCCGACGCGGTGATCGCCTGTGTCGGTGGCGGTTCCAATGCCATGGGGATCTTCCACCGCTTCGTCACCGACGAGGGTGTTCGCCTGATCGGGGTCGAGGCCGGCGGCGACGGCATCGACACCGGGCGTCACGCTGCCCGCTTCGCCACGGCGGAGCCCGGGGTGCTGCACGGCGCGATGAGCTACCTCATGCAGGACGACGAGGGTCAGACGCTGGAGACGCACTCCATCTCGGCCGGTCTGGACTATCCCAGCGTCGGGCCGGAGCACTCCTACCTGCGCGACAGCGGGCGGGCCGAGTACCGCTACGCCACGGACGAGCAGGTGATGCACGCCTTCCAGCTGCTCTGCCGCACCGAGGGCATCATCCCGGCGCTCGAGTCCGCGCACGCCCTCGCCGCGGCGCTCGACGTGGGCAAGGAGCTCGGCCCGGACGCCCTGCTCCTCGTCAACCTCTCGGGGCGCGGCGACAAGGACATGCACACCGCGGCCGAGTGGTTCGGCCTGGTCGACAAGGACACAGACGCATGAGCGCGCTCAGCGAGGTCTTCGACCGCTGCAAGGCCGAGGGCCGCGCCGCCCTCATCGGGTACCTGCCCGTCGGTTACCCCGACGTCGAGGGCTCCCTCGCCGCGATGGCCACTCTGGCGCAGGCCGGCGCCGACATCGTCGAGGTCGGCATGCCCTACAGCGACCCCGTGATGGACGGTCCCGTCATCCAGCGGGCCGCGACCGAGGCCCTGGCCAAGGGGGTTCAGGTCGACGACGTCTTCCGCGCGACCGCCGCGGTCCGCGACGCCGGTGCCGTCCCCGTCGTCATGTCCTACTGGAACCTCGTCCTGCGACGCGGCGTCGACCGCTACGCGGCTGACCTGGCGGCCGCCGGTGGGGTCGGCATGATCACGCCGGACCTCATCCCCGAGGAGGCCGGTGAGTGGCGCGAGGCCAGCGAGCGCCACGGCCTGGATCGGATCTTCCTCGTCGCCCCGAGCTCGACGACGGAGCGACTGTCGGTGGTGACCGGGGCCAGTAGTGGCTTCGTCTACACGGCCTCCACGATGGGCATCACCGGGACCCGCGGCAGCGTCGGCAGCAGCGCCCCCCAGCTCGTCGCCCGGCTGCGTGAGGCGACCGACCTGCCCCTCTGCGTGGGTCTGGGCGTGAGCAATGGCGCACAGGCGGCCGAGGTCGCCTCCTTCGCCGACGGCGTCATCGTCGGGTCCGCCCTGGTGGCGACGCTCCTCGACCGTGGCCGCGACGAGGGGCTGGCCGCGCTGCGCGTCCTCACCGAAGAGCTCGCCGAGGGCGTCCGAGGCCGAGCGTGACCGCTGCCCGGGTGCGCGACCACATCGGTCTGGTCACACGCCTGGTCCTCGGCGTCGTCCTCCTCGTGGCCGGTGGCCTCAAGGTCGGCAAGCCGCTGGGGGCGGCCAGAGCAGTGCAGGCCTACGACGTCATGCCCTTCGAGGTGGCGCGCTGGGTCGGCTACGCCCTCCCGTGGGTGGAGATCGTCATTGGTGTCCTCCTGGTCCTCGGCCTGTTCACCCGGGTCTCGGCCACCATCGGCACGCTGCTCATGGTCGCCTTCGTCATCGGCATCGCCCAGGCGTGGGCGCGGGGCCTGAGCATCGACTGTGGCTGCTTCGGCGGTGGTGGCCAGATCGATGCCAGCCAGACCAAGTACGGCCGGGAGATCGCCCGCGACCTGGCGCTCGCCCTGTGCGGCGCGTGGCTCGTCGTCCGACCCGCATCCACCCTGGGCCTCGACCGGGCCCTCTTCCCTGCCCACAAGGAGTCAGCATGACCACCAACGACCGCAAGGCCAAGGCGCAGGCAGCCGGCAAGGCCGCAGCAGGCGGGGGCGCCAATGTCATCGTGGTCGCTGGCATCGTCGTCGTCCTGGCGATCGCCCTGATCGTCGGTGGCGTCATCTGGTCCGCCCGGGACACCGGTGGCGGCACCGCGGGGGGCGCCAGCCAACTGCCCGACGGCGTGACCAAGGGGGAGCCGATCGAGCCCTTCGCTGCGGCCAAGCCTGCCAAGGACGCCCCGGTCGTCGACGTCTACGAGGACTTCCGCTGCCCCATCTGCCAGGTCTTCGAGCAGTCGATGGGCGGCACGATCAACCGGCTGGCCCAGGACGGCAAGATCCGTCTGCGGGTCCACCTCAAGACCGTGATCGATGCCAACACCGGTGGCGAGTCGTCGGCGGTGGCCGGCTCCAGCGCGGTGTGCGCGGCCGACGAGGGCGCCTGGGAGGAGTACCACTCGGCGCTCTTCGCGCTCCAGCCCGCGCAGGAGACCAGTGCCGGTTTCCCCACGGAGGACTACACCCAGGCGGCCGAGGACGCCGGCCTCTCCGGTGACCGGCTCACCGCTTGGCAGGAGTGCACCGACAAGGGCACGTACGTCGACTACGTCAAGAGTGTCGACGACGCCTCGGTCAAGGCCGGAATCACCGGCACGCCGGTCATCGAGGTCGACGGCACCAAGCTCAGCTGGGGCGCTCTCGTCGACCCGAACACCCGCACGGCGGACACGGCCACGCTGACCAAGATCCTCACCTCCGGCACGGTCCCCGCGGACCTGGTGCAGAAGCAGTGATCCCGGCAGCCCTCCCTTCGCCCAGCGTCGGGGTCATCGAGCTCGGCCCCCTGACGATCCATGCCTATGCGCTCTGCATCCTCGCGGGGATCTTCGTGGCCATCTGGATGGGTGACCGGCGCCTGCAGGACCGTGGGGGAGAGCCCGGTGTCGTCCTGGACATCGCCATGTGGGCCGTCCCCTTCGGGATCATCGGTGGCCGGCTCTACCACGTGATCACCACCCCCCAGCCGTACTTCGGCGACGAGGGAAGCCCCATCGACGCGCTCAAGATCTGGAACGGCGGGCTCGGGATCTGGGGTGCCGTCGCCCTCGGTGCGCTGGGCGCCTGGATCGGCTGCCGCAAGGAGGGCGTGCGCTTCCTGACCTTCGCTGATGCCGTGGTGCCGGGCATCCTCGTCGCCCAGGCCATCGGCCGCTGGGGCAACTGGTTCAACAACGAGATCTACGGTCCCAGGACCGACCTGCCGTGGGGGTTGGAGATCCACCGGTGGGACAGCGGCGCGGGTCGGGCTGCTGTGGACGCGGCCGGCGATCCCATCGTGCTGGGGACCTTCCACCCGACCTTCCTCTACGAGTCGCTCTTCCTGCTCGCGCTCGCCGTGCTCATCCTCGCCCTGGATCGACGCATCCGCTTCGTGCCCGGGCAGGTCATGGCCCTGTACATCGCCGGCTACCCCGTCGGGCGGCTGTTCATCGAGATGATCCGCACGGATGCGGCCAACACGATCTTCGGCCTGCGCGTCAACATCTGGACGAGCATCATCGTCTTCGCCCTCGGTGTGGTTTTCTACATCACCTTCGGTCGTAGGACCGGAGAGAGTGCAGAGGCGAACATCTCACCTAGTGAGAATTCAACTCTCACTAGGTAAGACAAACGCGCTGTACACTCAGCGCACCGCGGCCGTCGACGTCCGCGCCCACCCATGACGAAGCGCCCGTCGTTCGCCACGCGAATGCCGGGTGTCTTCTCGATCCCAGACACCGAGGACGGTGACCGACGTGACCCCAAAGTCCTTCTCCCCTTATGAGCGCTGGTCGGCACTTCCCCCTGACACCGCCCTGTACCGGCGGGACGCCGAAAAGGACGCCTGTGGTGTGGCCATGGTCGCCACCATGCGTGGCCACGCGGGTCACGACATCGTCGAGCACGCACTGCTGGCCCTGACCAACCTCGAGCACCGTGGCGCCACCGGCGCCGACCCGCTCGTTGGTGATGGCGCGGGCATCCTGTCGCAGGTTCCCGACCGATTTTTCCGCGAGGTCGTCGACTTCGCCCTGCCCGAGCCCGGCCATTACGCCGTCGGGACGGCCTATGTGCCGACCGACGCGGCCGAGCGCGAGGCGATGACCCAGCGCATCGAGGCGATCGCCAAGGAGGAGGGCCTGCAGGTCCTCGGCTGGCGTCAGGTCCCCGTCCAGCGCGACATCGTCGGTCAGATGGCCCGCGACTGCATGCCCGACTTCTGGCAGCTCTTCGTCGCAGCGCCCGGTGGCGAGGTCTCCGGCCTGACGTTGGAGCGGCTGGCCTTCGTGACCCGCAAGCGGGCAGAGCGCGAGACCGGTGTCTACTTCTCCTCGCTCTCCGCGCGAACGATGGTCTACAAGGGGATGCTCACGACGGGTCAGCTCGAGCCCTTCTACCCGGACCTGTCCGATGAGCGCTTCGAGAGCGAGCTGGCGCTCGTCCACTCGCGCTTCTCCACCAACACCTTCCCGAGCTGGCCGCTCAGCCACCCCTTCCGCTTCATCGCCCACAACGGCGAGATCAACACGGTCAAGGGCAACCGCAACTGGATGCGGGCGCGGGAGTCGCTGCTCTCCAGCGACATCATCCCCGGCGACCTGCAGCGGATCATGCCGATCTGCGCGCCCGAGGCCTCCGACTCCGCGTCCTTCGACGAGGTCTTGGAGCTGCTCCACCTGGGCGGTCGCTCCCTTCCGCACTCGGTGCTGATGATGATCCCCGAGGCGTGGGAGAACCACGCGACGATGCCCCAGGAGCTCAAGGACTTCTACGAGTTCCACTCGATGTTCATGGAGCCGTGGGACGGGCCCGCGTGCGTCACCTTCACCGACGGCCGCTACGCCGGTGCGGTCCTGGACCGCAACGGCCTGCGACCGGGCCGCTACTGGGTCACCGATGACGGACTCGTCGTGCTTGCCTCCGAGTCGGGGGTCCTGGAGCTCGATCCCGAGCACGTGGTCCAGAAGGGCCGGCTCATGCCGGGCCGGATGTTCCTCGTCGACACCGTCGAAGGACGGATCATCGAGGACGAGGAGATCAAGGGCCAGCTGGCGGGGGAGCACCCCTACGGCGAGTGGCTCGACACCAACCGCATCATGCTCGGCGACCTTCCGCCGCGCGAGCACATCCTGCACACACCGGCGTCCGTGGCCCGACGCCAGCAGACCTTCGGCTACACGCAGGAGGAGCTGAAGATCCTGCTGACGCCGATGGCGAGCACGGGCATGGAGGCTCTCGGGTCGATGGGCACCGACACACCCATCGCCGTCCTTTCGCAGAAGCCCCGGCTGGTCTTCGACTACTTCACCCAGGTCTTCGCGCAGGTGACCAACCCGCCGCTGGACTCCATCCGCGAGGAGCTCGTCACCGCGCTGGGCACGGCCATCGGGCCGGAGGGCAACATCCTCTCGGTCGACCCGCAGCACGCCCGCCAGGTCGTGCTGCCCTTCCCGGTCATCGACAACGACGAGCTGGCCAAGATCGTCCACATCGACGCCGACCGTGACCACGCGGGACGCGCCAGCCACGTCGTGCGCGGCCGCTTCGACGTCTTGGCTGGCGAGGAGGGTCTGCGAGCGGAGCTCACCCGGATCTGCTCCGAGGTCTCCGAGGCGATCGCCGAGGGCGCACGCTTCATCGTCCTGTCCGACCGGGACTCCGGTCGGGACCTGGCGCCGATCCCCTCGCTCCTGCTCACCTCGGCCGTGCATCACCACCTCATCCGCGAGAAGACCCGTACCCAGGTCGGCCTCATCGTCGAGGCCGGTGACGTCCGCGAGGTCCACCACGTCGCGCTGCTCATCGGCTATGGCGCAGCGGCGGTCAACCCCTACCTCGCGATGGAGTCCGTCGAGGACATGGTCCGACGTGAGGTCATCACCGAGGTCGACGAGGAGACCGCGGTCCGCAACCTCATCAAGGCACTCGGCAAGGGCGTGCTGAAGGTGATGTCCAAGATGGGCATCTCGACTGTCGCCTCCTACCGTGGCGCACAGGTCTTCGAGGCGCTCGGCCTGAGCCAGGAGCTCGTCGACGAGTACTTCACCGGCACCGTGAGCCAGCTCGGTGGGGTCGGTCTCGACGTCATCGCCGCCGAGGCAACGGCCCGCCACGCCACGGCCTACCCGCCGGAGGGGATGCGCCCGCCGCACCGCAAGCTCGAGGACGGCGGCGAGTACAAGTGGCGCCGTGAGGGCGAGCCACACCTCTTCGATCCCGACACCGTCTTCCGGCTCCAGCACTCCACGCGGGCCCGCCGCTACGACATCTTCAAGCAGTACACGGCCCGGGTCAACGAGCAGTCGGAACGACTGATGACCCTCCGTGGGCTCTTCGCCCTCGCCGATGGCGAGGAGCGTCCCTCGATCCCCATCGACGAGGTCGAGCCGATCGGCGCGATCATCAAGCGCTTCTCCACCGGCGCCATGAGCTATGGCTCGATCAGCCAGGAGGCACACGAGACCCTCGCGGTGGCGATGAATCGCCTCGGTGCCCGCTCCAACACCGGTGAGGGCGGTGAGGACCTCGAGCGCCTCATGGACCCGGAGCGTCGCAGCTCGATCAAGCAGGTCGCCTCCGGTCGCTTCGGCGTCACGTCGGCCTACCTGACCAACAGCGATGACATCCAGATCAAGATGGCCCAGGGCGCCAAGCCGGGCGAAGGGGGGCAGCTGCCCGGTCCCAAGGTCTACCCGTGGGTGGCGCGCACCCGGCACTCCACACCCGGCGTCGGCCTGATCAGCCCGCCGCCGCACCACGACATCTACTCGATCGAGGACCTGGCCCAGCTGATCCACGACCTAAAGAACGCCAACCCGCAGGCGCGCGTGCACGTCAAGCTCGTCAGCGAGATCGGGGTGGGTACGGTCGCGGCCGGCGTGAGCAAGGCGCACGCCGACGTGGTGCTCATCTCCGGTCACGACGGCGGCACCGGCGCCTCGCCGCTCACCTCGCTCAAGCACGCGGGCGGCCCCTGGGAGCTCGGCCTGGCATCGACGCAGCAGACCTTGGTCCTCAACGGCCTGCGAGACCGGATCGTCGTGCAGGTGGACGGTCAGATCAAGACCGGGCGTGACGTGATCATCGGCGCCCTGCTCGGGGCGGAGGAGTTCGGCTTCGCGACCGCCCCGCTCGTCGTCAGCGGCTGCATCCTCATGCGGGTCTGCCACCTCGACACCTGCCCCGTCGGCATCGCCACGCAGAACCCCGAGCTGCGCGCGCGCTACTCGGGCCAGCCCGAGTTCGTCGAGACCTTCTTCGAGTACATCGCCGAGGAGGTGCGAGAGCTGCTCGCCGAGCTGGGCTTCCGCACGCTCGAGGAGGCCATCGGACGCGTCGACCTGCTCGACACCCGCAAGGCCATCGACCACTGGAAGGCCTCCGGCCTCGACCTCGGCCCGATCTTCGCCAAGGTCGCTTCCCCGGATGGCTCCGGGGTCCGGCACACCAAGGGCCAGGAGCACGGTCTGGACGCCGCGCTCGACCACCAGCTGATCGAGCTCGCGCAGCCCGCTCTCGCGGACGGCGCGACCGTCACGGGTGAGTTCCCGGTCCGCAATGTCAACCGGACCCTGGGCACGATGCTCGGGCACGAGGTGACCAAGCAGCACCCCGAGGGACTGCCCGACGGCACCATCGAGCTGACCTTCACCGGGTCGGCCGGTCAGAGCCTGGGGGCCTTCCTGCCCCGGGGCATCACCCTGACGATGGTCGGTGACGCCAACGACTACGTGGGCAAGGGCCTCTCCGGCGGCCGGGTCATCGTCCGTCCGCCCGAGGACGCGCGCTATGTCGCCGAGGACAATGTCATCGCCGGCAATGTCATCGGCTACGGCGCAACCTCCGGTCAGCTCTTCCTGCGTGGCGTCGTCGGCGAACGCTTCTGCGTGCGCAACTCCGGCGCCTCCGCGGTCGTCGAGGGCGTCGGTGACCATGGGTGCGAGTACATGACCGGTGGCACGGTCCTCGTCCTCGGCCCCACCGGCCGCAACTTCGCGGCCGGCATGTCCGGAGGCAATGCCTTCGTCCTCGACCTCGACGAGTCCTTGGTCAACCCCGACCTCGTCGACGTCACCCCCCTTCGCACCGCCGACCGCGAGGTCGTGCTCGAGCTGCTCACCCAGCACCTCGAGCACACCGGCTCCGCCGTCGCCCAGCGGTTGCTCGACGAGGGAGAGGCGGCCTACGACCGCATCTCGCTCGTCCTGCCCCGCGACTACCAGCGCGTCCTCGACGTGCGTGCCGCTGCCGAGGCCGAGGGCCTCGACCTCGACGGCACGCAGGTCTGGGACCGGATCATGGAGGCTTCCCGTGGCTGACCCGACCGGCTTTCTCACCACTCGCGAGCGCGAGCTGCCCGCGCGTCGACCCGTCGACGTGCGCATCAAGGACTGGAAGGAGGTCTACGAGGAGCAGCAGGCAGGACAGCTGCAGCGACAAGCGGGTCGCTGCATGGACTGCGGCATCCCCTTCTGCCACTCGGGCTGCCCCCTGGGCAACCTCATCCCCGAGTGGAATGACCTCGCGTGGCGCGGCGACTGGCATGACGCCATCGAGCGGTTGCACGCGACCAACAACTTCCCGGAGTTCACCGGTCGGCTCTGCCCGGCCCCCTGCGAGACCGCGTGCGTGCTCGGCATCAACCAGCCGGCCGTCACGATCAAGCAGATCGAGGTGACGACGATCGAGGAGGCCTTCGGTCGCGGTGACGTCCCGCCGCAGATCCCCGACCGTCTCACCGGCAAGACCGTCGCCGTCGTCGGCTCCGGACCGGCCGGCTTGGCCGCCGCGCAGCAGCTGACCCGCGCCGGACACACCGTCGCCGTCTACGAGCGTGCGGACAAGCCCGGCGGACTGCTGCGCTACGGCATCCCGGAGTTCAAGATGGAGAAGCGGATCGTCGACCGCCGCATCCAGCAGATGAAGGCCGAAGGCACCCGCTTCCGCTCAGGCGTCGACATCGGCGCCGAGATCACGGGTCAGCAGCTGCGCGACCGGTACGACGCGGTCGTCCTGGCCGTCGGATCGACCGTCCCGCGCGACCTGCCGGTCCCCGGTCGTGAGCTGGACGGCGTGCTCCAGGCGATGGACTTCCTGCCGCCGGCCAACCGGGTCGCACTCGGTGAAGAGGTCGAGGGACAGGTCACCGCGGAAGGCAAGGACGTCATCATCATCGGAGGTGGTGACACCGGAGCCGACTGCCTCGGCACCTCGATCCGGCAGGGTGCCCGTTCGGTCACGAGCCTCGAGATCATGCCCCAGCCGGGTGCGGACCGTCCGGGCAACCAGCCCTGGCCCACCTACCCGATGCTCTTCCGGGTCGCCTCCGCCCACGAGGAGGGCGGTGACCGGGTCTATGCCGTCTCCACGACGGAGATCATCGGTGACGAGGACGGCGCGGTCTCCGGCCTGCGTCTGACCGAGGTCGAGCGCACCGACTCCGGCTTCGCGCCGGTCGAGGGCACCGAGCGGGTCCTGCCGGCGCAGCTCGTGCTCCTGGCGATGGGCTTCCTCGGCCCCGAGCCGGCCGGCGTCGTCGCCCAGCTGGGTGTCGAGACCGACGAGCGCTCCAACATCGTGCGCGGTACCGACTACCAGACCGGCGTCGACGGCGTCTTCGTCGCCGGCGACGCGGGTCGCGGGCAGTCGCTCATCGTCTGGGCCATCGCCGAAGGTCGCGCGGCCGCTCACGGGGTGGACAGCTACCTCATGGGCACATCGCAGCTGCCGCGGCCGATCAACCCGAGCGATCGGCCGCTGATCGCCTGAGAGCACCGATGACGAAGGGGGCGTGACCGCGGCGGTGGTCCCGCTCCCTTCGTCATGGTCATAGGCTGGAAGCATGCGTCGCGCCAAGATCGTAGCCACCCTCGGCCCTTCCACCTCGACCCCAGAGCGCATCCGCGAGCTCGTCTCTGCCGGCATGGACGTCGCCCGGCTCAACCTCTCGCACGGTGAGTACTCGGTCCACGAGGCCAACTACCGCAGCGTCCGGGAGGCGAGCGACGCGACCGGCCACGCGGTGGGCATCCTCGTCGACCTCCAGGGACCCAAGATCCGTACCGGGCGATTCGCGGACGGTCCGATCGTGCTGTCCGCCGGAGACCACTTCACCATCACGACCCGGGATGTCCCTGGTGACCAAGAGGTCGTCGGTACGACCTATCCGGGCCTCGCCGGTGACGTCAGCGCCGGCGACACGATCCTCGTCGACGACGGCAAGATCACCCTGGCCGTGCACGACGTCGACGAGACCGACGTGCGCTGTGTCGTCGTCTATGGCGGCCCGCTGTCCAACAACAAGGGGATCAACCTGCCCGGTGCGGCCGTGAGCGCCCCCGCACTGTCGGACAAGGACGAGCAGGACCTGCGGTGGGCCCTCGGTCTGCGTGCCGACTACATCGCGCTCAGCTTCGTCCGGTCGGCACAGGACATCACCCGCGTCCACGAGATCATGGACGAGGTCGGGGTACGTCTGCCCGTCATCGCCAAGATCGAGAAGCCGCAGGCGGTCCAGGCCCTCGAGGAGATCATCGACGCCTTCGACGGGATCATGGTCGCCCGAGGCGACCTCGGGGTGGAGCTGCCGCTCGAGCAGGTCCCGATCGTGCAGAAGCGGGCCGTCGAGCTGTGCCGGCAGAAGGCGAAGCCGGTCATCGTCGCCACGCAGGTACTGGAGTCGATGATCGAGAACTCGCGACCGACCCGGGCGGAGGCCAGTGATGCCGCCAACGCGGTGCTCGATGGGGCGGACGCCCTCATGCTCTCCGGGGAGACCGCGGTCGGCAAGTTCCCCATCGAGGTGATCAAGACGATGTCCAAGATCATCGAGACCACCGAGGAGGAGGGCCTGAGCCGGATGCGCGACCTCATGGGGCCGCCCACGACCCAGGGCGGGGTGATCGCCGCTGCGGCGGCCGAGGCAGGCGAGGCCCTCGGCGTGAAGTACCTGATCGCCTTCACCCAGACCGGTGGCTCCGCGCGCCGTCTGGCACAGGTGCGCTCGGGGCTGCCGATGCTCGCCTTCTCCCCGGTGCAGGACACCCGTTCCCAGCTGTCGCTGGTGTGGGGGATGCAGACCTTCCTCACTCCGGCGGTGACGCACACCGACCAGTACGCACTGATGGTCGACGAGCGGCTGCTCGAGCTCGGCTGGGCCCAGGAGGGTGACCGGGTGGTCATCGTCGCCGGGTCACCCCCCGGCGTGCCCGGGTCGACCAATGCGATGCGGGTGCACCGGATCGGCGACGCCAAGAACAAGACGGCCATCGCCTACCAGGACGGAGCAGACGACATCCCGGACGACACGGTCGGCGCGCTGCCCGGCGGGATGGGCTGAGTCGGGAGCACCCCCCTTCGGTCGGTATGCTTGCGGCGCACTCCCGCCGGGGTGGTGGAATGGCAGACACGGAGCACTCAAAATGCTCTGCCCGCAAGGGCGTGCGGGTTCAAGTCCCGCCCTCGGCACCAGATGTTCACCAACGACGGAGGATCGACCATGACGGCGGACACCGAGAGCCAGCAGGGCCTGCGGGTGCTGCTCGCCGAGGACGAGGCGCTGATCCGTCTCGACCTCGCCGAGATGCTCACCGACGCCGGCTATGACGTCGTCGGCCAGGCCAGCAACGGCGAGGAGGCAGTCTCGCTCGCCGACTCGCTGCGCCCGGACCTGATCATCATGGACGTCAAGATGCCCGTCATGGACGGGCTGACGGCAGCCGAGACGATCGGTGACAAGCGCATCTGCCCCGTGATCATGCTCACGGCCTTCTCGCAGAAGGAGCTCGTGGAGCGGGCGCGCGACGCCGGCGTCATGGCCTACATCGTCAAGCCCTTCACCGTCTCCGATGTCACGCCCGCGATCGAGGTCGCAACCTCCCGCTGGGCGGAGCTGAAGGCACTGGAGTCCGAGGTCGCCGATCTCGGCGAGCGGCTCGAGACGCGCAAGGCCGTCGAGAAGGCCAAGGGCGTGCTGATGAAGAAGCTGAAGATCACCGAGGCCGAGGCCTTCCGCTGGATCCAGAAGACGGCGATGGACCGCCGTCTGGGGATGCGCGAGGTCGCCGATGCCGTCGTCGCGGGGATGGACAAGGCCTGAGCGCTCCCGTCCGGCTCAACCCAGCGTGATGACGAGCTGGGTGAGCAGGGGAGCGACGATCAACGCGGGCAGCATGTCCCCGACGGGGATCTGACGGATCCGCAGCAACCGCAGGGCGATCCCCACGAGGATCAGGCCGCCCGTCGCCGTGAGCGCGGCGATGTGTGCGTCAGGCAGCAGGGCGCCGAGACCGACGCCGAGGATCGTCAGCGACCCTTGGATGACGGCCACGCTCACGGCCGAGAGCAGGACGCCCACACCGAAGGTCGAGGCGAAGGCCAGGGCCGCGAAGCCGTCGAGCACCGACTTGAGCGCGAGCTTGTCGATGCCTCGGCCGAGCCCGTCGTCCAGGGACCCCAGGATGGTGAGCGGCCCGACGCAGAAGAGCAGGCTCGCGGTCAGCCAGCCCTCGATGAAGCGCTCGCGCCCCTCGGAGTCGTTGTTGCCTCGACCGACGATGGTCTGGACGCGACCGGCCAGGGTGCCCAGCCACCGCTCGATGCCCAGGAGCGAGCCCACCACGCTGCCGATGAGCAGCGAGCCCAGGACGATGAGGACCGGTGTGCCGGACCCGACGGCATCGACGAGGGCCGGCGAGGTGACGTCCATGACGGACAGGCCCGCCATGAGCAGGGTGACGAGGCCGAGGCAGTCGGTGACGACGTCACGGGTGTGCTGGGGGAGTCGACCTCCGATGGCCATGCCGAGCAGCGCCCCGGCAACGACCGTGAGCACGTTGAGCACCGTGCCGGCCCCGATGAAGTCCACGGTGTCTCCTTGTCTCGTCAGCTGCCGAGGTCACGATAGACGCTGAGCTCGCCCTCTCGGTGCTGCAAGGGGATCGTGCCCACGTGCTGTGCCGAGGCGGAGATGTCCTTGAGGAGCTCCGGCTGGGTGCTGTCGGAGATGTAGAGACGATCGGACCCCTCGGGCGTGGTCTCGATCCAGAGCTCCTCGCTGTCCTCGGGGAAGGGCCACGGGGTGAGGAAGTGCGGCTGCCAGCCCTGTCGGTGGGCCTGCCAGGCCACCGCTGGTGCAGCACCGAGTGTGGGCGCGAAGCCGAGCCCGTTGATCTGGACATGCCGCCCTGCGCCCGGCCCGAGGTCGTCGCCGGTGGTGCGGGCCACCTGCGTCATCGAGTCGATCTCGGCCCATGCCGGCGACAGCGCAAAGGTGCTCGCCAGGACCCCACCGATCGCGAGACCACCACCCAGGGGCAGGGCGACTCGGGCCGGCAGATCCGGACGGGCGGTACTCAGATAGGCCAGCCCGCGCCAGACGAGGGCTGCCCACGTGAAGGCGGCCACCGGGAGCCAGGTGATCACCCAGTAGGGAGCCAGCGGCCACTCCGGGAGGCGCGATGCGGTCAGCAACATCCCGAGGTTGGCGGCGAGCGCCACCCGTGCCGGCCATGCGCTGCTCGCCCGTCCCTGAGGGACCCGGTAACCGGTGGAGATCGCGATGAGGAGGAGCAGCAGGACGAGACCCAGCACCGTGGCCGGTCCGGTGCCGTCGACGAGCAGGTCCTGCGTGGACCGACGGAAGCCGCCCGGTCCGGGGGCGATGAGGTTGAGGTGCTTGGCACCCGCGACGAAGCCGATCGGCGTGCCGGTGCCCGAGGTGGCCCACCTGATCAGCTGGGTGAGGTTGTTGGGGTGATGCACCAGGAGCTCGATGATGCTCGGGAGCCACACGGCGACGCCGAGGCCCAGGGCCCATCGGTGCTGGCGGCCCACGGCCCGGGACGGCGTCCGCCGGCGGGGCCACAGGAGCAGGCTGGCGGCCATCACCGTGAGGGCCAGCGCGAGGGGGAGGAAGGCGAGATTGGACTGTGCGATGAGCGAGACCGCCACGACGAAGGGAGCCAGCGCCCGACGGTCGTCGCGTGCCAGTGCCCACAGGAGCACGAGCGAGAGGTAGGTGGGCAGCAAAGGGGCGTAGGGGTTGAAGGGCCGGAACATCGCTTCGGTCCCGATGGCCCACTGGGTGAGCAGGACCCCGCTGGTGAAGACGATGACGCCGAGAGCGCCCCCGAGACGGCGCGCCCACACGACGCTGAGCACCGAGGCGGTGGCCGCGATGATGGCCCCGCCGGCTGCGATGCCCAAGGCCGACCCGCCGCTCAGCGCCAGAGGCATCGCGAGCAGATAGAACTGGAGCGGCCCCAGGTGGTGCGTCGACAGGCTCTCGTCGATGCCGTCTCCGGAGGTGCTGCGCATCCCCGTGACGGGAAGGTGCCCGTCAAGGATGCCGGCGGTGCGCAGCGCGATGGTCGCGTCATCACCGTTGGGCTGCCAGCCGTGCGTGATGGCCTGGAGGGCGGCCAGGACCGGTCCGACGAGCACTGCCACGACCGCGAGCGCGACGAGCCGATCCGTGGTCGTCCACAACCGTGGGTCCCACTGACGGGCGAGCGCACGCAGGTCGAGGCGAGGGAGGGCGCGTCCCACTCAGGCGCCGGGCGGGAGGTCGCGCAGGATGCAGGTGATGCGTGAGGTGCAGGTACGACGACCCTCGTCGTCGCTGATCGTCACCTCGTAGCACGCCACACTCCCGCCGAGGGTGACGGGGACGGCGACGGCGGTGACCCACCCCGAGCGCGCAGCACGGTGGTGGGTGGCGTTGATGTCGAGCCCGACCGCGATCTTGCCGAGGGCGTGTGCGTGCAGAGCGGAGCCGATCGAGCCGATCGTCTCGGCGAGGACCACGCTGGCGCCCCCGTGGAGGATCCCGTAGGGCTGGGTGTTGCCCTCGACGGGCATCCGCGCCACGACCCTGTCGCTGGTGGCCTCGAGGACCTCGATGCCCATCGTCTCGGCCAGGGGGCCCCGGTTGCCGTTGAGCTCGTCGAGGCTCGGCGCGAACGACTGGGTCATGTGAGTCTCCTGTGCAGTGGTCCAAGGTCTCGCACAGCCTGCCACGACGCAGTCCTGTCGGACCAAGCGCATAGGGTGTCGAGCGTGAGTCGACTGCTGCTTCTGGATGGACATTCCCTGGCCTACCGGGCCTTCTTCGCGCTCCCCGCGGAGAACTTCTCGACGAGCACGGGCCAGCACACCAATGGTGTGTACGGCTTCGTCGCGATGCTCATCAATGTGCTGCGGGACGAGGAGCCGACCCACGTCGCGGTGGCCTTCGATGTCTCTCGCGCCAACTTCCGCAGTGCGGAGTACCCGGAGTACAAGGCCGGACGCAGCGCGACGCCCGACGCCTTCGCCGGCCAGATTCCACTGCTCCAGGAGGTCCTGGACGCGCTGAACATCAGCCACGTCCAGCTCGAGGGCTACGAGGCGGATGATGTCATCGCCACCTTGGCCACGCAGGGTCGTGAGGCGGGGATGGACGTCCTGATCTGCTCCGGCGACAGGGACACGCTGCAGCTCGTCGATGAGCGCTCGACCGTCCTCTACCCCAAAAAGGGAGTGTCGGACCTGGCGCGGATGACGCCGGACGCAGTCACCGACAAGTACGGCGTCGGCCCGCACCTCTACAGCGACCTCGCCGCGCTCGTCGGCGAGCAGAGCGACAACCTGCCGGGCGTTCCCGGCGTCGGTCCCAAGACGGCAGCCAAGTGGATCAACGCCCACGGCGACCTCTCCGGGATCGTGGCGGCCATCGATCAGATCGGTGGCAAGGCCGGCCAGTCCTTGCGGGACAACATCGACCAGGTCCTGCGCAACCGGCGCCTCAACGGCCTGCTCCGTGACGTCCCGGTGCCGGTCGGCATCGCCGACCTCGAGCGCAGGGAGTGGGACCGCGAAAAGGTCCACACCCTTTTCGACAGCCTGGAGTTCCGGGTCCTGCGCGATCGCCTCTTCGCCACCTTCGACACTGCCGAGTCCGAGGTGAGCGGTGGGGTCGAGATCGACGGGAGCATCCTGGGCGAAGGCGCCGTCGGACCATGGCTCGACGAGCACGGCGTCGGCCGTCTCGGAGTGGACGTCGTGGGGGAGTGGGGCAGAGGCCGCGGAGAGGTGACCGGTCTGGGGCTCGCGACGGTTGCCGGGGTCGCTGCCTTCATCGACGTCGACTCACTCGCCGGCCCCGACGAAGACGCGCTGCGGTCCTGGCTCTCTGACAGCGAGCGTCCCAAGGTGCTCCACGACGCCAAGGGGCCGCTGCTCGCGCTCGCGTCCTCCGGGCTCCCGCTCCAGGGGCTGGCCGTCGACACCGCCATCGCGGCCTACCTCGTGCGGCCCGACCAGCGGTCCTATGACCTGGCCGACCTGGCGGTACGCCACCTGGGTCGCGACCTGTCGGGCGGCGAGGAGGCCGTTGACCAGGGGATGCTCGACTTCTCCGCCGACGACTCCGAGGCAGGACGCTCCTCGATGATCAGGGCGGCCGCCGCCGTCGAGCTCGCCCCGGTCCTCGAGGAGCAGGTGGAGGAGACCGGCGGCACCCATCTCATGCGTGAGGTCGAGCTCCCCGTGGTGGGTGTCCTCGCCCAGATGGAAGCCCATGGGATCGCCGTCGACTCCGGTGCGCTGTCCACGCTGGAGGCCGCCTTCGCCGCCAAGGTGGCGACGGCCCAGACGGACGCGTGGGCCGCGATCGGCGACGAGCAGATCAACCTCGGGTCGCCCAAGCAGCTGCAGGCGGTGCTCTTCGACACCTTGGGTCTGCCCAAGACACGCAAGACCAAGACGGGCTACACGACGGACGCCGACGCCCTGGTTGATCTGTACGCCAAGACAGAGCACCCCTTCCTCGAGGCCCTCCTGCGACACCGTGACGCCACTCGTCTGCGCGTCACCGTGGAGGGCCTGATCAAGTCCGTGGCGGATGACGCGCGGATCCACACGACCTACCAGCAGACGATCGCTGCCACCGGGCGTCTGTCCTCGACCGACCCCAACCTGCAAAACATCCCGATCCGCACCGAGGAGGGACGCCGCATCCGTGAGGTCTTCGTGGTCGGCACCGGCTACGAGTCCCTGATGTCTGCGGACTACAGCCAGATCGAGATGCGGGTGATGGCCCATCTGTCAGGTGACGAGGGGCTCATCGAGGCCTTCCGCACCGGCGAGGACCTGCACCGCTTCGTCGGGGCCAAGGTCTTCGGGGTCGAGCCCGAGGGCGTCACCGCCGAGATGCGCAGCAAGGTCAAGGCGATGTCCTACGGCCTGGCCTACGGTCTGAGCGCCTTTGGCCTGAGCAAGCAGCTGGGGATCTCGACCGGTGAGGCCACCGACCTGATGGAGGAGTACTTCCAGCGGTTCGGCGGTGTCCGTGACTACCTGGAGGAGATCGTCGATCGGGCACGGGCGACGGGCTACACCGAGACGATGCTCGGGCGTCGGCGCTACTTGCCGGACCTGACGAGCGACAACCGCCAGCGTCGGCAGATGGCCGAGAGGATGGCGCTCAACGCCCCCATCCAGGGGTCGGCGGCAGACATCATGAAGATGGCGATGCTCCGGGTCGACCGTGCCCTCACGCAGGACGGGCTGAGCTCGCGTGTGCTGCTCCAGGTCCATGACGAGCTGGTCATCGAGGTGACCGAGGACGAGGATGCGGCCGTCGAGGCGCTGGTCCGTCGCGAGATGGGCAGCGCCGTCGAGATGGATGTCCCTCTCGACGTTTCGGTCGGGCGAGGTCGTAGCTGGCACGAAGCCGCGCACTGACCGAGGGGTTGCTCAGTGGCCGAGGTCGATGAGGACGTCTTGGCAGATCGGGTCCTCGACCCCGCCGAGCGGCCGGCCGAAGCGGACGATCCTCGCTGCGGGCGTGATCTCGCGCACCAGGGCGAGCGCCTCGAGGTTGGCACCTGACGCCTCACGGCCGAGACCGATCTCGATCAGGAGGTAGCGCGTGCGCTGCAGGGTCTTGCGGGCCCCGCGCAGGGCCTCGACCTCGAACCCCTCGACGTCGATCTTGAGCAGGTCGATCTGCTCGAGGTCCGCCGTGAGCTCGTCGATGGGGACCACGTCGACGTCGATCGTCAGCGCCGGGTCGTAGTCCTCGACCTCTCCGGGGCGCAGTGTCGCCATGACCGAGACGTGGTGCCGGTGCAGGGTGAGGACCTCGCGCCGCTCGCCCACCGCGACCTGGTGCGACCGGGCGCGGCCCATGCGCTCCAGGTTGTGTGCGAGCTTGGCATGGGTGTCGGGGTCGGGCTCGACCGAGACGATGCGGGCGGTGGGGACGAAGGTGCGCACCGCCGCAGCGAACTGGCCGACATTGGCGCCGACATCGACGACGACCGGCTCAGCGACTCCGTCCAGGAGCCCGGCGACGACGACCTCGTCGTGCACGTCGAGCAGGCAGGACTGGAAGGTGCCGAGGTCGACGGCGCTCGTGGCGCGGAAGACCACGTGGCCGGCACGGACATCGGCAGCCCGTCCGGCCTGGATGGTCGGGAGGGCAGCGGTCTTGCTGGCCAGGAAGGCTGCTCGGTCACGGGGCGACCACCGGTGCAGCCGCACGGTCTCCCGGTCGAGCGCGACGGAGCGTCCGACGTAGAAGCGCAGCCACAACGCTGCTCGTCCCCAACGCGTCCGGGGGGTGGTGCTGCTCATCGGGTGGTGCTCCCTTCGTCGGCGGCGGCGTCCTGGTCGGCCCGGACCCGGGCGCCGTCGGCGATGGTGACTCCGCGCAGGGTCACACCATCGTCGATGACGGCGCCCTCGCCGATGACGCAGTCGGTGATCTGTGCCCCTGCTCCCACGTGCACGCCGTCGAGGAGGACACAACCGCGCACGACAGCGTGCGCGGCGACGTGCACAGCGGTGCCTGTCGTGCTGTCCTCGAGGAGGGCGCCCTCCTCGAGGGTCGTGCTGGGCGAGATCGCGGTCGCGGGGTCGAAGTCCTGCGGCAGCGCAGAGCGTGCCGTCCCGTCGAGGGCAGCGCGGGTGGCTGCCAGGAGTGCTGCGGGGGAACCGATGTCGGCACACCAGGCGTCGTCGCGGTGAGCGATGACCTCGGCGCCGTCGTCGATGAGTGCCGGCAGCAGGTCGCGCTCCCAGGACTGCTCCCGGCCGTTCGCCCGTCCGGCCACGATCCTCGGACGCACGACATAGGTCCCCGCGTTGACCAGGGTGCCTGCCGGGCCGGGTACCTTTTCGCGGAAGCCGATGACGTGACGTCCGTCCGGTGCGACATCCACGGTGCCGAAGGGGGCCGGGTCGGCGGCGGCGCGCACGTGCAGGACGACGTCCACACCAGAACTGCAGGCAGCCGTCTGGGCGCGGAGGTCGTGCCCGGTGAGGAGATCACCGTTGACGATGGCCACCGGCTCGTCGGCGTCGGCGGCGAGCACATCGAGGGCAGCGAGCAACCCGCCCCCGGTGCCGAGGGGGGTGCCCTCGTCGCTGATGACCACCTCGAGGCCAGTCACCGGGTGTGCCGCGACGTGACGCGCCACGAGGTCCGCGTGCCGAGCAGTGGCCAGCGCCACGCGACGGACACCGACCTCGCTGAGTCGGCGGAGCTGCAGGTCCAGGACGGGTACCCCACCGACCGGGAGCAGGTGCTTGGGGCGGGTCAGCGTGAGGGGATGCATGCGGGTGCCGAGGCCTCCGACGAGGAGGACGGCCGTGCGAGCGGCCATCACTGCGGCTGGGGTGCGCCGTTGGCGGCATCCCGCACCCGGGGAGCGAGCCAGGACCAGACCTGGGGTCCCGAGTCCTTGGTGACG
The DNA here is from genome assembly GCF_001570985.1 of Janibacter limosus NBRC 16128. GTDB lineage: Bacteria > Actinomycetota > Actinomycetes > Actinomycetales > Dermatophilaceae > Janibacter > Janibacter limosus. The sequence continues at coordinate 83,636 of NZ_BCSS01000001.1, read as the reverse complement.
TGGAGGTAGTCCTCGTACAGCGGCGTGCCGTTGATGCCGTCGTGGTACCCGTCGCCGCAGAGGAAGGAGCTCTGGTCGATCACGTCGATCCCGTTGTCGTGGGCCCACGACGTCGCCAGCTCGTTGACCCTGGCGACCGCGATGTCGTCGTTGAAGCGGGTGACCTCCTCATCGACCCCGAAGTCAGGGACCCGGTGGCAGGAGAGATTGAGCAAGACGATGCGAGGGTCGCCCGGTGCCGCCTTGATGCGATCGCGCAGCGTGTCGAAGCCTCGGTCGAGGTAGGTCTCGTACCCGGAAGAGTTGAAGTCAAGACGCCGTCCGTCGACGTGACGGTCCGAGACCAGGCTCTGGCTGACGAAGACGACGACCACATCGGGTTTGTCGGCGGCGATCCCTTCGGTGAGGCCATCGCGCCAGTCCTCACAATCAGGGTTGACCGGGTCAGGCCGCTTGCCGCGGTAGCGAGCCTCTGGGAAGAGGTCGCACCCGGGGTTGGTGTACGACCCGACCGTGAGGTCCGGGTAGGTCCCCTTGGGGTAGTACTTGGCGTAGCTGGCCGGGATCGAGTTGCCCAGGAGCAGGGCCCGGCGGGTGGTCTCGCCCGAGATGTAGGGCGGGGCGGTGTACGCGATGTTGGACGTGACGTCACCGCTGACCACCTCCTGGGCCGCCCCCACGGGCAGCGCCACGGCGGCCCCGATCACAGAGACTGCGGCCGCGGACCCGACGACGACGGACACCCGGGGGAATCGGGGGAGCAGCACCTTGAGCCCGTGCTGCCGGATCGGACGCTCGATGAAGAGGTACGAGAACGTGGCAACGATGAAGGACGCGACGACTTGGATGTACATCCGCACGAGTGGGTCGACCTCGAGGAGCAGCTGGTTGGAGTAGACGATGATCGGCCAGTGCCACAGGTACAACCCGTAGCTGATGAGGCCGACGCGACGCAGCGGTTCCCACGAGAGGATGCGCTGGACGAGGTTGGTCTCCCAGCTGGCCGCCGCGACGACCACGACGGCGACGAGGACGCACAGCACGAACAGCCCGCCGCGGAAGAGGACGTCGGGGGACTGCCCGCGAGCGCCGAGTGCCGCCAGGACGAGGACCAGGGCGAAGGGAGCCAGGGCTCGGCAGACGCGATCGGTCCGGTCCGTGATGGCGGCAGGTGCCCGCGAGGTGCCACTGCGCAGGGCCAGCACGCCGGCCACCGCGCCCACGAAGAGCTCGAAGGCGCGGGTGTCGGTCCCGTAGTACACCCGGGACGGCTCGTGACCGGGTGTGTAGAGCGCCGCCATGAGGACGGCCGACAGCGCCGCCAAGGCGGCAAGCGCCGCCACGAGCCGCATCCGCTTGCGCAGCAGGGCCAAGAGGCCCAGGAGGAGCAGCGGATAGATGATGTAGAACTGCTCCTCCACCGACAGCGACCACGCATGACGCAGTGGCGACGGAGTGGCGAGGGTGGCGAAATAGGCCTCGTCGCTGAAGTACATCCGCCAGTTGGCGACGTAGAAGAGCGTGCTGAGGAGGTCTCCGCTCACTGCTTCGCGGCGGGCTGGCAACCCGATGAATCGGGCGGCCAGGATCACTGCGGCGAGGACCACGAAGACCGCCGGGAGCAGTCGTCGCGCACGGGCCAGCCAGAAGCCCAGCAGGTCGATCCGTCCGGTGCTCGTGCGTTCGCGCAGGAGCAGGCTCGTGATGAGGAAGCCGGAGATCACGAAGAAGATGTCGACCCCGAGCCACCCGTCGGGCAACCACGACTCGTTGGCGTGGCCGATGATGACGGCGACCACGGCGATCGCCCGCAGGCCGTCGATGGCCGGGCGGTAGGTGAGCGGGATGTGGCCCTCTGCCTTGCGCGTGGACACGCCCAGAGACCCTGCGGCCTTGGGGACCTGCAGGGCGCTGCGCCGGAGCGCGTGGAGGTCAGGACGTCTCATGGAAGGAAGGTCTCGGTCTGCTGCACTCGACGAATCAGAACACAACTCGTGAGTAGCATGGGCGCATGGTGACTGACACTACCCCCAAGGGACCGGAGTCGCTGCGTGTGATTCGCGGCCTCGTCTTCCTCCTCGCGGCGCTCCTTCTCGTCGCGGCCGTCTACTACTACTTCGTTCCCGTGCACGTCGCGTCCAAGGAGGGTGTGTTCGGCTGCGGTAGTGCCTCCAACCCGCCGAGCGCTGACAAGGACGGCTTCCAGTTCGGCGCCTGCCAGGAGTCCGCCGTCGTCAATCAGTTCCGCACCTATGCCCTCCTCGGGGGAGCCGTCGTGACCCTGCTGGCGGGGTACCTCATCTTCCGGACCCCCCGTTCTGAGGACTGGGACGAGGACATCGACCTCGCCGACCGCGAGGACGACGAGACGCGTCGGGGTGAGCGTCGCGCCGAGCGCAAGACGCCCGCCGAGCGCAGGACCACGACCGGCCGGGCCTCGCGGAGCGAACGTCCAGAGGACTCGCGCACCCTGCGGGGAGCCCGCCGTGACGAGCCGGTCAGCCGGGTCGCTGCGGACGACGTGGATGACGAGCCGGCGCCGTCGCGTCGCGGGTCCACCGACGACTGGGAGGACGCTGTCGCCGATGAGACGCCCGGTCGGACCGCTCGCCGCGATGACGACTTCCTCGACGACGAGGTCGACGACCTGCCACCGCGCCGGTCGCGTCGCCGTAGGGACGACGACTTCTGATCGACCCCCCCCGTGGGGGTCACAGACCCGTGGGCCCGGGGTCGATCACCTCAGTGTTGATCACCTCAGCGCCCGGTCCTCCTGCACGCAGGAGGAACCGGCCGCTTCCCACGAGGACGACGACGGCCGCGACCGTTGCATAGGTCGTGACGATGGCGGTGGTCGTGTGCACGTCGAGCACCAGGACGGCGACCGCGCCGACGGCGGTCCCGGCCAGGGCGACGACCGTCAGACCTCGGTGTCCGCGGGCCATCTCCGCGAAGAGGAGCACCTGGCACAGCGCCCACAGCGTGCCCAGGCACGTGAACGCGATGAGGACATCGGCTGCATCGAGGTACTCGCTGCCGCCGAGGATCTGCACCAGCTGTGTGGGCACGGCGGCCACGACCACCACCGCGACGAGCCCCATGCTGAGCACGAGACCGAGTGCGCCCGCCACGGGCCGGCGCCCGGCCCCACGGCTGGCGATGGGCACGAGGGTGAGTGCGACGAACTGCGTCCCCCAGAAGACGACCTTGCCGAAGAGGCCCGCGAAGGCATAGGCGCCGGCCTCGTGCGGCGACAGCAGGTGCCTCGCGAGGAGCACGTCCGTGCTCGTCATGGCCAGCAGGACGGCCAGGGTGCCGTTGGAGGTCAGCAGCTCCTGCACCAGGCCGAGCTCGAAGCGACGCCACTTCTGCACGTGATGACGGGCCAGCCACAGGGCCATCAGTGCCGGTGCCCACGCCGCGATCAGCAGCCATGCGAAGACGCCGACGACGCCGACACCGAGCGCTGCAGCGACGATTGCCGACACCACGCGCGCCGCGGAGATGGCGACATAGACGCCGGCCAGTGCCGCAAGGCGTCGGTGCCCCAGGAGCAGGCCCTGCGCCGCGCCCGTCAGGGTGTACGCCGGCATCATGAGCGCGACGAGCAGCACCGACACGGGGGACCCGAGGTGGAAGAGGTCGGCCACGACGGGGGACAGGGCCGCGGTGACGAGCATGAGCGCTCCACCGACGAGGAGGGCCAGTCCGATCCCGGAACGATGAGCGTGTCCGCGAGCCTGGTGTGCGGCGACCACGACCTGGAAGGCGCTGGCCGGCAACGAGAGGAAGATCGCGGTGTTGTTGACGGCCGAGAAGGCACCGAAGTCGGCCGGGCCGAGTGAGCGGGAGACGATGAGGACGAAGGCGTAGCCCAGGACATTGCTCAGGCCCATGCACACGCCGAGGAGCCAGCCACCGTTGCTGACCGGACTTGCCTTCTCCGCCGCCGAGGCGCTCACGTGCATCCCCTCTCCACCGCGGACGCTCCGAACCTTACCTGTGAGTACGATTCTGGCCCCGGCGCGTTAGGCTGCTCGCCACAGGACGCTCGCGTCCCCCATGTCCCCTGCCCGATGGAGAGCCTGTGCATGCTCGGTTGACCACGCTGCGCGTGGCCCACCTGGTGGCTCTGGCGGTGCTGGCGCTCGTCGTCTTCGGCAATGCGTTCGGGCACTTCCACACGGACATCAAGCCCGAGGTGTACGTCTCACCGGGACGGATGCTGCAGCAGTACCTGTCGTCGTGGAGTGCGACGCCGTACCTGGGAGCCGCCAACTTCAACGTCGGGCTGGTCCCGGTCCTGGTGTGGACAGCCCTGCTGCGCTTCATCGGCCTGTCACCGGAGATGACCTTCAAGGTCTTCCACTTCGTCCTGTGGGTCATCGGTGCATGGGGTGCAGGGAGACTGCTGCGACACCTCCTGCCCAAGGTCTCGCCCTGGTCGGTCTTCATCACCAGCGTGGTCTTCCTGGCCAACCCGTACACGATCACGGGTGGCTCGACGCTCGCCATCGCCCTGCCGATGTGCCTCCTGCCGTGGATGCTCATCGCCCTCATCAGGGCTCTGCGTGCGCCGAAGTCCTGGGCCTGGCCGGCCGCCGTGGGCCTGATCTTCTTCGCGATGAGCGGCATGAATGTCGCCGTCGTCCCGATCTACCAGCTGCTCATGGCCATCCCCGTGGTCCTGGTGCTGCGACGAGCCTGGTCCTTGCCGTGGTCGGCCGTCAGCGCCGTGGTCGGCAAGTGTGCCTTCTTCGTCCTGGGACTGGCGATGTACTGGCTGGTTCCGTCGGTGGTAGCCCAAGGGACCGGCGCGCAGGTGGTGAGGGGGTCGGAGACCCTCGACGGCATCGCCAAGGTCAGCTCGTACCTCGAGGTGCTGCGCGGACTCGGCATGTGGACGCTGTACGGACGTTCGGACGCCGGTCCGTGGGTTCCGCAGTATGCGATCTACATCACCGCCGCCTTCGTCGTCCTCCTCACGGTGCTGTGGCCGGCGCTGGCGCTGTGGTCCATGCGCTGGACCCCTCCGACGATCACGCGCATCTGTGCCGTGAGTGTCGCGGTCGCAGCCGTCATCATGGTCGGCCTTTTTCCCGGGGACCCGGCCTCGCCAGCCGGCGCGGTCATGGGGTGGGCCTTCGAGCACATACCCGGGACGGTCGCCTTCCGGACCTCCAACAAGATCGGGGCGGTCCTCACCCTCGCCTTCACGCTCACCATCGGTGTCGGGGCGCATCACATCGGCCGGCGCCTGAGGTCCCGACCGGGGCTGCGGCAGTTCTCGGCTGCCGGTGCCTTCGTCCTCGTCATCGCGTGGGCGGCGCCGGCCTTCACCGGCAACCTGTACATCTCCGAGTTCGACGTCCCTGACTACTGGCACCAGGCGGCTGAGCGGGTCAACGACAACCCCAGGACCAACCGCGTCCTCCTCCTCCCGGGGCAGGTCCGGCCTCACTACCGGTGGAGCCAGGAGCGCCCGGACGACGTGAGCAACTCGCTCTTCACGCGGGACACCGTCATCCCCGAGACCACGTCGAGCACGTCTGCGGGAGGTGCCAACCTCCTCAACGCGCTCGATGACACCTTGCAGAGCGAGTCGAGCGTCGACAACGCGATCTCGACCTATGCCCGGTACCTCGGGGTCGACCAGATCCTGCTGCGCCACGACACTGTCTGGGAGGACGCCGGTGGGGCCCGGCCCGGCGCGACCGCACGGGTGCTCGCCGGAGACCCCGGACTCTTCGGCCAGGCCAACTTCGGCGAGGCCGGGCGCAACATCCTGCCGCCGACCATCCCGCCCGAGGACTACCGGGAGGGGTTGCTGAGCCCCGTGCAGCTGTACGACGTCACCGAGCCGGTCCCCACCGTCCGGGTCGCCCCCGTGCGCGGATCCCTCCTCATCGCCGGTGATGCCTGGTCGATCCCGCCCCTCGCGGACGCCGGCCTGATGCGCAACACGCCGCTCTTCCGCTACACGAGTGATCTCGACGACGAGGCATTCCCCACGGCTGTCGAGAACTCGGGGCGGATCGTCCTCACCGACACCAACCGTCGCCGAGCCTCGATCACCAACCGGTTGACTGCGGGCAACGGCGCCCTGCTGACGCCGGACGAGACGCCGGACCTGACGAGGGCGCTCGGGGACGCGGACGACCAGACGGTGCTGCGTCGATCGGGCATCCTGGCCTCAGCCACCGAAGAGGGGGCAACCTTCTTCGAGATGCCCAACGCCGTCGCCGAAAATGCCGTGGACGGCAATCCCGCGACGTCGTGGATGTTCGGTGACTTCCGTCGCGCGCCCGGCATGGAGCTGGACCTGACCCTGCCCCGGGCGGAGACGCTCGACGACGTGACCATCACCCAGGCGGATCTCGGACCCGTGGCCGTCGACGAGGTCGAGATGACGGCGGGCGGTCGGACGGTGACCGGGACCTTCTCCAAGTCCGGCGAGGCGCACCTCGACCTCGGCGGAGTCTCGGCCACGGATGTCAGCCTGCGCGTCAAGAGCGTGCGCGGCGAAGGCTTCAACCTGGTCGGGATCTCCGAGGTGGACCTCGGGGTGGAGGAGATCGCGAAGCGCACCGCTCGCCTGCCGCGCAGCATCGACCAGATGTACAGCCGGTTGACACCCAGGGAACGCCAGGACTTCGCCACGGTCCCCTTGGATATCTACCTGACGCGTGTCCTCAACACGCCGTCCTCTCGGGACGACACGGAGGCAGACCTGCGCCGTGACTTCAGCGTGCCGGATGATCGGCGGATGCAGGCCTCTGCAGACATCCGACTGGACGGGTCCTGGGAGACGACCTATGACCGCCTCGCTGGTGTGCGTCAGGGTCCGACCTTCCGATCGGCGAGCGTCTTCTTCAACAACGCTGACCTGCGCGCTTCGCGGGCCGCGGACGGTGACACCGGGACGGCATGGGTCCCGGGTGGCGGCATGGACGGTGAGTGGTGGCAGGCCACGGCCGCTTCACCCACGACTTTCGACCGGGTGAGCATCACCCAGCGGGACGGGTTCGGGGCAGACACGGAGGGGACCCGGTTCGCCACTGATGTCGAGATCACGGTGGATGGCACCACGGTCGGCTCCGGGCAGGTCGACAAGGGCACGTCGACCATCGTCCTGGACCGTCCGGTCCGCGGCGAGCGCATCCGGGTCGAGGTGACCGGCACCGAGGGCGGGGACGACGCGACCAATGCGCGGTTCACGAGCATCGACACCGGCATCGAGCAGGCGACGCCCACTGATGCTGCAGACGGCTGCCTGACCGTGGCGACCTTGGACGGCAAGCCGGTCAAGATGCGTCCGGCTGACTCGGCCGCCGTCGCCGTCGCCGACTCGGCAGGGGCCTCATGGGTCGGCTGTGATCGCCTCGATGTCAGCTGGGGCGAGCACCAGCTCCGCCCGGTGGACGAGGTCACCCTCGACAGCCTCTCGTTGCGGGATGTCGCCGGGCTCGAGCCCTCCGGGCAGAGCCCCGCACCCACCTCACAGGTGGAGACCAGGTCGGACGGCGGCGCACAGGTCCGTACCGGGTCCTCCAAGTCCCCGTACGCCGTCGTCCTCGGTCAGGGCTACGACCCCCGGTGGAAGGCGACCATGGACGGCGAGGACCTCGGCCCGCCGGTCCAGCTCGACGGGTACTCGGTGGGGTGGATCATTGACGATGCCACCTCTCCGCACGAGATCAACATCTCCTTCGGGCCCCAGCGAGCGGCAACCATCGCACTCCTCGTCTCCACGACCTTCTTGGTCGCTGCTCTCTATCTGCTGGCCGCATATTGGTGGACGACTCGTCGCCCACGCACCGAGGGAGAGGACCCGGCCGCGGTCGAGTCCTCGGGCGTCCCCCTCGACGACACGGAGGCCTCTCGAGAGGTGGTCTCGCAGGTCGAGGAGGACCCGGCCAACGACCCGCTCGCCGGCTCGACCCGAGCATCGCGTCACGGACGCAGTCGCCGTCGGGTCGCGCTGGAGGTCTTCACCGTCCTCACCGCGGGCCTCCTCGTCGGATGGAGTGGGCTCATCGTCGCCGCCGGGGCGGTTGCCCTCATGCGGTGGCGTCCGATCCGGCCCGAGCGCCTGATCGACGGCGGCGTCGTCCTCATCATCCTGGCGGCGGTGTGGTTCGTCGTGGGCCCGGGCAACACCGGTGGTCAGGTCAGCGCGGACGCGATCTCTGCGAGCCTGTGGCCCCACCGTCTGGCAGGTGGTGGACTGGCCCTCGCAGTGCTGGGCGCACTCCTGCACTCTGAGCAACAGTTGCAGTCACTCACCTTCAAGGAGCGTCATGACCCGGTCTGACGCGGGATCGGTGACCGTCGTCGTCCCGACCCGCAACAACATCCGCACCATCGAGGCTTGCCTGCGGTCGGTGACCGCGCAGACCCACCCCGGCGTGGAGCTGGTCGTCGTGGACAACCACAGCACCGACGGGACGCCACAGGTCGCCGAGCGCTTCGCTGATCGCGTCATCACGGCCGGTCCGGAGCGCTCGGCCCAACGCAACACCGGCATCGAGGCAGCGCGCTCGGAGTGGGTCCTGTGGCTCGACAGCGACATGGTCCTGCCGCCGCGCACGATCGCCTTGGCGATCGAGACCGCCCTGGCCACGGGCGCGACCGGCATCGCCCTGCCCGAGCGCACCATCGGAGACGGCTTCTGGACGGCCTGCCGGGCACTGGAGCGGGAGTGCTACCTGGACGACCCGTGGTTGCACAACCCGAGACTCGTCCGCCGGGACTACCTGCTGGGCGACGGAGCATTCCACACGGACATGTCCGGCCCGGAGGACGCGGACCTACGGATGAAGATGCGTCGGTCCGGTGCAGGCATCGAGCTGGCCCCGATCATCATCGACCACGACGAGGGCCGCTTGACGGTCCGCGACGTCATGAGCAAGCGCTATTACTACGGACGCAGCATTCCCGCGTTCGCCGAGCAGCACGAGGGCGCGGTGGGTGCTCAGGGCAAGGCGGTGCTGAGGTCCTACCTGCGCAATCATCGGCGCCTCCTTCGGGACCCGGCGCATGCTGCGGGGATGGTTGCGCTGCGCGCCATGGAGGCCGGCGGGTACGCCTGGGGCGCCCGCCGCGGCCGCCGGGACCGGGACGCGGCATGAGCGACGCCCTGCGCCGCATGCTGTGGGTGTCCCTGCCCGACCAACGCGCCCGTCGCGAGCTGTACTGGATGTCCAGGATGCCGGACACCGCCGTCAAGGCCATGGCACAGCAGGAGCCCGTGGGCGACATCGACTGGATCCCGAGCACCTACCGGCGTCCCATCAAGCGCTTTGTCGAGGCAGGGGCCCTGGCCTGGGTCCGAGGTCTGCCTGAGCAGGACCCTGCTGAGTACGACTGGGTGACCTCGCTCGAGCTGTGCTCGCTCGTCACCGGTCAGGCCTCGCGGTGGCGTCGTGCCGCACGTGCGGGCGGCGCCCGCAGGCCCCTGCAGGCCGTCATCACCTGGGAAAACCTACCGGACCAGCCCCTCTACAAGGTTCCGCCCTACCGCCAGGCGTTGAACTCCTGCCGCGACGCGGACCTGCTCCTGTGCATGGTCGACGCGGCACGTGACCACCTGCTGGCCAACGACTTCGACGACGAGCTCATCCGCGTGGTCAAGCCCGGGGTGGACACCGAGCTCTTCCACCCGGCAGCCGAGCCGGTCGCCGAGCCCATCGTGGTCTTCGCCTCCCCGCTCGCCGACAACAAGGGCATCGACCGCGTGCTCGAGGCGATGGCGATCGTGCGGCGTGAGATCCCGCAGGCCCGGCTCAAGGTCGCCGGTCGCGGTCCTCTCGAGCACCTCGTCCGGTCGGCGGCAGAGGACCCTCGCTCCGGGGTCGAGATCGTCGGCTCCCTCGACGCAGCGGGCGTGGCCGACCTCATGCGCTCCGCGGCCGTCTTCGCCACGGCGCCGCGCCCGACGTGGAAATGGACCGAGCAGCTCGGCCTGGCCTATCTCGAAGCACTGGCCTGTGGTCTGCCGATCGTCACCACGCGCTGCGGCACCAATGACGAGGCCGTGCAGCCGCCCAACCGCCTCGTCGAGGACGACGCGGAGGCCTTGGCCGACTCGCTGCTGCACTTCCTGGGCGACCCACGCCTGCGCGCGCAGGTCGGCGCTGCCAACCGGACCCATGCGGTGACCCACCACGACCTGCCCACCCAGTGCGCGGCCATGGGGTCCGCCTTCGCCGAGGTCGAAGCCCTCCACCGGGCCTGAGATGGCTCTGGCGCAGGGGAAGGTGACGCAGGGGAAGGGCCGGATCACAGCCGTCGGTGCGGCCGTGGGGACGGTCCTGGGAGTGCTCGTCCTCGGGCCGTCGCTGGCGCCGGGGTACACGCTCCACTACGACCTCGTCTTCGTGCCGGACCTCCCGATGTCGGCCAGGACGCTCGGCACCGACGGCAGCGTGCCCCGGGCCGTGCCCAATGACCTCGTCGTCGCTCTGCTGGGACTGGCTCTGCCCGGGTGGCTGGTGCAAAAGATCCTCCTGCTCGGCGCGTTCGTCGTCGGGGGAGCCGGGGCCGGGCGTCTGGCCAACACCGCGACCGGAGCCGTGGCGGCCGCAATGCTGTGGTCGTGGAACCCTTGGGTCGGCGAGCGTCTGGGCATCGGGCACTGGGGATATCTCCTTGGATTCGCCGCTCTGCCATGGGTGCTGGAGGGTGCTGCGCGGACGGGGGAGCGCCGGGGGAGGGCGCTGCTCGTGGCCGCGCTCACTGGCGCAGCCCTGGGGGGCTCGACGCCCGCAGTCCTGGCTGCGCTGGTGGCCGTCGTGACCGTCGCGGTCGCTGGGCCGCCTGCCCGGCGTCTGCGGATGCTCGCCGTCGTGGTCGGCGTGGTCCTGCTCGCCAACGCGTCCTGGTGGTGGCCCTTCCTGCGCGCCTCCTCCAAGGCGGCCGACGCGTCAGGGACGTCCGCCTTCGCGTCCGCGGCCGACACTCCCTTCGGCGTCGTGGGTTCCCTCGTCCTCGGAGGCGGGCTGTGGAACGACCGCACGTGGTTCCTCGAGCGGACCACGTGGCCGCTCGCCGTCGCCGCGCTGCTCGCCGTCCTGGTCGTGCTCGTGCTCGCTGTGCCCCGCCGCACCTGGTGGGCCGATCCGGTGGCACGGGGGGCGACGGCGGCCGGAGTCATCGGTCTGCTCCTTGCGGCGTTGGCTGCGATCCCCGGCGGCCGTGGGCTCCTCGAGCTGATCGTCGTACAGGTCCCGGGCGGGGGGTTGCTGCGGGACGGCCAGAAGTTCGTCGCCCTCTGGGTCCTCCTGCTCACGGTGGCCACGGCGACGGTCGTCGATCGGTATGCGGCCGGGCGCAGGCCCAGCCTCCCGATGGTCGTCGCGATCCTCTGGCCGGTGGCGACACTGCCCTCCCTCGCCTGGGGACATGCCTCGACGTGGGGGAGCGTGGAGTACCCGCAGGACGTGCGCACCGTGGCCCACGAGCTCTCTCGCTCCGGCGACCCGGTCGCTGTCTTTCCGTGGTCGACCTATCGACGATACGACTGGAACGGCGATCGCGTGGTCCTCGACCCGTGGAACCGACTGCTGCCCCAGGACGTGCTCTCCGACGACCGGCTGCCCCTGCGGCAGGGCACCGTCCGCGGCGAGGACGATGCCGCTGACCAGGTCACCACAGCGCTGGCCGAAGGGGGCGCCACCGTCGGGGTCCTGCGCTCGCTCGGGGTCCGCTGGGTCCTGGTCCAGGAGGACCAGCCTGCACCGGCTGGCACGATGCCGGATCTGGCAGGGATCCCGAGCACCACGGTCGGCGACCTCGAGGTGCATGACCTCGGTCCGAGCACGCTCAGCACGCCTCCCCGCGACGCGTGGCGGGCGCTCGGTCTCGTGGGCACCCTCGGCGCGGTGGTCCTGAGCGTCGTGCTCCTGGCGGGCTGCCGACGTCGTCGCAGATGAGACGAGCGCAACACGCTGGACGGACTCGCCACAAGTGACTCGTCGGTATACAGTGAACCCGAATCACATCCGCCCTATGGAGGACACTCAGTGAACAACGACGCCTCGAAGAAGATCGCCTACAACGTGGGCGGCACCGTGCTCGGCGCACTCCTGGCGGCCCTGGCCATCTTTGGCATCGTCCAGGTGCAGAGCAGCGCCTCGATGCCCCAGGAAAACCAGCAGATCATCAACTACAACAGCTGATCTGACCCAAGACCCCACACGAGGGGGCGTCCGCTCATCGAGCGGACGCCCCCTCCGTGCGTGGATGGTGGAGATCAGGAGGCCATGGTCTCCAGCTGCCCCCTCGGGGTCTCGTCCCCGGCGCGGTGGGCGATCAGGGCGTCGAGGTCGATGACGTCGTCCCGGTAGCGGTCGGTGAGACCCAGCACCGAGCGGATCACCGACTCCAGACGGTGGCCGGCACGCGTCCAGTCGAAGGAGCTGGCGTACAGCCGAGCGGTACGGCCGAGGGAGCGTCGCAGGGCCGCATCATCGACGAGGGTGATGACATGTGCCTCGAACTCACTGACGGAGTCGGCCAGGAGTCCGGTGCGGCCGTGCACGATCGACTCGCTGGGACCACCGGCGAAGCTGTAGGCGACGGCGGGCGTGGCGTGGAGGCCGGCCTCGACGATGGTCAGGCCCCACCCTTCCTTGTGCGAGGGCATGACGACGATCCACGCGCGCGCGAGCAGCTCGTGCTTGCGTGACTCCTCCACGAAGCCGTGCAGGTGCACCCGGTCGGCGACGCCGCGAGCTCGCGCGTGGTCAGCGATCGCGGACTCCCAGTACCCACCGCCGACGACGTGCAGCTCCAGGTCGGGGTGGGTCTCGGCGCGCGAGGCCAGGATGTCGACGGCCTGCTCGACGTGCTTGTGGGGGACCAACCGGCCGAGGAAGAGCATCGTCGGCGCCTCGGTGCGCTCCAGACGGGCGTACCGGTCCAGGTCCGCAGGGCGGTCGTTGCCGGAGTAGACGAGGTCCACCCGGTCGGCGTCGACCCCCAGCTCCTCGAGCTCGGCCCTGGTGGACTTGGAGACGGTGACATACCGACTGCGGCGATAGACGAAGGGTGCGAGCCGCGACTCCAGGAGCCACCCCAGACGCGCCACCTTCGCGCCGAAGACGGCGCTCCACTGGTCGCGGTGGACGTGGTGGACGATGTTGATGACCGGCACCGTGGTCACGAGGGGGGACCAGAACGGCACGCCGTTCTGCACATCGAGGATGACGTCGTAGTCACGGCCGTGCCGCAGGACATGCCACAAGCCGTGGAGGTAGACGCTGAACTTCGATCCGCGACGGACCACCTCGACGTCCCCGTGCTGCGTGCGCGGCCTCGCCCCGGGGAAGGACGCGGTGAAGATCGTCACCTCGTGCCCCGCCTGGGTCATGACCTCCGAGGTTCGCTCGGTGAAGGTCTCGGCTCCTCCGGCCTCGGGATTCTCCCGATCGCGCCAGGAGAGGTAGAGCACCCGAAGGCGCTCCTTCGGGTCTGCCGTGCTCGGCGTCATCGTCACTCCTCGTCGGCGTCGCGGCTGTCGCGGCACCGACGGATAGGCTAACGCTGTGAGTTACCCAACGGTAGGTGAGAGTGAGCACGTCGGCTGTGAGGTGTGCGGCTCAGTCGTGCGTGGGCAGGCGATCCGTGGCAGCTGCATCGTCGACAGGTGCGAGCGCTGCGGGCACATCGTGCGGGACCTGGACCGGTGCCCTGCCGACCACCGCGACCTGGCGTACGGCGGTGAGCCGACGCTGGACCGCATCCGGCTCGACCTCACCTACCGGGAGCTCGTGCGCGATGGCGTGCCGCCCCGGGTCTTCGAGGTCGGCTACGGAGCCGGTTCGATGCTGCGGCGCTTCCTCGACGCCGGGGCGGAGGTCGCCGGCGTCGATCCGGACCAGCTGGGTGTCAGGGTCGATGAGGTCGTCCGCGCCCGCGGCGACCTGCGGACCGGAGGCATCGAGGATGCCTCCCGGCTCCCCGGTGATCAGGACCTGGTGTACGGCATCCACGTGCTCGAGCACGTCGTCGACCCGCACGTGGCTCTGCGCTCGTCGTGGGAGCTGCTGCGTCCCGGCGGGCGGGCCAGCTTCATCACGCCGGCGGGTGACAGCTCCGGTCTGGACCGCTATGGCGCCGCCTGGTGGATGCTCGAGGACCCGACCCACATCCGGTTCTTCTCGGCGGAGTCCTTGTCCAGAGCCGCCGCAGCCGCCGGGTTCGTCGACATCGAGGTCCGTCGCCTGCTGCTCGACAGCCTGAGCGTCGACGCAGCCAGCCTGGCCCGCGCCGTGCGTCCCGGGGCACGACCCCGAGGTGTCCTCGGGTCCAAGCCGGTGCTCGCCGCCGCAGTGGCCAGCGTCCCCTTCGTCGTTGCTCAGCGGTTGGTCGCGCAGCGGAGCCGGCCGACCCTGCAGCTCATCGCGCGTCGTCCATGATGGGGGAGTGTCGATGACTCCCGCCCAGCCGATGCGCAGGGGCCTGCGTCGCTCCGTGCGTCTCTTCCGCTCCTTCCTCGTCGAGCAGACCGATCCGCAGAGGTTCTACTCCACGCTCGCCGGGGACTCGATCGCGCTCTTGCGCGAGCACACGGAGCTCGCGGGCCGCACGGTGCTCGACGTCGGTGCCGGGCCGAGCGAGTTCTCCCGTGCTTTCCGGCGCGCGGGGGCACACTATGTGCCGGTCGATCACGATGCCGGCGTCCCGTCGGTCCGCGACGGTGGCCTTGTCGGGGACGCGATGCGTCTGCCGCTCGCCGACGGCAGTGTGGACATCGTCTTCTCGAGCAACATGTGGGAGCACGTGCCCGATCCCGAGGCGGTGGCCGACGAGCTGCTGCGCGTCACGCGCCCCGGCGGCCTCGTCTTCCTTTCGTACACCAACTGGCTCTCCCCCTGGGGTGGCCACGAGACCTCCCCGTGGCACTGGCTGGGTGGGGAGCGAGCGATCGCTCGTTATGAGCGCAAGCACGGGCACCCGCCCAAGAACCGTGTGGGTGACACCCTCTACCGCGTGAGCGTGCGCCAGGGGCTCGACTGGGCCCACGGTGCGGACGCCGACATCCTTGCTGCCCGCCCTCGCTACCTTCCGGACGCCGCAGCGCACATCCTTCGGGTGCCGGGCCTGCGTGAGGTCGTCACCTGGAACCTGCTCCTCATCCTGCGTCGCCGATGACCGAGGGGAGCGACCCGACCCCCGGCACGTCCGTGGTGGGGGCTGCACGCCAGCGTCTGCAGAGGGCCGTCGCGACCCTGCTGGTCGCTGTGCTCCCGTGGCTCGTGGCCCCGGGCCTGCTGCAGCCGGACACCAAGAGCGATCTCGTCCTCTCCCCGGGGAGGTACCTCGGACGGGCACTGTGGGCATGGAACGACCACACCGGGATCGGAGAGCTGCAGAACCAGGCCTACGGGTACCTGTGGCCGATGGGCCCGATCTTCCTCGCCGGGGACACCGTGGGACTGCCGGGCTGGGCGACCCAGCGCGTGTGGTGGATGCTCATCCTCGTCGTCTCCTTCGTCGGTGCCGAACGGCTGGCCCGTCGGGTCGGCGGCCTGCCCACGGTCCCGGCGCTCCTCGTCGGGGCGGTCTTTGCGCTGTCGCCGCGGGTGCTCACGGTCCTGTCGGAGATCTCGGTCGAGGTGTGGCCGCAGGCGCTCGCGCCCTGGTTGGTCCTCGTCGCAGCGAGGGGGGTGGCCCCGGGAGGGCGACCATCGCACCGTCGGCGGATGGCTGTCGCCACGGGCCTGCTGGCCGCCAGCCTCGGTGGCGTCAATGCGACCGTCTCGCTCGTCGCGCTCGTGCCGGCGGCCGCGTGGATCATGCTCTCGCCGGGCGGGCGTCGCCGTGGCCGGGCCCTGGCGTGGTGGTGCTTGGGTGCCGGGCTCGGCTCAGCCTGGTGGCTCGGCCCACTGCTCGTCCTCGGGCGCTACTCCTACCCCTTCCTCGACCACATCGAGCTGGCGTCGACGACGACGGCGGTCGCCTCCGTCACCAATGTCCTGAGGGGGGCCAACCACTGGATCGCGTACATCCTCACCGACGGGGATCACCCGACGTGGCAGAGCGGCTGGCTGCTGGCCCAGTCGCTCACCGGGATCCTCGCGACGACCACTGTGGCCGGCCTCGGGCTCGCCGGTCTCGTGCGTCGCCGCTCCGGCCATGACGACGCCTGCGATGGTCCTGCGGCAGCGGAGGGACGCCACCTCACGCGATGGGCGCTCGTCCTCGTCCTCGTCGGTGTCGTCGTCATGGCCGCGGGGCGTTCAGGGTCAGCCTCGGGTCCGCTGGCGAGCACCGTCCAGGGATGGCTCGACGGGCCGCTGGCTCCCTTCCGCAATGTGCACAAGGCTGACCTCCTCATCCGTCTCCCGATCGCGATCGGTGTCGGTCTGCTCGCGCACTGGGCGACTCGTGTCGAGCGAGGTGCCGGAGCCCTTGCTCGTCAGGTGGTCGTCGTCGGGACGGTGCTGGCTCTCGTGGGCTCCCTGGCGCCGCTGTGGGCCTCCCGCGTCGGTGATGCCTGGGCAGCCGACGGTGTGCCGACGGTGTGGCAGGGCGTCGCCGCCGAGGTGGACGAGATGGCGGCCGTCGACGGGGGCAGCACCCTCGTCCTGCCCGGCGCCCGCACTGCGGACTTCACCTGGGGGAGATTGACCGACGAGCCATTGACCGCACTCGCGAGCTCGCCGGTCCTCGTCCGAGCGGCCGCTCCGCTCGGGCACCCCGGCGCCACGCGCATCCTCGACGGCCTCGATGACCTGACGGCGACGGGCCGCAGCCAGCCCCAGCTCGCTGCAGGGCTGCGCCGTCTGGGCGTCTCGCGGGTCGTCGTCCGTGGAGGCCTGGACCCGGACGTGGGCGCGGCCGACTCCCGACAGGTGGCGGCCACCTTCGCGGCGAGCCCGGGCGTGAGTCTCGCCAGCTCGGTGGGCGAGGGCGCCGACCGGATCAGCGTGTGGCGGTTGGACGAGCCCGCCGAGCCCGTGGCTCTCGTGCCGAGCCAGGGAGTCATCCCCGTGGCCGGCGCACCCGAGGCCTGGTTTGCGCTGGTCGCATCCGGACTGCTCGACCCCGATGCGGTCACCACCCTGTCCGACGGCTCAGGTGCTGACATCCGCACCGACACCCTGCGCTGGCAGGCCCTGAATTCCGGACGACCACCCGCCCGGGGCCACGGCCCGACGCTGCCTGCAGGGGATCGCCGCCCGGCGGTGGTCGGCACACGCGACCTGCAACCGGGTGGTGCCGACACTGCCAGGACGACTCGTTTCTACCAGGGGCTGGACGGTCTCCACACGAGCTCCAGTGCCGCCGACCCCTTCGCCCCCGCATGGCTGGGCGCCGGCAGCGGTCCGGCCGCGATGCTCGACGGGGACTCGCGCACGGCATGGGTGAGTGGCGACGGCTCGCCGGCGCAGACCATCACCCTCGACCTCCCTGCGGGCAGCCGCCCGAACGCGGTGCTGGTCCACGAGGCCTGGGGTGGGGACATCGGCCGACTCGCTGCGGTCGAGGTCGACGGGAGCGTCGGTCACCTGCCCGACGGGTCGATGACGTGGCGTGTTTCGCTCGACGGGCGGGAGCGCTCGAGCCTGACCATCTCGCTGACGGGGCAACCGCCCGGCGAGGGCGAGGACCCGCCGGCCATCGGGGTGCGTGAGGTCGAGCTCGAGGGAGGTCCGAGCCTGTCGACCGGTCTGACGGCTCCCGCAGGACCCGGCCCGGTCCTGCTCACCCGGGATCCTCGCGGTGCCGTGCGCCCGGGCCTGGGGGAGGACCCGTCCGACCTCGTCCGCCGAGTGGGGCCGCTGCCGGCCACCCGGGTGGCGGCGTCCGTCCGGGTCCGCACGGACGAGTCCGGCCAGGCCGTCGTCTCCGCTCCATGGAGCCTGTCCGGCAGTACCCCGCCCGATGATTCGGAGACCGCCCGCGGCCTGACCGCGTGGCCGGTTGCGGCGGTGGACGGAGACCCGTCGACCCGCTGGCGTCCTTCCGCCGGTGCCGCCGAACCCGTGCTCGCGATCGACCTGGGGGAGGAGACCCAGGTCGGCACCATCACCCTGGACCGGGCGGTCGGCCCCGTGACGGTCGCCACCGACACTGCGAGGTACGTCCTTGCGAGCGGGACGACCTTGCAGATCCCCCCACAGCGCACCCGGAGCATCTCGCT
Organism: Janibacter limosus NBRC 16128; assembly: GCF_001570985.1. Lineage (GTDB taxonomy): Bacteria > Actinomycetota > Actinomycetes > Actinomycetales > Dermatophilaceae > Janibacter > Janibacter limosus. The sequence continues at coordinate 65,485 of NZ_BCSS01000001.1, read as the reverse complement.
GAGCTTCACCCGCCCGCCCGGACGAGCGGCGTGGTCGGCACCCGAGGTGCGTCTCGCGGGCCTCGCCGGACCCACGCAGTCACTCACCCTGCCCTGCAGCGGCGCCGGGGAGGTCGGCCGGGACGACGGACGCATCGGCTTGTCCCTCACGGCAGCGCGACGGTCGCTGATCGCGGGGGACCCGGTGGCGGCGACAGCCTGCGGAGACCTCCCCGCCGGTGACGGCCGGATCAGTGCTCGTGCCGTCGCCGGCTTGGTCCCCCAATCGGTCTCGCTCGTGCCGACCGGGTGGACCCGCGCCGAGGTTGCGGTCGATCGCACGGTGACGAGCCACCGTGACCACGTCGGCCGGTGGGTGTTCGACGTCGGCTCCGGCGAGCGATCCGTGCTGGCGCTCAGCCAGGGAGCCAACGCCGGATGGCGGGCCACGGACGAGCAGGGTCACCGCCTCGAGCCGGTGACGGTCGACGGGTGGCGGCAGGCCTTCGTCATGCCGGCAGGGAGCCGGTCCCGGGTCCTGGTGGAGTTCGCACCCAACACCCAGCACCGGCTGGCACTCGCCGGAGGGGCGCTCCTCATCGGTGTCCTCTGCCTGTGGGCCCTGCTCGAGCTCCTCCTGGGGCGTCGCGGCAGGATCGCCGGGACCATCGCGTCGGACCAGGAGCCGGAGGAGGTGACCGATGCCGCCTCGACCGCACCGCGGCCGAGCAGGGGCCGTGGGCTGTGGATGGTCGCGCTCCTCGGTGCCGCAGCGGTCGGGCTCCTCGTGGCCGGTCCGGCGGGGATGCTGGTGGCGACCGTCGGCGCGTTGGTCTCGGCGCGACATCGTGCGCTCGCGGTCGCCCTCGTCCTCTCGGGCGCTGGTGTCGTCCTGGCCGTGCTCGGGGTCGCGGACCGTCAGTCCACGGGCTCGCTCGCCTCCCAGCTCCTCGGGGCCCTCACCCTCGGGGTGCTGGTTGCGGCGCTGGTGCGTCCGTCCCGCGGTGGGCCCGAGCCAGGACCGGACTCTCCAGCAGCACCCACGACAGGTGACCCAGACCCATGCTGACGATCGTGACAAGCAGCAGGGTCGGGGCGAAGGGCGCGGCGAAGAGTCGCAGGTCCAGTGCCGCGAAGACCACCTGGAGCACGAGGACGTGCCAGAGGAAGATGGCATAGGAGATGTCTCCGAGCCAGCGCAGCCCGCGCGCGACGGGCGAGGACGTGAGCGCGTCGGTGAGTCCGCGTGATGTCGCCGCGAGCAGCAGACAGGCGGCAACCGCTCCGTAGAGCAGCTCGGCGGCCAGTGCCTCGCTCGCGGTGGAGGGATCGATGCCCCGCGGTCCGGCGACCGGGGTCGAGGCGACGACCCAGAGGACGAGGGCCAGGAGCACGAGGGTTCCCGGACTGGTGCGCACGACGGCCAGGGTTGGTCGGGAGCTGACCTCGATGCCCGCCCGGTCGGCTTCGACGAGGACGGTGACCGCCGTCCCGATGGCGAACCATGCAGCGTGCCCGGCTGCGCTCGTCGCCAGCACCCCGGCCCAGTGAGGATCCGCGACCAGGGCGGAGACAGTCTGGAGGGCGAGCCCACCGACGGCGACCAGAGCGCACAGCAGGAGCATCCGACGTGCTCGCTGGACGGGGGAGGGCGCTCGCGTGAGCGGCGCGGCCGCCGCCGCGATGAGGGGCAGCAGGACGTAGAAGGTCACCTCGGTGGTCAGGCTCCACGACTGGGTGAAGGACTGGAAGGTCCTCCCCGTCCACCCCTGGCCGATGACGAGGTGCACGAGCACGGTGGGGACGTCGAGCCCGCTGGCAGCGGCCCCACCGAGGAAGGCGGCGACGGCCACGACCGCTGCGAGGGCGAGGAGGTAGGCCGGCAGGATGCGCGCCGCACGACGGGTGAGATAGCGACGTGCGGACCAGTGGGCCGCTCCGCCGAGCCCTCGACGGACGAAGGGGGCGGACAGCAAGAAGGCGGAGAGCGCGAAAAAGACCGCCACCCCCAGCTCGCCCCGAACGGCCAGCCCCCCGAGAGTGCCCTGTGCCCCCGCGCCGGTCCAGAAGGCGACGTGCGAGAGCAGGACGAGCCACGCGGCGACAGCACGCAGCAGGTCGAGACCCAGGATGCGTCCCGGACGGTGCCTCGTACTCAAGTCGTCGCCTACCATTCGGTAATAATCGCTGATTTTCACTCTGGGGAGGACATCCATGACCGTGCGTCCGGTGCTGCGCGCACGCGCGCCCCTGCGGGTCAGTTTCGCTGGTGGCGGCACAGATGTCGCCCCATTTCCCCAGCGCGAAGGGGGAGCCGTCCTCAGTGCGACGATCGGCAGCTACGCCTACGCCACCCTGCGGCCCCGCTCCGACGGACACATCACGGTCGAGTCTCACGACTACGGCACCTCGATCGGGTACGACGTGGGTACGCCCCTCGTGCTCGACGGGACATTGGACCTGCCCAAGGCGGCCATCGCCCGGATCATGACGCTCGAGGGCGCCATCCGCTCCGACGGCTTCGACCTCTTCCTGCACACCAACGCGCCACCCGGCTCGGGCCTCGGCAGCTCCAGCGCGGTCATGGTGGCGGTCATCGACCTGGTCGCCAGGCACTGCGGCCTGGATCTGGGGCCGCACGAGATCGCCGAGCTGGCCTATCGCCTGGAGCGTGAGGACCTGCAGATCCCCGGCGGGTACCAGGATCAGTACGCAGCCGCCTTCGGCGGCTTCAACTTCATGGAGTTCCGCCAGGACGGCGATGTCGTGGTCAATCCTCTGCGGATCCGACCGGACACCGTCCACGAGCTCGAGCACAACATGCTGCTCGCCTACACCGGCCGCACCCGGGTCAGCGACCACATCATCGAGGACCAGGTCTCGCGGTACGAGATGGGCAACGAGGACGCCGTGGCGGGACTGCGGGCACAGCGCGATCTCGCTGACGCGATGCGGGTGGCCCTCCTGCGGGGCAAGGTCGACGAGATCGGGCATCTCCTGGGCCAGGCCTGGCAGCAGAAGCAAAAGATGTCCTCACGCATCACCACCCCACTCATCGCCGAGGCCGTGGACACGGCACTCGGCTGTGGTGCCTTCGGCGGCAAGGTCACCGGTGCCGGAGGCGGTGGCCACATGATCTTCATCTGTGAGTTCGAGAAGCGGCACGTCGTCGCTGACGAGCTCATCCGGCTGGGCCTGTCGGTCTCCGAGTTCACCTTCACCAAGCACGGCGTCACGACCTGGAAGGGCCAGCAATGACATCCACCGAGACCGACCTGGTGGCTCAGCAGCTCGATGCCGGGATCGCTGCGTGGGCAGCGCTCGCGGAGCAGGTGTCGGCGCCGCAGATGCGCGAGCGCGTCGGGGCGGCCGGTCAGACGGTGCTCGAGGCACTGCGTGCCGGGGGGACGCTCCTCGTCGCCGGCAACGGCGGCTCGGCCGCCATCGCCAGCCACGTCGCGGCGGAGTTCCTCGGCAAGTGCATCCAGGACCGCCACCCGCTGCCCGCCATCAGCCTCGCGGAGTCGCACTCCTCGCTGACGGCGATCGGCAATGACTACGGCTTCGACCAGGTCTTCCTCCGCGGTGTGCAGGCCTTCGGCCGGCCCGGCGATGTCCTGATCGCCATGTCCACGTCCGGGACGAGTCCCAATGTCGTCGCGGCGCTGGCAGAGGCCCGACTGCGTGGCCTGGCGACGATCCTCATGACCGGGACCAAGGGCGCAGGGCAGGGGGACCTCGCCGATCACCTGCTCGTCGTGCCCTCCAGCGAGACCCCGCGGATCCAGGAGGTCCACATGCTCTGGGCGCACGCCTGGTGCGAGGCGGTCGACCTGGCGATGCAGGAGCAGTCCTGACCCCTCGCCCGTGGTGGTTCGGGCCCCCGGTGCTGACCGCGCCGGGGGAGGACACCCCCTTCGACCTCGTCCTGCTCGATCGTGACGGGACGCTCAACGTGCGCGTCCCCGATGGCTATGTCACGCGGCCTGACGATCTGGAGCTGCTTCCCGGAGCCGCCGCGGCGGTGGCCCGACTCACCCTGGCAGGCATGCCCATCGTGCTGGTGACCAACCAGCGCGCCATCGCACGCGGCCTGCTGGACCGCGCCGGTCTCGAGGCGGTCCACCAACGCCTGCACGACCTGCTCGCACTCGAGGGCGGTCGACTGGACGCCATCGTGGTGTGCCCGCACGACCGTGACGCCTGCGAGTGCCGCAAGCCCCTGGACGGGCTCTTCCGCGAGGTCCTCTCGCGAGCTCCGTGGGCGGACCCACGTCGGAGCGTCATGGTGGGGGACATGCCCTCGGACCTCGCCCCCGCCGACGGTCTGGGGATGCGCACTCAGCAGGTCCGGCAGGACGAGCCGATCCGACGCGCCGTGGCCCGGCTCCTCGGGGACGACGGTCCGTGGGGCACGGCGTGCGATGTCCGACGTGGCGAAGGCCACGTCCCCTAGTCTGTGCTCGTACGGAAGCGGCGCTCACGAGGTGCTACTGTCCGGTAAGTTATTCAGGTCCAAGGAGGGTTCTCTCGTGCGCAAGTACCTGCTGCCGACAATCATCATGTGTGTCGGCGCGTTCATTCTGACCATGGGACTGCTCTTCAAGTTCTATGCCTACCCGCGGTTGGCGGTCGTTCCCAACGACCAGAACACCACCCAGATCGTCCAGGACGCCGACGCGAAGTTCTTCGACGCGGACAACGTCAAGCCCGGCCAGGGCGAGCTGACGACCACGGCACGCATCATCGGTGACCCCGAGGCGTCCAAGCAGGCCTCCGAGGAGTCCGGCAAGGACGTCGCCGTCTGGAACAGCGGCCAGGTCAGCGACAACAACGGTGACAACATCCCGATGGACGGCAGCACCGAGGTGCTCGTCTTCGACCGGCACACCGGCGAAGCCGTCAACTGCTGCGGCGAGTCCAAGAACGGCGAAGAGGTCAAGCGTGACGGCCTGCTCGTGAAGTTCCCCTTCGACACCAAGCCGGTCGACACCTACACGTGGTGGGACAGCACGGTCGGCAAGTCCTTCCCCGTCAAGTTCGAGGGGGAGGAGGACCTCCAGGGCATGAACGCCTACAAGTTCACCCAGGTGGTTCCCGAGACCAAGTACGCGACGCGTGAGCTCCCGGGCAACCTCTTCGGTGGCGCTGACGACTCCGGTGCCGTCGAGGCAGACCGCTACTACTCCAACAAGCGCACCTTCTGGGTCGACCCCGTCACCGGCGTCGTCCTGGACCGGGTCGAGGAGCAGAAGCAGGAGTTCCGTTACAACGGCAAGTCCCTCAATGCCCTCGAGACGACCTCGCGCTTCACCCCCGAGACGGTCGACAAGAACGTCGAGGAGTACAAGTCGAAGTCCTCGCTGCTCCACATGGTCAACTCGACCTTCCCGCTGGTCTTCACGATCCTCGGCATCCTCCTGCTTCTTGCGGGTCTGCTGCTCTCGCTGGTCATCGGGCGTCGCCGCTCGGCGGACTCCGAGACGCCGCGTGAGGACGAGCGTCGCGATGACGACCCGGTCTTCGGGTCGGCGGGTCCGGATGACCACACCACGCCGCGGCGTGACCTGCACGGTCGCTGAGGATCGAGGCAGATGCGCGTCGTCGTCACAGGAGGAGCCGGGTTCCTCGGCTCCCACCTCTGCGAGCGGTTGATCGAGCGCGGGGAGCGAGTTGTCGCCCTCGACAACTTCGTGACCGGCGCTGCGGCCAATGTCGCGCACCTGCAGGACAACCCACGTTTCGAGCTGCACCAGGTCGACGTCACCCGTGACGTCACCGTCGACGGTGACGTCGACCTGGTTCTGCACTTCGCGTCACCGGCGAGTCCGGTGGACTATCTTGAGCTACCGATCGAGACCCTCGAGGTCGGCTCGATCGGCACGATGCACGCCCTCGCGCTGGCCAAGGACAAGGGTGCCCGGCTCGTCCTGGCATCGACGTCCGAGGTCTACGGCGACCCCGAGGTCCACCCGCAGCCGGAGACCTACTGGGGCAATGTCAACCCGATCGGCCCGCGAGGGGTCTACGACGAGGCCAAGCGCTTTGCCGAGGCCGTGACGCTGGCCCACCGCAACACCCTCGGGGTCAACACCGGCATCGTGCGGATCTTCAACACCTTCGGTCCGCGCATGCGCCCCAACGACGGGCGGGCCATCCCCAACTTCATCCGCCAGGCGCTGGCGGGGGAGCCCGTGACCGTGGCCGGTGACGGGTCGCAGACGCGATCGATCTGCTACGTCGACGACCTCGTCACCGGGATCCTGACGATGGCTGACAGCGGGCACGCCGGGCCGGTCAACATCGGCAACCCGCACGAGATCTCCATGAAGGACCTCGCGGAGTGGATCATCTCGCTGACCGGGTCGTCCTCGGTCATCCAGTACATCCCGCGACCGGTGGACGACCCCTCCGTGCGTCGACCCGACACGACGCTCGCGCAGGAGCTGCTCGACTGGCAGCCTCAGGTCGCCATCGAGGACGCCCTGCTGCGCACGATCGACTGGTTCCGGGCCGAGGTGGCCACGGCGCACATCACCGAGCCCCCGCTCGACGCACGCGAGACCGCGCACATCCTCGCCGGGCACTGACCCTTCAGGCCGGACGGGTCGCGACGAAGATCGCTGTGCCGGGCAGGTGCTGGCCCCGCAGGGGAGACCAGCCGCCCCACACCTCGGTGTTGTCCTGCGGCCACTCCGGCTCGTGCACGGCACGGAGCACCAGACCGGCCTCCACCAGCTCCGCGATGCGGTGCCCCATGGTGCGGTGGTGCTCGACATAGCTCGCCTCGTCCCAGGAGGCCTCGACGTACGGCCGCTCGTCGAAGTAGGACGCATTGGCCGTCAGGCCCTCTGGGCCCGGCACGTCGGGGAAGGCCCAGCGGACCGGGTGCGTGGTCGAGAAGGCGAGCAGCCCGCCGGGTCGCAGCACCCGGGCCAGCTCCACCATGAGCCCCGCGGAGTCGGCGACGAAGGGGGTGGCCCCGTATGCCGAGAAGACGATGTCGAAGGATGCGTCGGCGAAGGGCAGCCGCGTGGCATCGGCCTGAGCGAGCAGGGGAGCGGGACCGTCAGTGCGGTCGTCGATGGTCCGGGCCGTGCCGAGCATGCCGGCGGAGAGGTCCGTCGAGACGATCCGCGCGCCTCGCGAAGCGCACCAGCGGCCCCCCTGAGCGCCACCTGCGCCGAACTCGAGCACGGTGCGACCCTCCAGCGCTGCCGGGTCGCCCAGCACGTGGAGGTCCTCCTCGGTCCAGCCCTCCGGGCCCCAGACGAGATCGCAGTCCCCGAGGAAGGAGCCGTGCTCGGCGAGGTAGTCGGTGGCCTCCCGGTCCCACCAGCCACGGTTGGCCGTGACGGTCTCCGCCTGGCTGCTCTCTCGGCGCGCGACCGCCTCGGTGTACTCGACCTGCCACTCATCCATGGGCCGGACGCTAGCCGACGACCCGGCTTTGCTCCCTGCGGCTTGGTAGCACTACGATGAGGGAGCGTATTTGTGTGCCCACCCGGGCACGCGGGTGCGATGCACCCGTCCCGCACAATCATCTGTCCACAATCGGAGTTCCTACTACATGACTGCCAGCACGGTCGACACGACCGCCGCCCCTCAGGTTGCCATCAACGACATCGGCTCTGAGGAAGATCTTCTCGCTGCCATCGACGCCACGATCAAGGACTTCAACGATGGCGACATCGTCGAGGGCCACATCGTCAAGGTCGACCGCGACGAGGTGCTTCTCGACATCGGCTACAAGACCGAGGGCGTCATCCCCTCGCGTGAGCTGTCCATCAAGCACGACGTCGACCCCTCGGAGATCGTCGCCGTCGGCGACCTCGTCGAGGCCCTCGTCCTCCAGAAGGAGGACAAGGAAGGCCGACTGATCCTGTCCAAGAAGCGGGCTCAGTACGAGCGCGCCTGGGGCACCATCGAGAAGATCAAGGAAGAGGACGGCGTCGTCACCGGCACCGTCATCGAGGTCGTCAAGGGTGGACTCATCCTCGACATCGGCCTGCGTGGCTTCCTCCCCGCCTCCCTCGTGGAGATGCGTCGCGTCCGCGACCTCCAGCCGTACGTCGGCAAGGAGATCGAGGCCAAGATCATCGAGCTCGACAAGAACCGCAACAACGTGGTCCTGTCGCGCCGTGCCTGGCTCGAGCAGACCCAGTCCGAGGTCCGCACGACCTTCCTCAAGGAGCTCCAGAAGGGGCAGGTCCGTACGGGCGTCGTCTCCTCGATCGTCAACTTCGGTGCCTTCGTGGACCTGGGCGGCGTCGACGGTCTCGTCCACGTCTCCGAGCTGTCCTGGAAGCACATCGACCACCCGTCCGAGGTCGTCGAGGTCGGCGACGACGTCACGGTCGAGGTCCTGGACGTCGACATGGACCGCGAGCGCGTCTCCCTGTCGCTCAAGGCGACGCAGGAGGACCCGTGGCAGCACTTCGCCCGGACCCACGCGATCGGTCAGGTCGTCCCGGGCAAGGTCACCAAGCTGGTTCCCTTCGGTGCGTTCGTGCGCGTCGAGGACGGCATCGAGGGTCTGGTCCACATCTCCGAGCTGGCCGAGCGCCACGTGGAGCTGCCGGAGCAGGTCGTCAACGTCGGCCAGGAGATCTTCGTCAAGGTCATCGACATCGACCTCGAGCGTCGTCGCATCTCGCTGAGCCTCAAGCAGGCCAACGAGGACGGCGCCAACCTCACGGAGTTCGACCCGACGCTCTACGGCATGGCTGCCGAGTACGACGAGCAGGGCAACTACAAGTACCCCGAGGGCTTCGACTCCGAGACCAACGAGTGGCTCGAGGGCTACGACACGCAGCGTGAGGCCTGGGAGAAGCAGTACGCCGACGCCCACTCGCGCTGGGAGTCGCACCGCGCCCAGGTCGAGAAGGCTGCTGCGGACGACGCAGCCGCCGCCGAGGGTGGCAACGACACCGTCGCCGCCACCTCGTACAGCTCGGACAGCAGCGGCGGCGGCAGCAGCAGCAGCTCGTCCACCCCGAGCGCCGGTGCCCAGGCACCGACCAACGAGGGCACGCTGGCTTCCGACGAGGCGCTTGCCGCGCTCCGCGAGAAGCTCACGGGCAACTGACCCGAGCAGCACCACCCGAAGGGGGCGTCGCACCGATCCGGTGCGGCGCCCCCTTCGTCGTCGGTGGACGTGCTTAGGATCGGGCCCATGCTGCGCATCGGACTCACAGGTGGGATCGGGTCGGGCAAGTCGACGGTCTCGCGTCGGCTGGCCGAGCTGGGAGCCGTCGTCGTCGACGCCGACCTCATCGCTCGGGAGGTGGTCGAGCCGGGCGAGCCAGCACTGGACCAGATCCGCGAGCGTTTCGGCGAGGGCGTCTTCACGGCTGACGGGGCCCTGGACCGACCAGCACTCGGGCGCGTGGTCTTCGGTGACCCGCAGGCGCTGGCCGACCTCGAAGGCATCACCCACCCGGCGATCTGGGGGCGGACGGCGCAGCGCCTCAGCGCGGCGGAGGAAGCCGGGACTGCGGTTGCGGTGCACGACATGCCCCTGCTCGTGGAGAAGCAGATGGCGGGGGAGTACCACCTCGTCCTGATCGTCGACACCGACGAGGAGGAGCGGGTGCGGCGCATCGTGTCCAACCGCGCAACGCCCGAGGCGGAGGCCCGATCACGCATCGCGGCCCAGGCGACCGACGAGCAGCGTCGGGCTGTCGCCGACGTCCTCCTCGACAACAACGGCGCGCCGGAGGCGCTCCTCGCCGCAGTCGACCGGCTCTGGGAGGAGCGGTTGACCCCCTTCGCCGACAACCTGGCCACATCGACGCCGGTGCGGGCGCCGCAGGAGCTGACCCTGCTCGACCCGCAACCTGCGTGGGCCGGCCAGGCCGCCCGCGAGATCGCCCGGCTGCGCCATCGCCTCGGTGACCTCGCCGTCACCGTGGACCACGTCGGGTCGACCTCGGTGCCGATGTCCGCCAAGCCGGTCATCGACCTGCAGGTGGGCGTCGAGTCGCTGACCGTGGCCGACTCCGAGGCCTTCCGGGCCGCCATGGACCAGGGGGGGTGGCCCCGCATCGAGGGCATCGACCAGGACTCGTCCAAGGACGGACAGCCCTGGCCCAAGCGCTACCACCTCGGCTGCGACCCTGCGGTACCCATCCACCTGCACGTGCGTGAGGTCGGCTCGCCCGGCTGGCGGTGGGCGCTGCTCTTCCGCGACTGGTTGCGTTCCGACGAGTCGGCGCGCACGGACTACCGCGCCGAGAAGCACCGCCTGGCCGCAGCCGGCCTCCAGCGCGGCGAGTACGCCGATGCCAAGGAGCCATGGTTCGACGGGGCGCACGAGCGGGTCGAGGCGTGGGCGCAGGAGGCCCAGTGGACTCCCGAGGGCGAGGGTCCCTGAGTGCCCTCCTACCGTGTCGCGGTCGACGTCCACGGGGTGTCACCGGGTGTGCCACCCGAGAGCCTGCTGCCCCGCGCCGAGGAGCTGCTGGCCCTCGGGCACCGTGTCGAGGATCGTTCCGTCGAGATCGTGCGCGGACAACCGCAGATCCACCTGCGCTTCCTCGTGACCGGGGCGCACGACGCCGCCGAGGACGACGAGGCGCAGGACGCGGTCCGCGGCATGGTGATGGCCTTGGCGCCCATCGCACGCCTGGGCCGGTGGACCCTGCGGCGCGGCCCCGGCGGTCACTGGCGGGTCATCCGCAGCGGTGACTCCCGGGCCGACGTGCAGGAGCACCCGGTCGACTTCTGAGCGTTGTCGGTGGGGTGGCATACGGTTGACGTCATGCGCCCGGTGACCGATCTACAACGCACGGTGGCTCCCTTCGAGGTCATCTCGGAGTTCGAGCCGGCCGGCGACCAACCCACGGCGATCGCGGACCTGGCCACGCGGGTGCGAGCGGGCGAGGAGGACATCGTCCTCCTCGGCGCCACCGGTACCGGCAAGTCGGCCACGACCGCCTGGCTCATCGAGCAGGTCCAACGCCCCACCCTGGTGATGGCCCCCAACAAGACGCTCGCCGCGCAGCTGGCCAACGAGTTCCGCGAGCTGCTGCCCAACAACGCCGTCGAGTACTTCGTCAGCTACTACGACTACTTCCAGCCCGAGGCCTACGTCCCCCAGTCGGACACCTACATCGAGAAGGACAGCTCGGTCAACGAGGAGGTCGAGCGGCTGCGGCACAGCGCCACCAACAGCCTGCTGACCCGGCGAGACGTCGTCGTCGTGGCGTCCGTGTCCTGCATCTACGGCCTCGGTACTCCCCAGGAGTACGTCGACCGGATGGTCACTCTCGAGGTCGGCGACGAGATCGACCGCGACGAGCTGCTGCGCAAGTTCGTCACGATGCAGTACACGCGCAACGACCTGGCCTTCACCCGCGGCACCTTCCGGGTGCGGGGCGACACCGTCGAGATCATCCCGGTCTACGAGGAGCTCGCCGTGAGGATCGAGTTCTTCGGCGACGAGATCGAGCGCATCCACACCCTCAACCCCTTGACCGGCGAGGTCGTGCGCGAGGAGCAGCAGATGCACATCTTCCCGGCGACCCACTACGTCGCCGGGCCCGAGCGCATGGAGCGGGCCATCGCGGGCATCGAGAGCGAGCTCGAGGAGAGCCTGGCGAGCATGGAGCGTCAGGGCAAGATGCTCGAGGCCCAGCGGCTGCGGATGCGCACGACGTACGACATCGAGATGATGCGCCAGGTCGGCAGCTGCGCGGGGATCGAAAACTACTCGATGCACATCGACGGACGTCTGCCGGGCACCGCACCCAACTGCCTCCTGGACTACTTCCCCGAGGACTTCCTCCTCGTCCTCGACGAGTCCCACCAGACCGTGCCGCAGATCGGCGCCATGTACGAGGGCGATGCCTCACGCAAGCGGACCCTCGTCGAGCACGGCTTCCGACTTCCCAGCGCGATGGACAACCGTCCGCTGAGGTGGGAGGAGTTCCTCGAGCGCATCGGCCAGACCGTTTATCTTTCGGCGACCCCTGGCGACTACGAGCTGGCCAAGTCCGACGGCTACGTCGAGCAGGTCATCCGCCCGACCGGCCTCATCGACCCCGAGGTCGTCCTCAAGCCGACCAAGGGTCAGATCGACGACCTGCTGCACGAGATCCGCCAGCGTGCCGATCGTGACGAGCGCGTGCTCGTGACGACCCTGACCAAAAAGATGGCCGAGGACCTCACCGACTACCTCCTCGACAAGGGGGTGCGGGTGCGCTATCTCCACTCGGACATCGACACGCTGCGGCGGGTCGAGCTGCTGCGCGAGCTGCGGCTGGGCGAGTACGACGTCCTCGTGGGGATCAACCTGCTGCGCGAGGGGCTCGACCTGCCCGAGGTCTCGCTCGTGAGCATCCTCGATGCCGACAAGGAGGGCTTCCTGCGCAGTGCGCGCTCGCTCATCCAGACGATCGGTCGTGCCGCGCGCAATGTGTCGGGCCAGGTGCACATGTACGCAGACAAGGTCACTCCGTCGATGCAGCAGGCTCTCGACGAGACCCACCGTCGTCGGGTCAAGCAGATCGCCTACAACCGCGAGCGGGGCCTGGACCCCCAGCCGCTCCGCAAAAAGATCGCCGACATCACCGACATGCTGCGCCGCGAGGATGCTGACACCGACGAGCTGCTCGGGTCCGGCCGGAGCCAGACCCGGGGCAAGGGTCGCGGCGGCACGGGGGGCGCAGAGTCCACCGAGCGCGGCCGGGACCTGCCGGCGACCGAGCTGGCGCGTCTCATCCAGGAGCTCACCGACCAGATGCACCAGGCGGCGACGGACCTCCACTTCGAGCTGGCAGCCCGACTGCGCGACGAGATCGGCGACCTCAAGAAGGAGCTGCGGCAGATGACGGCCGCGACCCGCTGACGGATCCCCCTCGCCCGCCGTTCGGCGCATTCGGTCGCACGGCGTGAGAGACTCGGGGCAACGGAGGGGAGTATCCCCGAGCGCTGTCTCGTCAGCACGGTCGGTTCGTCCGACCCGGGACAGTGGCCTGACCCAGGTGGGAGAGACCTCCGGACGTATGTCCCCTGTCCGGAAGGTTTCTCTTGTCCACCATCTCCTCGCTTCACCCGGCGATCATGAGCGGCGGCACCATGGACGTGCCGACGTGGGCGTGGCTCCTCACGCTTGCCGTCGCCGCCGCGGTGCTGACCTTCGACGTGATCATGGTGGCCCGCCGGCCGCATGTGCCCACGACGAAGGAAGTCTCGATCACCCTCGGGATCTATGTCGCGGCAGCCGTCATCTTCGGCATCGTCCTGTGGCTGACCGAGGGCGGTGATCGGGGCACCGAGTTCTTCGCCGGCTGGCTGACCGAGTACTCGCTCTCGGTCGACAACCTCTTCATCTTCATCATCATCATGGCGAAGTTCAGCGTTCCGCAGCGCTTCCAGCAGACCGCTCTGCTGTGGGGCATCATCATCGCCATCGTGCTGCGCACCATCTTCATCTTCGTCGGCGCCGCCGCGATCAACCAGTTCGCCTGGGTCTTCTACATCTTCGGCGTCTTCCTCATCTACACCGCGATCAAGCTCGCGACCGATGGGGACGACGAGGAGGAGGACTGGGAGCCCAACGGCGTCATCAAGTGGTTCCAGCGCTCCGTGCCGAGCACGACCGAGTGGTCCTCCAAGCTCTTCACGAAGGAAAACGGCAAGCGACTCGCGACTCCGATCTTCATCGTGGTCCTCGCGCTCGGCATGACCGACCTGCTCTTCGCGCTCGACTCGATCCCGGCGATCTACGGCCTGACCAAGGAGCCGTACATCGTGCTCACGGCCAACCTCTTCGCCCTGATGGGTCTGCGCCAGCTGTACTTCCTCATCGGTGGTCTGCTGAAGAAGCTGGTCTACATGAGCCTGGGGCTGTCCGTGCTGCTGGCCTTCATCGGCGTCAAGCTCATCCTGCACGCGCTCCACGAAAACACGTTGCCCTTCCTCAACGGCGGCGAGCCTGTGGCGGTCCCCGAGATCTCCACGCTCTTCTCGCTGGGTGCCATCGTCGTGATCCTCGGGGTCACCACGATCGCCAGCCTGTGGAAGTCCAACAAGGACGCCAAGGCCGGCTCCATCTCGGGAAGCTGAGCCCAGGCTTTCGTCCCACGCCGAAGGGGGCTGCTCACCGCGATGGTGGGCGGCCCCCTTCGCCATGTCTGCCCAACGGGAAAGGGCCGTCAGACGGGGAGCTCTGCCTTTGGCTTCCGGGCTGCTCCCAAGCCCAGGACGAGGACGCTGGCGACGACGACGAGGGCCATACCAACCAGCTGCACGGGGGAGAGGCGCTGCCCGAGCACAAGCAGCCCGGCGAGGGCGGCGACCGCGGGCTCGAGGCTGAGCAGGATGCCGAAGACGGCTGGAGCCAGACGCCGCAGGGCGAAGAGCTCGAGCGAGTAGGGCAGGACCGAGGAGAGCACGGCGATGCCCAGCCCCTTGAGCAGGACCTCCGCGTCCCAGGCGCCAGTGCCGTGCCGGGCGACATCCCACAGTCCGAAGGGGAGGACGACCACCGTCGCGACGACCATCGCCAGGGCCAGGCCCTCGAGCTGGGGGAAGGCCGCGCCGGTGCGCCCGGAGAAGACGATGTACGCCGCCCAGCACGCCCCGGCCGCGAGCGCCAGCAGGATGCCGGTCCCCTCGAGCTGGTCGAAGGGCAGGCTCAGGGCACGTGAGATCAGCACGACGCCGATCGCGGCGGTGGCGACGGCGAGCAGGTCGCGCGGGCGGCGGGAGAGCACTGCGGCGAGGGACAGGGGACCGACGAACTCGATCGTCACCGCGACACCGATCGGCAGGTGGCCGAGCGAGGCGTAGAAGGCGAAGTTCATCAGCCCCATGGCCAAGCCGAAGCACAGGATCGTCCCGAGGTCCCGACGGCTGTGGCCGCGCCATCTCGGGCGGGCGACGGCGACCAGCAGCGCGGTGGCGATGACCAGCCTCAGCACGACGGACCCTGCGGCACCGATCTCGGGGACGAGCGTGGCGGCGAGTGCTCCACCGAACTGCACCGACAGCACGCCCGCAAGGACCAGGACCGGCGCTGGGACGGCATCGACACGACTCACGGCGTCACCCTAGTCTTTGCTGGCATGACGACCTATCTGTCCTTCCTCGTGCTGGTGCTCGTGATCAGCATCGCTCCGGGGCCGGACACCGCCCTCACCCTGCGAGCCGCTCTGGTGCGAGGTCGCGGCGCCGGTCTGCTGACGATGGCCGGGGTCAGCGCCGCCGGTGCGCTGCAGGGGTTGCTCGCGGCAGGTGGGCTGGGCGCGATCATCGTGGCGAGCGAGCCCCTCTTCCTCACGGTCAAGTGGGTGGGTGCTGCCTACCTGCTCTTCCTCGGTGTCCAGGCGCTGCGTGCAGCTCGCCGCATCGATGTCGACGAGGTCGCCGTGGTGGATCCGGCGGCAGCTCCGGGGGCGAACCAGCGGCGTCGGACCACCGTAGTGCAGGGCTTCTTGTGCAACATCACCAACCCCAAGGTGCTCGCCTTCAACCTGGCGGTGCTGCCCCAGTTCCTCGGCTCGGGGGCGAGCCTGCCGGTGCTGGCGCTCTACGCCCTGAGCCTCGTGGCGCTCGGCTCGGCCTGGTTGACCGTCATCGTGCTGGTGGCGGACCGTGCCCGCACGGTGCTCAATGCACCCCGGATCCGCCGCCGCATCGAGGCATCGATGGGTGTGGTGATGATCGGCTTCGGCGCCAGCGTCGCCTCCTCCCACTGACGAAGGGGGCCGCCCCCTTCGTCAGTCGGCGGGCTGTGCTGCCGCAGTGCGCACCGTGCCGCGGCTGATGGCGAAGCCGAAGGCCGTCGCGAAGATGTACATGAAGACCGAGTAGACCGCCGCAGGTACCGCCACCTCGGTGCTGTTGAGCACGCTGAGGGCGATGGTCAGAGCGATGGTGGTGTTGTGGATGCCGACCTCCATCGATGTCGCGATGGCCTGCGGCGCGTCCAGGCGCATCACCCGGGCTCCGACGTAGCCGAGGGTCAGGCTCGCCAGGCAGAAGAGGGCGGTGACGAGACCGACCTGCTGGAGGTACTCGCCCACGTTGGCCCGCTCGCCGATCAACGCACCGAGCGCCACGACGACCAGGACCACGATGGAGAAGATCCGCACCGGCCGGTCAGCACGAGCGGCGAAGGCGCGTGAGCGGCTGCGCACCACCATCCCGAGTGCCACCGGCAGGAGCACGATCGCGATGACCTGGAGGACCTTGCCGAACTGGAGCCCGAGGTCCCCATCGGCATCGAAGTAGTCGATGGCCAGATTGGTGATCAGCGGAATGGTGACGGCAGCCAGGACCGAGTTGACCGCCGTGAGGGTGATGTTGAGGGCGATGTCACCCCGGAAGAGGTGGCTGAAGAGATTGGCTGTCGTCCCGCCCGGGGAGGCGGCCAGGAGCATCACGCCGACCGCGAGGAGCGGATCCACGTCGAAGGCGACGACCAGGCCGAAGGCGACGAGAGGCAGCACGAGCACCTGCAGGACGAGCGCGACGACGACGGCCTTGGGCGAGCGGGCGACGCGGCGGAAGTCGGCGACCGTGAGGCTCAGGCCCAGGCCGAACATGATGATCGCGAGCGCGATCGGCAAGCCGACGGAGATCAGGGCAGAGTCGTTCATGGCGGTGTCCTCGAGTCTGGTCAAGCCTCTGCGGCCAGAGGGACACCGCTGAAGTTACTGGGGAGTAGCGATGTCGTGGAATGACGAGTGTGACGGCTCGGTCATGGGCCGTCAACCCCCGTCATCACGACGTCGCGGACGCCGGGACGCTCACCAGCCGCGTGCGCGCCACTCATCGAGGTGCGGTCGCTCCGCGCCCAGGGTCGTGTCGGACCCGTGCCCCGGGTAGACCCAGGTGTCGTCGTCGTACACATCGAAGACGCGGTGCGTGACGTCGGCGTAGAGCGCCTCGAAGCTCTGCCCCGGCATCTTGGTGTTGCCGACGCCACCGGGGAAGAGGCTGTCACCGCTGAAGAGGTGCACGTGACCCTGCGGGTCGTCGTAGGCCAGCGCCACCGACCCGGGCGTGTGACCGCGCAGGTGGACGACGTCGAGCACCGCGTGACCGAAGGCGATGCGGTCGCCGTGACGCAACCGGTGGTCCGGAAGCTGTGGCAAGGATGAGGCGTCGTCCTCGCCGGCGTGGGTCTCGGGAGCGAGGTCCTTGGTGACGTCCACGAGGGCTCGCACGTGGTCCCAGTGCTGGTGGGTCGTCACGAGGTGGTCGAGGCCCGTGCCGCCAGCCGCCACGAGGTCCCGGATCCGGTCGGCCTCGTCGGCGGCGTCGATGAGCAGCTGTGCGCCGCTCGTGCGGCAGGTGAGGAGGTAGACGTTGTTGTGCATCTCGGACACGGACATCTTGCGGATGGTCAGCCCGGCCAGCTCGCGGGTGGACCAGGGGCCCCCCGGGGAGACGTCGGGATCGTAGGTCTCGGTCATGTCGGCTCTCCTTCGACGGGGTGGATGGGCGTCGCGGTGTTGTCGGTCTCGGGCTCCTGGCCGCGCTTCTCGGCGGCCTCGGCGTCGCGGAGGGCGTAGGCGGCACCGATGAGGGTGAGGTGGCTGAAGGCCTGGGGGAAGTTGCCGGCCTGACGCTGCCCCTCGACGTCGTACTCCTCGGCGACGAGGCCGACGTCGTTGAGCAGGCCGCACAGACGCCGCATGAGGGCGTGACCCTTGTCGAGCTGTCCGGTGAGCGCGTAGGCGCTCACCAGCCACCACGAGCACGCGAGGAAGGGGTGCTCGTCACCCTCGAGCCCGTCGACACCGCTCTCGGTCCGGTAGCGCAGGAGGAAGCCGTCACGCATGAGGTCGCGCTCGATGGCTGTCACCGTGCCCAGCACCCGGGGGTCTTCGGGTGGCAGGAAGCCGACCATGGGGATCAGGAGCAGGGAGGCATCGACCTCGTCGGTGTCGTAGTGCTGGGTGAACGACTGCTTGTCCTCGTTCCACCCCTTGGCGAGGACGTCCTCACGCACCCGCTCACGCAGCTCCCGCCACCGCTCCACGTCCCCTTCGTAGCCGTGCAGCTCCACGGCCCGGATCGCCCGGTCGAAGGCCGCCCAGACCATGACCCGGGAGTGAGTGAAGTGGCGCAAGGGTCCGCGGATCTCCCACAGCCCGTTGTCGGCCTGGTCCCAGTGCTCCGCGAGGTTGTCGACGAGGGCGCGTTGCACCGCCCACGACTGCGTCGACTCCTTCAGCCCCTGGGCCCGTGCGTCCTCGAGGGCGATCATGACCTCACCGAGGACATCGGTCTGCTTCTGGTTGACGGCGCCGTTGCCGATGCGCACCGGACGACTGTCGGCGTACCCGGGCAGGTGGTCCAGCTCGCGCTCGGGCAGCTCGCGACCACCGTCGACGGCGTACATGATCTGCATGTCCTCGGGGTCGCCGGCGACGGCACGCACCAGCCAGTCGCGCCACAGCTTGGTCGCGCCGACATAGCCCGACTTCAGGAGCGACTCGAGGGTGAGCGAGGCGTCTCGCAGCCAGCAGTAGCGGTAGTCCCAGTTGCGGCTGCCACCGAAGTCCTCCGGGAGGCTCGTCGTGGCGGCGGCGACGATGCCACCCCGTCGGGTGTCGGTCAGCAGACGCAGGGTGAGCAGCGAGCGCACCACCTCGGCGCGGTACGGACCCTCGTAGGTGCAGCGCGCGGCCCACTGCGAGGAGCGCTCGTGGGTCGCCTCGATGCGCGAGTGGATGTCCAGCGGCGGGGGGATGGGCTTGTACGACGCGACCCAGGTCGTCGAGAAGTTGTAGTGCTCACCGGCCCGGACCGTCCACTGGTCGCGGTGGTGGCCGCCGTCGGGATGGGGCAGGCGGGAGCCGCGCAGCACGAGCATGTCGTTGCCGGCGATGGCCGTGATGACCTCGGAGTCCTGCTCGTGACCAGGGGAGTGCGCCACCCAGGGACGGATGCGGCCGTAGCCGAAGCGCACGACCCACTCGTGGCGCATCTCGACCTCGCCCTCGAGGCCCTCGACGACGCGCACGAGGTCGGCCCGACCATCACCGAGCGGCATGAGGTCGATGACCTTGACCGCGCCCGTGGCCGTCCGGTGGATCGTCTCGAGGATGAAGGAGTCACCGCGGTAGGAGCGCGTGGTCTCGGCATCGTCGACCGGCCCGATGAGCCACCGGCCGTGCTCGGGGGTGCCCAGCAGCGCCGTGAAGCTCGACGAGGAGTCGAAGCGCGGCAGGCACAACCAGTCCACCGACCCCTTCATCGACACCAAGGCCGCGGTCTCGGTGTCGCCGATGGCTGCGTAGTCCTCGATCGGGGTGCTCATCGTCACAGGCTAGGCCGTGAGGGCCGGCCCTGCGCGGAGGGTGGAGTGGGCTGTCGGTGGCGCCACCTAAGGTGGAGGACGTGACTGTTGCCAAGGCTGCCGGCTCCCGCCTCCACGACCGGATCGTCGTGCAGGGTGCCCGCGAGCACAATCTCAAGAACATCCACATCGACATCCCCCGAGACTCGCTCGTGGTCTTCACCGGCCTGTCGGGCTCGGGCAAGTCCTCCCTCGCCTTCGACACCATCTTCGCCGAGGGCCAGCGCCGCTATGTCGAGTCGTTGTCGGCATACGCGCGTCAGTTCCTCGGGCAGATGGACAAGCCGGACGTCGACTTCATCGAGGGCCTGTCCCCGGCCGTCTCCATCGACCAGAAGTCGACCAACCGCAACCCGCGCTCCACGGTCGGCACGATCACCGAGGTCCACGACTACCTGCGCCTGCTCTTCGCCCGCGTCGGCCGGCCGCACTGCCCGGTCTGTGGTGAGGCGATCACCCGCCAGAGCCCCCAGCAGATCGTCGATCGCCTGCTGGAGCTGCCCGAGCGCACCCGCTTCCAGGTCCTCGCACCCGTGGTCCGCGCACGCAAGGGCGAGTTCGTCGACCTCTTCGCCGAGCTCCGGGCCAAGGGGTACAGCCGCGCCCTCGTCGACGGTGAGGTCGTCTCGCTGTCGGAGCCGCCGACGCTGGAGAAGCAGGTCAAGCACACGATCGACGTGGTCGTCGACCGACTCGTGGCCAAGGGGGTGGAGGACCGGGCGGCCAAGCAGCGCCTGACCGACTCCGTGGAGACCGCCCTCGGGCTCGCCGGCGGTGTCCTGACGATCGACTTCGTCGATCTCGAGGAGGACGACCCCAAGCGGCAGCGCCGCTACTCGGAGACGATGGCCTGCCCCAACGACCACGCCCTCAACATCGACGAGATCGAGCCGCGCTCCTTCTCCTTCAACTCTCCCTTCGGCGCCTGCCCGGTGTGCACCGGCCTGGGGACCGAGCTCGAGGTCGACGCCGACCTCGTCATCCCGGATGACGACCTGACGCTCGGCGAGGGCGCGATCGCACCGTGGGCCCAGGGGACACAGTCCGCCCAGTACTTCCAACGCACGATGGCAGCGCTCGGCGATGACCTGGGCTTCGACATGGACACCCCGTGGCGGGCACTGCCGAGCCGTGCCCGCGAGGCGCTGCTCGAGGGGCGCAACCACAAGGTCCACGTCAAGTACCGCAACCGCTTCGGGCGCGAGCGTTCCTACAGCACGGGCTTCGAGGGGGTCATCCCCTTCATCAAGCGGCGGCACACCGAGACCGAGTCGGACTGGAGCCGTGAGAAGTACGAGGGGTACATGCGGGAGATCCCCTGCCCGACGTGCTCGGGCACCCGACTGAAGCCGGAGTCCCTCGCCGTCCTCGTCGGCGGCCACAGCATCGCCGACGTGTCCTCGTTGTCCATCCGTGAGGCCGCCGGATTCCTCGACACCGTGGACTTCACCGAGCGTGAGCAGCAGATCGCCGAGCAGGTCATCAAGGAGATCAACGCCCGACTCGGCTTCCTCCTCGACGTCGGCCTGGAGTACCTCTCGCTCTCGCGTGCCGCCGGCACGCTCTCGGGCGGCGAGGCACAACGCATCCGACTGGCCACCCAGATCGGCTCCGGCCTGGTGGGCGTGCTCTACGTCCTCGACGAGCCGAGCATCGGTCTGCACCAGCGCGACAACCACCGGCTCATCGAGACGCTGACCCGGTTGCGGGACCTCGGCAACACACTGATCGTCGTCGAGCACGACGAGGACACCATCGCTGCCTCCGACTGGGTCGTCGACATCGGTCCCGGAGCCGGTGAGCACGGTGGCCACGTCGTCCACTCCGGACCCATGGCAGACCTGCTGACCAACGACCGTTCGGTCACCGGACGCTACCTCTCGGGTGAGCTCGAGATCCCACTGCCCGCCGTGCGTCGGCCGCAGGACCCCGGTCGTGAGCTGATGGTCAAGGGGGCCAAGGAAAACAACCTCCGCGACATCGAGGTGGCCCTTCCCCTGGGCAACTTCGTCGCGATCACCGGGGTCTCGGGCTCGGGCAAGTCGACACTCGTCAACGACATCCTCTACAACGTGCTGGCCAACAAGCTCAACGGTGCCCGCAGGGTCCCCGGTCGGCACAAGACGGTCACCGGTCTGGAGCATCTCGACAAGGTCGTCCACGTTGATCAGAGCCCCATCGGACGCACCCCGCGGTCCAACCCCGCGACGTACACCGGCGTCTTCGACCACGTGCGCAAGCTCTTCGCCCAGACGAGTGAGGCCAAGGTCCGTGGCTACCAGCCGGGGCGGTTCTCCTTCAACGTCAAGGGCGGTCGCTGCGATGCCTGCTCGGGCGACGGCACGCTCAAGATCGAGATGAACTTCCTGCCGGACGTCTACGTCCCCTGCGAGGTGTGCCACGGCGCGCGGTACAACCGCGAGACCCTCGAGGTGCACTTCAAGGGCAAGAGCATCTCCGAGGTCCTCGACATGCCGATCGAGGAGGCCGAGGACTTCTTCGCGGCCGTCCCGGCGATCGCCCGCCACATGAAGACCCTCAACGCGGTCGGCCTGGGTTATGTGCGGCTGGGCCAGCCCGCGACGACGCTGTCCGGTGGTGAGGCACAGCGGGTCAAGCTCGCGGCCGAGCTGCAGAAGCGGTCCAACGGACGCACCATCTACGTCCTCGACGAGCCCACGACCGGGTTGCACTTCGAGGACATCCGCAAGCTCCTGATCGTCCTGCAGGGCCTGGTGGACAAGGGCAACAGCGTCCTGGTCATCGAGCACAACCTCGACGTCATCAAGTGCGCCGACTGGGTCATCGACATGGGCCCCGAAGGCGGATCCGGCGGCGGTCAGGTCGTCGCGAGCGGGACACCGGAGCAGGTGGCCGCTGTACCGCGCTCCTTCACCGGCCAGTTCCTCGCGCCGGTCCTCGCCGGGGCGGCGACCAAGCCCGTCGTCGGCACTCTCGTCCCCGCGGATGATGACCAAGCTCCCGCCACGGGGGCAAGGCCGAGCAACAAGAAGTCAGCAGCCACGAAGAAGACACCTGCGAAGAAGAAGGCGACCGCCAAGAAGCCCGCAGCTGCCGAGCCGGCGAAGAAGGCTGTCTCCAGCGCTGCCAGCGCTGCCGCCCGTCGAGCGAGGAAGGCGGGCTGATCGCCGGCCCCGCGACATGACGAAGGGAGGAGCCGCACCGAGGTGAGGCTCCTCCCTTCGTCAGTCGGTCAGTCTTCGCCGAGGTAGGCCTTGCGGACCTCGTCGCTGTGCAGCAGGTCGTGACCGGTGCCCTCGGTGACGATCTTGCCGACCTCGAGCACGTAGCCCGTGGTCGCCAGTCGCAGAGCAGCGCGCGCATTCTGCTCCACGAGCAGGATCGTCGTGCCCTGCGCCTGCAGGGTCTTCACCGTGGCCATGATCTTTTTCATCATGATCGGCGAGAGGCCCATCGAGGGCTCGTCGAGCATGAGCAGCTTGGGCCGGGAGAGCATCGCTCGGCCCATGGCGAGCATCTGCTGCTCACCACCGGAGAAGGTTCCGGCCGGCTGGTTGCTGCGCTCACCCAGGATCGGGAAGAGCTCGTAGGCCGCCTGGATGTCCTTGTTGATCTCCTTGTCCCGGCGCCCGAAGGCCCCCAGGCGCAGGTTTTCCTCCACGCTCATCTTGGGGAAGATGCGCCGACCCTCGGGGGAGTGGGCCAAGCCCATGGTGACGATCTCGTGCGCGGGCATGCTGTCGATCCGCTTGCCCTGGAAGGAGATCTCACCACCGCTGGGACGCAGCAGGCCAGAGATCGTGCGCAGGGTGGTCGTCTTGCCCGCACCGTTGGTCCCGATGAGGGTGACGACCTCTCCTTCGTCGACGGTGAAGGAGATGCCCTTGACCGCGATGATCTTGCCGTAGGAGACCTCCAGGTCCTTGACCTCGAGCATGGCGCTCATCGCTTGTCCTCCGTGTCCTCGGCGCTGTCAACCGGCGCGCTGAAGGCCGTCTCGACCTCGAGCGGCGCCACCTCGTCGTCTTCGTCGTCAGCCGCACCGATGTAGGCCTCGATGACCCGGTGGTCCGACTGCACCTCGCCGGGAGTGCCCTGGACGAGCACCTCTCCCCGCACGAGGCAGAGGACGCGGTCGCAGAGGTTGAAGATGAAGCGCATGTCGTGCTCGATGACCACGACGGCCAGGCCGGAGTCGCGGATCTTGAAGATCAGCGCCATGGCCTGCTCGGTCTCCTTGGGGTTCATCCCCGCGGTCGGCTCGTCGAGCAGCAGCACCTTGGGATCGGTCGCGAGAGCGCGCGCGATCTCGAGGCGACGCTGGTCGCCGTAGGGCATGTTGCGAGCCAACAGGTGAGCGCTGGCCCCCAGCCCCACGTACTTGAGCAGCTCGTGGGCCTTGGCCGTCGTCTCCGCCTCTTCGCGGCGGAACTTCGGACCCCGGATGATCGAGGTGAAGGCTCCGGAGGAGGTGCGGCAGAAGCGGCCGACCATGACGTTCTCGAGCGCCGTCATGTTGCCGAAGAGGCGGATGTTCTGGAAGGTGCGAGCCATCCCCGCCTTGACCACGGCGCGGGGCTTCGGCGGGATCGTCGTGCCGAAGAGCGAGACCCGACCTTCGGTGGGCTTGTACATCCCGGTGAGGCAGTTGAAGAAAGTCGTCTTGCCCGCACCATTGGGTCCGATGAGGCCGACGATCTCGCCCTCGCGCACCTCCATCGACACATCGCCGACGGCGACGAGGCCGCCGAAGCGCATCGTGACATTGCGGGCATCGAGGATGACCTTGGCCTCGCCCGTCGCCTCGGCGTCGGACGGTGTGACGGTCGCGGTGCTCACTTGGCTGCCTCCAGCTCGTCGATGACCACTGTCTCGGCCAACTCCTCGTCGTCGTCATGGAACTCCAGCTGACGCCGCTTGCTCGCGATGAGCCCCTCGGGCCGCACCCGCATCATGATGACCAGCACGAGGCCGAACATCAGGAGGCGGTAGTCGTCGAGGAAGCGCAGCTTCTCCGGGAGGAACTTCAGGATCGCGGCGCCGACGAGGACGCCGCCGACCGTGCCCATGCCGCCGAGGACGACGGCAGCGAGCAGGAAGGCCGACTCGAGGAAGATGTAGCTGTCCGGAGAGACGGCCTGGTCCATGTGGGCCTTGACCGTCCCCGCCATGCCGGCGAGTGATGCACCGCCGGCGAAGGCCAGGATCTTGAGTCCGAAGACGTTGACGCCCATCGCCTCGGCCGCCCGCTCGTCCTCGCGGATGGCCACCCAACCACGACCGATGCGGGAGTTGTTGAGGTGACTGAAGACGACGATGACGAAGACGATGAGGGCGATCAGCACGAAGTAGTAGTTGCCGGCCCGCGGGATGTCGATGCCCAGGATGTTGTGGGTCTGGCCGAAGTTGAACCCGAAGAAGTTCAGGTCCGGGATGGCGTTGATGCCGTTGGACCCACGGGTGATCATCGGGCCGGACTGGCCATCGAGGTTGAACATCGCCAGCCGGAAGATCTCGCCGAAGGCGAGGGTCACGATGGCCAGGTAGTCACCGGAGACCCGCAGCGTGGGGGAGCCGATGATCAGACCGAGGATGCTCGAGACGATGCCACCGATGAGCATCACGACGAGGAAGGGTGGCTTCCACCCGATCGTCGCGAAGGCCGAGTACGACATCGTCGCACCCACATAGGCGCCGGCGCCGAGGAAGGCGATGTATCCGAGGTCGAGCAGACCGGCCAGACCGACGACGATGTTCAGGCCCAACGCGGTGGCGGCGAAGATCAGGACGTTGCCGGCGATGTTGAGGTTGGCCTCCGAGCCGCCCTGCGTGAAGGGGAAGGCGAGGACGACGACGAAGGTCGCGAGCATGAAGACCCGGTGATGACGCATCGTGACGCCACCGATCCAGGAGGTGATGTTGGACCGGGTCGCCGTCAAGGTCACGCCGATGAGCATGCCGACGAGCAGCACGAGCACCCAGGGGTCGGCCTGCTTGAGGGCGTACTGGGCCGTGTAGAGCCCGACTCCGACGAGGAGGGTGATGACGACGATCTCGAGCCAGGCCGGCAGCGCGACCTCGGCCGGGTCGAGGACCTTGGTCTCCGGTCGCAGGTAGCCGCCAGCCGTGACGAGGAGCCCACCGACGAGAGCGATCCACACGCCCTCGTTGGCGTTGATGAGACCACCGGTCTCGTGCGTGATGGCCACGAGCGCGACTGCGGCGAAGAGCGCGGCGGTGACACCGATCGTGCGCAGTCCACGGGCGGCGTCGATGTGCTCGGCCCAGCGGTGCAGTGGTCCGGCCGCGACGAGCGCGAGGAGCAGCGCGAGCACGCCCATGACGATGGCGTACACCTGCAGGGTGACCGGCCAGAAGCGGACCGAGATGTCCCCCAGGATCGCCTCGTAGCTCCAGGACAGGAGTCCGGAGAGGATGAGGAGGACGGAGCCGGCCATCGCGAGGATGCCAGCGAGACGGGGATTGCGGGACAGCGTGCTCATGCGCGGTCCACCACCTTTGCGCCCATGATTCCTTGGGGCCTGAAGACGAGAACGAGGATGAGGATCGAGAAGGCCCAGATGTCCTTCCACGGGGAGCCACCGGGCATGTACTGGATGGCCATCGACTCGAGGATCCCGAGGACCAGGCCACCGACGACGGCGCCCTGGATGTTGCCGATGCCCCCGAGGACGGCGGCCGTGAAGGCCTTGAGCCCGTAGATGAAGCCCATCTTGAAGTTGATGTTGGTCGTCTGCAGGCCGTAGGCGACACCGGCGACGGCCGCGAGGGCCGCACCGATCGCGAAGGCCGTGACGATGATCCGGTCGACGTTGATGCCCATGAGTCGAGCGGTGTCCGGGTCCTGCGAGACCGCCTGCATCGCGCGTCCGCTACGGGTGCGGTTGATGTAGTACCAGAGCCCGATGGCGCTGATGACCAGGCAGGCCATGGTGAAGATTGCGGGCCGCTGCAGGATGATCCCGCCGAGGTCGAAGGACTCGCCGGAGATGCCGTCGACCTGGGGGAAGACGACCTTCTGCTTGGCCGAGGGGAAGTCGAAGGGGTTGACATTCGAGATGAAGAGCGTCGGGTCGTTGTACCCGACCCGGACAAGCTCCTGCAGGAAGACCGAGATGCCGATGGCGGTGATGAGCGGAGCCAGGCGTGGTGCATTGCGCAGCGGGCGGTAGGCGATCCGCTCCATGATGACGGCCACCGCGACGGCCGCGGCGACGGCGCCGATGAGGATGAGGGGCAGGGTCCACAAGGCGGTCTGACCCGGGAAGAGGATCAGCGATGTGGAGAGTGCCCCGAAGGCGCCGATCATGAAGATCTCGCCGTGGGCGAAGTTGATGAGCTGGATGATGCCGTAGACGACGGTGTAGCCGACGGCGATGAGTGCATACAGGGACCCGATGGTCAGACCGTTGACGATCTGCTGGGCGACTAGTTCCACGTGTCCTCCTGGGACGTGACCAAAGGTCGTGTGGTCACCACGTGTCGGGGGAAGTGTCGAGAGGTGTGTCGACTGACGTCGAGGGTGGCGTGCTCGCCGTTGGGGTGGGGAGGCATGACGCCCCCCCACCCCAACGGCTGGTCCGACCTGGCGGTCAGATCAGATCGATCACTTGAACTCTTCGGTGTTGACGGCCGCCCACTCGTTGCCCTTGACCTCGTAGACGGTGAGGATGCGGGTCGTGGTGTCGCCGTACTCGTCGAAGGCGACCTTGCCGGTGACGCCGTCGAAGGAGACGTCCTTCATGGCGTCGATGGTGCCCTGGCGGGCGTCCTCGACCGTCTCGGCGTCCTTGAGGGAGACCTTCATCGCCTCGATGAGCGCGGTGCCGGCGTCGTAGGCGTAGGCACCGTAGGCCTCAGCGGGGTCGCTGTAGCCAGCGGTCTCGTAGTCCTCGAGGAACTTCTTGCCCGCGTCGAGGCTCTCGGTCGGGGCGCCCACGGAGGTCGCCAGGTCGCCGACGGCGTTCTTGCCGGCGAGCTTGACGTACTCGCCGGAGAAGATGCCGTCACCACCCATGAGCGGGACGTCGAGGCCGCCGGCCTTCATCTGCTGGCTCAGCGGTGCGGCCTGCGGGTACTCGCCGCCGTAGTAGACCGCCTTGGGCTTCTTGGCCTTCAGCGAGGAGACGACCGCGGAGAACTTGTCCTCGTCCGGGTTGATCGTCTCGGCGGCGACGATCTTGCCACCCAGCTTCTTGTACTCCGCGGTGAAGGCGTCGACGAGACCCTGGCCGTAGGTCTTCTTGTCGTGGACCGTGGCGAGCTCCTTGATGCCGGCCTTCTCGTACAGGTAACGCGCAGCGAAGGGCCCCTGGACGTCGTCCGTGGTGCAGGTGCGGAAGTAGCTGTCGTAGACGCGCTCGGGGGCCTCGGCGGGCTTCGCGCCGCGGCTGAGCGTCGGGTTGGTGTTGGCCGGGGAGACCATGGTGATCTTCGCCTTGTCGAGGATCGGCTGGACCGGTCCGGCGACGGACGAGTTCAGGCTGCCCACGACGCCGATGACGTCCTTGTCGGAGGCGAGCTTGGAGGCGGCGTTCTTGCCGACCTCGGGCTTGCCCTCGTCATCCTCGGGAACGACCTCGATCTTCCAGTCGCCGAGATCACCGGACTCGTTGGCCTGCTTGGCGGCGAGCTCGACGGAGTGCTGGATGCCAAGACCGAGGGCGGAGAGGTCACCGGAGAGCGGCGAGATGACGCCGATCTTGACGACCTTGTCGCTGCTGTCGCCTCCGTCGCCAGAGCCGCCGCCGTCACCGCCGCGGGTTCCGCATGCGGTCAAGGCCATGGATGCGACGAGGAGCGTCGCACCGGTTGAGATGACGGAACGCCTATTCACGTGTCCTCCTGATTAGGGGTCTGGCCATGCGGCCGCGGCCAGCGACTTCGGTGTCGCAGGCTGTGGAGGGAATGTAGGCCTGTTGGACGCGAGATCGGTCTCAGTTGGCAAGACCGTATCCGGCTCGTTACCAAGTCCTGAAGATCTGTCCTCGGGGCAGGAGGGTGGGACGATGACACTGTTTCCCCCACGCACGTGCCCAGGAGGCCACCATGACGACCACCCGCCGGAGCGCCATCTGTCTCGCAGCCTGCCTCGGCGGGACGAGCGCGCTGAGCTCCTGCTCGTCCGAGGACGATGCCGACACGGGGGAGGGCGCCGCCGTGCGGGTCCCGGCGAGCGAGGTGCCCCAGGGCGGGGGCCTCGTCCGGGGTCAGGTCGTCATCACCCAGCCCGTGGCCGGAGACTTCAAGGCCTTCGCCGCGCGCTGTCCCCACCAAGGCTGTGCTGTCGACCAGGTGACGACCGAGTCGATCGTCTGTCCCTGCCACGGCAGCCAGTTCGCGCTGGCCGACGGGTCCGTGCTGCAGGGCCCAGCCGCCGAGGGACTGACCGTGCGGACCGCGACCGTCGACGGCACTGACGTGGTCGTCTCGTAGGCTCGGAGGGTGGCAGACCCGGCAACCTACCGACCCGCTCCGGGGTCGATCCCGACAGACCCCGGTGTCTATCGATTCCGCGACGAGCACGGCCGGGTCATCTACGTCGGGAAGGCCAAGTCGCTGCGCTCACGTCTGTCCTCGTACTTCCAGGACATCTCCGCCCTCCATCCCAGGACCTCCCGGATGGTGCGCACCGGTGCGAGCGTGGAGTGGACGGTGGTCTCCACCGAGGTGGAGGCCCTGCAGCTGGAGTACGCCTGGATCAAGGAGTACGACCCGCGGTTCAACGTCAAGTACCGCGACGACAAGTCCTATCCCTATCTCGCGGTGACGATGGGTGAGGAGTTTCCTCGGGCCCAGGTCCTGCGCGGTGCCAAGCGCAAGGGGACGCGCTACTTCGGTCCGTACACGCATGCGTGGGCGATCCGCGAGACGCTCGACCTACTGCTGCGGGTCTTCCCGGTGCGCACGTGCAGCAAGGGAGTCTTCAAGCGGGCCGAGCAGTCCGGCCGCCCCTGCCTGCTCGGCTACATCGACAAGTGCTCTGCACCGTGCGTGGGACGGGTGAGCGAGCAGGAGCATCGGGCGCTGGCCCGAGAGCTGTGCGACTTCCTCGCCGGGGACACGGCCCGCTTCGTGCGCCGCCTCGAGCGTGAGATGCGGAGCGCGGCCGCGGACCTGGACTTCGAGCAGGCGGCGCGTCTGCGCGACGATGTCGCCGCCTTGACCAAGGCCTTGGAGAAGTCGGCGGTCGTCCTTTCCGACGGGACCGACGCCGACATCTTCGCCCTCGCCGACGACGAGCTCGAGGTCGCCATCCAGGTCTTCCACGTCCGCGGGGGACGCATCCGCGGTCAGCGCGGATGGGTCGCCGAAAAGGACGCCGAGGACCTGCCCGAGCTGGTCGAGCACCTGCTCCAGCAGGTCTACGGCGGCGAAGGGGGCGAGAGCGTCCCCCGGGAGGTCCTCGTGCCCGTGCTGCCCCCTGATGCGGATCAGGTTGCCGTGTGGCTCAGCGAGAGGCGGGGCAGCGGATCCACCGTGCGCGTGCCGCAGCGTGGTGACAAGCGGGCCCTCATGGAGACGGTTGCCCGCAATGCCCAGCAGTCCCTTGCTCGGCACAAGGTGGCCCGGGCCGGCGACCTCACGGCGCGCAGTCAGGCCCTCCAGGAGCTGCAGGAGGCCCTCGGGCTGGACGACGCCCCCCTGCGCATCGAGGGCTACGACATCAGCCATGTGCAGGGCAGCGATGTCGTCGGCTCGATGGTCGTCTTCGAGGATGGACTCGTCCGCAAGGGGGAGTACCGTCGCTTCATCGTGCGCGGCGATGTCGACGGGCGCACCGATGACACGGCCGCGATGCACGAGGTCCTCAGCCGCCGCTTCCAACGGCACGTGAAGGACCGCGAGCGCGAGGCGACCGACCCCGACACGGGAGAGGCACGCCGCTTCGCCTACCCGCCCAACCTCGTCGTCGTCGACGGCGGTGCCCCCCAGGTCGCGGCTGCCCAGCAGGTCCTCGACGAGCTGGGCGTCGACGACGTGGCTCTCGTGGGCCTGGCCAAGCGTCTCGAGGAGGTCTGGCTCCCCGGTGACGACCACCCGGTGATCCTCCCGCGCACCAGCGAGGCGCTCTACCTCCTGCAGCGTCTGCGCGACGAGTCGCACCGCTTCGCCAACACCTTCCACAGGGAACGCCGCAGCAAGTCGATGACCCGCAGCGCGCTCGACGGGATCCCCGGCCTCGGCGACGCTCGGCGGGGTGCGCTCCTGGCCCGTTTCGGCTCCGTCAAGCGCATCAGGGCGGCGAGCGCGGAGGAGCTCGCGACGACCACGGGCATCGGACCTGCACTCGCGGAGAGGATTGCGGCAGAGTTGGCCGCAGAGACCACAGCACCCGCCGTGAACCTCACCACCGGTGAGGTCCTCGACGAAGGAGACCCGACGTGAGCGCTACCGAGACCGTCCAGCTGCCCGGACCCGAGATCGTCGTCGTGACCGGTATGAGCGGCGCCGGCCGCTCGACGGTGGGCAAGGTCATGGAGGACCAGGGGTGGTACGTCATCGACAACCTGCCCGTCAGCCTCCTGCCGGACCTGCTGCAGGTCTCTGCGGAGCGTGAGGGCAAGCTCGTCGGCGACAGCCCGATCGAGCGCATCGGCATCGTGCTCAACGTGCGTGCACAGGGCTTCGACACCCTCACCGAGTCGATCCGCCTGCTCAAGGAGCGCGGCTGGCGCACGCACCTGATCTTCCTCGATGCCACCAACGAGGCCCTGGTCCGCCGCTTCGAGAGCGTGCGGCGACCGCACCCCCTCCAGGGCGCTGGACGGTTGCTGGATGCGATCGTGCGTGAGCGTGAGGTCCTGGCCGACGTCCGGGCGACGGCCGAGAGCGTCGTGGACACCTCAGGGCTCAACGTCCACCAGCTCGGCCGCAAGATCAGCCCCCTCTTCATGACCGACGAGCGTTCCGAGCGACTGCGCCTGGCCGTCCTGTCGTTCGGCTTCAAGTACGGTGTCCCGCTCGACGCCGACTTCGTCTTCGACATGCGCTTCCTGCCCAACCCCTTCTGGGTGCCCGAGCTGCGTCCGTACACGGGACGGGAGACCCAGGTCGCGCAGTTCGTCCTCTCCCAGCCGGGGGCCCAGGAGTTCATCGAGGGTGTCGAGACCCTCATGGAGCCGGTCATCGCGGGATATCTGCGGGAGAGCCGCCGCTATGTGACCCTCGCCGTCGGGTGCACGGGCGGCAAGCACCGCTCGGTCGCCATCGCGGAGGCCGTCGCAGCGCGGCTCGCCTCCGACGAGGTCACCACCTTCGTCGTCCACCGTGATCTGGGACAGGAGTGACCGTGGTGGATGCCCTTCGATCCGCGCGGGTCGTCGCCCTCGGCGGTGGGCACGGGTTGGCCGCCAGCCTGTCCGCCCTTCGCCTCGTCTGCGAGCAGGTGACCGCCATCGTCACCGTGGCGGACAACGGTGGCTCCTCCGGTCGCCTGCGTGACGACTACGACGTCCTGCCGCCGGGGGATCTGCGGATGGCACTCACGGCGCTGTGCGATGACAGCGAGTGGGGCCAGACATGGGGCGACGTCCTGCAGCACCGCTTCACGGGTGACGGTGACCTGTCCGGCCACGCGCTGGGCAACCTGCTCATCGTCGCCCTGTGGCAGCTGCACGACGACCCGGTCACCGGCTTGGACCTGGTCGGCCGCCTGCTGAGCGCGCGGGGCCGGGTACTGCCCATGGCTGCGGTCCCGCTCGAGCTGCTGGCGGAGGTCACCGGCCTGGACCAGGCTGACCCGGCGGCTTCGACCACGGTGCGTGGTCAGGTGGCCGTCGCCCGTACCCAGGGCCTGGTGCAGTCCATCTCGCTGGTCCCTGACGACCCTCCGGCTCGACCGGAGTCGGTCGCAGCCGTGGACGAGGCCGACCACATCATCCTCGGACCGGGCTCCTGGTACACGTCGGTCCTCACGCACCTGCTGGTCCCGGAGCTGCGTGAGGCGCTGACGCGAGCGCGGGCACACAAGGTCTTGACCCTCAACCTGCAGATGCACACCGCGGAGACCCGCGGGTTCTCGGCCACTCGACACATCGAGACGCTGCACGCCCTCGCCCCCGAGCTGCGCTTCGACACGGTCTTGACCGATCCGACGACGATCGACGATCGTGATCGCCTCGTCGAGGCCTGCGGCACACTGGGGGCTGACCTGGCCGTCGCCCCGCTCGCGCGGCTCGACCGTGCCGGGGAGCATGACACGCTGCGGCTCGCCGCGGCCTATCGTGACATCCTCTCGTGACCCGGGTGACGCACGTAGCGACAGCCTGTACAGCAGACGACGTGGAAGGAACCCACCGATGGCGATGACCGACAAGGTCAAGGACGAGCTGAGTCGAGTCGAGGTGACCAAGACCTGCTGCCGCAAGGCGGAGGTCGCCAGCCTGCTCCGCTTCGCCAACGGGTTGCACCTGGTCAACCGGCGGATCGTCATCGAGGTGGAGCTCGACACGGCCCAGATCGCGCGACGCCTGCGCAAGAACATCAAGGAGCTCTACGGCTACGACTGCGACCCCATCGAACAGCTCGCCGCCGGGGGGCTGCGCAAGGGCAGCCGGTACAAGGTGCGGGTGAGCCAGGACGGTCAGGCGCTGGCACGTCAGACGGGGATCATCGACGCCGACGGGCGGCCCGTGCGCGGTCTGCCTCCTCGAGTCGTCGGGGGTTCCCAGTGCGACGCCGAGGCCGCCTGGCGTGGCGCCTTTCTCGCCCACGGGTCGCTGACCGAGCCGGGGCGCAGCTCCTCTCTCGAGATCACCTGCCCGGGGCAGGAGGCAGCGCTCGCGCTCGTCGGAGCCGCACGACGTCTGGAGATCCCGTCCAAGGCTCGCGAGGTCCGGGGGATCGACCGGGTGGTCATCCGTGACGGTGACGCCATCAGCGCGATGCTCACGCGGCTGGGTGCGCACGAGGCCGTGCTCGCCTGGGAGGAGCGCCGGATGCGCCGGGAGGTGCGGGCCACGGCCAACCGCCTGGCCAACTTCGACGACGCCAACCTGCGGCGCTCGGCACGGGCCGCCGTCGCGGCCGGCGCTCGCGTGCAGCGGGCCATGGAGATCCTCGGCGACGAGATGCCCGACCACCTGCGTGAGGCGGGGCAGTTGCGTCTGGAGCACAAGGAGGCCTCGCTCGAGGAGCTCGGTCAGCGCGCGGACCCGCCGATGACCAAGGACGCGGTGGCCGGTCGGATCCGGCGCCTGCTGGCCATGGCCGACAAGCGGGCCGAGGACGAGGGCATCCCCGGGACCGAATCCACCCTGACCTCGGACATGCTCGACGGCTGATCACGGGTGGGGCGGCCCCCGCGTACGTGATGCAGGCCATAGGGTGAAGGTGAACGGAGCCGCACCCGCGGCGATCGTGGAATCTCCCAGGGAGGCACCCCACAGTGACTGTTCGTGTAGGCATCAACGGCTTCGGCCGGATCGGCCGCAACTTCTTCCGCGCCGTCATGGCGTCAGGCGCAGACGTGGAGGTGGTGGCCTTCAACGACCTGGGGGACGACGCCACCCAAGCGCATCTGCTCCGGTACGACTCGATCCTCGGGCGTTTCCCCGGCGACGTCGAGGTCGTCGACGGCGGGATCAGCGTCGACGGGCGACTCATCACGTCATTGGCTGAGCGGGATCCCGCTGACCTGCCGTGGGACGACCTCGGCGTCGATGTCGTCATCGAGTCGACGGGTCTGTTCACCGACGGGGACGCGGCCCGCGCCCACATCACGGGCGGTGCCAAGAAGGTCATCATCTCGGCGCCCGCCAAGAACGCCGACATCACGATCGTGATGGGGGTCAACCACGACCTCTACGACGGTGCCGAGCACGCGATCATCTCCAATGCCTCGTGCACCACCAATTGTCTGGCCCCCATGGCCAAGGTGCTCAACGACGGGCTCGGGATCACCAAGGGCCTGATGACGACCATCCACGCCTACACCGCGGACCAAAATCTGCAGGACGGCCCGCACAAGGACCTGCGGCGGGCTCGCGCTGCCGGCCTCAACATCATCCCGACCTCCACCGGGGCCGCCAAGGCGGTCGCGCTGGTGCTGCCCGAACTGGAGGGCAAGCTCGACGGCTACGCCCTGCGGGTTCCGGTCCCGACCGGATCCGTCACGGACCTGACCTTCGAGGCGGCCAGGGAGACCACGGTGGACGAGGTCAACGAGATCATGCGTGCCGCGGCGACCGAGGGCCCGCTGGTGGGCAAGCTGGTCTACACGGACGACCCGAT
Source organism: Janibacter limosus NBRC 16128 (assembly GCF_001570985.1). Taxonomy (GTDB): domain Bacteria; phylum Actinomycetota; class Actinomycetes; order Actinomycetales; family Dermatophilaceae; genus Janibacter; species Janibacter limosus. The sequence continues at coordinate 30,951 of NZ_BCSS01000001.1, read as the reverse complement.
CGTGTCCAAGGACATCGAGACGGACCCCGCGAGCTGTATCTTCGACTCCGGACTGACCAAGGTCATCGGCAACCAGGTCAAGGTCGTCGGCTGGTACGACAACGAGTGGGGATACTCCAACCGCCTCGTCGATCTCGTCGTCCACGTCGGCGCATCGCTGTGAACCATCGACCGCACCACCCGAAAGGCATCCCACCCCGTGAAGACCCTCGCTGATCTCGGCGACCTGCGTGGCAAGCGCGTCCTCGTCCGCTCCGACCTCAACGTCCCGCTGGATGGGCAGACCATCACCGACGACGGGCGCATCCGAGCATCGCTGCCGACCATCACCCGTCTGACGCAGGCCGGCGCGCGCGTCGTCGTGTGTGCCCACCTCGGACGGCCCAAGGGAGCCCCGGACCCGCAGTACTCGTTGGCGCCGGTCGCCGCACGTCTCGGCGAGCTCCTCGGTGAGGATGTCGCCTTCGCCGAGGACACCGTGGGTGCCTCGGCCCGCTCGACCGTCGAGGGTCTGGAGGACGGCCAGGTCGCCCTGCTCGAGAACCTGCGCTTCAACCCCGGGGAGACGAGCAAGGACGAGGCCGAGCGCGGTGCCTTCGCCGACGAGCTCGCCGGGCTCGCCGACGCCTACGTGTCGGACGGCTTCGGAGTCGTCCACCGCGCCCAGGCCTCGGTCTTCGACATCGCCACGCGTCTGCCCGCAGCGATGGGCGGCCTCGTCCAGACCGAGGTCGACGTCCTCCAGCGGCTGACGCAGGATCCGCAGCGGCCCTATGCTGTCGTCCTCGGTGGTGCCAAGGTCAGCGACAAGCTGGGCGTCATCGACAACCTGCTCGGGACGGCCGACCGCATCCTCATCGGTGGTGGCATGGTCTTCACCTTCCTCAAGGCGCAGGGGCACGAGGTGGGCAAGAGCCTCCTCGAGGAGGACCAGCTCGACACGGTCTCGGAGTACCTCGAGCGCGCACAGCGCGATGGCGTCGACATCATCCTGCCGACGGACATCGTGGCCGCCACCGAGTTCTCCGCAGAGGCCGATCACGACGTCGTCGCTGCCGACGCGATCCCGTCCGACCGCATGGGTCTGGACATCGGCCCGGAGTCGGCTCGGCACTTCGCCGACACGCTGGCCGACTGCCGCACCGTCTTCTGGAACGGCCCGATGGGCGCCTTCGAGATGGCTCCGTACGCGGCCGGGACCGAGGCCGTGGCCAGAGCCCTGGTCGAGGCGACGCAGGGGGGAGCCCTCACCGTCGTGGGTGGCGGTGACTCCGCGGCCGCGGTGCGTCAACTCGGTTTTGGCGACAGCGACTTCGGCCACATCAGTACCGGCGGTGGCGCCAGCCTCGAGTACCTCGAGGGCAAGGACCTGCCGGGACTGTCCGTCTTCGAGGATGAGGAGGGCTGACATGGCCCCGGCACGTACCCCGCTCATGGCGGGCAACTGGAAGATGAACCTCGACCACCTCCAGGGCACCCACCTGGTCCAAAAGCTCGATTGGACCCTGCGTGACGCCAAGCACGACGTCGCCAGCGTCGAAGTCGTCGTCCTGCCTCCCTTCACCGACCTCCGGTCGGTCCAGACCCTCGTGGAGGGCGACCGGTTGGCATTGCGCTACGGCGCCCAGGACCTCAGCCCCCACGACTCCGGTGCCTACACCGGTGACATCTCGGGTGCCTTCCTCGCCAAGCTCGGGTGCACCTATGTCACGGTGGGCCACAGCGAGCGCCGCGACGGCCACGGAGAGAGCGACGAGGTCGTCGCGGGCAAGGCCGTCGCGGCCTACCGCCACGGCATCGTGCCGATCGTCTGCGTGGGCGAGGGCCTCGAGGTGCGTCAGGCCGGCGAGCACGTCGACCACGTGCTGGCCCAGATCGAGGGAAGCCTGGCCGGCATCACCCCGGAGCAGGCGCAGACGCTCGTCGTCGCCTACGAGCCCGTGTGGGCCATCGGCACCGGTGAGGTCGCGACTCCTGAGGACGCTCAAGAAGTCTGCGCGGCCATCCGCGGCAAGCTCGCACAGATCTACTCGTCCGAGACGGCCGACAGGGTGCGCGTCCTCTACGGCGGCTCGGTGAAGTCGGGCAACATCGCCTCGATCATGGCCGGCGCTGATGTCGATGGCGCCCTCGTCGGCGGTGCCTCCTTGCAGCCTGAGGAGTTCGCCTCCATCTGCCGCTACCAGCAGCACCTCACCGCCTGACCGTGTTGAGCAGCCTCGCGGGGTATCCTGACGCGGGCGCTGCCACCACGGTGGCACCCGGACCGAATGACCCGACCGACAAGGACCTGATCGCGTGAACGCCGTCCGCATCGGACTGCAGGTGATCCTCGTGATCACCGGCCTGATCCTCACCCTGCTCATCCTCATGCACAAGGGGAAGGGCGGTGGCATGTCCGAGATGTTTGGTGGCGGCATGTCAGCGTCCCTGGGTAGTTCCTCCGTCGCCGAGCGCAACCTCTCCAGGTTCACCGTGATCATGGGACTGATCTGGTTCACGGCCATCGTCGGCATCGGCCTCCTCGACCGCTTCGACGCCTGACGCGTCACTCACACACCAGGAGCTCGCATGGCAGGTGGCAGCGCGATCCGCGGTAGCCGTATCGGCGCCGGACCCATGGGCGAGGCTGAGCGTGGCGACGCCGCCCCGCGAGCCTTCGTCACGTACTGGTGTGCCAACGGCCACGAGGTCACGCCGTCCTTCTCGGTCGATGCCAGCGTGGAGATCCCTGCGCAGTGGCCGTGCAAGCGCTGCGGCCTGCCCGCGGGGCAGGACAAGGACAACCCGCCGGCAGCTCCGACCGCGGAGGTCTACAAGACCCACCTCGCCTACGTCAAGGAGCGTCGCTCCGACACCGAGGGCGAGGCCATCCTCGACGAACGTCTGGGTGAGCTGCGCGACCGCGGCCTGATCCAGTGACCTGCTGACCACAGCACGGACGAAGGGCGGTACCTCCTGATGGAGGTGCCGCCCTTCGTCCGTCTGGCCGGGTCAGGTCAGCAGCGAGGCTGCGGCTTCGTCGACCAGCCACAGGGTGCGCTCGAGACCACGGACCTGCGCCGCGGTGCTCTGCTGGGCCGGCGCGCCGACGACTGCGTGCATCACGGCGTCCGCCTTGTCAGCGCCGGCCACGACGAACCAGACCTGACGGGAGTTGCCCAGACAGGTGAGCGTGATCGACACCCGGTCCGGTGGCGGCTTGGGGGAGTCGTGCACCGCGACCGCGAGGGCATCGTCGGTCAGCTGGGCCGGGTGCCCGGGGAAGAGGGAGGCGACGTGTCCGTCGGGGCCGACCCCGAGCAGGACGATGTCCCACATCCCCGCGCCGTGGTCGCGCAGGGCCTGCTCGTACGCTGCGGCAGCTTCCTCCGCCGACCTCGAGGTGTCCGGTCCCGCGACCCGATGGACGTGCTCCGGGAGCAAGCCCAGTCGGGTCAGGCCCGCGCGGTCGTTCTGCGTGTCATTGCGGTCAGCGTCGCCGGCGGGCAGATACCGCTCATCGCCCCACCAGACGTGCACACGGGACCAGTCCACGATCTGTCTCTGCGGGTGCTCAGCCAGGGCGGCGACGAGCGCTGAGCCCATCGAGCCGCCGGTCAGCGCCACGTGCGCAGCGCCTCGCTCCACGACAGCCTCCTGCACTGCAGCGAGGAGCCGACCGCCCGCCATGGCAGCCACGCCGGCCGCGTCCGGGTGGATCAGGACGAGCGGTCCGGCCCCGCTCATGCCGGGTCGGTGGTGTCGAGACGGTCGAGCACCGCGGTCTTGACGGCCTCGGTGCTCGAGCTCGCGTCTTCGGGCGCAGCCTCCACCATGGCGCTGCGCAGGGCCTTCTTGGACGAGTCAACGAGCTGCTCTGCCGCCCGTCGGGCCTCGCTGGGCGAGGGGACGAGACCGTCCTCGACGGCATCGGTCATCGTCATCCGACGCCGGGTGACCTTGGGCAGGCCACGGGTGAGGGCGTCCTCGTAGACCTCGTCGGGGTCCAGACGGCGCAGCTCGTCGGCCAGGCACTCGGCATCGGAGCGCGGGGCGAGCGCGATCGCCCGACGGGGCTGGCCGGCCTGGTCGAGTGTCGCCGTGTCCTCGGCGAGCGGTCGCACGAGGTCGATCGGCCCCGAGGCCCGCTCCAGACGCACGCTGACGATCCCGGATCCCGAGCGGGAGCGGACGAGGGAGACCGGGCACCGTAGGCGGTGCTGCAACCATCCGGCCAGCAGGTCGGCCGACGGGGAGTCCTCGCCGCCGACAACCGTCGCTGCGGTGACCTGCTCGAAGGGAGGCCCATCGAGCGTCGTGGCCAGCAGACCACGCCAGAGCGTGATCCGGCTCCAGGCAAGGTCGGTGTCGCCCGGTGCGTAGGTGCGGGCCAGCCGCTTCAGGGTCGCCGAGGTCCCTTCAGCAGCAGCGCAGTCGGTGATCCGGCGCTGGGCCATGGCCCCGACGGGGTCGGCGGCCGGGTCCTTGGGTGCCTCGGTGGGCCACCAGGCGACGACGGGTGAGTCGGGCAGCATGAGCGGCGTGGCGACGCTGCGGGCGTGCCGGGTGAGCTCCCCGTAGAGACGCAGGACGACCACCTCGGATGCGCCGGCATCGCCACCGACCCGGATCTGGGCATCGAGACGCGCCTTGCCACGCGAGTTGGCGATGATCACGCAGATGATCCGCGCAGGATGCTGGTGGCTCGCCGAGTTGGCGACCGCCAGCGCATCCTCGGCGTCGTCCTCGGGGACGACGAGCACGAGGGTGAGCACGCGGCTGAGGGCCATGGCCCCCACGTCCCCACGGATCTCGATGAGGCGCTGGCTGATCGCCGACGTGCTGGCGTTGGGCAGATCGACGATCACGGCATCCTCCAGCTGCGTCCGTCACGCTGCATCATCGTGTCGGCCGAGGGTGGTCCCCAGGTGCCGGCGCCGTACTGCTCGACGCGACCCTTCTGCTTGCTCCAGTAGCGCTCGATCGGGTCGAGGATCTTCCAGGAGAGCTCGACCTCCTCGTGACGGGGGAAGAGCGGCGGGTCGCCCAGCAGGACGTCGAGGATGAGGCGTTCGTAGGCCTCCGGACTCGACTCCGTGAAGGCTCGCCCATAGCCGAAGTCCATCGTCACGTCGCGGACCTCCATCTGGTTGCCCGGGACCTTGGCGCCGAAACGCATGGTCACCCCTTCGTCGGGCTGGACCCTGATGACGACGGCGTTCTGGCCCAGCTCCTCCGTCTCGGTGTCGTTGAAGGGAAGGTGCGGTGCCCTCTTGAAGACGACGGCGATCTCGGTCACCCGGCGACCGAGGCGCTTGCCGGTGCGCAGGTAGAAGGGCACCCCGGCCCATCGGCGGGTGTCGATGTCCAGCCGCAGGGCCGCATAGGTCTCGGTCGTCGAGTCGGCAGCCACACCGTCCTCATCGAGGTAGCCGATGACCTTGTCGCCGCCCTGCCAGCCTGCCGCGTACTGGCCGCGGACGGTCCCGCGGCCGAGGTCGTCGGGGACACGGACCGCCTCCAGCACCTTTTCCTTCTCTGCACGTAGAGCACCCGCGGCGAAGCTGGTCGGCTCCTCCATCGCGGTGAGGGCGAGCAGCTGGAGGAGGTGGTTCTGGATGACATCACGCGCGGCACCGATGCCGTCGTAGTAGCCTGCCCGGCCACCGATGCCGATGTCCTCGGCCATGGTGATCTGCACGTGGTCCACGTAGTGGCTGTTCCACACCGGCTCGAACATCTGGTTGGCGAAGCGCAGGGCCAGGAGGTTTTGCACCGTCTCCTTGCCCAGGTAGTGGTCGATGCGGAAGATCGAGTCCGGCGGGAAGACCTCCTCGACGATCGCATTGAGCTCCTGGGCGCTCGTGAGGTCGTGGCCGAAGGGCTTTTCGATGACGACTCGTCGCCACGCGTCCTGGGTGCCGGTGGCCAGGCCGGAGCGCTGCAGCTGCTGGCAGACGGTGGAGAAGAAGCCAGGCGGGATCGAGAGGTAGAAGGCGTGGTTGCCTCCGGTGCCGCGCTGCTCGTCGAGCTCGCGCACGGTCTGCGCCAGGAGGTCGAAGGCGTCGTCGTCGTCGAAGGTGCCCGGCACGAAGCGAAAGCCCTCGGACAGGCTGCGCCAGACCTCCTCGCGGAAGGGAGTGCGGGCGTGCGCCCGGACGGCGTCGTAGACGACCTTGCCGAAGTCCTGATCGGCCCAGTCGCGTCGCGCGAAGCCCACGAGAGAGAAGCCCGGCGGCAGCAGGCCACGGTTGGCCAGGTCGTAGATCGCCGGCATGAGCTTCTTGCGGGCGAGGTCACCCGTCACTCCGAAGAGCACGAGGCTGCACGGGCCGGCGATGCGCGGCAGTCGCTTGTCCCGCGGGTCACGCAGCGGGTTGGTCTCGGCCGTGACGCGCGCTGGGCTCATGCCCGGCCACCGCGCAGGGCCTCGGCGACCCGGGCCAGCCCGGCGTCGTGCTCGGTGAGGTGCAGGACGAGCACCGGTCGTCCGTGGTCGGCGAGCACCTGCGCGTCGCCACCCGACTGGGCCGAGATGAACTCACCGAGCGTGAAGTCACGCCCGGGGACCGGCAGGTCCTCCCGCGGAGCATCGGTGATCTGGATGTAGACACCGGTCTCCGGTCCGCCCTTGTGGTACTGACCGGTGGAGTGCAGGAACCGCGGACCCCAGCCAAAGGTCACGGGACGCTGCACCCGCTCGGCAAGTGCATCAGCGACCTCGGCCAAGGGGGCATCGGCCTCCCGATCGAGATAGGCCATGACGGCCACGTAGCCGTGCTCGCGATCGAGCTGGGCCAGAAGTGCCTCGACTGCTGCCTCGACCGTGTCCGCGCCCGCCAGCCAGTCGCCACCGAGGTGAGCGATGGTCACCGGGCCGTCCGCCACGTCGGCGGTGGCCGTGGTGGCTCCGTCGCCGGACATCAGGTCGCGAGCTGCCTGCTTGGCGCTCTCCACATCGGGCTGGTCGAAGGGGTTGATCTCGAGGAGCCGGCCGGCGACCGCAGTCGCTGTCTCCCACAGGAGGAACTGCGCGCCGAGGGATCCACCGACATCAACGGTCGAGGGGGCTTCGGGGATGGCCTCGTCGCCGTCGTCGGGCACGAGGCGCACGATGGTGGCGTCTGCCGGGGGAGTGGTGCGGCCGGGGGAGTCCAGCACGACCGGGAGGAGTCCCTTGCCGTGCTTGCCCGTCGACTCGGCGATGAGCTGTTCGGCCCAGTCACCCAGACCCCGAGCGGTGGTGCCGTGATCGACGAGATAGAGCTTGTCGCGCAGCGGCGTGGTCCCGCCGATCGCGGCGCCGAGGCGCAGCGCCGGATTGGCCTCGTCGTCCTCGGCGAGGAGGTCAGCGACCGACTCGGCCTCGTCGAGGAGCGCCTCGATGTCCGCGCCGGCGAGTCCCGAGGGGACCAGACCGAAGGCGGTGAGTGCGGAGTAGCGGCCACCCACGTCGGGGTCCGCCGTGACGACCCGCTGGCCCTTGGACCGAGCATCCTCCTCGAGGGGGCTGCCGGGGTCGGTGACCACGACGATCCGCTGCGCGGCGTCGATGCCCGCATCGGCGAAGGCCTGCTCGAAGATCCGGCGCTGGCTGTCGGTCTCGACCGTGGACCCTGACTTGCTCGAGACGACCACGACGGTGCGCTCCAGCTCGACTGCGGCAGCGCGCACCTGGTCCGGGTGGCTCGAGTCGAGGACGACGAGGGGGACCCCGGCCGTGGCACAGATGACCTCGGGTGCGAGCGAGGAGCCGCCCATGCCGCACAGGACGACGCGGTCGACGCCCTGTTCGCGCAGCTGCTCGCGCAGGGCGGACACCTCGCCGACGAGGTGGCGCGAGGTGCGGGCCAGGCGTACCCAGGACAGTCGCTTGCCCGCCTCGTCTTCAGCGGCCGCGCCCCACAAGGTCGCATCCTGCTCGAAGATGCGGCCCGCGACGCGGTCGGCCACGAGCGTCGGGACGTGCTGCGCCACGGCATCTGCCGCGGCGCCGGCAGCGGCGACCGACAGGCTGGTCACTTGGACGCCGCCTTCGCCAGCTCCGTCTCGACCCCGCCGAGGACCTCGGCCCAGGCCTTCTCGAACTTTTCCACGCCCTCCTGCTCGAGCTTGGCGGTGACCTCGGTGTAGCTGATGCCCAGGTCGTCCAGGGCATCGAGGACCTGCTGCGACTCCGCGTAGGTGCCGGTCACCGCATCGCCGGTGACCTCACCGTGGTCGATGGTCGCGTCGAGCGTCTTCTCCGGCATGGTGTTGACGGTGTTGTCGGCCACCAGCTCGGTGACATAGAGGGTGTCCGGGTACGCCGGGTCCTTGACGCCGGTGGAGGCCCACAGCGGACGCTGGCGGCGTCCCCCTTCGGCCTCGAGGCGCTGCCAGCGCTGCGTGGCGAAGACCTCTTCGTAGGCCTGGTAGGCGAGCCGGGCGTTGGCCAGACCCGCCTTGCCCCGCAGGGCCTTGGCCTCGTCCGTGCCGATCTCGTCCAGTCGTCCGTCGATCTCGCTGTCGACGCGCGAGACGAAGAAGGACGCGACCGAGTGGATCGTGGAGATGTCCTTGCCGGCGGTCAGGGCCTGCTCGATGCCCTCGACGAAGGCATTCATCACGGCGCGGTAGCGCTCCAGGCTGAAGATCAACGTGACATTGACACTGATGCCTTCGGCGAGCGTCGCGGTGATGGCCGGCAGGCCCGCCTCGGTCGCGGGGATCTTGATGTAGACCTGCGGCCGGTCCACCGTCTCGGAGAGCTGCTTGGCGACGACGGCGGTCTGGTCCGCGTCCTGGGCCAGGCGGGGGTCGACCTCGATGGAGACCCGTCCGTCGACGCCGTCGGTGGCCTCGTAGATCGGCGCGAAGAGGTCGCACGCCTCGCGCACGTCGTCCGTGGTCAGGGCGAAGACGACCTCGTCCACGGTCTTGCCCTCGGCGGCCAGCTGGGTCAGCTGCTCGGTGTAGGCGTCGCCGTCGGCCAGTGCGGCCTGAAAGATCGAGGGGTTGGTCGTCACGCCGACGATCCCGCTCGTGTTGATGAGTTGCTGCAGGTTGCCCGAGCGCAGGCGCTCACGGCTGAGGTCGTCGAGCCAGACCGAGACTCCGGCCTCGCGCAGCGCGGCGATGGGTGCAGGTGCGGTGGGCAGCTGTGCCATGTCGATCATCCCTTCGCGTTCTTGATGGACGCCTTGGCCGCCTTGACGACGGCAGCCGGCGTGATGCCGAACTTGTCGTAGAGGGTCCCGGCGTCTGCCGAGGCACCGAAGTGGTCGATGGCGACGCTCTCACCGGCGTCACCGATGATGTCGCGCCAGCCGAAGGGAGTCGCCGCCTCGACGGACACGCGGGCCCGCACCGCAGCCGGGAGGACCTTGTCCTTGTACGCCTTGCTCTGCTGGTCGAACCACTCGCGGCAGGGCATCGAGACCACGCGGGTGCCGACCTTGGCCTTCTCCAGGGTGGCCCGTGCCTCCATGGCGATGGCGACCTCGGTGCCGGTGGCGACGAGGATGACGTCGGGGACATCGGTCGACGACTCGGCGAGGACATAGGCGCCCTTGGCTGCTCCCTTCGCCGCAGCGAACTCGGACCGGTCGATCGTCGGTGTGCCCTGGCGGGAGAGGGCGAGCGCCGCGGTCGAGGTGTTCTTGAGGATCTGGCCCCAGCAGACGCTGACCTCGTTGGCGTCGGCGGGACGCACGACGTCGAGCCCGGGCATCGCACGCAGCGCGGCGAGGTGCTCGATCGGCTGGTGGGTCGGACCGTCCTCGCCGAGGCCGATCGAGTCGTGCGTCCACACATAGGTCACGGGCAGCTGCTGCAGCGCAGCGAGCCGGACCGCGGGGCGCATGTAGTCGGAGAAGACGAGGAAGGTGCCGCCGTACACACGGGTCAGACCCTCCAGGGCGATGCCGTTCATGGCCATGCCCATCCCGTTTTCGCGGATGCCGAAGTGGAGGGTGCGGCCGTACTCGTTGCCCTTCCACGTGTTGGTCTGCTTGCCCTTGGGGATGAAGGAGGGCTCGCCCTCCATCGTCGTGTTGTTGGAGCCGGCGAGGTCGGCCGAGCCGCCCCACAGCTCCGGCATGACGTCGGCGAGGGCGGTCAGCACCTTGCCCGACGCAGCGCGGGTGGCGATGCCCTTGTCGGAGGCCTCGAAGGTCGGCAGTGCCTTGTCGAGGCCGGCGGGCAGCTTGCCCGCGACGATCCGGTCGAGCATCTCTGCCCGGTCCGGGTTGGCCTTGCGCCATGCCGTGAACTTCTTGTCCCACTCCTTGTGGGCGGCCTTGCCGCGCTTCGTGACCTCGCGGGTGTGGTCGAGGACGGCCTTCTCGACCGGGAAGTTCTTCTTCGGGTCGAAGCCGAGCAGCTCCTTGGTCGCCGCGACCTCGTCCGCGCCGAGCGCGGAGCCGTGCGAGGCGCCGGTGTCCTGCTTGGTGGGAGCCGGCCACGCGATGATCGTGTGGAGGACGATCAGGGTCGGCGCCTTGGTGTTCTTCTTCGCCTGCTGGGTCGCGGCGTAGAGCGCGTCGACGTCCTCGACGTAGGCACTGCCGTCGCCGGTCTTGCGCCAGTCGACGTCGATGACCTCCCAGCCGTAGGCCCGGTAGCGCGCACCCACGTCCTCGGTGAAGGCGATGTCGGTGTCGTCCTCGATGGAGATCTGGTTGGCGTCGTAGATGACGTTGAGGTTGCCGAGCTCCTGGTGGCCGGCGAGCGAGCTGCCCTCCGCGGAGACGCCCTCCTGCAGGTCACCGTCGGAGGCGAGGCACCAGATCGTGTGGTCGAAGGGGGAGGTCCCCGCCTTGGCCTCGGGGTCGAAGAGCCCGCGCTGGCGACGCTGCGCCATCGCCATGCCGACGGCGGAGGCGATGCCGGACCCGAGCGGACCGGTGGTGATCTCGACACCGGGCGTGTGGTGGACCTCCGGGTGGCCGGGGGTCAACGAGCCCCAGGTGCGCAGCGCCTTGAGGTCGCTCAGCTCGAGGCCGTAGCCGGAGAGGAAGAGCTGCACGTACTGCGTCAGGGACGAGTGCCCGATGGACAGCACGAAGCGGTCGCGCCCCAGCCAGGTGGGGTCGGACGGGTCATGCGTCATGACCTGCTGGTAGAGCAGGTAGGCGACCGGGGAGAGGCTCATCGCCGTCCCGGGGTGACCACTGCCGCACTCCTGCACGGCATCCGCCGCGAGCAGGCGGCCCAGGTCGACCGCGCGGACGTCCAGGTCCTTCCAGCCGGCCTTCTTGGCGACCGGCATCGGCAGGTCGGAGGAGCGGGAGGAGGTCCCGGCCTTGCCAGCGGGGTTCGCGGAGGCCACGGTGCGAGTGGTGCCCTTGGGGGCAGCGCTGCTGGCTGCCTTCTTCGCGGGAGCCTTGGGGGAGGTGTCGGTGTCCGTGCTCACGGAGGACCTTTCTGCTGCGGAGGCGTGCGTGCTCGCCACCACACTAGTGCGCGCGTGATGTGGGCGACGCCGCGTGGGGTGGGGCCCGACGGGCTCCGGGGCACGGGTAGAGTGGGCCACAGGCCAGCGCCCCGCGCGGCCCGACCCCACCCCTTCGGCAAAGGCAGTCCGTGACCACTCTCGAGTCGACGCGCGAGCTGTCGCCGGCGACCCGTCCGTGGCGTCGCACCGTGCGTGCGTACGTCGCCCTCACGAAGCCTCGGATCATCGAGCTTCTCCTCGTGACGACGGTCCCGGTGATGTTCCTCGCCCAGCGCGGCGTCCCCTCCCTCTCGCTCATCCTGCTCACCCTCGTCGGTGGCAGCCTGAGTGCCGGGGCGGCCAACACCTTCAACATGGTCTACGACCGTGACATCGACGCGCAGATGGGTCGCACGCAGAACCGCCCGCTCGTCACCGGTGAGGCCTCCGCCCGCGGCGCGCTGATCTTCGCCTTCATCCTGACGGCTCTCGCGACAGCGTGGCTGTGGTTGCTGGTCAACCCGCTCTCGGCGATGCTCTCGCTCGCCGCGATCGTCCTCTACGCCGTCCTCTACACGATGATCCTCAAGCGTCGGACGTCGCAGAACATCGTCTGGGGCGGCATCGCCGGGTGCATGCCGACCCTCATCGGCTGGTCCGCCGTGACCAACTCCGTCGAGTGGCCCGCGATCATCCTCTTCCTCGTGATCTTCTTCTGGACTCCGCCGCACTACTGGCCGTTGTCCATCGGCTTCTCCGACGACTACGCAGCGGCCGGTGTGCCGATGCTCCCCGTCGTCCGGCAGATGACGACCGTGGCCCGCCAGATCGTCGCCTACTCGTGGGTGATGGTCCTGACCTCCCTCGCGCTCATCCCGGTGGCCGACATGGGCTGGATCTACCTCGTGGCGGCCGTCGTCTCAGGTGCGCTCTTCGTCGCCGAGGCGCACCGCCTGCTGTCGGTGGCCAAGCGAGGCGAGACCAAGCAGTCGGTCCTCAAGCCCATGCGGCTCTTCCACTTCTCGATCACGTACGTGACCTTGCTGTTCCTCGGTGTCGCGATCGATCCGCTGCTGCACTTCGCGCTGCCCGGCCTCGCCTGAGTCTTCTTTCCCTCGGGCACAGAGGTTCGGCACCACCCGCCCCCTTCGTCTGCCCGGACATCCTGCCGAAGGTTGTGTGTTGAAGTGGTAGCCGCGGGGGCCGGGGCGGCTGTACAGGGCCTGCCGGCGTCCACAACTACTGGTTCAACACACAACCGTGCCGGCGCTCATCAACCAACGGGTGTGAGCGGGTGGGTCAGTCGACGGGGCGGGTCTCCGTCGTGCGGGAGAGGACGACCGCCCGGACGATGACGACGACGAGGGCGCTGGCTCCGAACATGTGGGCCAGGACGAGCACCTCGGGCAGCTCGGTCAGGTACTGCACGTAGCCGATCAGGCCTTGGGCGAGCGTGACCATCAGGACCAGCCACCAGGCGCGGGCCGGGCCGGCGGCGCGCTCGGTGAGCTTCGCTCCCAGCCAGACGGCCACGCAGATCCCGATGAAGAGCATGACGGCATCGGCGTGCAGCCACGAGATGGTGCGCGGGTCGAAGCCGGTGCGGGCCGGGGCGTCCGCGTCGCCCGAGTGCGGTCCCGAGCCGGTGACGACGGTGCCGAGCACGAGGACGACGACCGCGACCGCTGCCAGCACCCACTCCAGACGGGTGACGAGCGGGTGGAGCAGCGAGTGGGTCGCGCCACCGGGCTGCTGGTGGCGCCAGTACAGCCACGCCGAGACGGCGACGAGAGCCATCGAGCACAGGAAGTGGAAGGCCACGATCCACGGATTGAGGCCGGTGCGCACCGTGATGCCGCCGACGATCGCCTGGGCGCCCACGCCGGCCAGCACGACCCACGCGGCGCGGATCAGCTCGGGACGCTCACGGGCCCAGCGGTACAGGCCCCACAGCACGAGCAGGGCCAGGATGCCCACGACGCCGGTGAGCGTCCGGTTGCCGAACTCGATGAACTTGTGGATCCCCTCCTCCTGCTCCACCGTCGGCACGTACGACCCGGGGACGCACTCGGGCCAGGTCGGGCAGCCGAGGCCGGAGCCGGTGAGGCGGACGAGCCCTCCCGTGACGACGATCCCGATCTCAGCGATCAGGTTGAGCAGGAGCAGGCGGGGCAGCCACGTGCGAGCTGCCGAGGAGAGGGTCTGTGGCACGCCACTACGGTATGTCGTAACCACAGCGCGCCTGACCACGGGGGCGAAGGGGGTCAGTCCCGCCAGCGGAAGGTGCGCACCACCGCGAGGCTGAGGCCGACGCCCCACAGGACGAGCACTGCCCACGGCAGCAGGGGCACGCCGGCGCCGGTCAGGCCATCGCGGAAGGCGTCCCCGAGCGCCCCGGAGGGCAGCCAGCGCACGACCGCGTCGAGCCCGCCGACCGTGTCGCCGGGCAGGAGCAGCCCGCCGACGCCGGCGAGGAGGACCCACACGAGGTTGGCCAGGGCCAAAACTGCCTCGGCCCGCAGCGCGCCGGCGAGGAGCAGGGCGAGGGCGACGAAGACCCAGACTCCCAGCGCAGCGGAGACGGGTGCGAGGAGCAGACCGAGGAGGTCCGGCCGCCAACCGAGGGCGACACCGACGGCGCCCAGGACGATGAGCTGCAGGAGCGCGACCGCGGCGACTGCCACGGCCTTGCCGGCGAGCAGCCCGTCGCTGCCGACGGGTGACGTGGCCAGCAGGCGCAGCACGCCGTAGCGACGGTCGAAGGCGGTCTGGATCGCCTGTCCGGTGAATGCCGTCGAGACGACGGCCAGGGCGAGCACGCCCGGCACGACGAGTGCCACTCGCGGCTCGGGCAGGTCCGGGTAGGGAGAGGCGATGAGGGCGACCATGGCCAGGGCGGGCAGGACGAGCGAGACGAGGAGCTGCTCGCCGTTGCGCGCCAAGATCTCGGCCTCGAAGCGTGCCTGCGCGAGGATGCGGCGTCGCTGCGGCTCGGCGGGGGAGAGGACGGTCTCAGCCACGGGTCCCTCCGGTCAGGGCGAAGTACGCGTCCTCGAGCCGGCCGCCTGCGGCGATGGCGGCGGGGGTGTCGTCCGCGACGACCCTGCCCCGGTCGAGGATGACGACGCGATCGGCCAGGCGCTCGGCCTCGTCGAAGCCGTGGGTGGTGACGACGAGGGCGACGCCTTCGTCGCGGCGCTCCCGGACCAGGTCCCAGACCGCCAGCCGGGCATGCGGGTCCAGCCCGGCGGTCGGCTCGTCGAGGAAGGCCACCTCGGGGTCACCGAGCAGCGCAGCGGCCAAGGCGACGCGTTGTCGTTGCCCACCGCTCAGGCGGCGCACCGGCGTCCGGGCGAAGGGGGTGATGTCGAGCCGCTCGACGAGCTCGTCGGTGCGGTGGGTCCGGTAGAGCCGCTGCAGGTGCCCGAGGAGCCGCGCTGCCGAGACGCTCTGCGGCAGGCCGCCGTCCTGGAGCATGACGCCGACTCGGGCCCGGTGGTCGGCGTCTGCCTGCCAGGGGTCGGTGCCGAGGACCCGGCAGGTCCCGGAGTCGGGTCGCTGGAGGCCCTCGAGGCATTCGATGGTGGTCGTCTTGCCGGCACCGTTGGGGCCCAGGACGCAGGTGATCTCGCCCGTCTCGGCAGCCCACGTGGCCCCGTCGACGGCGCGGGTGTCGCCGAAGACGCGGCGCAGGTCCTCCACGACGACGGCACGTGTCACGAGAGGGGAGTCTAGGCAGCGCGGCCGACAGGGTCGGGTTAGGGCTCCCTTTGTTGCCTTACCCGGCTAATTACGTAACATGGGTGTGTGGTTAATTCATCGCACGTCACGAGGTCGTCGTCGGTCCCCGACGACGTCGGTCGTGATGCGCGCACGCGAGACCGCGTCCTGGCCGTCATCAGCGAGCAGGGACCGATCACCGCAGCCGCACTGGCCGCGCAGCTGGGGCTGACCGCCACCGGCGTGCGGCGACACCTCGACCAGCTGGCCGAGACGAGTGCCGTGACGAGCCGGGCGCCCCACACGGGCAAGCGCGGCCGCGGCCGACCCGCCAGGGAGTGGGTCGTCGGCGACACCGGTCACGAGCACCTGAGCGCGGACTACGACGAGCTGGCCGCTGATGCCATGCGCTTCCTGCGCGACACCGGCGGTGAGGACGCCGTACGCGCCTTCGCCGACCAGCGCATCCGCTCCCTCGAGGAGCGCTGCGAGAGCCGCATCGAGGCCGCGGGCGATGACCCGCGTGCCCGGACCGAGGCTCTCGTGGAGGCACTGGGTGTCGAGGGCTACGCTGCCAGCGCGCGTACGGTCGGCGACGACGTCGTCGTCGGTCTGCAGCTGTGCCAGGGCCATTGCCCGGTCCAGCATGTCGCGGCTGAGTTCCCCGAGCTGTGCGAGGCGGAGACCGATGCCTTCTCCCGCCTCCTCGGCGTCCATGTCCAACGCCTGGCCACCTTGGCTCAGGGCGATCACGTCTGCACCACCTTCGTCCCCACCGCGGGGGCGCGTCCCCACACAGAGAGGTCCACGCGATGAGCACCAACATCGAAGAGCTCAACCCCGGGCTCAAGGACATCGGCCGCTACGAGTACGGCTGGTCCGACAGCGACGCCGCCGGCGAGACCGCCAGGCGAGGCCTCAACGAAGAGGTCGTGCTCGACATCAGCGACCGCAAGAGCGAGCCGCAGTGGATGCGCGACCTGCGGCTGAAGTCGTTGCGCCTCTTCGGCAAGAAGCCCATGCCGAGCTGGGGGAGCGACCTCACCGGGATCGACTTCCAGAACATCAAGTACTTCGTGAAGTCCACGGAGAACCAGGCCGCCTCGTGGGACGAGCTGCCCGACGACATCAAGAACACCTACGACCGACTGGGCATCCCCGAGGCGGAGAAGCAGCGCCTCGTCGCCGGCGTCGCCGCTCAGTACGAGTCCGAGGTCGTCTACCACCAGATCCGTGAGGACCTGGAGCAACAGGGCGTCATCTTCGTCGACACCGACACCGGGCTGCGCGAGCACGAGGACCTCTTCCGCGAGTACTTCGGCACCGTCATCCCCGCCGGTGACAACAAGTTCGCCGCGCTCAACACTGCCGTGTGGTCGGGTGGCTCCTTCATCTACGTCCCGCCGGGCGTCCACGTCGACATCCCGTTGCAGGCCTACTTCCGGATCAACACCGAAAACATGGGCCAGTTCGAGCGGACGCTGATCATCGCCGACGAGGGCTCCTCCGTGCACTACGTCGAGGGCTGCACGGCGCCGATCTACACGACCGCGTCGCTGCACAGCGCCGTCGTCGAGATCGTCGTCAAGAAGAACGCCCGGGTGCGGTACACGACCATCCAGAACTGGTCCAACAACGTCTACAACCTCGTCACCAAGCGCACCACGGTCGCCGAGGGCGGCACGATGGAGTGGGTCGACGGCAACATCGGCTCCAAGGTGACGATGAAGTACCCGGCGTGCTTCCTCATGGGTGAGTACGCCAAGGGGGAGACCCTCTCGATCGCCTTCGCCGGCGAGGGACAGCACCAGGATGCGGGCGCCAAGATGGTGCACGCCGCCCCCAACACGTCGAGCTCGATCATCTCCAAGTCGGTGGCACGTGGTGGCGGTCGTACCTCCTACCGAGGCCTCGTGCAGGTCCTCGAGGGCGCGACCAACAGCAAGTCCAATGTCGTGTGCGATGCCCTGCTCGTGGACACGATCAGTCGGTCCGACACCTACCCCTACGTCGACGTCCGCGAGGACGAGGTGCAGATGGGTCACGAGGCCACGGTCTCCAAGGTGTCCGCCGACCAGCTCTTCTACCTCATGTCCCGCGGGCTCAACGAGGAGGAGGCCATGGCGACGATCGTGCGTGGCTTCGTCGAGCCCATCGCGCGCGAGCTGCCGATGGAGTACGCCCTCGAGCTCAACCGCCTCATCGAACTCCAGATGGAAGGAGCCGTCGGCTGATGAGCCTGCTGGCTGACTCGGGCCCCAAGGCCCATACCCATTCCGCGGACACCCTCGTCCCGGACCAGTCCCGCGCGGAGCGCATCCGCTCCTGGGAGGTCTCCGACTTCGAGATGCCCACCGGGCGCGAGGAGGACTGGCGCTTCACGCCGGTCGGCGAGCTGACCGACCTCTTCAGCGAGGCCGGTGACAGCTCCACGCTCAGCGTCACGCACGAGCTGCCCGAGGGCGTGACCCGCTCGACGGTCTCCGCCGACGAGGTGCGCGCGGCTGGCGTCCCGCTGCCCTCCGACCGCGCCGCGGCCGTCGCTGCGAGCGGGGACTCGGTCGTCGTCATCGACGTCCCGGCCGAGGCGGAGCTCACCGAGCCGGTGCGCATCCGGCTCGACGGCGCGAGCCGCGAGACCGTGCGTGCGCACCACGTCGTGCGCGTCGGTGCCTTCGCCAAGGCGACGGTCGTCATCGAGCACTCGGGCACGAGCGACTACACCGAGCTGCTCTCCGTCATCTCCGGCGACAGCTCGCAGCTGACCATCGTCTCGCTGCAGGACTGGGCCGATGACGCCCACCACCTCGGCCAGCACGATGTCGTCGTGGGTCGTGACGCGAGCGTGCGACACATCGCCATCACCATCGGTGGCGGCATCGTGCGGCTCAACACCAACGCGACCTACGCCGGCCCCGGCGGCTCCTTCGAGGGCCTGGGCGTCTACTTCGCCGACGCGGGACAGCACCTCGAGCACCGGCTCTTCGTCGACCACGAGGCGCCGCACTGCACGAGCAATGTCGAGTACAAGGGCGCCCTCCAGGGCGAGACCGCGCACACCGTGTGGGTCGGCGATGTCCTCATCCGCGCGGCGGCCGAGGGCACCGAGACCTACGAGCTCAACCGCAACCTCGTGCTGACCGACGGCGCACGCGCCGACTCCGTCCCCAACCTCGAGATCGAGACGGGCGAGATCATCGGTGCCGGCCACGCATCGACGACGGGTCGCTTCGACGACCTGCAGCTGTTCTACCTGCAGTCGCGCGGCATCCCCGAGGACGAGGCCCGTCGCCTCGTCGTGCGCGGCTTCTTCAACAGCATCGTCCAGCGGGTCGGTGACCCGGAGATCAGCGAGCGCATCATGGCCGCGATCGACATCGAGCTCGAGGGCGGCGCTGCATGAGCGCCGTCGCAGAGCCCGGCTTCGTCCGGGTCTGCCACCTCGACGAGCTGACGACCGGGGAGGCCGCCAAGGCCGAGGTCTCCGGTCGTGTCATCGCCGTGGTGCGCGTCGAGGACGGCACCGTCCACGCGATCGACGACGAGTGCACCCACGGCAAGGTCTCGCTCTCCGAGGGCGAGGTCGACGGCTGCACCATCGAGTGCTGGCTGCACGGCTCCCGCTTCGACCTGCTCTCCGGTCGGCCCACCAGCCTGCCTGCGACCGTCCCCGTCGCGGTGCACACCGTCCAGGTGAGCGCCGACGGTGACGTCCTCGTCTCGCTGGCCGACTGACCACACACTTCACGAAGGAAAGACGACGAACATGGCAACGCTAGAGATCACCGACCTGCACGTCAGCGTCACCACCGAGGACGGCCCCAAGGAGATCCTCAAGGGTGTCACGCTCACCATCAACTCCGGTGAGACGCACGCGATCATGGGCCCCAACGGGTCCGGCAAGTCCACGCTGGCCTACTCCATCGCCGGCCACCCCAAGTACACCGTCACCTCCGGCACGGTGACCCTCGACGGCGAGGACGTGCTCGCCATGTCCGTCGACGAGCGGGCCCGCGCCGGCCTCTTCCTCGCGATGCAGTACCCCGTCGAGGTTCCCGGCGTCACGGTGAGCAACTTCCTGCGGACCGCCAAGACAGCCATCGACGGTGAGGCTCCCAAGCTGCGGCACTGGGTCAAGGACGTCCGCAATGCGATGGACGAGCTGCGGATGGACCCCGCCTTCGCCGAGCGCAATGTCAACGAGGGCTTCTCCGGTGGCGAGAAGAAGCGCCACGAGATCCTCCAGATGGAGCTGCTCAAGCCCAAGTTCGCCATCCTCGACGAGACCGACTCCGGTCTGGACGTCGATGCCCTGCGCATCGTCTCCGAGGGTGTCAACCGCGCCAAGGCGGGCACCGATGCCGGCGTCCTGCTCATCACGCACTACACGCGCATCCTGCGCTACATCACCCCCGACCAGGTCCACGTCTTCGTCGACGGGCGCATTGCCGAGCAGGGTGGCGCCGAGCTGGCCGACCGCCTCGAGGCCGAGGGCTATGACCGTTTCCTGACGACGGGGGAGCCCGCCACGACCGCTGGGGCCTGAGCATGACGCCGCAGCTGATCCCCGAGGGCGAGCTGGCCGCGATCCGCGGCCAGTTCCCCATCCTCGAGCGCACGGTGCGCGGGGACAAGCCTCTCGTCTACCTAGACTCCGGTGCGACCTCGCAGAAGCCGCTCGCCGTCCTGGACGCCGAGCGCGACTTCCTGCTCACGGCCAACTCGGCGCCGCACCGTGGGGCGCACGCGCTGTCCGAGGAGGCCACCGAGGCCTACGAGGGCGCCCGAGCCGACATCGCCGGTCTCATCGGTGCGCAGGAGCGCGAGGTGGTCTTCACCAAGAACGCCACCGAGGCGCTCAACCTTGCCGCCTACGCCTTCTCCAACGCGGAGGTGGGATCCCCCCTTCGCGTCGGTGAGGGTGACGAGATCCTGATCACCGAGGCCGAGCACCACGCCAACCTCATCCCGTGGCAGGAGCTGTGCCGGCGCACCGGTGCCACCCTGCGCTGGATCGGCGTGACCGACGAGGGTCGTCTCGACCTCGAGCAGCTCGACGAGATGGTCACCGAGCGCACCAAGGTCCTGGCCTTCACCCACGCCTCCAACGTGCTCGGCGCCGTCAGCGATGTCCCGCGCATCGTCGCTGCGGCCAAGGCCGTCGGAGCGATCACGGTCCTCGACGCCTGCCAGTCGGTGCCCCACCTGCCGGTGGACGTCACCGAGCTCGGCGTGGACCTGCTCGCCTTCTCCGGCCACAAGATGTACGGCCCGAGCGGCATCGGCGTCCTGTGGGGTCGCTACGACCTCCTCGAGCAGATGCCCGCCTTCCTCACCGGCGGGTCGATGATCGAGATCGTGCGGATGGAGGGCAGCACCTACGCGCCGCCGCCCACCCGCTTCGAGGCCGGCGTGCCGATGACCAGCCAGGCCATCGGTCTGGGTGCCGCCGTGCGCTGGATGCAGGACATCGGTGTCGAGCGCATCGCCGCGCACGAGCAGGCCCTCACGGCGCAGCTGCTCGAGGCGATCGCGCAGCGGCCCTGGGTCCGGCTCATCGGTCCGGCCGACGTGGTCCACCGCGGCGCGGCAGTGTCCTTCGTCGTCGACGGTGTCCACGCGCACGACGTGGGCCAGGTCCTCGACGACCAGGGGGTCGCCGTGCGTGTGGGTCACCACTGCGCCTGGCCGCTGCACCGCGCCTTCGGTGTCGCTGCCACCACCCGCGCCTCGCTGGCCGTCTACAACACCCCGGCCGAGATCGACACGCTCGTGGCCGCGCTCGACCGCGTGCCCGCGATCTTCGGCGTCGAGACAGGAGCTGCCTGATGGACCTGTACCAAGAGCTCATCCTCGACCACTCCAAGCGCCAGGTCGGCCACGGCCTGCGTGAGGGCCACCTGGCCGAGGTGCACCACGTCAACCCCACCTGCGGTGACGAGGTGACGCTGCGCGTCCACCTCGACGGCACCGGGCACGACGCCACGATCACCGACATCTCCTACGAGGCGATGGGTTGCTCGATCTCCATGGCGAGCACCTCGATCCTCGCCGAGGAGATCACCGGAGAGGGCATCGACGACGCGATGGTCGTGCACGAGGCCATGCGCCAGATGCTCACCAGCCGCGGCCAGGACCCGGGCGACGAAGAGGTCATCGGCGACGGCGTGGCCCTGGCCGGAGTCGCCCAGTACCCAGCGCGCGTCAAGTGTGCTCTGCTGGGCTGGATGGCCCTCACCGACGCGCTGGCCCAGGCCGGCGTCGACATCGCGACCGCATCCCAAGGAGAGACCGCATGACTGCCCAGGCACCCACACCGAGCAATGTCGCTGATGTCGAGGAGGCGCTGCGCGACGTCGTCGACCCCGAGCTGGGGATCAACGTCGTCGACCTCGGCCTCGTCTACGGCATCACCGTCGACCCGCAGAACCACGCGGTCATCGACATGACCCTCACCTCCGCGGCCTGCCCGCTGACCGATGTCATCGAGGACCAGGTCACCCAGGCCCTCACCGACCTGGTCACCGACTCCAGGATCAACTGGGTCTGGATGCCGCCGTGGGGTCCGGACAAGATCACCGATGACGGCCGCGAGCAGCTGCGCGCGCTCGGCTTCAACATCTGAGTCACCCCAGCATGTCCCGCACCGTCGAGGTGGCCCCGGCCCGCCTCGAGCGGTGGGTCGAAGGATTTGCAGCCCGGCACGACGGCGCCACGCGCGCCGACGTGCCGGGCTCCTTCGTGCTCACCGGCGGTGACGGTTCCACTGCCACGGGGGAGGGCTTCGACCACTCCCGCATCGGGCTGGTCCTCGTGCGCCGTGGCGGTCACGCCGTCGGCCGTGACGAAGGGGGCGACCTCCTCGCCCACACCTGCGGCACCGCCTATGTGCAGGGCAAGACCAAGAAGGGCGGCTGGAGCCAGCAGCGGTATGCGCGCCGTCGGGGCAACCAGGCCGACGGGGTCATCGGCAAGGTGAGCGAGCTCGCGCTTCGTCATCTGTCGGCGGGGAGCATCGACGCGCTCGTCCTCGGGGGGGACCGACGGATGTCCGAGCAAGTCCTCGACGACGACCGGCTCGCGCACCTGCGCGACCTGCCGCGCCGGGTCCTGTGGGACCTGCCCGACCCGCGCTACGCGGTGCTCCAGGAGGCCGCGCGCCGAGCGCGGGCGGTGCGGATCACGCTGGAGGACTGAGCCCCTCGGGAACGGGGGTCAGATGTTGTTGGGGTCGCTGACCTCGAAGGTGTCGCACTGGTTGACCGAGTCGGCCTTCATCCCGCGCAGCAGCCAGGCCTGACGGGCCTTGGCCGAGCCGTGGGTCCACGACTCGGGCTGGACACCGCCACCGGACTTCTTCTGGATCTCGTCGTCACCGACCGACTTGGCCGCGCCCATGGCATTGGTGACGTCCGCGTCGCTGATGTCGGTGAGCAGTGCCTGGCCCTTGGCGTCCTTGGTCTCGGTCGCGTGCTGGATCCACATGCCGGCGAAGCAGTCGGCCATCAGCTCGACGCGCACGGCACCCGAGTCGGCGCCCTTGGGGTCCTTCTGGGCCTCGTCGAGCACGCCGTAGACATTCTGGATGTGGTGGCCGTACTCGTGTGCGAGCACGTAGAGCTCGGCGAGCACGCCGTCCTCGGCACCCAGCTGCTGCTCCATGATGTCGTAGAAGTCGGTGTCGATGAAGATCTGCTCGTCGACGGGGCAGTAGAAGGGACCGACCTGGTTGCTGGCCGTCCCGCACTGGGACTGGGTCTGGCCGGTGTAGACCACGACCTTGTCCGGTCCGCGGAACCGCTGGTTGGCGTCCTGCAGGGCCTTGGCCAGATCGGGCTGGCTGCTCCAGTAGTCGTGGAGGCTGTTCTCGCCGAGGACCATGAGGCACTCGCGGTCATTCTTGGCATCAGCGCCGCTCTTGCACTTCTCGGCCAGGCGCTGGTCGCTCTGCCCCTGCGCGGTCTCCTGGGGGGCGTCGCCACCGCCGAGCATGTCCCCGTTGCCGGTCAGGACGAGGATCACGGCGATGATCAGGCCCACGATGCCGCCACCGCCGGCGATCACGGGACCGCGCCCCCGGCCGCCTCCGCCGCCGCCCATCCGGGAGGTGTCGAGCGAGGCGTTGTCGTTGATGCTCATGGGCGTTCCTCCATGGGGCTCGGTCGGGCGACCGGGACGGATGCGGTGACCGGCGGGTCTGCGACTTACACTAACCGGCGACCGACCTTTCGTACGTGCAGGAGAACCACCCGTGATCACAGCAAGCAGCATCGAGCTGCGGGCAGGCTCGCGGATCCTGCTGGACGGCGCGTCCTTCCGCATGGCCGCAGGAGACCGCGTCGGCCTCGTCGGACGCAATGGCGCCGGCAAGACGACCCTGACCAAGGTGCTCGCCGGTCAGGCGCAGGCCGCGTCGGGGGAGGTCACCTCCACCGGCGGCATCGGCTACCTTCCCCAGGACCCGCGCACGGGGGACCTGACCGTCACCGGTCGCCAGCGGATCCTCTCGGCCCGTGGTCTGGACCGCATCGTCACCGATCTGCGCACCACGGAGAAGCGGATGGCGAGCGCCGACCCCGAGACACTGGAGAAGGCGATGGGGCGCTTCGGTCGGCTGCAGGAGGAGTTCGACGCGGCCGGCGGGTACGCCGCAGAGTCCGAGGCCGCGAGCATCGCCTCTGCCCTCGGGATCGACGAGGCGCGCCTGGACCAGAGCCTTGAGACGCTCTCGGGTGGTCAGCGACGAAGGGTGGAGCTGGCCCGGATCCTCTTCTCCGGCAACGAGACGCTCCTGCTCGACGAACCGACCAACCACCTTGACGCCGACTCCATCGCCTGGCTGCGTGAGCACCTGCGCAACTACAAGGGAGGGCTGATCATCATCAGCCACGACGTCGAGCTGCTCGAGGTCGTCGTCAACCGGGTCTTCCACCTCGACGCCAACCGGTGCGAGCTGGACATCTACAACATGGGCTGGAAGAACTACCTCCAGCAGCGCGAGACGGACGAGCGTCGCCGCAAGCGCGAGGTGCAGAACGCCACCAAGAAGGCGACCGTCCTGCTCGAGCAGGCGGACAAGATGCGCGCCAAGGCCACCAAGGCCACCGCAGCGCAGCAGATGATCAAGCGCGCCGAGCGGATGCTCGCCGGCGTCGAGGGCGAACGCACCCAGGATCGCGTGGCCAAGCTGCGCTTCCCGGACCCGGCGCCGTGCGGGCGGACCCCCCTTCGTGCCTCTGGTCTCTCCCGCTCCTACGGGAGCCTGGAGATCTTCACCGACGTCGACCTGGCCATCGACCGGGGGACCAAGGTCGTCGTCCTCGGGCTCAACGGCGCCGGCAAGACGACCCTGCTGCGCATGCTCGCGGGTGTGGACGCCCCGGACACCGGACAGGTCGAGCCCGGCCACGGCCTCAAGCTCGGGTACTACGCCCAGGAGCACGAAAACCTGGACGTCGACCGGTCGGTGCTGGCCAACATGAAGTCAGCGGCCCCGGACCTCGGCGAGACCGAGGTCCGCAAGGTGCTCGGCTCCTTCCTCTTCAGCGGGGATGACGTCAACAAGCCGGCCGGGGTGCTCTCGGGTGGGGAGAAGACGCGGTTGTCGCTCGCGCTGCTCGTCGTCTCCAGCGCCAATGTGCTGCTCCTCGACGAGCCGACCAACAACCTCGACCCTGCCAGCCGTGAGGAGATCCTCGGGGCGCTGTCGACCTTCAAGGGTGCCGTCGTCCTCGTGACGCACGACGAGGGCGCGGTCGACGCGCTCCAGCCCGAGCGGATCCTGCTCCTGCCCGACGGCGTCGAGGACTTCTACAGCCCGGACTACCGGGATCTGGTCACCTTGGCCTGAGGCCCGCGCTCCACCACGTGAGACACATAACGGTGAGTTATGAGTTCCATAAGTGAGTCACTACTATGAGTTCTGTGACTGTGACGACCCGACCCACGCGCACGAAGTCCACCGGAGCCTGGGCAGATGGCGACCGGACTCCGCTGAACCACAACGAGGAGTTCAAGCAGGAGGACGACGCGCTCAACGTGCGCGCGCGGATCGAGGAGACCTACTCCAAGCAGGGCTTCGCTTCCATCGCCAAGGACGACCTCACCGGTCGCATGCGCTGGTGGGGCCTCTACACGCAGCGCAAGCAGGGCCTCGACGGGACGCACACGGGCGAGGACGGCCTCGACGACGAGTTCTTCATGATGCGGGTTCGCAGCGACGGCGGACGGATGACGACCGACCAGCTTCGCGCGGTTGCGGGCATCAGCACGGACTTCGCACGGGACACCGCTGACATCTCCGACCGGCAGAACATCCAGCTGCACTGGATCCGGATCGAGGACGTGCCGGAGATCTGGCGGCGTCTCGAAGCAGTCGGTCTGTCGACGACGGAGGCCTGCGGCGACTGCCCGCGCACGATGCTCGGCTCACCGGTGGCCGGCATCGCCAAGGACGAGATCATCGACGGCACGCCGGCCCTCGACGAGATCAAGGCGAAGTTCATCGGTGACCCCGAGTACTCCAACCTGCCCCGGAAGTTCAAGACGGCCATCTCCGGCTCGCCCTCGATGGACATCGCGCACGAGATCAACGACATCTCCTTCGTCGGCGTCCACCACCCCGAGCACGGTCCGGGCTTCGACCTCTGGGTGGGCGGCGGCCTGTCGGTCAAGCCGATCTTCGCCCAGCGGCTGGGCGTGTGGGTCTCCCTCGAGCAGGTCCCCGAGGTGTGGGCCGGCGTCACGGCGATCTTCCGCGACCACGGCTACCGACGCCTGCGCAACAAGGCCCGGCTGAAGTTCCTCATGGCCGACTGGGGTGCCGAGAAGTTCCGCGAGGTGCTGGAGAGGGACTACCTGGGGCGCTCCCTTCCCGATGGGCCGGAGGCCAAGGCCGTGCCCGGGTCGCGACGCGACCACGTCGGCATCCACGAGCAGAAGGACGGCCGCGTCTGGGTCGGCGCTGCGCCGATCGCCGGCAGGATGACCGGAACCAAGCTGACTCGCCTTGCCGAGCTGGCCGAGGCCACCGGTAGCCGGCGCATCCGGTTCACCCCGCACCAGAAGGTTCTCGTCCTCGATGTGCCCCCGGCTGCTGCGGACCAACTCGCCGTCGACCTCAAGGACCTCGATCTCGAGGTCCACCCGAGCGAGTGGCGCCGCAATGTCATGGCCTGCACCGGTCTCGAGTTCTGCAAGCTCGCGTTGACCGACACCAAGAAGCGGGCCCGCTGGACCGTCGAGGAGCTCGAGAAGCGCCTCGACATCGACGTCCCCTTCAGCATCCACTTCAACGGCTGCCCCAACAGCTGCGCACGCAGCCAGGTGGCCGACGTCGGCCTGAAGGGAATGCTGGAGAAGCAGGACGACGGCAGCCACCTGGAGGTCTTCCAGGTCCACCTCGGCGGCGCACTCGCCGAGGACCTCGCGCTGGCCCGCAAGACCCGCGCACTCAAGGTTGCCGGGGACGACCTGCCCGACTACATCGAGCGGCTCGCCCGCACCTATCTCGCTCAGCGCAGCGACGGCGAGTCCTTCGCGCTCTGGGTCCGCCGCGCCGAAGAGGATGACATCCGATGAGTGCCGCCCTCTCGCAGGATCGGTTGCAGGAGATCGCCCGAGCGGGTGAGCAGCAGTTCGCCGCGCTCGAGGCCGAGCACGGGGACACGCACGAAGGGAGAGTCGAGCTGGGTCGTCGTGCCCTGACCTGGGCCCAGGAGACCTTCGGTCGCGACCTCACCGTGGCCAGCTCGATGGGCGACGAGGTACTCGTCCACCTCGTCGGCACGACCCTCGAGGGCGCCGACGTCTTCTTCCTCGACACCGGCTACCACTTCGCGGAGACGCTCGGCACGCGAGACGCATACGACGCGATGCTGCCCATCACGATCCGGACGATCTACCCGCGCCTGACGGTGGCCGAGCAGGACGCGGAGCACGGTCCGCAGCTGCACGACCGGGACCCCAATCTGTGCTGCGCCATGCGCAAGGTCGAGCCGCTCAACCGCGCGCTCGAGGAGCACGGGGCCTGGGTCACCGGCATGCGCCGCGAGGACGCGCCGACCCGCACCGACATCACCATCGTCGGCTGGGACGAGCGCCGCGGCATGGTCAAGCTCAACCCGATCGCGGGCTGGACCCAGGACGACGTCGACCAGTACGCGGCCGAGAAGTCGGTCTTCCTCAACCCCCTTCGCCAGAGTGGGTACGCCTCCATCGGGTGTGCCCCCTGCACCCGACCCGTCGCCGAGGGCGAGGACGCTCGGGCCGGACGCTGGTCGGGCACGGACAAGGTGGAGTGCGGACTCCACACGTGATGCGCCCGGCATGACCACCATCCTGCTGGCGCACGGATCACCGGACCCTCGGCACTCGAGCACGCTGGAGCGGCTCCGCGAGCGGGTCGCCGGGCCCCTGGCGGACGCGGGCCGTGGTGAGACCCGCCTGGTCTACATCGAGCACGACGACCCCCGTCCCCACGATCTCGGCCCGAGCCTGACCGACGAGGTCACCGTCGTGCCGATGCTCGTCACCCCCGCTTTCCACGCGCGTGTCGACGTGCCCGCTGCGGTGCGAGCCCTCGGCGCGGCAGGAGCGCCGGTCCGGGTCGCTCCTGCGCTCGGGGGAGACCCACTGCTGCTCGACGCCGTCGACGAGCGCCTGGTGGCCGCCGGGCACGTTGTCGACCAGCCGGTGCTGCTCGTCGCCGGGGGATCACGCTCCGGCCAGGCCGGCCAGAGCATCCGGACCCTGCTCGATGCACACCCCCGGGCGGGCTGGATGACCATGACCCTCGCCGCGCCACGCGCTGGCGCCACGGCCGGTCGGGTCGTGGTCCCGGCGACCCTCGCGGAGGGCGTACTCCACGACAAGGTGGCCGTCCTCGCGCAGGCCGCAGGGTCCCCCTTCGTCCCCGGAGGGCTGGCGGACACCGCCGCTGTCGCGTCGCTCGTGCTGCGTCGGGCCCTCGGCTGACACACCCGTAGGGAATCCTGAGGGGACCGGCGGGGTTGTCGCCACCGGACGACGAGGAGCACACACGGATGATGACCAACAACGCATGGGGCCTCATGCGCTCGATGAGCAGCAACGAGACGACGCGAGCGCCCCTGCCGCCCGGGACCGCCCGGCGGGTGCTGGGCTATGCCCGGCCCTTCAGCCGGATCATCGCCGGCTTCCTCGCGCTGGTCGCCGTCGGCTCGCTCACCGTCGTGGCCGTGCCCCTGCTGCTCCAGCGACTCATCGACGACGGAGTGATCCCCCAGGACCGTCGCGTCGTCGTCACGATCGCCCTCCTCGTGGCGCTCATCGCGCTCGTCGAGGGAGCCACCACCCTCGTGCAGCGCTGGCTGTCCGCGCGGATCGGTGAGGGGCTGATCCACCACCTGCGGACCGAGGTCTTCGCGCACGTGCTGCGCCAGCCGATTGCCTTCTTCACCAGAGCCCAGACCGGGGCCCTGGTCAGCCGACTCAACAACGACGTCATCGGCGCCCAGCAGGCCTTCACGACGGTGCTGTCGTCCGTGGTCAGCAATGTCATCTCGCTCGTGCTCATCCTCGGCGCGATGTTCGCCCTGTCGTGGCAGCTGACCCTCGCCGCGCTCGTGCTCGTCCCCTTCTTCATCCTCCCGGCCAAGTGGATGGGGCGGCGCCTGGCCTCGCTGTCGTCCGAGCAGATGAACCTCAACGCCGACCTGGGCAACCAGATGACCGAGCGCTTCAATGTCGCCGGGGCGCTGCTGGTCAAGATCTTTGGTCAGCCGGCCCGCGAGGTGGCCCAGTACGACGAGCGCGCTGCCCGCGTGCGTGACATCGGCGTGCGGATCGCGGTCAACCGCGCCGTCTTCTTCGTGATGCTCACCCTGCTCGCCTCGCTCGCGACCGCGATGGTCTACGGCTTCGGCGGTGTGATGGCCGTGGAGGGGACCTTGACCGTCGGTACGCTCCTGGCCCTCTCCGCGCTGCTCGCCCGCCTCTACGGCCCGCTCACCGCAATCTCCAATGTCCACGTCGACATCCTCACGGCGCTCGTCTCCTTCGCCCGACTCTTCGAGCTGCTCGACATGCCCTCGAGCATCCGTGAGGTGCCCGATGCCCGGCCGCTGCCGCACGGCGAGGCGCTGTCGGTCGAGATGGACGACGTCCACTTCACCTACCCGGGTGCGGACTCCATCTCGCTGCGTTCCCTCGAGGGCGCGACGACGGGAGACCGCGACGAAGGCGGACCCGTCCTGCAGGGCGTGAGTCTGCGGGCCGAGCCCGGTCAGCTCATCGCCCTCGTCGGTCCCAGCGGCGCCGGCAAGAGCACGATCACCTCGCTCATCACCCGCTTCTACGACCCGACGCGCGGCACGGTGCGCATCGGGGGCCACGACCTGCGGGAGGCCACGCTGGAGTCCGTCAGCTCGACGGTCGGCATGGTCACCCAGGAGGCCCACCTCTTCCACGACACGCTGCGGGCCAACCTGGCGTATGCCAAGCCGGACACGACCGAGGAGGAGATGTGGGCCGCTCTGGAGGCCGCGCAGGTCCGCGGTCTGGTCGCGGCGCTCCCTGCCGGCCTGGACACCGTCGTCGGTGACCGAGGGCATCGGCTGTCCGGCGGCGAGAAGCAACGCTTCGCCATCGCCAGGCTGCTGCTGAAGTCACCTGCGGTGCTCATCCTCGACGAGGCCACCGCCCACCTCGACAGCGAGTCCGAGGTCGCCGTGCAGCGGGCCCTCGACAGCGCGCTCGAGGGACGCACAGCGATCGTCATCGCGCACCGGCTCTCGACGATCCGGGCTGCCGACCAGATCCTCGTCGTCGACGACGGTCGGGTCGTCGAGCGCGGCACCCACACTCAGCTGCTCGCGGCCGGCGGCCTGTACGCACACCTCTACTCGACGCAGTACGACGGCGAGGTGTCGACCGCCGCCGCTGACGTCACCGGCTGAGCCTCAGCCGTCCTCCTCGTCCCAGATGCGCACCTTCTTGGGGCGCGGGACGCGCTCGGTGCCCTCCAGCGCCTCCCGTCGCAGGGCGATGACGAGGAAGGCCCAGAATGCCGGGATCACCAGCCACCACTGGATGGCATACGCCAGGTGGGGGCCCGTCCCGGTGTCGGGGACCTCGAGCGGCTCGGGCCGCGGGACCTGCGGGTCCTCCGACTGCAGCGAGAGGTAGCCACCGAGGAGGTCACCATCGATCTGGGCGTCGGCTGCGGAGAGGTTGATGCTGGCGAGCTGTCCGGGCTGCATGTCACGGCCCAGGTCCTTCTCGCCCAGGCGGACCCACCCGGTGGCGGTGACCTCACCCTCGGGGGCGGCGGGGACCTCTGGGGCGATGTCGGCCCCCTTCGGGCTGTTGGGCACCCACCCGCGGTCGACGATCAGGACCTGCCCACCCTCAAGACGAAGGGGGACGAGCACCTCATAGCCATAGGTCCCGTCGAGTGGACGGTTGCGCACGAGGAGCTGCTCGTCGGTCAGGTACTGACCGGTGGCGGTGACGCGGATCCACTCGTCCTGCAACGGCACGGGCTCGTCGGTGAGGACCTGGGTGACGGGGATGGGGGCGGCCGCGTAGTGGGTCTCGATCCGGTCGGCCCGCGCCGACTTGTCCTCGTACTTGCCCCACTGCCACTGGCCCAGCCAGACGCAGGCGATGGACGCCGCGAGCGCGAGAGCGAACCACCCGAGCCATCTCGGGGTGACAGCCAGGCGCAGCATCAGCCGGCGTCGGCAGGGATCTCGTCGACCGCGCAGGTCGTCACGGGGAAACCGCGCACCGCCAAGTGGTCGCGCAGGACCTCCTCGTGCTCGTCGCACGCGAGCCACACCTTGCGGCGGGAC